>CAZRSW010000012.1:0-51842 GCA_964602845.1 uncultured Dehalococcoidia bacterium | reverse complement strand
GTTGGTTTGTTGTTATGCGTCGTCGTTGTATGCTTTCGATTTGGCGGTGGCGGTGGTGGCGGTGGCGGTGGCGGTGGTGGTTGCGGCTGTGGCGGTGGCGGTGGTGGTTGCGGAGGGCACTAGGTCGCACCACACCCCAATATAGGGGAGCCATAGCGGCTAATTACCGACCTTCCCACCACAACCATTCGGTTGGCGTAAAGTGATATTCCAATATCTACCTGAGCTATTCTCAGACCCTCTAGGCACTTTTGCACTTATTTGCACAATCATTGGTGCCATCGTACTTGCGGTTACAATACACGAATTCAGCCATGCTTTCACATCGAACATATTAGGGGATCACACAGCGAAAGGGATGGGCAGGTTAACTTTTAACCCGATTTCGCATTTAGACCCGATTGGAACCCTCCTATTCTTGACAGCCGGATTCGGTTGGGGCAAACCAGTACCAGTTAACCCCGCAATGATAGACAAAATAGACCCCCGTATTGGAATCCCAATAATCTCCTTAGCTGGCCCAGCCTCAAACTTTGCTGGTGCTCTCGTCGGTGCATTACTATTGAGAAACGAGCTTATTCTCAGTATTACTAGCGGTCAATCACAAAACATACTGGTCGTGTTCGTATATATCAGCATAGCTCTCATGATCATTAATCTTCTGCCATTACCTCCTCTAGACGGATACAAAGTCGCCCTAGGAGTTTTGCCAACATCATTGGGAACAAAATTGGCACAACTTGAGCGACTTGGCCCACTACCTCTATTAGCCTTGTTACTTCTAGAGTTCATCATTCCGGGCATGAGCATCATTAGTATATTGATTGGTGGACCATTAAGACTCCTTACAAGTTTAGTACTTTGATCACACAGTCGTGTATTATTTTGAACAAAATTACTGACATGGTAGTAACCATCAATTAGCAATTTGAGAAAAATTCGACGGAGGAGCCAGAATATGGAAAGAATAACTATAATTGGCATGGGGATAATAGGGGCCTCACTAGGACTTGCTTTGAAAGGAGCTAAGCTGAAAGATACCGAGATCGTGGGCCACCCATTTAACCGTGACGTTACCTCCGCTGTCAAAGAGCTTAACGCTTTCGACAAACTCGAATCCCAGCTTGAAAAAGCTGTCCTTGGGGCCCAGCTTGTCATAATAGACGCCAACCTCGGGGACACAAAGTATTTTCTAGAGTCACTTGGCAATCATCTTAGAGACGGTAGTGTAATTACCGATACAGGTACCGCGAAGAAAAGAATTTCTGCGTGGGCGGAAGAGTTCTTGCCATCTGGTATTTCCTACATCGCCAGCCGTCCAATATTTAGTGAGTCAGGCGACGACATAAAGTCCGCACGCAGCGATCTATTCGCTGGAAAACAATTCTGCATCATACCAGCAGCATCAGCAAGCGAACAGTCGGTCAAAACTATCGTCGGACTAGCTGAAACCCTTGATGCAAAGCCTTATTTTTTAGATCAGGACGAGCACGACAGTTACACAGCCGCTATGGACTACTTGCCCGCTGTGCTATCAAACGCTTTCGTGAACGCAACCACTGCAAGCAGATCTTGGAAAGAAATGTATAAGACAGCCGGAAAGTTATTCGATGCTCAATCTAATCTTTCATCCAAAGATCCTGTAGATACTGAGATTGAATATTTGGCGATCTCTGACCCTTTAGTTTATTGGATAGACCAAGTCATAGAGTCACTCGAATCTTTGAAGACCGACATATCTGATGGGAATGACCATCTGGTTGAATCTTTGATCACAGCATGGGAAGAACGAGCTAGATGGCAATCAGGTGCAGTGGAAAGGAATCAACAAGACGTTACGTTGCCAGGAGCTGGAGAGTCCATGGCCAGTGCGCTATTAGGGGATAAGCTTGCACAACGAATGACACTACTAAGCAACCCAAAAAAGAAAGATCAATGGAGATATCCAAGATCATAAAAGAGTCATATGAAGAAAACCATTACTAAACCAGAACGTTTAGAAGCGGTAGTCACACCGCCTGGCGACAAATCTATTTCACACAGAGCAGCACTTTTGAATGGTATATCGAAAGGCCGTGCAAGGCTTTCGAACTTCTGCGTGGGTGACGATCGAATCTCAATGATCGGATGCTTAAGGGATTTAGGAGTAGATATATCGCCGGTACCCGACAAGCCAAATGATTTTGAGATATATGGCCGTGGGTTAAATGGATTAGAAGAACCATCTGATGTGCTGTATGCAGGGAATAGCGGCACGACTATGCGCTTAATATCTGGTCTATTGGCGGGACAAGAATTTTTTAGTGTAATAACCGGCGATGATTCGCTACGTACTCGTCCCATGAGTAGGATCACAGAACCCTTGAGGAAGATGGGCGCCCTTATAGATGGCCGTAACAATGGATCATTAGCTCCGCTGTATTTCAAGGGTGGGCAATTGACCGGAATCGAATATGATATGCCTGTCGCTAGTGCCCAGTTGAAATCCTGTGTCCTGATAGCAGCGTTATATTCAATCGGACATACCGTTCTTCATCAACCTGCAATATCTCGCGATCATACCGAACTAATGATGAAAGCTATGGGCATAGATATAAAATCTGATGATTTAGATTTGACTATCACACCCAACACGTTAAATGCGCTAGATGTGGATATACCCAGCGACACAAGTAGTGCTGCTTTTTGGATGGTTGCAGCCTGTTGCCATCCCGACGCGGAAATAACCATCAAGAACATGGGTATGAATCCAACTCGTATTGGTGTTATAGAGGTGCTTCTCAATATGGGTGGAAAAATAAATCAAACAAACGAACGATACGAAGGCGGGGAACCGGTCGCAGATCTTACAGTATCCTCGAGTAAATTAGAATCCGTAGAGATCTCGGGTGACTTAATACCCAAATTAGTCGATGAATTACCGATACTATCCCTCGCAGCGTGTTTTGCTGAGGGTAAAACAATCATAAAGGATGCCGAGGAATTAAGAGTAAAAGAATCGGATCGGATTTCCGCTACAGTAGACAGCCTCAGCAAACTTGGAGCAAATATACGTGAACTTCCCGACGGTCTTGAAATTACGGGAGGCAAACAACTCTTAGGCTCAGAGATCGAGAGCCATGGTGACCATAGGATAGCGATGATGAATGGGATAGCAGGACTTTTGGCTGAAGGATCCACCTATGTCGAAGGGTCAGAATCGGCTGCTGTATCCTATCCAACCTTCTGGGACACAATCGAAAGTTTGCAAATTTAGTTGCATCGAAATGACAATACCTACAGACCGGACGCAGCCTCTATTGATAGTGCTCTCTGGGCCATCTGGCGTTGGAAAAGATGCAATCCTAACAGAGTTAAAAAAACTTCCCGGTAACTATCTCTTCACTGTAACAGCTACCACAAGGAAGATACGCCCTGGCGAGAACAACGGGATAGACTACATCTTCTTGAGCGCGAAAAAATTCAAAGAAGCCATTAATGCTAAGGAATTTATAGAGTGGTCAGAAGTATACGGAAATTTCTACGGAGTCCCGAGGGATCAAATCGATGAGGCTTTGGCTGATGGTAAAAACGCGATTGTAAAGATTGATGTGCAAGGAGCCAAAACCATAAAGCAATTAAAGCTGCCTGCAATTTTCATATTTATCTCACCCCCCAGCCAATCGGAATTACGTGACAGACTCAAAAGACGAATGACTGAAACACCAGAAGCACTAGAACTCAGACTAGATACTGCGATATCTGAAATGGCTGAATCTATTTGGTTCGACTATGAGGTAATAAATCATACAGGTCAATTAAGACACACTGCAGAACAAATCAGCAATATAATAAAAAAAGATCCAGAAACAAACTAAGCCTTCCTTCTGATTATCCTCCCCACTCTTACCAGCATCCAAACAAATTCATACTTTCTGAATATCCCTCACTATACTCCTCAACCTTTCGCGATCTTCCATAGACTTTATAGGCATGGAAAATCCCACCGAATTACTATAGAAGCCATACATTAATTTAATTTTATTGGCTATTTCACAATGAGTACCCACTACGGCGAATGTAGCCAGCATATCGTCTGTGATCTCCGAACTCATTTTCCCCCACTCGCCATTCATAGACATCCTTTTTAAGATATCATAGGTATCTTCCCAGCCATGAATCTCCATTACAGATTTATAACTGGGCGTCGAAGCGTAGAAGGCTATCCTCTCTTTCGCTAATGACTTGCCGCGCTCTATTTCCTGTTCATCACCTCCCGTTACGATGAAGCCTGGTGTGACAATCTCAATATCTTCAATCGATCTATCTGACTTGGACAGTCCTTTCTTCAAATTTGGCAATATCACCTCTTCGGTGTATTTAGCAGTATTAAAAGCATGTAGAATCACTCCATCCGCCAGCTCACCAGCTACCTGCAACATCTTCGGATTAACACCAGCCAGGAAAATTTCTATTTTGGGATTCTCCATAGGGCCAGGATCAAAGAAGGGTGACATCAAATCGAATGAGTAGTGGTCCCCAGAAAAATTCAACCGCTTCTGATCTTGCCAGCAATCCCAAATATGCCGTAGAGCAGCTATGTATTCTCTCATCCTCGGCGCAGGAGATGACCATGGCATAGAAAATCTCCTAACAATGTGACCTCTTACCTGACTACCTAAACCTAAAACAAATCTACCTTGAGAAATCTTTTGTATATCCCAAGCCAAATAAGCGGTATCCATGGGACTTCGGGCAAATGCCAAGGCTATTGATGTCTGCAATTGAATTCTATTCGTATGTTCTGCCGCCAAAACTAATGGCAGATAAGGATTATGCTGAGTCTCAGAAGCAGAAAAAACATCATACCCAACAGCTTCAACAAATTGGGCCGATTTTATTATCCCGTTTACCGAGAATTCATCATAACTCGTCAGAACTTTCACGTTTACACGTACCAAAATATCGACATATTTAGACAATAGAAATAATACTGGAGTCTACACGAGGTACATCTAGGTCACAAATATCCACCAGCTATGCCTCAGGGATCTGTCAACGCACAATGTGGAATTATTTCTGGGTTTCTATATAATCCTTAACGCCGTCAAGAAATATCCATGCCAGAAGGGGGGATCATGAACTATCAATTCGTTCAATACGAAAAAAGAGATAAGTTAGCATATATAACAATAAACAGACCTGAACGGCACAATGCATTACACCCACCGGCAAATAAAGAGCTACTTCATATCTTTAGAGATTTCAGCGAAGATAGTAATGTTTGGATAGCGATAATTACGGGTAATGGAGATAAGGCTTTTTGCGCCGGCAACGACCTTAAATACACAGCTGAAAATTGGAAGGAAAGAGAATCATCCTCAATACCTGGTGTCGCCTTCGGTGGGATAACCTCTGGATTTCAATGTAGCAAACCAATCATAGCAGCCGTCAATGGATACGCTCTAGGGGGTGGACTAGAATTAGCTATGGCCTGTGATATCATGGTTATGGCTGATCATGCTGAGATAGGCCTACCAGAACCTCTAGTAGGTCTAATAGCAGGAGCAGGTGGAGTACATAGGCTCCCCAGACATATTCCCCTCAAACGCGCCATGGGAATGCTCTTGACCGGGAAGAGAATTGATGCTCAAGAAGCGTATGAACTAGGCATGGTCAATGAAGTGGTCCCCCTCAAAGAGCTTCTGAAAACGGCGGAGAGATGGGCTTCTGACATACTTAAGGCAGCTCCATTATCAGTCAGAGCTTCCAAGGAAATGGCCTATCAAGGTCTGGGATGGCCACTAGAAAATGCCTTCGATAGAAAATATCCGGAAGAACAAGCATTTCTAGCATCAGACGATAGACGTGAAGGGCCAAAAGCCTTTTCTGAGAAAAGAAGACCCAACTGGACCGCATCTTAACTACATTTGCCGTAGTAAGGAGTAAACGAGAAATATGGAAAATTCAACGAGAATTCTACTGCCAACAGATGTTTCCCCCTCCAATTATAAACTTTGTTTGACACCAGACTTAGCTAATTTCACCTTTGAAGGTGAAGTAGCCATTACCTTGTCAATTAATAATGAAAGTTCTCAATTAACCATGCATTGTGCGGAGCTTGAGATTATTGAGGTTTCTGTATTTCATGACAACGATCCAATTCCAATAAGCGAAACGACACTAAATGCTAAGTCTGAAACCTTAACTGTGGGAGTAGTTGACACCCTTAACATTGGTCAAACAATAAGGCTTGAAATCAAGTTTAAGGGTGTTCTCAACGATAGACTTTTGGGATTCTACCGGAGTAGATATTTGGACATCGAAGGGAACGAGAAACATCTCGCAGCCACTCAATTTGAATCAACTGATGCGAGAAGAGCATTCCCTTGTTGGGATGAACCAGATCGAAAAGCCACATTCGATGTGACTTTAATTATCCCAAACTCTATGGTCGCCGTATCCAATATGGACATCTGCTCCGAATCAAATACAGGATCAGGGCTGAAAGCTGTAACATTCAACACTACTCCTATAATGTCAACTTACCTCTTGGCTTTTATCGTTGGAGATCTCTCCTGCATAGAGAAACGTTCTGACAGTGGCACCTTAATTAGGGTCTGGACCACCAAAGGAAAAGAACACCAAGGCAGGTTTGCATTAGAAACTTCTTTGGAGTTGCTAGACTTCTACAATAATTACTTTGGTATCGCCTACCCACTGCCCAAATTGGATCATTTGGCAATACCTGACTTTGCAGCCGGGGCAATGGAGAATTGGGGCGCTATAACATACCGAGAGGTCGCACTTCTTATTGACCCGACAAATAGTTCAACGGGAACAAAACAAATTGTGGCCTCTATAATTTCTCACGAGATGGCGCATATGTGGTTTGGAGACCTTGTAACAATGAGGTGGTGGAACGATCTCTGGTTAAATGAAAGTTTCGCATCTTGGATGGGTGACAAGGCGGTCGATGCCATCCATCCAGATTGGGACATGTGGACCCAGTTTCTGAATGCTGATACTGCATCAGCATTTAACTTGGATGGACTTGCAAACTCGCACCCAATTGAGCAGGAGGTAAATAACCCAGCTGAGATCGGACAATTGTTCGATGCAATAAGCTACAGCAAGGGTGGCTCAGTTCTTAGAATGTTGGAGGATTATATAGGAGCAGAAGAATTTAGGGTTGGTATTGGTAACTACCTCAACAACCACTCATATTCAAACGCAGAAACATCAGACCTATGGAGCGCTCTAAGTGATGCTTCTGGCCAACCTGTGGGGGACGTTATGGACTCATGGATCAAACAAACAGGTTTCCCAGTATTATCAGCGATTAGGGATAAAGATAAGGTCTCAATTTCACAAGAACGCTTTCTCTACGAGAATATTACGGCTGATTCAACCAATTCAAACAAAACGAAGTGGTTTGTGCCAATAAAAATAAGCGGCCAGAACACAGATAACATATCTTCTTTTTTAATGAAGCGGCCAACGGAGAAAATAGCACTTCCCGCTGGAACCGGTGATTGGTTCAAGATCAATCCAGACCAAACTGGGTTTTATAGAGTTCTATATGAACCCGAAAACATCACCAGATTGGAATCGGCAATACGTGAAAACCAACTAGCTAGCAAAGACAGGCTGGGACTCCAGGGGGATGCTTATGCTTTATGCAAAGCAGGCTATGCACCAGTTAGCTCTTTCCTCAGACTCGCTAGAGCTTATACTGAAGAACCTGAAGCGCCCGTACTCTCTGACTTAGCTGCAGGCCTCAGGGGAATAGACAACTTGATCGACGGCACAGTATTTCATGAGCAGTACAGGACGTTTTGCCGGAGCATATTCAAAAGTGCGGGTGAAAAATCTGGGTGGGATAAAACCGCCGATGAAAGTCATATGGATTCTCTTTTCAGGAGCACCGCTCTATCCAATCTCGGTCATTACCAAGACGAGAAAACGTTGGCGGAAGCGTCAAGAAGATTCGCTCTCTATCAAGAGGCTCCGGACAAAGTGCATCCGGACATCAGGTCTGTAGTTTTCGCACTCACAGCACAGCAGGGTGACAGACATATCTACGACAGTATGTGGAACATGGAAAAACAATCTGACTTACAAGAAGAAAAGGTGCGTTTCCATTCAGCACTGGCCAGCTTTTCTGACAATGACCTACTTTACGAAACTCTGGAAAGATCAATATCGGACGATATACGTGTGCAGGACTCAGTCAGGATAATCGTTAGTGTTTCATCATCTCGTAAAGGGCGTTCATTAGCCTGGGATTTTATTAGAGAAAATTGGATCGAGATAGACAGAAGATACGGAGACGGGGGGTTCGCATTGATGAGACTAGTCTCACTGGTATCAGGATTTTCGTCAACTGAAAGAATTCACGAAATAGAAACGTTTTTTTCTAAACATTCAGCTCCGGCAGCGGAAAGAACTATAGAGCAGGCCAAGGAAAGGATACGCTTGAATTCTGCATGGCTAGACCTTAATCTCGAAGAAATAGGGCGATTTCTGGGATCTTGACTAGGTATTCGATACAACTCAAAATTCACACCTCTACACGTCACAAGAAAATATCAGTCAGCATAAGTTTCCTCAGTAACCATCCCGCGCAATAAAGATAGATATGCTGACTTAGTCATGGGAGCCTTATAGTCAGCCAATATTTTAGTTCCCTTGATACCGCCGCGGGACAACAAGTCAACTACAGTCATAGCCATTGCCTTAGCTCCAATCAAAACTCCCAGATCATAGTCTTGAACAACATAATCTATACCATGGCCATTACCGGACGCAGCCTCAACATAAGGATGGATAACAGGCATTAATTGGGAAATATCCCCCATGTCTGTAGATCCAGTCCTATGCGAAAGTCTATGCAAATTTTCTCTACCGACTAGACCTGCAGCATTCCCCGAATACAGTTGCAGCATAGCCTCGTTACTCTCTATAGGCAAGTATCCAGGCAATGTAGTTACAGTCACCTCCGCCCCTATAGCCATAGCCCCTGCTCTTAAAGCCCTGTCGACTTTTTGGGAAGCTACCATGAAGGCCTCAATAGATGCACCCCGCACATATGTCTCCATCCTGACATCTGCGGGAACAGAACTGACAGCCACCCCACCTCGAGTAATTATTGGATGCACCCTTATTGTATCCTCCTCTCTGTAGGTTTCCCTCTGAGCATGTATTGCGGAAATGGCTATCATCGCGGCATTTAGAGCGTTCACTCCTAAATGTGGTGCACCTCCTGCATGGGATGCGACTCCAGAAAATTTTATGCTCTTGGCAACTAAGCCATTATTGGTCCCGCCAAACGAGATCTTTCCAAGTTCCGGGGAAGCAGAGGTGTGAGTTAACATCGCGACATCGACGTCATCAAAATGACCAGTTCTTACAAATTCTGGCTTCCCTCCCAAGAATTCTATCTTCCCCTCACGCCGCAATTCATCTCTGTATTCTATTTCAATATATTCCTCGGCTGGAACTGCCATTAGCGTCACACGTCCACAAAGAGTGTCTAACACACCCGAGGCCTGTAACCCAAGTCCGACTCCTATCATCATGGCAACCTGGCAATGATGACCACAGGCATGTGCCGCAGAAGTTATGGGATTCGCATATGGATGCCCAAGAACTTTGAGAGAATCCAATTCCCCGATTACAGCAACATTAGGACCTGATTGATCCCTAGCATTCAAAATACCCTTTAGCCCTGTTATTCCTATCCCTTGATCAAATTTGATACCCATTCTCTGAAATTCTTCAGCCACTCTTTGCGCAGTGCCAAATTCTTGAAACCCAGGTTCTGGATTTCGAAGAATATCTTTGGCTAAGGAGATGATACGATCACCTTGTCTATCAATTTCATCGCATACGAGGCTCTTGATGTGATCTATCTGCATGGCCAAGATCCTCCCAACAGAATGCTAATATCAGTCTTACAATGACAAAAATTCTTTAACCGAGGAAACAAATTCGTTTGGTTTCTCTAGCATGGCAAGATGCCCCGCATCTCTCAAAGTCAAATGTTCAGCATTTTTTATGTTGCATAAAGCCTTAGCACCGTGTGTTATCGGTACAATGGGATCCTTATCTCCAGTAATCACCAATGTTTCAGATCTCACACGTGTTATGCGTCTTGAGAGACCCTTATCTGGGACAGGCCAAAGAAATTTAGCAACCGTGCTCAATGCCCTGACGTTATTGATAACTTGAGCAGCATGCTCATCTTCATCACCCGCAGATGGAAGGATATGAGAATTACTAGGATCCTGTGGATCAGCCAAAAGATAGTCCCGGATTTCGTAGCTTGGGACAATGAAGTAGTCTAACCCAGGGTCATCATCAATCCAAAATCCAGCTGGATTGGCCAAAACTAATTTCCCTATGTTGTGAGAACAAACGGCCGCCAATTCTGCCGCAACCATGGCTCCAAAATGGTGGCCAACAATAGCTGGTGTTTTCAAGTCGAGCGATTCTATAAGATCCAGATGGAAGAGAACGAGATCATAAATATCATTAATTTTTTCGATTCCTTCAGCGTCCAGAAAACCAGGTTGAATAGGCGAGAACACGGTAAAAGATTCTGAAAGAAGGTCTAGAAACTCAGGCCATCCTTCATATCCATAGGCGCCATGAAGGTACAGAAGGGGCTCGCCTTTTCCCTTCCTCCGGACCGTAGCATGGATTCCCCGTACATCAACTTCCACCGTATGATATCCACTCATACTGAACATTCCCTTTTATTGATCATCATTGACTATTTACCCATTAAACATCTGGAAATATCTGGCTAGGTAAGGGTTCCATTAGAAATTGATTCACCAGCCACTTGCCTGTTGGGGATCGGTTGAGGCCACCAGTGATCCTCATATTCACTCCACATGTCTTGTATATGGGGCATTACTTGAGATGCAAAAAGTTCGGTGTTTTTTATGGTTAGATCTTTTGGCATGCTCCCTATTTGGAGAAGAACCATCAAATGCCCAACTCTCAGCCCTTCTGCTGCCTTTCTCAACTCACTTACCACTGTCTTAGGGCTACCAGCAATTATATAACCCTGTTCCTTAAAATCGTTCCAAGAAAGCGCTTGCCTCTCCTGGTTCGCCCTAGCGCCCATTTGTTTGACGTTCCCAGCTTTGAGCGTCTTAATCGTACGATAGCCGGGGGCTTCTGCAAATCCTTCAAACACATGTAAACATTTCTTGTAAAAATAATCCACGTGTTCACCATATTCTTCTTCCGCCTTTTCATCACTTTCAGATACGCAAACCAACTGGAGGAATCCTGCTCTGTAAGGATTATCATCAACACCTAGATTCTCCATCTCTTTCCAGAAACCGTTCATCACTTCGATACCCCGTTTGTACCCACTGTAGCTGAGATAACAGTAGACATAATTCATACGAGCCGTCCAATCCCACGTTTCCAGACTGCCCCCTCCAGGAATCCATATCGGAGGATGGGGTTTCTGTATGGGTCGCGGCCAGATGTTCACATATCTAGACTGGGTATAGTTACCATTGAAGGCGAATGGTTCTGGCTCAGTCCATGCCTTGATGACCAAGTCATGAGCCTCATAATATTTATCCCTTAAAGTTGCGGGATTCTGACCATAGGCGAAATTTGTATCCATGGAAGTCCCTACCGGAAACCCTGCGACTAGCCTTCCTCCACTTATGCAATCAAGCATGGCAAATTCCTCGGCTACACGAATCGGGGGATTATATAGAGCCAAGCTATTACCTAAAACAATGATCGCAGCGTCAGATGTTCTACGAGTTAAAGTAGCAGCCGGTATATTAGGAGATGGCATTATCCCATAAGCATTATTATGGTGCTCATTGATACATATTCCGTCGAATCCTACTGAATCCGCATGCTCCAATTCATCTAAATACTCATTGTAAAGCTCGTGTCCTAGCAAAGGGTCATATAACTCACTCGGAACGTCAACCCATACGCTTCTATATTCATCTTGAAAATCTCGTGGTAAATACCTATACGGCATTAGATGGAACCATGATACCTTCATGTGCTGCACTCCTCAGTCCTCTTTAAGATTCTTATAGAAACATCAGTCATACTCAATCTAATCATCTTCCAGTGTCGAAGTATCTCCTTCAGGGAGTCCAAGCTCACGTGCCTTGAGAAGGCGCCTCATAATCTTACCGCTCCTGGTCTTCGGCAACGAAGGAATGAAAGCAATCTCTCTAGGTGCTACAGACGCCGAAAGTTTCTCTCTAGCAAACCTCATAATTTCGTTACGCAATTCCGTGGTTTCTTCTACCCCATCCTTTAGAGAGACAAATGCTTTAACAATTTCCATCGCAATAGGATCTGGTTTACCTATTACCCCTGCCTCAGCGACGGCTGGATGTTCTATCAATGCACTTTCGACTTCAAAGGGACCGACCAGGTGCCCAGCGGTATTTATAACATCATCGGCGCGACCAACAAACCAAAAATATCCATCAGAATCCTTTTTTGCCGTATCACCAGTCAAATACCATCCTTTGCGGAATTTGGAATTATACATCTCAGAGTTATTCCAGTATGAATGAAACATTGATGGCCAGCCCGGTCTCACTACCAAATTTCCATCCTCTCCATCAGGAACCTCTTCAAAATTTTCATCCACTACGGCTAAAGTAACACCTGGTATGGGACGCCCCATGGAGCCTGGTCTTACTTCCATGGCTGGATAATTCGCACACATTATTGCTCCCGTTTCAGTCTGCCACCAATTATCATGAAACGGCATTCCGAAAACATTATTTCCCCAAACCACGGCCTCTGGGTTCAATGGTTCTCCAACGCTGCACATATACCTAAGATGAGAGAGGTCAAAACGTTTCGGAACATCGTCTCCGGCTTTCATTAACATTCTGATCGCCGTAGGAGCCGTGTACCAAACCGTAACCTTGTGTTTCTGTATTTGCTCATACCACCTGCTTGCACTAAAACCACCTTCATATATAAGTTGCGTGACTCCATTAGTCCAAGGCGCCAACATACCATAAGAGGTACCCGTAACCCATCCGGGATCGGCTGTACACCAATAGACGTCATCCTCATGGAGGTCCAACACCCATTTACCAGTTGCCATCTGTTGCACTACGGCTTGATGTCTATGCACGGCCCCCTTTGGTTTTCCAGTTGTTCCTGAAGTGTAATGCATTATTGAGTAATCAAATTGGCCGGTAATAACGGTGGAAAAATCATTGGAAGCCTTATCCATTTCCTCATAATAAGAAAGATCCTGGATATCGATAGGAGAAGGATCCCTTTCATCTTTGTTAACGATAAGAATATGTTGGAGTTCAAAAAGTTCTGGGATTATACCTGTGATTTTGCGTCGAAGGTCGGGTTGTGTCACCAAGACCTTAGCTCCACTATCTATCATCCTGTCCTTTACCGGCTCTGGTCCAAACGCTGAAAATAAAGGTCCAACCACAGCACCTGCTTTAAGAGCCCCAAAGAATGCGACATAGAGTTCAGGTAATCGATCCATGAAAACGAATATCCTATCGCCTTTCTGGATACCCAGACTTTGCAATACATTGGCAAATTGATTCGTCAGGAGCTTGAGATCATGGAACGTATAATCCTCTCTTTCCCCATTTTTTCCTTCCCAAATCATAGCGATCTTATTCTTATTTGCACCATTTGCATGTCGATCGATCGCTTCATGCGCCTTATTCAAACCTCCTCCCGGAAGCCAATCTAGGTCTTGATAAATTGTCTCCCAAGAGAAATCCTTATAATCATGTTCAACATCCAGATTCGGCCGCACAGCCATTTTAGAGACAGGATCTTTTGATATAGCACTGAATACTTCATCACTCATAACAATTCCTCCTTAATCGATCCTATTTCTACCTAATTAATAACACCTTAAAACCAGACATTAACATAGGTATTCTCACGTATAGTTCCATTGCACGAATCTGCAAATTAACACACATATCATTGCTGTATGGATTACAAAGTTTTTAGGCTAGTCTATAATCGCTGCAATTATATACATGCTGATTCAAAAAGTCTTATCAACCCGATTCTAACCATGGCCAAGAATTAAACAATGAACACCGGCATCGCCCATAGTAGTCATGACAAAATTTTCTCTAAGATATTAGGTCTCGTCCGAAGAATACCTCGAGGATATGTTTCAACCTATGGAACGATCGCTCAATACGCGGGAATAGGGGATGCCAGGATTGTTGGTTATGCTTTGCATTCCTTGAAAAAAGACTCCACCGTACCCTGGCATCGAGTAGTGAACAAACACGGCAAGGTCAGCATAAGAACCAATGGAGTGTTTGACAAGCAAAAACATCTCCTGGCACTAGAAGGAGTAACATTCCACATGGACCAACGGATTGACCTTGTGGAATTCGGATGGCACCACTTTGCCTTAATACCTACGGAACAACAATCTTGACCACTAAGAAATGGCCTTCATATAATTCGCGGTACTTAGTATAAACATGCTGGGAGCGGTACATGGACAATGAAATAATATTAGTTGAAAAATCCGAGGGCATAGGGACCATAACCTTAAACAGACCCGAAGTGCTTAATGCACTAAGCTCACTGTCTTACAAAAAACTTGACGAGGCGATAACAGACATGGAAGGCGACCCCACTGTTAAAGCAATTATTATCACAGGTGCAGGAAATCGTGCCTTCACAGCGGGTGCAGATATACATGAAATGACCAGAAACGCGGAAAATGATAAACCCCCACCTGTTGATCCGAAACGAGCCTTTTATTCTTGGCATGTCGCCAGTTGCACAAAACCTACAATAGGCGCTATTAATGGACTTGCCTACGGGGGGGGCGCTGTACTGGCCTCTAGCCTCGACATCAGAGTTGGTTGTCAAGAAACCAAATTCCGCTTTTTAGCAGCAGCTTATGGCAGAGTTAACGCAACATGGTCCCTTCCTATGCAAATCGGATGGCCAGCGGCTAAGGAATTATTGTTCACTGCAAGGGTGGTCGAAGCGCAGGAATCGTTACAACTTGGACTTTTAAACCATCTGGTTGATAGTAAGCAACTTATGGCCAAGTCTAGGGAACTCGCTAGTCTTATTGCCAGCAATGACCCTAGGATGGTCCAAGGAACCAAAGAACTCATCACAGGGAACATAGGCAACTCGTGGCATAATCACTACGAAGATGAACAGGAGGCTTTAAAGACTAAACTACTACCAACACCTGTCCTAGAAGGATTTAAACCATTCATTGAAAGAAAGGGACGCAAACCATAGCAGTCAGGAGAAAATAGTATGGCAAACCGATCAAATCCTCCATTAGAGGGCATAAGAGTCCTAGATCTCGGTAGATATCAGGCCGGACCTAGATGCGCCTTGATGTTCGCCAGAATGGGAGCAGAAGTCATCAAAATAGAGGGCCCTCAAGGCGATGAAAGCAGGAAAAATGGACCGGTCGTCAGAGGCCAAAGTGCCTATTGGGTCCAGTACAATAGTGGCAAGAAGAGCCTTGCAATTGACCTAAGAAAAGAAGAAGGGAAAGAGGTACTCAAGGATCTAGTAAAAGTATCTGACATATTTCTGCAAAATTTCCGACCCGGGACAATTGATGTCATGGGATTCGGATATGATGAGTTAAGAAGATTAAATCGATCAATCATCATGATTAACGTATCTGCATATGGGCAATATGGCCCCTATAAAGACAGAGTAGGATTCGATCCAATCGGACAAGCACTAGGCGGATTAATGTCCCTTACAGGAGAGGAAGGTATGCCACCTATAAAAACCTTTTTCCCACTAATAGACAGAATTACCTCACTACACGCAACAATAGGTGCACTGGCAGCCCTTAGGGAACGCGATATCTCAGGTGAAGGCCAAACAATAGACGTCTGCCTCGCAGATACTGGCTATACCTGCAACGAAATCCCTATTTCCGCGTACTTAGGTGATGGCTATTCCCAGAAACGAGAAGGGAACGGACGTGGCACAGGAGGGTGTTATGAGACAACCGACGGTTGGGTAATCATCGCAGCAACAAACGAAAACATGTGGGGACGACTAGTTTCTGCAATGAACAAACAGGAGTGGTTAAACGATCCAAGGTTCGAATCAAGACAGAGCCGCTCGAAAAATGTTCTCGACCTAGAATTACATCTTAAAGCATGGTTCAAAGGCAAAACCATGGCCGAAGCTACAAAACTTCTTTCTGATAATGGCGTACCTTGCTCTCCAGTCAACACCGTGGCTCAAGCCGCCGAAGACCCTCATCTCGAAGAACGTGAAATCATGATGGAGGTCCCGGACCCTATTGCAGGGTCAATACACGTGGCAGGCAAAATGATCAAATTTGGACGAACAGAGATGGTAGTAGGATCCACCCCTACCATAGGGGAACATTCATCAGAAATACTTTCTGGCACTCTCGGATACTCGCCGAAGTACATTGGTCAACTCAAAGCAGCTAAAGTAATTCGAACCTCTGAGGTCCAGAACGAACAGGAAGATTAGTAATAATACTAGATCTGAGCCAGATTATATTAGTATATACAGTTTCCATAGTGACCTGGTGCAAATATATAAATCTCCTAGGTAAAGGCAATAGGGAATTTACTACAAATGCCTTTGGAACGTATACTACAAAACACCCAATCAAACTTTAATTGTTTTACGAGTCGCCAAAATGGGGTTAACTTTTTGTAAGCCATCACATTGGATCAAAACTTCCCCATAAGAACTCTTTAACCACGAAGTTATTTTCGGAATCAACGGAGGCACCATAATGACATTGAAAGGCAAAGTAGCACTAGTGACAGGATCTGGTCGTAACATAGGAAGGGCAACAGCTTTAGAATTAGCAAGGCAGGGAGCGAAAGTAGTCGTCAACTCACGGCAGAACCTCGATGAAGCTAATTCCGTGAGTAAAGAGATAAATGATGCCGGCGGAACTTCCATCGCAGTTCTAGGTGATGTTGGAGTGGAGGAAGAGGTCCAAAATATGTTTGACATAGCGTGCAAAGAATTAGGACCCGTTACAATTCTTGTCAACAATGCTGGACTCCGCGGCGAGTGTGAACTTCCCAATATGACTACCGAGGAATGGCGTAGACTCATGGCAGTGAATCTTGATGGACCTTTTTTCTGTTCCAGAGCCGCAATACCTAATATGATCGATAACAAATGGGGCAGAATCATAAATGTATCAGGCATGAACGCGTTTAAAGGCCGTAGCGGATGGGGGCACGTCTCTGCATCAAAAATGGGGGCGTTAGGACTAACGAGAGCCCTCTCCGCCGAACTAGCACCCCATGGCATATTGGTCAATATTATCGTTCCTGGAGCATTTGACACGTTTGTGGGTAATGAAAAAAACTTTCCTGCCCCTCAATTGGATAATATCCCCTTGCAACGCTTGGGACTGCCAGAAGAAATCGGTAAGACCTGTGCATTCCTAGCCTCGGACAACGCGAGTTACATAACCGGTCAAACTCTACACGTAAACGGAGGGGCTTTGACATATTAATCCTACGGCACTATCCAAGACTGGAGACCTTTGAACCAGTGGAGACTTTAGTGACAGGGAGGACATTAACTGAGAATCAAGATATTATTTTTCGCCTCATATAGAGACAAAGCGGGAATGAGCACGATGGATCTTTGCTTGGCAGATCACTCAACGCTTGGGGATCTTATTACCGAGATTTGTGCTCAATTACCTAACATTAGCACAAATCCTGCTACCATTGTGGCAGCCGTTAATGAAGAATACAGAAACCATGACCATCATTTGAGAAATAATGATCAAGTAGCATTGATACCGCCTGTCAGTGGTGGAGCTTATGTAAGCAAAAAGGAAGGATAACTTCGGTGGATACGAATAAATATTTCGTAACTATTACTGAATCGTCGCTAGACCCAGCTAAGATCAGCCTATCAGTAAGAGAAGACAACCATGGAGCATTAGTGACATTCATTGGGGTTACAAGAGATCACACTGGTGACCGAAATGTTCTTTTCCTAGAATACGAAGCTTATCAATCGATGGCCCAAACCAAATTAGAGGAAATAGCGAACGAAATGTGCCAAAATTGGGACGTTAAGGTTTCGATAGCCCATCGACTAGGACGAGTAAACATCGGGGAAGCAAGCCTTGTAGTTGCTGTAGGCTCAAGCCATAGAAAAGAGGCTTTTGATGCCACGGAATATTCCGTGGACAGAATAAAACAGATAGTACCAATATGGAAAAAGGAACATTTTGAGGGAGGCGAAGTCTGGATAGAAGATTCTGCTGGTTTTAGGCCAATGGATTGATTTTCACTTTACACAGGTTCAGAAAACAGACTCAATCTTTTTTTAACATAGAATATAGCTCACGGACAATCGGATTGATGTATCATGGTGTACCCTTTGAGGAAACGTTATTAGCAAGTTGCTTCATAGTTGATGTTAGTTGATCGATACTCCCATCGACTATTATAATAGTCTTCCTAAAAGGGAGGGATCGCATAGAGGTCTAGTGCGGCCGCCTGCTAAGCGGTTAGGGGGTGAAAGCCCTCTCATGGGTTCGAATCCCATTCCCTCCGCCGCTTTGGATGTAAAAACACAAAGTCAGACTCAGTTTATAGGCTAATATGAACAAATTTCATGTTTGGACAACCGGTTGCCAAATGAACAAGGCAGACTCTGAAAGATTGGAGGATGCTTTAAGACAACTCGGGCTATCTAGAACCTTGGACCGAAAAGAGGCTGATGTAGTTGTACTAAACACATGTGTTGTGCGTAAGAATGCCGAGGACAAGGCAGTTGGAACCCTAACCAGCATCAAACCTGATAAAGAACTCCATCCTGAGAAAATACTCGCAGTAATGGGCTGTATGGTTGGGCCAAAAACTGATGCCCTTGAAAAACAATTTCCATACGTCGACGTATTCATGCCTCCTCAACAATATGATCCTCTCCTAGACCTAGTATCCCGTCGAATGGGTGTTGATAGAGAGGGTTGTATAGGGCCATTAACTGCCACGCCAAATGTGTCAACATTTATTCCGATAATACATGGCTGCGACAAATTCTGCTCATTCTGTATCATTCCCTACCGAAGAGGCCGAGAAAATAGCAGACCTATTAAAGAGATTGTGGAGGAGACATCCTCGCTCGTACAAAGAGGAGTTAAAGAGGTAACTCTACTGGGTCAAAATGTTGACTCGTATGGGCACGACTTATCAAATGATATCAACTTAGCGGACTTATTGTACGCAGTAAATAAAGTCGAAGGATTACAACGTATTAGGTTTTTAACTTCACATCCAAATGACATGGACGAAAGCATCATAGACGCGGTAAATAGTTTGGATAAAGTTTGTGAGCATATTAACCTGCCATTTCAGTCAGGCGATGACAAGGTCTTGAAACAGATGCGGAGAGGCTATACCAACAAAGAGTATAGAGAACTAGTGTATAAAATCAGGGATCGAATTCCTGGAGTAACCCTCAGTACGGATCTAATAGTCGGTTTCTGTGGGGAGACAAATTCCCAATTTGCCAACACACTAAATTTAATTAAAGACATTAGATTTGATAAGATACACTCAGCAGCCTATTCTGTTAGATCTGGTACCATCGCTCACAGACAATACAGCGATGATGTACCAGATGATGTGAAAAAAGATCGCCTTAAGACTATAGATTCCGAGCAACAAACAATTCTTTCTGAAATCAACTCTAAGTTAATGGGGGAAACTCAAGAAATACTCGTCGAGGGAAAAAAGAAAGGTAGATGGTTCGGCAGAAATAGAAACGATAAACTGGTATTTTTCGACGACGAAAAATGTAAACCCGGTGATATGGTTGACATAGAAATTAACGAAACCAGTCCTTGGTTCCTTCAAGGTTCACCCGTAACATCAAGCCTTTCAACGAAGTAGATCGGAGAACTTGAAAATGATCACAAAATCTAGAGCAAACCAGATCCCGATCACTGAAATAGAACAACCGGCTTTCTGCCAATCAGAAGGAGAGCTGGTTTCAAAGACTCTCGAGGAGGAATTCAAAGCCAAAGTCCGTTGGCAAAAACTTCCAGTCAGCTATATGCGGACTAGCCCAGAGGAATTAGACCATAATATTTCCGTTGCGAGGAAAAAATTGGGTGACTCCACCTTAATTCTAGGGCATCATTACCAAAGAGAAGAAATCATAAAATTTGCCGATCTGAGAGGAGATTCGTTCAAACTTTCTCAATATGCTGCCACCCAAAGGGATGTAGACAACATAATTTTTTGTGGAGTCCACTTTATGGCTGAGACGGCAGATATTCTTAGCGATCCTAGCCAAAATGTCATTCTGCCCAATTTAGCTGCGGGTTGTTCCATGGCCGACATGGCAGAAACCGAAGACGTGGCGGACTGTTGGGATGCCCTGTTAGACATATTAGGAACAGACGTAGTGACCCCCGTAACCTACATGAACTCCACAGCAGCAATCAAGGCTTTATGCGGAAAAAACAACGGGATAGTATGCACCTCATCAAATGCCTCGGCCACTTTCAATTGGGCGTACAAGAAAACTGGAAAAATCTTGTTCTTGCCAGATCAACATCTGGGAAGAAATACTGGTGTGAAGTTAGGATTAAGTCTATCAGACATGATTATTTGGGACCCTTTCAAACCTCTTGGTGGAAACAGCGAAGAATCCATATCGCAGGCTAAATTAATACTGTGGAAAGGTCATTGTTCAGTACACACCAGATTCACAGTAGACCAAATCGAGAAAGCCCGAAAATCACATCCTGATGTTAAAGTAGTGGTACATCCTGAATGCACCCAAGAGGTTGTGAAGACAGCGGATTATTGTGGTTCAACAGAATACATCAAAGATACCATCTATTCAGCTCCACCGAATACTAGTTGGGCAATCGGTACTGAGGTTAGTCTTGTAAACCGCATCGCTGCTGAGAACAAAGATAAGACCGTGTTTTGCCTCGACCCAGTTGTATGCCCATGCTCTACAATGTATCGCATTCATCCTGCTTATCTATCCTGGGTACTTGATGGATTGGTTGAGGGAATCGTAGTAAACCCTATCAAGGTTGACGATGAAACCCGGCAGCATTCCCTTGTTGCTCTAAAACGGATGCTAGAAATATCGTAAGGATTAAAAAACTAGGATAACCCACTTCGATATAGACCAACAACATTCCGAATCATTAACAGCAAACTTCAATCTCACATGATCCTAAACCCTAATACCTTACAATTAATAGATAGAGCCATCATGGAAGACTGTTCCATGGGTGATGCAACTACTGAAGCGCTCATCTCTAGCGACACCGCCGGTGATGCCATCATTGTTTCAGACGAAGTAGGAATTGTTGCCGGTACTCCTATAGCTTTAGAAGTCTTTAAAAAAATAGACCCGAGTCTGTCCGTAAAATCGATATTGACTGATGGTGATACCGTGGTGGTGGGATCAGAGGTTGCTACAATCAGCGGCTCCCTCGCATCCATCCTGACTGCGGAGCGCACTGCTTTGAACTTTATCAGGAAGCTCAGTGGAATAGCGACACAAACCTCCAAATTTGTCAGAGAGGTTTCCGGAACCAATGCAAAAATAGTTGACACCAGAAAAACAACTCCTGGATTTCGATATCTTGAAAAGTATGCCGTTAGAATGGGCGGAGGTAGTAATCATCGGCACAATCTTGCAGACGGTATCTTGATAAAGGACAACCACTTTCGTGCCTTAGCAAAAGATGGACTAAGCTTGGAAGACGTTGTTCGTAAAGCCTACAAACTTTCTTCTCACACAATAAAAGTCGAGGTTGAAGTAGAAAACGTCGCCCAAGCGGAATCAGCCCTTCATGCAGGAGCAGAAATCCTTTTGTTGGACAATATGTCTAATGGAGATATGGAAATAGTTATAGAGATGTGCCAAGGTAAAGCAGTAACAGAAGCGTCGGGCGGTATCAGCCTGTCAAGAGTTCGCGACATAGCCAATACCGGAGTAGATATTATATCTATCGGAGCACTTACACATTCTGCGCCGAGTCTAGATCTGAGCCTAGACATAACCTAATAAAGGTCGCTCTCTTCATCTATCATGGCTATCAACCAGAATCGTAACCGGCCCTTCATTTATCAATTTCACATCCATGTTGGCCCCAAAGCGCCCGACAGTAACAGACAATCCTGACTCTTTAAATCTTTTGACAACATCGTTAAATACCTCAACCGCCTGCGCCGACGACATAGCGTGTTCAAAATTGGGACGCCTACCGTGCTTGGTCTGAGCCAGCAAGGTAAACTGGCTAACCAGCATCACCTCGCCATCAATGTCACGTATCGACTTGTCAAATCTGCCAGCGTGGTCTGGGAAGACCCGCAATGCCAAAATTTTTCGCACCACATAACAAACATCTTGTGCCGTATCGTCCCGAGCTACTCCAACAAATAACACCAAGCCTCGGCCTATATTTGCTAGCGTCTCTCCTTCAGCGGTAACTTGAGCACAGCTAACTCTCTGGAGAAGTATTCTCAATAATCAATCACTGGAGGGAGACTTAGAGGATGCAACCTTCTTATCATCACTTTGATTCTTGTTACCACTACTGTCTGATTGCGCCTTATCTTTCACCTTATTGTCTTTGGAATCAGACTTAGAGGAATCTTCAGTCTTGTCATCTGAATTATCATTCTGAGGAGAAACTCCTGCCGCACTTCCCTTCTTACCATAGTCATTCACGTACCAACCGCTACCCTTAAAAACAACTGGCACAGCAACAAATTGTCTTTGAGCCTCTGAGCCACATTTCACGCACGGCTGCTCTATTTCAGCGCTAAAACTCAGCTTTAATTCGAATCTTTCTTGGCATGAACCGCAAAGATAATCGTATCTAGGCAAAATCCCCTCCAGTCAAATAGAAAGGGCCGAACCAAAAACAGGCCGACCGCACTTAAATCTAGCATGAGGGCAACATAGTGTCAAACCAAAATATACCATGAAATTTATATGGGAATGAGATCAACCACCCGCCAGTCGTTCCAGCGATTGGGTCCAAATTTCACTAAGTTGCGACATTGGCAGATCAATCAATCCTGAAAATGAAAACCTACCTTCTTGTACATTGCCCAAGACACACCATTCAACCGAGTACTCCTCACAAACACTAGAACAAAGATCTAGGTCTTTATGGTTAATAGACACAACTATTCTAGATTGGTCTTCCCCAAACAAAGCAGCATCCCATCTGCCTTCTATCTCAACTGTCCCTCCAAATCCCAAATCCCCCTGGATTGACGATTCAACTATTGCAACTGCTAATCCACCATCAGAACAATCATGTGCAGACTTAACAAGACCTTCACTTATCAATCGTCGACAAGCTGCCTGTACAGAAAGTTCCTTGTCAATATCAATAGAAGGCTGGCCCGCCACCAAATTATGGATAACCTCCAGATATTCACTCCCGGCCAACGACGAAGCATACCCAGCTACCATCGATGCCCCCAACAAAACAACTATATCTCCAACTTCTTTAAAAGCTATATCGCAATGTCGAGAAACATTTTCTGTCAAGCCAACTGCCCCGATAACGGGGGTTGGGTAAATTGATTTATTTCCTGTCTCATTGTAAAGACTTACATTTCCACTTATCACCGGGGCATCAAAAGACTCACTTGCGGAGACGATACCTCTCACACAATGTTCCAGCTGATAGTAGACTTCCGGGTTTTCCGGATTGCCAAAGTTTAGGCAATTAGTCAATGCTATTGGTTCAGCTCCTGTACAAGATACGTTCCTGCATGCCTCGGCAACGGAGATCACACCTCCAACAAATGGATCAAGATAACAGGCTCGGGAATTTCCATCTGTCGCTGCAGATAGGCCTTTGGAAGTGCCTTTGATCCGCAGCAAAGCCGCTTCGTTGCCTGGCGGTATTACTGTATTCGTCTGAACTTGATGATCATACTGCCTATAAACAGAAACTCTTGACGATATATTTGGTGACGCAATCAGATCCAAAAATACTGCGGAGGGTGAAGCAGTCGGCAAAGGAACTCGGTCCAACTCATAACTTTGCAAATCCTTCAGATAATCAGGTTTTATCCCATCTGGTCTGTAAAGAGGTGGATCAGTAAGCAAGTTTATCGGAATATGGCCCTTCGTCACGTCTTCCTCTATCAACTCTATAGCATCCCCATCCACAACTTGGCCTATCACTGTATTCTCAACATCCCATTTATCAAACACCTGGCTTACGCGGTTAAGATTATCTCGTTTAACTGACAATAACATTCTCTCTTGGGTCTCAGAAAGCATAATCTCATAGGGTTCCATACCATCATCTCTTAAAGGTATCTTATCCATGAATAGCTTAATGCCTGTACCTCCATTTGAAGCGCACTCAACGGACGCACTCGTCAACCCTGCAGCACCTAAATCTTGCAAACCGTCAACCAGGCCAGTCTGGACCGCTTCAAGACAAGATTCGATTAGTATTTTCTCTAAAAAAGGATTTCCGACTTGAACAGTAGGTCGTAATTCCCTGTCTTCTTCAAACGTCCGGGAAGCTAAGCCTGATGCCCCGTGGATTCCATCCCTACCCGTGCCTGAACCAACCAACAACAAAACATTTCCTTTATCACCTGAAGTAGCTCGTACAAGATTTTTGATCTCCACTAATCCTATACACATCGCATTCACGAGAGGATTACCCGTATAGGAAGTTGCAAACCCGACTTCTCCCCCGATATTCGGGATCCCAATACAGTTACCATATCCTGAAATACCTGACACCACCCCTTCGAACAGATATCTATTCCTTTCATGATCAAGCGGTCCAAACCGTAAAGAATTTAACAGAGCTATAGGACGTGCCCCCATTGCCAATATATCTCTAACGATTCCTCCAACCCCTGTAGCAGCTCCCTCGTATGGCTCGACCGCTGATGGATGATTGTGAGACTCGATTTTAAATACTATCGCCAACCCATCACCAATATCCACCACCCCAGCATTTTCGTCTCCCGCTTTGACGATTAATCTATTATTTTTGGACTGGAATAACCTCAATAGTAATTTAGAATGCTTATACCCACAATGTTCACTCCAAAGAGATCCGAACAAGCCCAACTCCAAACGATTAGGGACTCTACCCAATCGTTGCAAGATAAGTTTGTATTCACTCTGAGATATCGCTAGATCATCTAGGATATTCTTGTCAAAACCCATACCTTTATCTCTTACCAATTCTAGCTAAAACAACCGTTGCTGCCATACCGGACTCACCAACTAGTGGAAGAAGTATCCCCTCAATCATCGTCTATCTAGATATCCGTTAGCTTCTAATATAGATCTAAATATGAATTCTCCATCCTTACCACCCACTAAGCTATCGCAACACCTTTCTGGATGTGGCATCATGCCCAGAACGTTTCCTTCTCGATTAGTTATCCCAGCAATATTATTCAATGAACCATTTGGATTAAATTCTCCTGACACTTCCCCAGCCTCAGAACAATACCTAAATGCAACTTGTCCTCTATCTTCTAGATTCCGTAATGTCTCTTCATCGGCAAAATAGTTACCTTCACCGTGAGAGATCGGTACAGCAAGAACATCATCCTCCTCGCATAACGAAGTAAACAGGGTATCAGCATTCTCCACCCGTAAGTGTGCCCATTCACATCTAAATTGCAGGTTATCATTCCTCATCAGTACTCCAGGCAACAATCCAGTCTCACAGAGTATCTGAAATCCATTGCAAATACCGAGCACAACACCTCCATTTAGTGCAAATTCGACTACCGATTCCATTACTGGGGAAAATTTGGCTATAGCTCCGCAACGAAGGTAATCACCGTAAGAAAATCCACCAGGTAGTATTACGCAGTCTATGGACGATGATAAATCATCCTTATGCCAAACATATTCCACAGGTTCTTGTAAAACTTCGTCAATGACCGTATGACAGTCTCTATCACTCCAAGTCCCTGGGAATACAATAACGCCAAATTTCATTAGTATCTCAGACTATATTTAACTTTTCTTTAACCATGTTACTAGCTACTTTCCCATCTGCCCTGCCCTCAAGTTTGGGCATCAATTCTCCCATTACTTTACCCATATCACCCAATCCATTAGCACCAGTAATCTTAATAACTTCATCTACAATAACCGCTAATTCTGTGGCGGTTAATTGTACTGGCAAGTATTTCATTATAATTGAAAGTTCTTCATTTTCTTTATCGGCTAAATCTAAACGTGCTCCTCCTACGTAAGCCTCGGCACTGTCTCGCCTCTGTTGGGCCTGCTTAATCAAAACTCTTTGGATCCCCTCATTATCCAAAGTGTCTTTTTTTGCTATCTCTGCATTTCGTACTTCGGACAAAAGTGTCCGAAGCAGGGTGCGAGTAAGGGCATCCTTATTCCTCATTGCATCCTTAAGATCCGATTGCAACCGATCCTTTAAAGATTCCGACATATTATGCCTCCTAAAATGCAAACATCTCCTTTGATCAGGGCGAGTATAAGAGGAGTATTAATCAACGTCAACGTGTGACGCAGACGTCAATTTTACAACGGCCTCTTCGAGAAGTTTCAACACACGCTCTTTTCCTAAGGCTTCCAACGATATGAATAAAGGTGGGGACACCTTTTGACCTGACGTCGCTACCCTGATAAGACTTAACAAACTCCCCACTTTTACATCCAATTTGACAGCTAATTCTCTTAAGGATATCTCAAGTTTTTCTGCATCAAATACATTACTACCAGAGATTAGCGACTTAGCTGCAGTCAACGTGTCTGAGGCAATTTTTGCATCCATTCCTTTTTGTATCAAGGCATCGGAATCGTAACGTAGATCCTCCTTAAATAGAAACGCTACTAGCCTTGAAGCCTCTTCTAAAGTTTTCAATCTTTCCTGAACCATCTTTGCAACAATCATAACTTCTGCCGAAGTTGGAGTGCGATCGAATTGATCTGGGGGATATGCTACCCAATATTCAGAAAGCGTATCAGCAAGCTTCGCAAGAGTCATTTGACGTATGTAATACCCATTCATCCAATTAAGCTTCTCTATATCAAACACTGCACCAGAAGGATTAATTTGAGCAATGTCAAAATGCTCCAAAATTTCTTTCCTATTCAAAATCTCCGTTTCCCCGTCTTTTGACCAGCCCAACAGACAGAGGAAATTGAACATTGCTTCAGGCACATATCCCATTTTCTTAAACTGCAACACAGAAGTGGCACCATGCCGTTTACTCAACTTTGATTTGTCGGGCGCCAGTATCGTAGGCAGGTGCGCAAAAATAGGCGGATTCCATCCCATGGCTTTGTATAGTTGAATATGCCTAGGGACACTTGACAACCACTCCTCCCCTCGAAATACGTGACTTATGCGCATATGGTTATCATCCACCACAGAAGCTAAATGATAGGTCGGATAGCCATCCGACTTTAAGACAATAAAATCGTCACTCAACGAATTTTCAAAACTAACGTGCCCTTTTACCAAATCTTCAATTTCCGATGTGCCAACCTTCGGCATCGCAAACCTCACAACAAAATCTCCCCTTGCAGGCTCGTTTGTGGCATCTTCCACATACTTTCCCCTACACATACCATCATACCCAACCACGGCAGACTTTGATTTACGTTGTTCATCCCGTAAATTTGCCAATCGATTTTCCGTACAGAAACACCGATATGCGAATTCATTACGGATCAACGCTTCTACAACGTCCTTGTATAACTCAAGACGACCCGATTGGGAGTACGGACCAAACCCGCCCGATTTACCCATGCCTTCATCCCAATCAAGACCTAACCAAGTTAACGAATCTTCTAAGGATTTTTCCGCACCTTCAACTTTTCTAGACTGATCGGTATCTTCAATACGAACGACGAACTTGCCTCCATTGCTTCTCGCGAATACCCAATCATAGAGTGCCGTTCTAATATTGCCCACGTGCGGCTCACCCGTCGGGCTAGGGGCGTATCTGACCCTTATACCACCACTTGCCATAAAATCTCCTCAACCTTCCAAAATACTTAAACTCAGTGGACTATAGAAAGATATTCAAAGATATTACCACTAGTCTAGGTGAAATACAGTTGTCACTAAGCATCCTTGGATAGGGTCACCATAAACTCTCTTAGGTCTTCCGGCAATTTTGAATCAAAACACAAATCAGATCCTGACGAAGGATGTTGGAATGCCAACGAATAAGCATGAAGGAACTGTCTTTGAAGTCCCCCCGTTTTGCCCCCATAGAGTTCATCGCCAGCCACAGGGTGCCGGATCGAAGCAAAGTGTACCCGTATTTGATGGGTTCTACCAGTTAGTGGTACCACATCAACCAAATCGAATGATGGGAATCTCTTTATAACTTCGTATTTAGTGGTTGCCTCTTTCCCCCCCTCTGCTACAGCCATCCTCTTTCTTTCACTCCGATCTCTCCTTATGGGTCCGTCAATTATCGCAGTCCTATCCGACAGATTTCCTTTCACCAAAGCCATGTATTTCTTAACCACAACTCGATTCTTAAATTGATCCGACATATTAGTTAAGGCCTTTTCGTTTTTTGCCACAAGGATGATACCTGACGTATCTTTATCTAATCTATGAACCAACCCGGGCCTTGTTGTTGAATTCATTTCCAATAGTTCTGGACACATATAAAGTATCGCATTGATCAAGGTCCCACCGGGATGGCCTGCACCAGGATGGACTAACATCCCGGACGGCTTATTTATCACTATAATATCGTCATCCTGGTAAACGATTGATAAGGGGATGTCTTCAGCTTGAAGATTGATCCCTTGGGCATTGAGAGCTCCAATGGAAATCTTCTGCCCTAAACACAATTTAACCGACGGTTTTACCACCTGCCCATCAAGTGTGATGTAGCCTTCCCTTATAAGCCGAGCCGCTCGCGTTCTCGATATGTCATCTCGTTGTTCCGAAACATATTGGTCTAATCGAACGCCACTGAACTCAGCGACTAGAACGTTTCCCGCTTTAAGTGTCATTCGGATTGTCCTCCCCGTCAGAAGAGTATTCTATCCAACCTAGTCTCTCTCCCAAAAGGACAATGGCAGCCACTATTACCATACCGACGGAAATGAATGAATCCGCAACATTGAAGGCAGGCCACCAACCTACACTGATAAAATCCACTACAACCCCATCCTTCAACCGATCGATCAGATTTCCAATGGCACCTCCAACAATGAAACCCAAAGCAACCCTCATAGGCAGTAAGTTGTACTGTTGCCGTCGAAAAAAATACAAGATCGCGGCTATTCCTATGATAGACAAAATTATTAATGGAACAGTATATCCTTGAAATAGACCAAATGCTGATCCTCTATTCAACCCGTGAATCACGCTAAAGATACCTATATCAATCCATGAGTCGCCAACAGCGATATAGGCCTTCACTAAGGCCTTTGTAAATTGATCAACAACCACAATAATGGCAATTACGCTATAGAAAATCCAATCTCTGTACCAAACTAGGTGACTTTTCACAAATAACCTTTCACCCAAAATATGCTTTTCCCGGGAAGTATAAAACTCAAACTAATATAGCACATAGCCCAAAGAATAAGTCCTACTGGATCTCACCGGACCGAGGATCCAATATCATCACCCGTTGATCGACTCCCAGACCCATGTGATCCCTGCAAGCCAACATCGCTTGTAACGCATTCCATGGAGAATGAATGTCAAAGGACTCAAGTATATTCTTCAACTCCTTACCAAGATCTTCAACATCTCTGGACCGATGATGGTATATTTTTTTCAATTCAATCCACTTGGAATGCCTCATTTCGTTGGAGAGTTCCACATATCTGATAGCCCACGTGAAAAACCAAGGCGAACCATAATCAGGCACCGGACTCAATGACAAACCAGAAAACGCTCCGTCATACATTCTTTCCATGATAACTTCATTACTGAAACCGAAACTTCCTAGGATTGATCTTATCGGCACATGGGTCACCATCTCTTCTAAGTCCCCTCCTACCATAGCCTCAGCACTTGACGGCGGGTAATCCTTACCTCGCATAATTCTGGGATAACCTCGGCACCGAAGCAACACATGCCCTACTTCATGGGCTACATGATAAGCTAGATCCTCATCTGGTAACCTCAGCCATTCCGGCTGTTCCTTTCTAGCATCATTAGATAGATCAACAAATACCTTGTCGGAAGCTAATTCTATGTCCTGTAACTCTATGTCCAATTCCAGACTAACTCTGTCCCAAAATTTCGGGAAGGGGTCTATAAGCTCTCTATCCAAAATATGCATATTCAAAACCTAATGAGTTACTATAGCTGTTTCACATTATAGACCTACTATAACTTGAGTTTTCTTAGGTCTAGGTTTATTCACAAAAAGCATAATCAGGGCACCCATCAAATTAAGGACTGCAAAAGTAAAAAATGGTATTTGATAACTTTGGTAATTATCAAACATCCACCCCGCCCAAACAGGCGCCACCGCCATTAAAATACCGTTGGGCAACATAGACCACCCTGATATAGTTGCGAAGGCTTTCCGCCCAAAGTAATCACCCCTAATAGCCGACATTAATGGTATTCGTCCGCCAAAAGCAACCCCGTAAATTACGGCAAATACTAAAACCATCTGTAAGTTACCAGCAAAGGTCAATATGAATGTTGAAACACTTTGCAAAACTAGAAATAGAACTATTAAATATTTCTTTGACATCTTGTCCCCTAACCAACCAGCTATAAAGATCGTAGGCAATGCTAAGATGGAGTATGTCATCTCTATGTAACTGGCAGTAGACAGTTTCAAACCCATATCCGTTAAACGTGGCGTAAGATGTAGAGACAAGGTAACAATGGATAACGTGGAAGTGATATGCGCTAGGGTAAGCATCCAAAATGTTGACGAGAACAAGGCCTCCCGTGCGGTGAAATCTTCACTCACTTTAGATATTTCTACGGCTTCACTACCGCCTTGACCTAGATTCCCATCCCTTGGCTCGATCACAGGCCCTGAAGCCTCATTTTCCGTTAAAGTAGATTGATTAGCCTCGACGATTTCATTATCTGGCAGAAGACCCATATCCTCCGGCCTGTTTCTGATTATCTTTACCGCAGGAAACAAGACTATGAGGATCAAAATAGCCACAGAGAACGTCGTTATTCTAAAACCTACAGACTCCATCGCAATAGCAAACAATGGGAGTAAGAATCCTGCAATGTGAATACCCGACATAGCCCCTGCCATCGCAATAGACCTACTCTTCACAAACCAGTTATTAAGAAGTGAAATTACAGCCAACCAACCTCCCAAACCAGACCCAAGAGTGATAAATGCAAAAACCACATAGAATTGCCATAAATTAGAAATCCTCGAAAATAAAATAAAGCCTAAAGCCATAATAGAATAGCCAATCAAGATCATGCGCCTTGAACCGAGTTTGTCGATAAGCAATCCTTCTAGAGGACCTAACGCAGCTCCTTCTACTCGACTGAAAAGACCGCCTACAGAAATTTGTGTCCGACTCCATTGAAATTCTTTCTGAAGAACAACTAATAGAACACCCATACCCCGAAACACAGATATGGACATTATTGTCAACAGGAATACCCCGGCTACAACCAGCCACCATCCATGAAAAATATCCCCTGGTTTTTTAAAGGGTATAGTGATTTTTTTGAACACCTTGATAATCATAGACATCATGGAATCTTAACAGTTACCTACCATCAGTGCCTGTGATATAAAATATGCTTCTCAGTATTTGCGTAATAATTAGTCCCTTTAAAACGACACAGGTGAACTAAATACCTGTGACATGCGCTTGAACCGAGCTTAAAACTAAAACTCATTATTTAAGAATCCATTGGTACCCAAAGATTGTTAATATCTTTTAACATCGATCATAGCAACGCTTGATGATTAGAGCAGATTAAGAAAAGTTTTTCAAAATATAAATTAGGGATGGATTAGAAATGAATTCGCACACCTTTTCATGCTCGTCATGTTCAACAACTTACCACCCTAATTCATCTACACTAAATTGTTCCGCATGCAAATCCCCATTATTCGTAACCTATTGTTCTCAAAATTCAGATACACACAAGGCCATATCTTGTACAAACGCTGATATTCCTCTACCAATCTCACATGCGGATGATTTTGTGTCACTCGGTGAAGGTGATACGCCATTAGTACGATTGAACAACATCAATGAATCCTTTGGCATCGATATCACAGTAAAATTAGAATCATTGAACCCAACTGGCTCCTTCAAAGATCGCGGTACCTCAATGATGTTGTCTATGCTGAAGATAGAAGGCACAAATGAGATAGTTGAGGACTCCTCCGGCAATGCCGGAGCATCCATTGCCGCTTATGCAGCAAAAACGGGTATTGAAGCGCATATATTTGCGCCTTCCGAAGCTCCTCAGCCAAAACTGGACCAAATAAGAATTTACGGGGCGATTCTACATCTCGTCAATGGTACAAGAGATCAGACAACGAAAGCCGCAATTTCCTACCAAAAAAAGACCCAAGCTGTCTACGCATCCCATAACTTAAATCCATACTTCATTGAAGGCACAAAAACATTTGCCTATGAACTCTACAATGAGCTCGGCCGTAACCTTCCTAGCGACATCGTCATGCCCGTAGGTAACGGGTCTTTGTACCTTGGTACATGGAAAGGATTTATGGAGCTAAAGCGGAAAAAACTGATAGCTGCTCTGCCCAAGCTACATTGCGCGCAATCTATGAGTGTGGCACCATTAACCGCCGCCTTCATGGGAAATCCTTGGGATCAGTCTATGATAAAGCCCACACGAGCTGGCGGAATCGCTGTAGGATTGCCACCTAGACGGCATCAAATTATGGAGGCCATGAGCGATTCAGGGGGGAAAGCTGTCTCTGTAAGTGAAGAGGAGATTTTGAACTGGCAGTTAAAACTCTCCGGTAAAGAGGGTCTATTCGTTGAGCCTACTTCAGCCGCGGCCTTCGCTGGCGCAATTCGCCTTGTCCAAGAAGGTCAGATCAGAAGTAATTCCACGTTGCTAATACCAGTTACAGGATCTGGCTTGAAGGACACTAGTCCGGTTTAAGCGAACTGGGGTTTACAGACTCGGCTTTCTCTAGTCATGAATAAGTTGAGAAAGCCGCATTCAAACCTTCAAATGCGCCCTGTATAACCCGATCCTCCAAACAATAGGACAATCTGAAATAGCCTGGCATACCGAATCCGGTACCCGGTACCGCAAGAACTCGGTGCTCCTTGAGGTCCTCAACAAAACGTACATCATCATCAATGGGAGATGCCGGAAACATGTAAAATGCTCCCTGAGGCTTAAATACTGAATATCCAATGTTTGCCAGTTCGTCATAGAGGATATCCCTTTTGGACTGATAATGACCTATATCAATGGTTACTGCTTGCAAAGAGGCCACGACACGCTGCATCATCGCTGGAGCGTTCACGAAGCCCAGCGTACGGTTACAAAACACCAATCCATCAATAAATTCCTCTTTCCCTGAATATTCAGGATGGACAGCTATATATCCTATCCTCTCCCCTGGCAAAGCCAGATCCTTTGAATGGGAAGTCGCTACAATAGATCGAGCATGATGACTAAATATGTGGGGGTACTCAGCACCATCATAAATTATTTTCCTGTATGGCTCGTCACTGATGAGATAAATTTCTGAACTAAATTCTGCCTCTTTATCCATTATTATCTCAGAGACTTGAGACAAAATTTCCGGAGAGTAAAGAGCCCCTGTTGGATTGTTCGGAGAGTTAATCAAAACAGCCCTAGTTCTAGCCCCTATCTTTGACCTTAACATGTCCATGTTGGGCATAAATTTCTCGTCCGGATTAACAACCTTACATTTACCACCATGGTTATCAACATAAAACATATATTCCACAAAAAATGGCGCAAAAATAACTACCTCATCTCCCGGATCCAAAATAGTTTTAAATACCACGTTTAACGCTCCCCCTGCCCCACAAGTCATAACAATGTCACTAGAAGAGAACGAATACCCAGTCTCATCATTTAGCTGAGAGGCCACTGCTCCACGGGTGTCATCAAAACCTGCGTTAGGCATGTACCTATGCATGCCTTTTTGAGAATCGTTGATTACTTCGTTGAGCTTAAGAAAAAACTCTGTTGGAGGTTCAACAACAGGATTACCCAAGGATAGATCAAAAACGTTCTCTTCCCCATGTTCCATTCTTAGAGCAATCCCTTCCTCAAACATCTTTCTAATCCAGGATCCCTGTTCCATAAAATCTCTAATTTTGGCTGCTACTGGCACTTTCTAGATTTACCTCCATATTGCGAACATGCTGATGCATGTGTTCCCGAATTTAATTCCTCTTCAAGCCATTCAATTACTCTCTTCAACTAACCCTACCAAGTCAATAATATCTTTAAATCCCTCCTTACCTATCTGACCGAGTAATCTCAATACAACAGTCCCTTGATCATCGATGAGAACCATGAAAGGAAATGCCGTAACACCCAATGCTTCTGCAATTTTCGAATCTGGAGTGTCAGTCAGCACTGGTATTGGCCATCGCTCCAATTTCAACCACTCATGGGGAGGATAATTGTACCTTGTCTTATCAATACCAGTTGATACCGACAATAACCTCACATCAGGAGGTAAACCAACTTCATGAATATACTCACTGAGTTCTTTTACTTCCTTTTGACAATAGGGGCACCAATGCGCCAGGACAATTACCAGCGTTACTGGTCCCTCTCCACCAATGGTGGTGGTAGAGCCATCTAACAGGATTCCTCGTATCTTTGGGCTAGCCAATCCTCGTCCAGGATCGCTCCTCAACCTTCCTCTGGGCGGTAAATTCTTACCCGTTATTTCCACCTCGATTTTTTCATAATAATCCCTCGGGTAATGATCCAAAAACATCTCACTCAGATCAATAGTAGAAGTAGTATCCTCAACAGGAATAGAAGTAGCAGTCAGATACAAAGGGGGCTTATCAACATTTCTCTTTGCAGATTTTGTCGGAGTTGGAGCACGTGTCGGATCTAACGGGAACGGAGTTTGGGTGGGCGGCATGATCATCACTTCACCTCCCGTATTATCAGAAGAAAGCGTCGGATCTGCTTCGTCTCTAATCCCCCCACATGAAAAGCCGACACATAAAACCGTTAATAGAATAATGAATGGGGCGTTCTTATACATTTAGACAGAACCTACGTATTTTCAGCACATTGCCAAATCCAGTGACCATTTAATCTTAGTCCCAATAATCATAACCCACTATTCATCACTTCAGAATCAATCTTTTAGAGTTGTTCAATGAGTGACAAGTCTATGTTAAAAACTCAACATTCCAATAAAAGACCTAGAGGTATACCTAAAGCTGTTCCAACCGTACCCACATAGTCGCAAATATTTGATATCGCTTCTCTGTTATTCTCGATGTAAGCATTCACATCCTCTAACTCTATTGACAATCCTTGAAAGTTTTCCGAGAGGATTCTCTCGCTCTCCATTATTTGCTTTAACTCGGAGTGAAGATTCTCTATTTCCGCAAGAGATAGCCCTATTTTTTCAGCTGCAACGACCACCTCACCCGCAGGGCCAGGCTCACCCTGAAAACCCTGTCTGCCATCAGCTCCAGGAGGACCAACTGGTCCAATTGGCCCCTGCTCACCTCCTGGTCCAACTGGTCCGATCGGGCCAGTTGGACCAGGAAGACCAGGAGTGCCTTCAGGCCCTCGAGGCAAATCAATTAAACTCAATTGCCTTTGCACCTCGACCTTTATACGCTCCTCCAGATCAGCTTCACTGACCTGCGCGCAACCAATTGAGGTTACTAGAACCGCCATACCCAAAAGCATTCCTGCTAATTTCATATTGGACTCCTAATAGTTTATTTACACTCTTTAAAAAATAGTTCTACTATCAACTTATCTGGCCCCACCATGACTAAATGATAATCGTTATATCCAATCGGCATGCGTCATAAGACTTGACACCTCTTATATCAAGTCTCATAATATATACAATGTCATTATACCAACCTTATGAGAACTCAGGAGGTAGCTAATATGCTCCAATTGTACAGAAATAATCCCCTGTTAGATCGGGACCGGGAAGACTTTTTAGACAGCGCTCTGCGAACAATCTTTGGCTCAAATACGAGACTTACAAACTCACGCGGAGTTGTAAATTTACATCAAGAAAAGTCTATACCCATAAACTTCACGGAAGACAAAGAAACTTTCGTGATTCAAGCACTATTACCTGGTCTAGAAGCAAATGATCTTGAAATATCTGTCCAAGAAGATCAGGTCGGAATTATCGTCAGAAAAGACCCGAAAGAAACGGATGAAGCTCCGGTTTATTTAATGCAAGAATTTCCATCAACTGGAAATATGAGATCCATCAGGCTTCCACGTAAGGTGGACATAGAGTCAGCAACAACCACATTTGAAGGCGGGGTACTCAACATTGTCCTAAAGAAATTGTCAGGGTTGAAGGTGAGATATCTTACACCTAAATAGCCGACATGTGGCAATCTAGAAATACGATAACATGGGCTATGAATCACACATTGCCACGATATAATCAGTGGTAATGAAAAACTATGCTATACATTTTCTGTGGCTAAGCTTATTGCTTTCAACGATTAACTGCGGCGGCAAAGACGTCACGGATATCTACAACAAGGGCATGCAACTGCAAGGACAAGGAAAACACATCGAGGCCATAGATGCATTCCAAAAAGTTCTAAAAACTGACTCTGACAAAATTTCCGCTTACTATAACATTGGGTCATCTTACTTTGCATTAGGCCTCTTGGAGGAGGTCATAGCTACTTACAATGAAGTTCTCGAGATAGACCCAGAGGACACCTACACTTATTTCAACATAGGTATCGCTTATTACAATTTGGGCAGATATGAACTGGCCATCGAAAATTTTGAACAAGTTCTACATTTTGACCCAGATGATCATGTTACATACTTCAACTTAGGTATCACCCATAGAAATCTAGGCAATTATGAAAAAGAGGTTGATAACTATGATTCAGCTTTGAAGTTAAACCCTACTTACGCTATCGCCTACTCTAACAGGGGCACAGCCTATTCTAATCTAGGGCGACATGATGACGCCATCAAAGACTTCGAACAAGCCATCCAATTTGCGCCTAGGGAAGCAACCAACTATTTCAATAAAGGAGTCGTCCATTCCAAGTTGAAACAGTACCAGCAAGAGATTCAAAACTATAACACAGCATTAAAGTTGAACCCATACTATGCAAACGCCTATCACAACCGTAGCATAGCTTATGAGAAGGTGGGGCAAACTCTTCTGTCTGACCAAGACCGGAACAGTGCATGCAAATTGAATACCGATTTGTGTTGAAATAATATGTATCTTGGTGGTCAAACGTTGACCGTAATCAGCAGGAATACCTCCAAAAACCAGCAGCCCTATTTGGCTAAGGCCGTTTAGGCAAATTGGCGTGCATTAAAACATATAGCTAAGATCACATGAAGAATGTTTGGCTATCAAAAAATTCTTCATGTGGCTACCCATCACATCAACGCTATCATCACTACAGCAGCAAACAGTAAAAACAAATTCATATATAAATCACTATAGAATTTAGTATGCTACCCTAGAGAAACTAATGGCAGACAATACAACTCAGAATCAGAAGAACGATCATACCTATCGAGGAAATTATGAAGATAACAGACATTAAAGTAATAAGATTTTCCATAGAAGAAGACATGCATAGAACGAAATGGGGTTATGGGGAAGTGGGTCCCATGCGTAAGGTGCCTAGGGGGCTTATAAAAATAGAAACCGATGAAGGATACAACGGTTTCGATACCTCGGATAGTATGGGATATTTCGAACCTCCCAGCGTGGAGGAAACTGAAACCATATTAAAGCCCCTGTTGGTAGGGCAGGACCCAAGAAACATTGAACGATTGTGGCAATGGATGATGGCTCACCGGGGTTTTTCGGAAACAGCTGTAGGATCCGTGGATTGCGCCCTTTGGGATTTGATGGGGAAAATTGCCAATACTCCTACATATCAAGTTTTGGGTGGGGCACGGGAGAAGGTAATGGCATACGCAAGCACTGGACCAAACTTAGGCGACCCTGATGTCTACGCGGAGCATGCAAGAGAATCAGTAAAGAGAGGATATAAGGCTTTCAAAGTACATGCCTATATTTTTTGGGATCCCATCAAGAACTGCCCAGCACCAGGTAAGCCGAGCTTCCCCAAGCAAGATATAGAAGTATGCGAAGCTGTAAGGGATGCCGTAGGAAACGACATAGTACTAATGCATGATCCTTGGAGTGTATATACATACCAAGAATCGATTATGGTCGGTCGCCAACTAGAAAAATTGAATTACTACTGGTTGGAACACCCCATGGATGAAAGAAGGATAGAACCTCACAAACAGCTCGCCAAAGAACTGCAGATCAATATTTTGGGACCTGAGATGGAACCAGGCAGCTTCTATAGCCGGGCAAACTGGGCATTCCAAAGAGCCTCAGACATGGGAAGAATAGACGTGAGCTTCGGTGGTATAACCGGTTGCAAGAAGGCAATCGCAATGTATGAATCCCTAGGAATGCAATGTGAAATACACGTCGGAGGATTTGGCAACCTGGCTATTCTAGGATCCACCACAGAAGAGCAATGTGAATATTATGAGAGAGGTCTCACAAGACCTGGTGTCGATAGGGACGCTTGCCCTGTGTTTTTAAACAAACCCTGTGACCCAATGGATAATGAGGGATATGTCGAGATACCACAAGGCCCGGGACTGGGCATGGACTTTAACTGGGATTACATCAAAGAGAACTTCTTGCCAGATCTAAGTAGCAAAAATGTTAAATTTGAAGATTAGTTAAATCTCTAATTCATCGCAGATCCGATTGAACTCGAGGAACAATTCCTCATCAGGCTTGAAACATGACCTTCTAGGAAAGGAATTTTCCCTAGCGAATATCCCTTTCCTAACAAAAATCTCTTTTCCGAGCCACATCGATGTGCCCCAGTCAATACAAACCAAATCAATCAGCATAGAATACTTTCGAAATTTAGATTCCGCCTTGTATTGATCCTCATTATGCCATTGGTCCCATATTTCGACTAAGAAATCAGCCATACCAGCAAAAGGCATAGTGCCAACAGAACCCCTCCTAGCTTCCTGAAGCATAAACTTGCCACCCGCACCACCAAAAATTACTAGAGACCCTTCATTGTTTACAGCTGTTTCGGCTACTCTCGGAATCGTAGGAGGAGTTTCTGATTTCACATAATGCAAATTCCTATGCAGTTTTGACAACTTCAAAGCATCCCGGGGAGGAACTTGGGCCTCAACAACATCCTGCATAAATATAGGCACATTTACAGATTCAGCAACTTCAATAAAATAATCTTCCATATTAGATCGAAACCCACCCTGAGGCGGCTTGATCATCAGTGCATCGGCACCTAATGATTCTGCTTCCTTAGAAAATTCTTTAGCCAGGAATGTAGATTCACCACCAGAATTCATAACCACGGGAACCCTGCCATTTATCTGATCTACCACAAACCTCAAGGTTTGATTTCTCTCAGTATCCAATAGCGTCATTATCTCGCTACCAAGAGCAATACCCAAGCCTTTAACACCAACCTCAATACACCAGTTGATCTCTTTTTCCAAATCACTGTAGCTTATGACCCCATCTTTGTTAAAGGGCATTTGCAGTATTGGTATCACCCCTGAAAATTGTCCATTATTCATGAATTCTCCTTAAATCACTTCATACCTGATTATCAAAATCATCTTCCACAAAACAGCTCCACATGCGAGAAGCCAACGAAATGCTTATTTCTATGTCCCTATGTAAGAGATAGCCTTTTGCGACAAGTAAGTCAGCAGCCACTCTTACCTGTTTCAGATAGTCATCTCGATCTTTATATCTTTCTCCGATTGAAGGCCGAGGATCCCCGTTGGAAATTCTAGCTTTCTCATCCCGGGCAAATGGAATGGTACCACCCGCGTACATAAGCAGTTGAGTAGCTCCTCCCACATCTTGATGCCTGAGAGTCCATCCAGTGTGAGCGGCAAGCGGTACCGAGATTTCTGGAGCGACAATCCCCGCAATCTCGTTCCCGTCATCATTTACGGTTGGCACCAATCCACCATATGGAACACCTACTTCTGGAGGAAGTGAATTGGGATGCTCAGTTCGACTGTCAGGACAAAACTTTCTTCGACAGGGCATAGCATGTCTTCTAGGATAATGAGCTCCAGGAATTCTGATAAAAGTCTTGGCAAGCTTTGAAGGATGTACTAGTGTGTCATCGGCCAGATTCGGATGTTTGGATGGAGGAGGTTCTACACCGTTACGCACCCAGTCATCCATATTTACTAGGCATGCCCTCAGCAACGGCGAATAGTCTATCATGCCACGTATATTCTGAGATCTTTCACTGCCAGACATACTGACCCCTGAATCAGAGGGAGGCCAAACTCCAAAACTGTGTTCAGCACCCGAAAAATGATAGACACGAGTATTCAACCCATGTCCAACATCCCTTTTACCGTCAGGGTCAGTATGAATCAACGAGGCGTCCCCTCTATGGTATTCTGCCGATGTATTTGTGTACATAACCTTAATAGGACTACCTCGTTGTTCGATTCTACTATGAAGCGAATCTATCTCTTCAGTCTCGGGATCCATTTGTAGAACAGAAGCAAATGGGAATAGCTGATGCATCGTGTTATTACGATCCTTTGAATTTTGACCGAAGCGTTGATTGAACTCACCCATATTCCCCCCTCCGACGTTGGCAATGATTCCGTCAATCACCTCTCTTCCTTGCTGATCAAGGTTGAAATCCCTGTATATAAAGGCGCGTAGAAATCTAGCCGTCTGTGACATCCCATAGGCATAAACATGTTCAATCGAATCAATAGGTGATGGGATCGTTTCCGTACCATACTTAATCCAGGAGGCGCAATCACGGATTGCAGCAAAACTAAGACCTAAAACAGGAGCCCCTATTGCTGTGTAAACAACCTGATAAAGCTTTCCCTTCTTGAAACCTTCCTCTGAACAAATATAAGAAGGGTCCGCGTGGTACGTGCCATCTCCGTCAATTCGCCCAAATCTCCATGACTTTCGAGGCATATTTTCTGCAGGCCCATCCGGCATATCTCTAATCTCTACCACCGCTTGTTCCTCATTAATATAAGCTGCATTGCATGGTAGATGATCTTTATCAGACAGAAGAAAGTTGTTTGTGTCAACAGGCGACTGCAACTGTAAATAAACCTTACCTTTCAATCGATTTCCTGAAGAATCTAGTGCCTCAGGCCCCTGCATGGACATAAGAGCTGGGTAGGAAGGAGCATCAAGTTGCCATCCACAAGCCACTACCACATAGCCCATATCCATCAAGAAACCATCCCCAACACTACCTCGATCATCAAGGGGCGTGTTATTATCAACCATCAACCTCGACGTTCTATTGAAGTTGGGAACACCAACGGCAATACCTCTGTTAACTACATCAAGCAACATCCTTCCTGTGGATTTTGAATCATCCACCGGTTTCATAATAGATATATCTGTTGAAAACTCTACTTCTCCTTCTGAATTACGCGGTGCCAAGGTCACATCGGTTATCGCTGCATTAGCCTCATGATATGGATCAATCGCATATGAAAGGGACCCCCGGATTTCTTCATAAGGTCCCACATTCCCAAATGACTGGCCATCAGCCAAGGGTCTACGAAAGATCACTTTGAACCCTTTAACAGGCATTGGATCCGCTCCTTTTGGGATTAGGTTTACCCAGCTTTATGGCATCCTAACCTTGATGAGATTTATAGCCGATCGATATAAATACGTAATTCTACCCTAAATGTCTGTATCAACTATCGCGGGGGACTGAATTTATTATGCACTCAAATTGATCGTGATAGCCTCTACTAGTTCGACCCCAATAAAATATCTCAATACCGCTCTGATCAACCAAGTTAGAGGCGTATGATTAGTTCGGCACGAAAATAACGTACGGATATTAGTTCATACTAAAGGGGTACTCCAGTATCAGTACCGATCATTGCCACCTTACCCAAGCAATTATTCTTATATCCTTGACTACACTCCCATCGTAAAAGACAATATCCATTGCGGAAATCAAGTGAGACGGAGCGGGATATATCGCCACTGCCGCAGTTGGATAGCCATTAAATCCAAAATGTTCTGTAGCCGCAACCGTCCATTAAGGGGCCCGTAGCTCAGTGGTTAGAGCGGTCGGCTCATAACCGATTGGTCGCAGGTTCGATCCCTGCCGGGCCCACCACAACCTAGTCGATATTGTTTGCGGAGAAAGAATTGAAAATAGTCTCAATGGCTACAGTACTAGCTATAGCCTTTTTAGCTTATTATTTCCTAGTCACCCAAGCGAATCACACTCCTCTATGGGCCCACGGTGACAACATGAGGCAAATACACCAAAGCACCCTTGATAATTATCTCCTTGATGTGAAAATCCTGCCACATAACCCATCAGTCGGACCAGTCCATTTTACGATCGAGCCGAAGTCAGTTCTGACGAATGCTCCTATTGAAGAGGCATTAATCACCGTCATTGTGCGGCAAGAAGACGAATCATTTCAATCTAGGGCCGTCAATTCCACTGATTACCCGCATATGTATGACGCTAATTTAACATTCCACAGACCGGGAATTTGGGGAATACAAATCAGCATGTCATCAGTTAACCACGGAGATTCAACGACCAGTTTCAACATGGAAATAAGCGGGGTGGCAAGCGTCCCAAAAACTTCAGCAGGACTGTTTTTCCTATTTGTATTTTCTGTGATAATCACAGGGACAGTAATACTGTATCTTAGATATCGTCGACCTAGAGTTGGTACAACCTAGTTGTGATCTTCAACTTTCAAGGCAACAAGGTTACCGTTTAACACTTCATAGAAAACCTTGACACGTTCTGCGAAGATCATATGATCTCGAAGATGCGATGGAGTCAACTTCCCATCAAATTCCCCGAACGAACCAAACACCCAAACTTCTCCTTTAGCATCCACCACTTTAAAATGATCCAACTCGGCTATACTTTTAGACATAACCTCATTTACTAACCCAACAATATATTGCTCGGAATCAAGTTCTTCTACCCCTGTTTCAGCAACACATGAGACAGCCAAAGTTAAAAACACAAAGCACAAAATCAGCTTCATACCGATTTCTATATTCTTCCTATAAACCATATCAAAGATTTGCACTGAACCTATGTATCTCCCAAACATACAAAATTTAAAGAAAAACGGTCTGTATTCTAATTGACCGCAATTTGTTTGATCCTTACCTTCTTTATAGATGGGAGGATTCATGCACATATTCACCAAATTGACAGCCCTGATAATGATAACTCTTCCTCTGGTTTTCGGTGCTCAAACGGTACTGGCCAACGAGAAGACAAATCACCCGAACCACGAGATGATAATGCTGTCAGTCGACATCAACTCTATCTCAGAATCTGAACTCGGCATAGAAACAGTTCAGTCCCTTCTTGGTTTAATATCTTCCCTTCGTCCGGAAGACGACCTCTACTTCACCTCCATGAGAAATCCCAACAATTATATCGGTCCCTTTAGAGTTGGAGACATGCCATTTAAAGAGTTCTTAGCCGAGGTAACCTCTTCGCTTAATAACCCTGGCGATGAGAGTTCTTTGAATCTATCCCAGTCTCTCACAGATATGTACAACTTATTTGATATGAAGGGAGCAACTGCCAATTCAAACCTTTATTTGCTCTCATCAGGTAACCCACTCGCCGGAGGAGACGACGGATCTCATTTTGTGCAACCGATATCAGAACTTTTCACTTTGAAGGAATGGAAAATTACTGGCCTAACCATGGGAAATCCGCCCCAAAGCATTATAAGTGCGTTCACTGATCTCTCGGAAACCACTTCCTCGATCCATATTGAAATTAATGGACCTAATGGCCTAAAAATACTCGCAGATAATATCATGTCTAACAATGCCTTAGGGTCACTCGTACCATCTGGTGCCGCAAAACTTTACACGGGTGACATCTTGACCTCCAAGGTAAAGGTAGCCCCTGGCACGGAAACTGTTAAGCTAGTTTTCTTCAAGGAAAAGCCATTTGGTTCTCTAAGACTTAAGAATCCCAGTGGAGTAGAATCCACAGGCGGTGATCGATCTTCTTCGAAGGTGCTCGAAACGCCTCTTTTCGTAGTATGGGATCTAGTAGACCCAATGCCCGGAATATGGACGGTTGATGTCAAGGGAATCGTGGGGTCCGTGTCATCCTGGTATATAACCTCCAACAAATATCGCCTTAACTTAAACATCAACGAAATTGTACCGACCAATCAGTCAACGAATATCGTAGCCTATGTGTCTGAGGGTGATCTGATGATTCCAATCGGGCAGGATGTTCAAATGAAGGCTACCATTACAAGTCCTGGAGGCACCTCCATTGTTTACCAATTAAACGACGACGGAAGGTCGGGAGATACCACTGCAGGCGATGGATATTACTCAACTACAATGCCCTCTCCTATCCAAGATGGCACTTATACTGCGTCACTGGAATTGAAATGGGATAACTTCGACTACAGCCTTAGCGAGTCCAGCCAATTTGAGGCAAAACACTTCCCGGAAGTGAAATTGATACCACTCACAACTGATCAGCTGTACCCTGGGCAACAAGTAAACATAGCAACCGCTGTCGTCAATATAAAAGATGAGCCCTTTGCCGTACAACCCGAAGATTTACATATCAATCTAGGATCCAATAACCCGGGTGAAGGTACAGTCGAGCTCGTCCCAAAAACAGCCATGCCAAACGGTGCCGCATGGATGTATGACGTACTATTTACCCCGGATTTGCCCGGTCAACAAACATTAACAATAGATGTACGTTTATGGTATGCCGAAATGAGACATAGCTCGGTAACAAATCCTCTAACGCTATCGACGATAGCGTTGCCTGAACCCCCAGCTCCCTTAGAGTACAAAAAAACGGAGCCCACAGCCCCGGTTTCACCTATCATCACCAGAAGTAACACCCAAACAACTAGTCTGCCGATTGAATTGTTAGGAATACCCATCGCCGTAATAGCTCTGATATTAGCAGGGGCTATGTTACAACTCTCGCAAACGCGCCCTTTTGGTGCTATGCAAAATGAACACGGTGATACCATCATAAATTTCAAGGAGTTGAAGCGGGATTGGGTCTCACGCATCATTTCCCCTAGTGTTGTAAGAGGTGCTGAACTCAATATTGCAGAGCTAAAAGATCTGACTTTCAAATTCAAGGGGGACGCTGTTGAGATACACAGCGATGTGGTATGGCCAACAATCAGACTCAACAACATTCCCTTAGTTGGCAAGGCCTCTTTAGCCAATCAATCATGGATAGGAACCGGCGGGAAACTGTTTAATTTCCTAACAGTGCGGACAAATTAAACCAGTCCAAACACCCTGCCAAATTTCGTCCGACGGATCACATTCCGATTAAATGCGGCAACTTATTTCTTAGCTAGGCACCTTTACTTCGCCAGAGATTACCTCAGCCGTACCTGGTACCTGAGGTCCCAGATTTTCCCTGACCCAATCCTCTGCCAGTCGATTTGAGGCTGCCGCTGTGGCCTCATCCTCGAATATGCTCACAGCTGATACCACACCATTGCCAGCGTCTATAACGTAATAAGCATCAAACCCGGGCGCCGCTTTGATAATCGGCATAAACTGTTCGTCGAGCTTACTCATTAATTCTTCCACCGACCCTGATGTAACCGTTCGACTTCTGATAGTTATATGCAATTTGTACTCCCTTGGACAGGTCTGTCAGTGCTAATTGAAATTCTTCACCCTAAAAATACTGAATTTTCTAAAACCTTTCAGACTCGCCACTCGCATCAAAATCTTCATTTTAGAATTTGTCCGTCCTAATATCACAAACCCGTCAATTCCATACTATCGGGCACCTTATATGGCATTAAGACCCTGCAACGGTCACTTCAACCCTGATGGTTTTTATCACATCTCCTTTGGTAGAGCTGGATGAAGGATCTCGTTCAGAAATAGAATTAACAACGTCCATACCGGATGACACCCTGCCAAACACAGCATGGCACGATGTGCCTGGCATACCACACGGTTTTGGCGAACCATCCGGGTTCAAACCATCTAAATACGAAGTCTCAGTATATGTAATGAAAAATTGGCTACCATTCGTTCCAAGCCCATTAACCACACCTCTGTTCGCCATAGATACCACACCCGGTTTATCGTGACGAGCATCCGGGTGAAATTCGTTATCAAAAGAATAGCCTGGTCCACCAGACCCTGTACCTGTGGGATCACCAGTTTGAGCCATGAATCCTGGAATAACTCTGTGAAAGGTTATCCCATCATAGTAACCCTCTTGCGCTAGAAATACGAAATTATTTACGGTGACGGGGACTTCTTTCGCTAATAATTCAATTACCACTTCCCCTCCAGATTCCATTTCTATGATCGCTTGATAAGTCGCAGTCGGATCAATAAACATTTCTGGAGCGGAAGAGTACTGTTTGTTCGACATGAACTACCTCTCATTTATCTTTATGGTCTTGATAACATCACCAGGCGTTGTTGCAGTATTTGGATCACGTACGGAAATAGCATTTACAATATCCATCCCTTCAACTACTCTGCCAAACACAGAATGGCAGGAGGTGCCCGGCACCTGACAATCTTTTTGAGTCCCGTCGAGTTCATACCCATCGAGGAAGCGTGTTTCCTTGAAAGTTATGAAGAACTGACTCCCGTTAGTACCCCGCCCATTTATCATCCCCTTATTTGCCATGGATAATATGCCTGGGCCATCATGGAGAGCTTCGGGATGAAACTCATTTTCAAAATTATAGCCTGGTCCTCCGGGAGATCCTCCCGTAGGATCACCACCTTGCGCCATAAACCCCTCTATAACTCGATGGAATGTAACTCCATCGTAATACCCTTCCCTGGAAAGAAAAACAAAGTTATTGACCGTTAAAGGAGTAAATTTCTCATACAAGTCAACCGTAAACTCTCCCCCATCATCCATCATGAAAACTGCCGTATAGTCCTTTGACTTGTCGATGTCCAAAGCAGGTGGCCCACTGTATGCATTTGAAGAGGATTGAGTTGAATCATTCCCTTCCACAGGAGTATCTTCTGAGATATCGTCACCTTGGCATGCAACTAAACATAGACTTAGAACAAATAAAGGGAAAAGACACCCGCGAAGCAACAATTTTTCCATATACATAGCTCCTCTACCTTATTTTAGCCCTTAACTGTATCTCCTAACCGAGTGGGTAGTTGGATATGATCAGAAACGCAGCACACGGGGTTCAATGCTAATAACTGGAACAGTTCATCCCACTCTTATAACCCACTATCGGTTTCAACAATAGCCTTAATCGCTATGTAATAGCCATAAAGTCCAAAACCCGTAATCACTCCTTTGCACACCGGTGCTATCTGAGAAACGCTGCCACGGGCGGCAGGGTTAGATATATGAACCTCGATTGTGGGGAAATCCACCTGTGATATAGCTGCAACTAGTGCCGGATACCCAGAGGAATATCCTGCGGGATTTATAATTGCAGCTTGATAGCCCAACTCATGGGACGAATAGAATTTATTAATGACTTCGCCCTCAAGATTAGAATGGAATATTTCCACTTCTGTCCCTAGTTCGGCAGCATACTCCATAATTTGGTTGCTGTAGTCTTCCATGGTAGCTTTTCCGAAAATATCGATCTGGGACTTACCTCTCATATCAATACCGGCACCGTGAACAACAAGTATCTTGCTCATTACATCTCCCACTAAATTACTTAACTGGTGACCCCTACATTTAAGCTAAATCGGGAATTAATTCTAGTTCAAGAGAAGCTAAACGTCGAGAGCAGCCATACATGCAGACATAATACTTTCGACATCGATCCCATATTCACGATACAAATCATCTCGATTACCCGACTGCCCAAATTCCTTCACGCCTAACGGCAAAGTCCTACTAGCGAGGGCAGACCCAATCCACGCTAGTGAGTGGGGATGGGCATCCATTAGAGTCACAACAGGAGCCCCTCGAATGGCTCCCGGAAACAAGTTGATTAGATTACTATCCAAATTAACACCCAATTCTACCGATTCCGTGACCATATCCATATAATTCCTAAATAAAGGTCCAGGGCCAGTAACATTAAGGACATTAACAAAAACACCCTCCTCCAATAGTCTGCCACTTGCTTCACATGCCTCAGGTACCATTGCCCCAGAAACGAACAAATTCACTGCGCTATTGGTAGCCTCAAATCCAGATTCTAGACTACGATCAACCAGGCAATAGACACCATTAAGAACCTGCGACCTCAAAGCCTCCTTCTTTACAGGATCAGAAGGCACATCAAGTAACGATTGATCTACACGTTTGCTTGTAAGCCTCAGATATGTGCTCCGAGTTCTATCTCGTATTTGTTTAATACCCGAAAGCATTATCCATTCCAATTCTTGTCCAAATGCCGGCTCATAAGCATCCAAATCTGGCATCTCAACCCCAATTGAAGGGGTCATCATGGACTGATGTGCTCCACCCTCAGGGGCAAGGGTGAGACCAGATGGAGTCCCAATAATCATAAATTTCGATCCCGAATAAACACTATATACAAATGCATCGAGTCCTCTTCGGATAAAAGGGTCATATACCGTGCCGATCGGAAAGAGAACCTCTCCATCAGCTTCGTAGGAGAGACCCAACTGGCCCAACATCATAAAGAGATTATTCTCTGAAATACCTAGTTCTATATGCTGTCCTGAAGGCGATTCATCCCATCTCAGAGCCCTCACAATACCCTCATCAGGCAAGGTCTCCAATTTGTCACGGCCCCACACCCCTACCCTATTAATCCAACCTCCGAGATTTGTAGAGCTCGCAACATCTGGACTGACTGTGACGATACGATCGGAAATACCACCTAAATTTCTCGACATGTCTGTCAATATAAGCCCGAAAATTTGTTGGGATGACATTAAGCCAGAATAGTTACGTCCAAAGTCTCGTGGGATTAAGTCCTCAGGTAGATGGGACTTCTCACCATCCTCTTTTAGCCGGTCCGCGACCTGCATACAAAACTGCCCAGCGGGTTCCTCAGTATCAAACACGCTCCATTGATCATCTCCGGATATATTAAGAGTCTGTCTTAACTCCTCCATCTGGTCATACGATAAAGTAACAGAATGGTTCTGAGGATCTCCTACCGACGGTAGATTGTACCCCTTAAGGGTATAAGCAAACACAACGTTTGGCCCTTCATTGTTATCCGCTTGCCTGAAGGCATCTCTAAGTAAAGAAAAGTCATGACCACCCAGATTGTGGAACAGTTCATTTAATTGGGCATCATCCCATCTATCGACGAGTTTTTTCATGTCTTTCGGATATTGACTATATTCAGGTAACCACTGCCTCAACTCCGATGAGTCTATCCTCAACAATCGCTGATATACCTCATTAGGCATATCATCTATCGACCCTTTCAGCAATTCACCCCTTGGCTCATCAAATGCCCGTTGCAACTTTTTACCATATTTAGCCTCGACCACTGTCCAACCATTCGCCTCAAACATCTCACGCCAAGCATTAACCCTAATACCTGGGATTATACGGTCTAGGCTCTGCCTATTCAGGTCCACCACCCATAAGACATCAGACTCGTTTCCCATTGCGGGCTCCGCTATCGCCTCCCATATGGAACCTTCGTCTAATTCAGCATCCCCTAAGACACTGATGTACCGACCTTGAGTAGTATTTGAAAATTGGTGTGATCTGTTATACGCCCTTACGATCGATGCAAAATTAGGAGCCACTGCACCAATACCAACTGACCCCGTCGAATAATCAACTCCATCAGGATCCTTGGTTCGACTCGGGTATGCCTGCAACCCATGAAATGCTCTAAGTTCTGTTAGATACTTAGCATCGAGATTACCTAACAGATACTGAATCGCGTGGTAGACGGGTGACCCGTGAGGCTTGACCGAAACTTTGTCACCGCTGGTCATGAAATCAAAGAACAATGAAGTCATGATCGTCACTATCGACGAACTTGATGCTTGATGGCCTCCTACCTTCGTGCCATCAGGGTTAGAGCGCACATTATTAGCATGATGCACTAGTTGCATCGCGATCCACAGTACACGATCTTGGACCAATGAAAGCAACTCGTCAGTGTTAATCGCATCTGTCAATTCATTATCGCTCTCCAAAGATATACCTCCCACTTTATTTAGCGTCGCCACACGGCTGGAATCAGCCCCAACTACATCCAGTAATTGATCAATCTACAAGTACGATTCCATCCAAGTCAGTCCATCTATTGTATTAGCTGCTGGGATATACTCACAGCCAACCCACCCTGTGTAGCCAATCTCATCCAACACGGAGAACAAAAACGGATAATTTATCTCACCCGTTCCCGGTTCATGCCTCCCGGGATTGTCAGCCAACTGGACATGGCTAATAATGTCGGCATGTCTCCTAAGTGTTCTAGCGAGATCGCCTTCCATAATTTGCATATGGTATAGATCGTGCTGCAACGAGACATTATCGCAATCCAATTCATCCAGCATACGAACCGCTTGATCTGAAGTATTCAAGAAGAATCCAGGTACATCGATGGTATTTATACTCTCGACAACCAACTTAACGTTAGATCTATCTAATATGGGACCAGCATATTCCAAATTTGAGATCATTGTTTCATTAGCCTCCTCTTCACTGAGATCATCTGGCCTAATCCCTGCCAAACAATTAACCCGCTCACAACCCAGTGCTAAAGCATATTCTAAGGCAATCCCAACGCCTTCTTGAAATTCACTGACCCTGTCTGGCAAACAGCCAATCCCCCTTTCTCCATTTGCCCAGTCTCCTGCCGGAAGATTAAATAAAACTTGTGTCAAATCATTACTACCCAATATGTCAACTAATTGATGTTTATCGTATTCGTACGGTGATGCGCATTCGACACCCTTAAACCCAGCTTTAGATGCATACTCAAACTTATCCAAAAAGTCATATTCATTAAATAAGAAACTAAGATTTGCAGCAAATTTTGGCATTTCTACCCCCCTGAACTGAATATTTGTCCGGCAACTAAACCGTCCCCAAACATTGTACTGAGATCTACAAAAATACGATAGATGACATTCTCATCGAAGCCTAAGAGCAACTTTAGTTATGCTAGAATTGAATCACGTGGGGACGCGTGGTTTCGACAGGGGACGTCACCGCGAGATTGCAGGTCGAGGTGCCACCTACCTCGTTAATCAGGTGGCAAAAAAGTAACTGGCGAAAATAAGCTAGCACTGGCTGCCTAGAGCAGTCACGTTCATCAGCACCGATCCCCGAAGGTGTTGAATGGGCGCCAATAGACGGGGTGCAGCCAGTATGACGCCGATGTTGCTGGCTAAAGACAATCGGCTAGGCTGATCTTGATCCGGGCCGGAACAGGTCCTGAACAGCTAAACATTATTTCCGGATAAACCTGTAGTACATCTCGATCGGGGTATCTTCTGGACGGGGAGTTCGACCCTCCCCCGTCTCCACCAGATCTAAAGGGCCTTCTGCTAGCTAGCGGAGGGCCCATATTTAGGCACCCTTGTCGCTCACGTCTCACAGTAAAAGTTTCAGTTTGTAATTTGTTTTGCGCTGACTATCCTCAATGT
>CAZRSW010000011.1:0-62917 GCA_964602845.1 uncultured Dehalococcoidia bacterium | reverse complement strand
CCATTCTTCCGTTCCAATGGACATCTTTTCTACAGTTGAAGATGATAAGTAGGATTTGATGAAATGTTGAAATTTTGTGGCATCTAGGCCCAATGAATTTGGTGCATTAGTGGGGTATGCGATGATTCCTATGGGCTCTCCACTATCAAGCCCATATATTATTTCTTCTCTGGATGAATAGTCTTCTTGGGGAAATACCTTTCGGAATAGCGTGTGTATTCTCCTGAGAACTCCCTCCATATCTTGATTGGGTTGATTTTCCGTAGTTTTTTCTAGGATGTGTTTTATAGCGAGGCCATCTAAGAGGGTATGCCGAGGGAATGCTTCAAGTATTTTTTGTGCATAGCGATTGTGCCCATGACCTGAGTTGGCCCTCCAGTGGAATGATTCTTCTCGACCGTACCATTGCCAGTAAATTGCCATCCTTGTGCCTGGTGGTGTGATTGAATCCAATGTTTCCGCGATGTGGGCAATTTCAGTATGCCAATTATCCACGGTGTCCATGCGCCATCGTACCGCGGCTGTAATGCTCCATGTGATGACCGCTAAAGATGCCAGGGACAAAGTAATTAGGAAGAACCACTGAAAGCGATATAGCGGGCGAATCAGACGATGAGAGGGAGACGTTAGGTGATATGAATACAGAACCATCAGTGGGAATACTATGGCACTTGGAGCAGTCTGCCGAAATAGGATACCTGATATATTGCCTCCATCAGTTGCTGTACCAACGGTTCTGTATAGTGTAGCCATTGTCAGTAAGAATAATGATGCAATTAATATGTTTGCTGATAAGTAGTCAAATTTAGGATCACCTTGATATTTAAATCTATGTTTAGTGTCTTTTCCTACAAGGCATTTTGCTACAAAGATACTGATGCAAAACACTGCTAATGTTAGGGCGGCCGTAGTAAATGCAAATGGAGCAATTTGTGCGGTTGTAGATATTGAGTTCCAGGATGATTCAATCAATGACGGTGAGTTTTTGACACTTTTTTGCAGTACAAATAATACCAGTTGTGGAAGGTTGTTAATTGTTGGGAATATGAAGAATATAAACGATGCGAATATAGATAACGGTAATATTGAGATATTCAGCAATAGCTTCAAGAAAGAGGTGTCGTTATTCGGCCTTCTAATATGATATTTGATTTCACGTATTGTTAATATCAAAGCTACGGTTAATACGACGGGAATTGCTGTGACTTTCATACTCACAATCAACCCCATGGATATACCCACTAAAATAGTCCACCGTAGATCTTTTCGTTCTTCATAAAGTGACTTCCACACAGCTATAGTAACCAACATAGTGCTTAATGGGACAAAGGAATCTGATGAGAAGTAGTTAAGGTAAATGAAGAATGACGGCCAAGTTACGAAAGTTGTTAATGCAATCATTCCCACCCACCATGGGTAGTTTTTCGTAATTATTTTAAATAACAGGGAGAGGCCAATTATCGAGAATAGAACACAGGTGAAGTAGCTGATGTTAAGGACCCTTTGGGTATCTTCTATCTCTGAACCGAAAATGATTAGTAGACCTGAGTATAAGTAATAAAGCGGGGTGCCAGGATACCAGTTACCTTGGGGGTTTATACCGTCAAGAACCAAGAGTCCATTGTAATGAAACTGGTGGTCGACGTCAGGGCCAAATGCATACATTGGCCTCGGGTGCACGGCCAATGTATGCATGTAATATGACATTAATACTGCGGTGATGATCGAGATAGCAATAAAAAATAGGAGAATTCGATTGTAGCTGTTGTTCGGTCTTAACATGTTTTCTCAAATACAAAATGGGTTTAGGATAATTTAAACCTCAGGGGATTAGCACTTTAAATTTTATGGGACTTATGGTGGAGTTAGATCCTTTATTCAAACCGCTACGGCTCAATCTGAAGGTAAGTGTTAATCTCAGGACATTGAAGACATACTTTACCCTGTTAAAACCACCAAATTGTTCAAAGTTGTTATAGCGTTTCCAGATCGGAACAGCTTTGACTTTGTATCCTAGATACCCTGATGCGTATTGCAAATGACCGTCAATGTGATAAGTGTCGGTGACGGCATCAAAATTCACGTTTTCTAAGAACTCCCTAGAATACATTACCAACCCGCTATGCCATTCTTTCCTGGGATATCCGGTTACTAAACTTTCGAGAATGCTTAAACCTTTTATGCAAATAAAAGTAATTAGCGGAGTTTCTTCTTGCTTGAATAGTTTCTTGTCTCGATACCCGTATACGATTCCATACCCATTGCCTACTTTGTCCAATAAACTTGGTAGAAGTTCCGGAGGGTACTGGCCATCTCCGTGTAGCATAACCACGTTCTCAATTGAAGGATATTGGGTGGCAATTCGATAAGCCAACTTTTGTGAACCCGCGTACCCGACATTGTTTTCAGTCCTTATGATTTTTAGTCCATTATAACTCTGGGTTTGGCTCACCCTATCTGCGACGAGTTTCCCTGTCCCGTCTGGGCTGGCATTATCGACCAGCAATATGTCACACGAATCCCAAATATTTTGGGATATATCGTCTAGCAGATCGAATATGACTTTTGAACAGTTGTATGTCGGTATATATACTAGGATCTTCTTGGATAAATATACGCTGTCCATTTATCAGTAGGAACAGATATTAGGTTTAAATTCAAAAGGGGATCTGAACTTACGTAATCTTGTTAGTCTACCGTCCCTCTCAGATACAATCGGGTCTGATATTGGCCAATCGATAGAAGCTGAGTTCCACAATATGCCATCATCATGATCAGGTGAGTAGGTTGATGTGACGTTGTATATCATAGTAGCCGAATCAGATGTGACGAAGAACCCGTGTGCGCATCCTACAGGGATGAGGACTTGCTTTAGGTTGGATCCCGAAATCGTTACTTTGATATGATCCCCATAGCTTGGGGATCCCTTTCTTAGGTCCAGCACCACGTCCACTACTGATCCTGCGGTGCAATATACTAATTTACTTTGCTCATGAGGGGGTGCCTGAAAATGTAAGCCTCTAAGGACGTCCTTTCGTGATACGGTATAGAACTGTTCTTCAAACTGGGCTGTTATGTTATTTTCCTCGTAGAATTTTTCGTGGTAGGTTTTTATAAATATTCCTCTATTGTCAGAAAACCTATTAGGATACAGAATGTAGCATCCCTGTATCTTGGTTTGTTCTATTTTAAACATGGTCTAGAAAGATCATTTTGATGCCTTCGGTTAGACTTATCTTGGGTTTCCATCCTGGTAGTGGAGTTCCACCTCGCCAGGTTTTCATTACCTCTCTTGGTCTGTAAGGCCTTTTACCCCAGTCTATATTTAAGGATAGTGTAGTTACTTCTTCAATTATCCGGGCAAGGTCTCTCAAAATCAAAGGTTGGCCGCTATTCACTTTGTATATTTGATGCTTATCAATATCGTTTGAAAACAGCATTTCTGAGGCTCTCAGGAACGAGTCTGTTACATCGTCCACGTGTAGTAGATCGATTTCTTGATCTCCTTTTGACATTTCGATTATCTCCCCCGTCACAGCTGCTGTCCTCAATAAATTCATTAATTTTGGTCGGGTATCGCCGGGGCCGTAGGTGTCAAAAAGTTTCAAGGTGACGACATTTATATCATTTGCAGCTACATAGTAATCAATCAATGATTCGAAACCATCCTTGGTTGCAGCGTAGAGGCATACTGGATCGTACTCCTCATTCGTATAGTGTTGCCAGGCTGTGCCTATATTCACTAAATTATGGACAGCGTTTTGGGACATAGACTCTAGTAGCATACAAGGAAATGTAATGTTGCTATCTATTAAGGAGTTGATATCGTTGTGTGTGTGTTCAGAGATGAATTTTGAAGCTAAGTGAAATATTACTTTGGGGCGAGCCATTCTCACCGCGGTGTTTATAGAATTAAATCCCCCGTCTGTTTTATGGATCTGATTGGGCTGGAGATATGTTGACAATTCTGATGAATCTGAGGAATGCCTGAGTAGGATATGTACATCTTCCCCTGATCGGATAAGTTTTTTGGTTAGGTTGTGGCCAAGGAATCCTGTAGCGCCCGTAATTAAAATGCCCATAGTGTTCCTAGGTAATACCCCACCAAGTTGCCCAATAGTAAATTCTTAACTTTAAAGTCTAGCATCGACGTTTAACTAGTTCCCATAGCGCAGCTATTCATTGTTAAACGTGCTTAGGTCACGTATATGTTCGCATAGAACAAGGTCTTGTCCAATAGTATTATTTCCTCTGATTCTTGAATCCGATAGAAATGGTGGATGCACTTTAACATGTTAATACTACAACGTAGTGGTATTTTTGCTATGTTGGTGACTTAATTGTCCAGCGTCCGTTTTATGATATGTTTGGGTGGTTACCCTGTGGAGGTACCTTGGAGGTAAGCTTGCGCGACTACGGAATAAAAAAACTACTGGTTCTAGGGATTGCACTGTTTCTGTTTGCCCTATTGATTAGATTCTTGTTTGTTGAGATAGCGCTTGATATAAATCGTCCATTGTCTGGTGATGAGGGGGCCTACCACAGTCAAGGTATTGGTTTTGCTAATTGGGAAGATAGGCACAACGGTGAACGCCCACCTCTTCTCGGGTTGACTTTGGCTTTGTTCTATCGAATCTTTGGCGAGGATCCATCTGTCGGAAGGATTGCTAATATCTTAATTTCTGCTATATCAGTACCTGTTCTGTTGGTGGTGGCACTTTCGATTTCTGGGTCGAAATATATCGCCGTTGGAGTGTCATTAATCTGGGCTATTTATCCGCCTTCAATATGGTACAGTGGTTGGATTCTTACGGAGACAATCAGCTCTTTATTGGTGATGGTCTACTTGGGGGCTGTTTTTGCATTTATTGGTAGGCCTACGCTTGTCAATAGTTTGTTGTTAGGAGCACTAGGTGGGCTATTGATACTGAACAGGTCCGTCTTTATCTTTCTACCGTTTGTGATGTTGATTGCCCACTTAATATTACAGCGTATTTCCCTTGTTCCGAGGTGTGAACTCTTCAAATATCTAGCAAGCCTAACAGTTTTAGCTATTGTCATCTCACCTTGGGTCTGGAAAAATTATGATACTTATTCTAGGTTCATACCGCATAGTACCCAAGGCGGGGCCCTATTGTTGATGTCTAATGGCAATTTACGTCATCCGGAAGTTCAAGCTGGGAAGTACTTTAAGGATCCGGAGTTATTAAAACAGGTTGCTAAAATGAATCCCAATAATGATTCAGAAATTGATGCTATCAGCCGAGCGATTGCTATACATGCCATAGTGGAAGATCCTACTCTTTTACCGAAGCCTGTAGTGAATCGCTTCAGAAATTTTTGGACGTCAAGGCCGGATCCGTATGATCCATTTTGGACTTTCAATGACGCCGTGATGTCTGTAGTTTGGACCCCGGTACTCATAATGGCGTTATTGGGATTTTTTTGTGTGAAATTTGGGCGAGCGTGGCCGATGTTGCTAATTTTGGTCTATAGCTCGCTAATGGTTTTGCCATTTTGGGGTATTCCCAGGTTCCGATTTCCTGTTGATCATATTGTTTTGTTAATGGGTTGTTATGGTGTGATGGCTTTTTGGACGTACTTGAACGAGTTCTTGATGATATATCCTTTTAGGGGAACGGTTTTTAGAAGATCAGTCTCAGAATTTGGCCGTGTCAATTCTTAAAGTGAGAGGTATGGAATTATATTTAGTAACAGGTGTAGCAGGTTTTATCGGTAGTAGAGTTGCCTCCATGATTATTGAGAGGGGCGACCAGGTCATTGGTATAGATAATATGAATGACTCGTATAGCATAGAGATTAAAAAGCATAGGCTGGTCACACTCCTAGCTCATGATGCTTTTACCTTCAAGCAAATGGATTTGTCTGATCTCAATAGCCTGGATAACCATATAGGGTCGAATGAAATTTCAGCCGCTGTCCATCTCGCGGCCAGAGCTGGCGTTAGGCAGTCTGTGATTAACCCGTCTTTGTATCTTGAAAGCAATGTCATTGGAACGTTGAATGTTTTAGAATTTGTTAGGCGTAAAAACATACCAAAGTATGTCCTGGCTTCTACTTCAAGTGTTTATGGTAAGAATGAATCCCAGCCAGTGAAAGAAACGGGTGAATCAAGTTTTGCCCTCTCACCATATGCTGCCTCCAAGAAGGCCGCTGAGGTCTTAACTCACACATATCATCACTTGTACGGTATCAATGCCTCTATACTTAGATTTTTTACGGTATATGGTCCTCAAGGAAGACCCGATATGTCTATATTCAAGTTTATAAGGGCTATTGTTGAAGGTGAGGCTTTGACTCTATTTGGTGATGGGGGGGAAAGAGATTTCACATATATTGATGACACTGCTATAGGAGTTTTGAAATCATTAGAATTACAGGGATTTAATATAATAAATTTGGGTAGCGATAGTCCTGTAGCGGTATTGGACGTTATTAGTATGATTGAAGAATGTGCGGGACAAGTCGCCTCTGTTACTGTCCACGAAAGGGATCCTTCAGACGTTCCCTCTACTTGGGCAGATATCAGCAAAGCTAGGGAACTCTTGGGCTGGAATCCTGAGGTGTCAATTAGAGAAGGTATTAAGGAGACATACGATTGGTACGTTAACAATAGGGATTGGGCGAAAAGGATCACCGGTTGATGTGGTAACAGATAGATGAATTTTGGTCAGGTGCAATAATAATGGTGTCACAGTATTATAAGCGTCCCTTTGATCTATCACTACTTTTGGTAAGTCATATATTTCTTGCGCCTCTGTTACTATTGCTTTGGATTATTTTGCCAGTTGCGATTTGGACTAATGATTGGGGACCGGTATTTTATGTACAACGTCGATTGGGAAAAGATGGGAAAGAGTTCAAGTTGTTTAAGTTCAGATCTATGGTTCCGGGCGCGGAAAATGAAACTGGCGCAGTATTAGCCTCTGAGGACGACCCAAGAATAACTCCTATTGGTAGACTGATGAGAGCTAGAGCTCTTGATGAGCTACCTCAGTTGATTAACTTGTGGCGGGGGGATTTATCTCTTGTGGGCCCTCGGCCGGAAAGGCCGGAACTTTTTTCTAAGATCGTGGCGGATCTACCTAACTTCCATGATAGGCTAAAGGTTCGACCTGGTTTGACTGGGGTCGCACAAGTATTTGGTAGATATTCAAGTGAACCTAGGATTAAACTTCGCTATGACAGGTTATATATTAAAAATATGTCCCCGTTTCTGGACATCTCAATTCTGTTGAAATCCATTTTATTCACCATAAGGGGTAGATGGCAGAATAGGGACGGATAATTTTTACTTTCCGGTTACTGGCTAGATGCAGAGATTCCAAATATTTTGTACCAATTGTCATAGATCTCTCTCCCAACTCTAGACTCAATGGTGCGTGGTCCCAATAGTTCTGCAGTCAACAAATATGTTTCTGCTTCACTCAGTAGATCTGGTTGCAAGGTTGCAGCTACCATGTAATATCTCGAGAGAAAATAATGAACCCGGAAATTTTCGGGTTCTAATACGACTGCCCTAGCCGATTCTTTTTTCATGATGGCTATACTCGTTTCTTTTTCTGACTTGGTCATATTTAGCCAGCCTTGCATGAATTCCTTTAGCATTTGAAACCTAGGTTGGTTGGACATCCCATGGGAGTTTTCCAAGGCACTTTCGAAATTGAGAAAAGCCTCATTCCATCGGCCTGACTGGGCGTCTATTTTACCTTCTAAGACGTGCTGTGCAGCCTTATAAGGCTGCACGTTCAGGTAATAAAGTGCAAATAACATTAATGGCGTTACGACACCTACCCCGATGATTGCAAGATGTGTTTTCTTTACGAAACCGGTGAAATTTGGGACGTAGGCGTTCGAGGCATTAAACCTAGGGGTACTTTCTTTTGCGGGTGCTGATTCCGATTTTGATAGAATTGTAGGTAAACTTACTGCCAAAGCCAACATTATGACGAATTGAGAATATGACGTTGGAGTATCAAATAGGAAAAGATTTTGTACAAAATAGGTGCATAGTCCCCCAGCGATAAGTATAACGAAACCTTGCTCCCCTCCCCTGCTGTTGGCGAATTGTCTAAATATTGTTATCCCCAAAATAGCCCATATTGCTAGGTAGGACAGCAATCCAGTAATCCCTCTCGTAGTGAGTTCTTCGATTATTTTGTTATGTGCCTGATCAAATCTTTCTGTTACTCCGGATGATTCGTCGAAATATCGACCCCAGGCAACAATAAAATTTTCTGGTCCCCAGCCGAAGATTGGTTTGTCGGTGAAGGCTTTAAGCCCAGCGCCCCAAGTCTGTTGCCGACTTACAATAGAAGCATCATCAAGGCTGATACTTGTTAGTCGGGCTAATACAGGAATTTCGTCTCTGTATTTCTCAACTGTCGGGTTACCCTGCCCTATTACCAGAAGAATTGTGATAGCTAACAGACCAACCAAAGGAACTATACTCAATCTCTTGAAAGTTTTGTTGTCACCTTTTACGAGATAAACAGCAGCGACGAATATAGTTGATATGGTTATTCCCAGTATTGCCCCTCTCGTGCCACTCATAAGGAGACCAAGCCCATTTGTTGTGGACGCTATAACCCAGAAGATTCTTAAAAAGGCGATATTGTTTCTATACCAAGCGTTCTGGGAATCGTTATTGACACTGTTGTTTCTTCGGTTTCTACGTTTTCTAGACCGAGAAACAGTATTGCTGGCTGTTGGATTTACCCTTCCATGTAATGATAACGCTGTTAAACCCGCTCCGAGAAAAAGATTTGTGCCGCAGAAAGCACCAATATATGTGGCGTTACCTAGAGTTGACTCTAGCCGTGTGTTTTCGACGATAAATGGAAACAAGGATGAAATAATATTTACATCCACAAAATGACCTATACCTATAGCGCAGACTAGGATACTCACAAATAAATTAAGAGTAAGTAAGGTTATCCAGTTCTGTATGGTTTTACAGACACTGACAAGGATTATGATGTACAACATCCAATGGATCAGGTCATTGATGCCCTGCATTCGTTCAAATGTGGACCAGAAACTTACTTCAAAGCTTACTCCCAACAGCGCAGAGATCAGAGAGATAAATATGTAAGAAGAAATGGCAACGAACATCCAGTGGAAACGTGGCCTGTAGTGAGGGGAAACGAGGATCAATGGGACCCAAAACATCAGCGCAATTTCGATTAGTACCCTTGCGTAAACTGCTTTGCCCACGACGAAGGGGAAAAAAGTAGATGTAGTGACTACTAATGGCATCAGTAATACCGCAAAAACAATCACACGGACTGCAAATGCCAGAATCGCAACACTTTCATTTTCTGATCTGTTTGAGGTCAAGGATGTAGAACTCCAAATCTCTAATCTTATTGATTATATATCTAACCTGCTATGAACTGGACGGATGAACACATGCATGTGAAGTTAAATATGCCTTGACTTTATGCGTTCATTATGTGAACAATGACCTGTGTTCATTATATGAACACATAAATAGAACTAGGATTATTATTGGTGTTGTATGCGCAAAGATGATCGATCTTCCCTAGAAGGTTCATTTTATCGTGAACTGAGGCTGTTAGAAGAGATAGAAGATTATCCTGAAATTAGCCAAAGGAATATGGCTGATCGATTGGGAGTTGCGCTGGGAGTTGCGAACCTTTTGACTAAAAACCTGATTAAAAAGGGTTATGTGAAGGCAACGAAGGTTGGGTGGAGAACTTGGGTTTATAGTCTTACCCCTGACGGTTTCAACCGAAAGATTCAGTTAACTAAAAGATATATTGGTAGAACGTTAGAACACTACCGTAATATACGAAATCATCTCAGGTCGGAGATCAATCAGGCTCAACTTGGCACTAACTCCAGGGTCGCAATTATGGGAAGTTCGGAATTGGCTGAGCTGGTTTATCTTGCCCTGAGGGATGTTGGCGTCGACAACATCCGCATTTTTGATGATGGAGCCAATGGTATTAAGGTGTTGGGAGAGATAGTACGCCCTTCAAACCAGCTTGTAGTTGCTGATTTTGATAGGATCGTTGTGGCCAGATCCAATGAGATGGATTCCTTACAGATAATTTCCCGGGAAGATCTATTAAGTGAAGATGACTATCTATCGGGATTTCCCAAACAATTGGATTTGTTCAGTGAAGGTGATCGGGCACAATAATGATTGGAAATTCCGAAATCAATGAACGGAGCTGGCACGTCCTTCAGATAAGATCAGGTCGTCATAGGGCGCTTGATACAACGCTGAAAAAAATGGGGTGTGAAGTTTTTTTACCTCGAGTCAATGTTATCCAACCAACCGGCACCATCAACTCCATGCCATTATTTCCAGGTTATGCCTTTGTAATGGCGAGAGTCGGAGAGCGTCTGTGGTCTGATATTTTGAAGGTCCCGGGGGCTAACTCATGGTTGCGATTTGAGGGTATTGCCGCCACTGTGCACGAGGATGTGATTGAGTCTGTGAAACGAAGGGTATTTGAATTGAATCTAAGTGGTGGGACATGGAACAAGTTTAGGGCAGGAGAATTTGTAAATATAATCACCGACAAGATTGATACTATTGGGCAGGTTATTGAAGATGCTCGCTCTCCCGATGCTATGGTGGTTGTTATGTTGGAGTTTATGGGTCGGTTGATAAAAGCGTCTGTACCTCGGGATAGCGTTGATCGCACCTATAGCTATAATCAGTTGCCATCTCGATATAAGAAAAAGATCAGGAGAACAAGGGGTAAGGGTAGATATATAAATATATAACCAGTTTTTGTGGAGGATTGGTTATTACGTCTCGACAATAAAGGCATACCAGATCGTTGAAGCCAGCGCTCCGGGAGGTGTGCCTTCAAATAGTTTCAAATTTGTCGGTTTGGACCGAAACGGCGGAGCTTGCCATCAAAATGAAAGTTAAGAGGGAGTTAAATTATAAATAGTGACATCTTGAGAGACAAAATAGGAAGCAATAAAGCAAGAATTGCTGTACTTGGCTTAGGCTACGTAGGCCTGCCCCTAGCAATCTCGTTTGCCGATCGCGGGTTTCCAGTGTTTGGTATCGATACTGATGTGGAAAAGATTAAGCTCTTAAAATCGAAAGGATCAGGGATCGACAACAATAATGGAAGCTTACCTGTTACAAAAAATATTAATGAGCAGGATATTCTTGTGGACTTTACGGATGACTTCTCGGTGCTTTTGGGCAGCGACGTAGTAATCATATGTGTCCCAACGCCTCTTAGTAAAACCGGGGAGCCGGATTTGACTTTTATCATATCGGCTGCCGATCAAATCGCTAAATATGCGCATTCTAATATGTTGGTGGTCTTGGAGAGCACAACCTACCCAGGAGCTACAGAAGATCTCTTATTGCCAACGTTATTGGGTGATCGTATGGATAAGTATCGGCTTGGATCGGAATTTTTCGTGGCTTTTTCTCCTGAAAGAATTGATCCGGGGCGTGAAGATTGGACGTTGACTAACACCCCGAAGGTAGTTGGAGGAGTAACTGAAGGCTGTCGAGAAATGGCTGAGCTTCTGTATTCCAAGATAGTAGACTCAGTAGTGACTGTTTCTGATACAACCACTGCAGAAATGGTCAAATTACTGGAGAATACTTTCAGGGCTACCAATATTGCTTTGGCGAATGAGTTGGCGATAATGTGCGAACGACTGGAAGTATCGGTATGGGAAGTCATTGATGCAGCAAAAACCAAGCCATTTGGGTTTATGCCTTTTTATCCAGGGCCGGGCCTTGGGGGACACTGTATTCCTGTTGATCCTCGCTATCTTTCGTGGAGAATGAGGTGGTTAAACTACGAGGCTAAATTTATAAAAATAGCTGAAGAAATAAACTCCAGCATGCCACTTTTTGTTGTTAACAAGACTAAGAGAGCCTTAGACTCCAAGGGAAAAAATCTAAGAAATTCTTCAGTGCTGATTCTCGGGGTTACCTATAAACCAAATGTCGCCGATATTAGAGAATCTCCAGCATTAGAGATATTAGAGTTGTTTTTAGACGGAGGAGGAGTTGTAAAATATCATGATCCTTTTGTGCCCGAAATAAAGGTAGATAGATACCCTGCCCTACAGTCCTGTGTCCTGTCCGAACAAATATTGAAGTCGTGTGATGCCTTGATAATAGTGTCTAATCATGATTCCTACGACCTACAGTTTATTGGCTCTCATTGTGACTTGTTGATTGATACTAGGAATTCTACTCAAGGGTTAATTCTTGACTGTGAGGTCGTAAAACTCTGAAGCTGTGTGGATTTTAATCTTTGTGTTAACAGAGGGGATCGTATGAAACATCGTCTCACAATCGGAGTTCTTGGGCTTGGCCACGTTGGTTTACCTACTGCCGTGGGGTTTGCCGACCTTGGTTTGAGGGTGATTGGGGCAGATGATGATGATGTTAAGGCCGACTTAATACGTGCAGGAATCCCGCCATTCTATGAACCGGGGTTGCATGAAATTTTAACAAACACGCTTTCTAACGGGAGTTTTCAGGTCGCGGAGAGTGTAAAGGAATCGATCTCAAAGAGTGATGTGATATTTGTATGTGTTGGGACGCCTCAGAACAATGATGGATCTGCCGATCTTTCTCAGATAGAAATTGTTGGTAGGATGATAGCAGCTGAATCCTACTCAGATAAGTTGGTGGTGGAAAAAAGCACTACACCAGTTTCTACAGCCCAGAAACTTAAAGAGAGTATGCGAGAGTATGCTCGTGACTCAGTGGTTATTGAGGTCGCCGTGAATCCGGAATTTCTACGAGAAGGGACTGGGTTACGAGACTTTTTTAATCCTGAGAGGATTGTACTGGGTGTTGAATCGGAAAGAGCCCGTAGCGTACTGGTAGAAATTTATGCATCTCTCATAGCTAGAATGAGCGGATGTCTTGAGAAAGAAGTAAGTAAGGATAATGAACGATTTGTGATCACAGATCTCAATACAGCAGAGCTTATAAAGCATGCATCAAATAGCTTTCTTGCGACAAAAATTTCTTTTATAAACACAGTGGCTGATATTTGTGAAAAGGTTGGAGCAGATGTAGCTCAAGTGTCCAAAGGGATGGGAATGGATCCGAGGATCGGTTCAAGTTTCCTGAACGCCGGTATGGGATTTGGTGGTTATTGCCTTCCTAAAGATATCAAGGCGTTCTACAAGATAGGTGATGACCTCGGTGTAGACATGGCCATATTTAAATCGGTAACTCAAATAAATGAAGCAAGACCGGAAAAGGTAATTGATAAATTAAGAGAAAGTCTAGGAGTACTTGCTGGGAAAACTATAGCCATTTGGGGGCTTTCATTCAAACCGGAAACAGATGACGTTCGAGAATCCCCATCAATTTCTCTGGTGGAAAAGTTGCTTGATGAAAAGACGATGGTTAGGTTGCATGATCCGGAATCGTCAGATAATTTCGCCTCCTTATTTCCAGTCGGCGAGAACATAGCCTATCATGAGAGTCCGGAAGAAGCCGCGACCAGCGCCCACGCGGTGGTAATTGCTACTGAATGGGGGCAATACAGAGAAGTTGATTTTGCCAATCTTTACAAGTCGATGTCGTGCCCCTTGATTCTGGATGTTAGGAACATGCTTGATGCTCAAAAAATCATAGATATGGGGTTTTTATATAGGGGTACGGGTCGATATTCTTCGAGCGACACTACGTGAGGAGTGATGTACGTTTGAAAACAGCTTTGGTCACGGGGGGCTCAGGATTTCTAGGATCGCATATTTGTGATCGTTTGATAGCAGAAGGCATGAGAGTGCTATGTCTAGATAATTTTCTTACCGGGCGTGTATCTAATTTACAACATTTGATGGATAATGCTGACTTTCGTTTTTTCGAATCCAATGTCACGGATCACATTTCGATTGGTGAGGAAATTGATTACATACTCCATTTTGCCAGTCCTGCTAGCCCCCGGGATTATGCATTGAATCCAATTCATACTTTAAAAGTGGGTGCTATTGGTACGTTAAATGCGTTGGGCTTGGCGAGATCCAAAAAGGCTAGATTCTTGCTAGCTTCTACATCCGAGGTATATGGAGATCCTTTGGAGTCCCCTCAACAAGAAAAATATTGGGGAAATGTGAATCCTGTAGGTCCTAGAAGCGTCTATGATGAAGCTAAAAGGTTTGCAGAGGCGATAACCATGGCTTACTACAGAGAACATGCTGTTGATGCCAGAATCGTCAGGATATTTAATACCTATGGCCCACGTATGAGGCCACATGATGGGCGCGCCTTGCCAAACTTTATCACTCAAGCGTTAAAAAACGATGATATGACCGTGTATGGAAACGGATCGCAGACTAGATCCTTTTGCTATGTAGACGACTTGGTCGAGGGCATATTTCGGCTCCTGCAGGTGCCGGCTGTGGAACTGGGTGATGTTGACTCGAGGTTGGTAAATCTAGGTAACCCAGATGAGATAACAATCTTAGACATGGCGAACATGGTAAGAGAGATGATTCAAAGCGCCAGCGACATAATATTTACTGATTTACCTACAGATGATCCCAGGGTACGTAGACCGGATATAACAAGGGCAAATCAACTGCTTGATTGGGCCCCTTCTGTAACTTTCCCAGATGGATTGAGCAGAACCGTGGAACATTTTAAGTCGGACTTATCCTTGGCGCCATAGTTTCACCATTTGGAAATATCCAGGGGCAGAGACAGGAATGATGCCAAGATCCAAGTAGTCGCCTAATTGTTAATAGAAAAATGCAAGTATATATGGGAAGTTTTGAGTTACTTCAAATGGTCAGTTTTAACGTCGTGACTAGTACGAGGTGAATAGATATGCGGAAATTTGAGATCGAAGGTAGAAATATAGGTCCTGATGAGCCACCATTGGTGATTGCAGAAATTGGCATAAATCATGAAGGTGAGTACGAGAAAGCTATTCAGATGGTGGATGATGCTGCGTCAGCTGGGTGCGAGTGTGTCAAATTTCAGTGTCACGTGGTTGAAGATGAAATGATACCCAACGATGTTATTCCGGGAAATACTACTGAGTCAATTTGGGAGATAATAGTTCGGTGTTCGTTTAGTGCAGACCAAGAGATCCTATTAAAGGAATATGTTGAATCAAAAGGTATGATTTACCTGTCGACTCCCTTCTCCAGGGCAGCCGCTGAACGACTGGAAAAAATGGGTGTGTCAGCTTATAAAATTGGGTCTGGAGAATGCAATAATTACCCCCTAGTAAAACACATAGCCTCATATGGTAAACCAGTTCTTTTAAGTACTGGCATGAATGATCTTAAGTCGATAGCACCAGCGGTGGAGATTCTACGTGGTGAAGGCGTTCCTTTCCTTCTTAACCACTGCACCTCAATGTATCCAACTCCATACGAAAAGGTTAGACTGGGTGGTATGAGTCAATTGCGTGATTCGTTTCCGGACGCGATTATTGGGTTAAGTGATCACTCAATGGGCAATTACACCAGTTTTGCTGCGGTTGCTTTAGGTGCATGTGCTATTGAAAAGCACTTTACTTCTGATAAATCATGGCCTGGGCCTGATGTTCCTATATCTCTCGACACAGAGGAGTTGAGAGATCTCATCATTGGGGTTAACGCGATATTCAGGGCGTCAGGGGGAACCAAGACTATCTTATCTGACGAACAACCGACTATTGATTTTGCCTATGCGTCTGTAGTCTCTATCCGAGACATAGCTAAAGATGAAGTATTGGATCAGAGTAATATATGGGTCAAGAGACCAGGTACTGGCCAGATCCCAGCAGAGGAATTTGAGAACATGTTGGGTCGTAAGGTCAAAAAAGATGTATCGGCCAACACTCAATTGAGATACGATGATATTTTCTGAAAGCACCATCCAGTACTGTCTTGACTGAAACAATATGTGTCACAGGGGCCTTTGGGCAAATAGGGTCTAGGCTTATAGAAGACATCGTGTTAGATGGGTCTCTAAAGGTTAGGGCGGTTCGCCGACCGAATTCTCATCAGGATTGTAGGTTGGCATCTGGTCTGGTTGAGACTGACTCAGCTGATATTAGAGATCTTGCAGCGTTGCGAAGAGTCTTCGACGGATGTAGTAGCGTAGTTCATTTGGCCGCGGAAACCCGAAACGACAACGCTGATAATCGATCGTCCCAATATTTATCTACTAATGTTTTTGGTACAACTAATATAGCTAGAGCTTGCGTTGAAGCGGGGATCAGAAGATTGATCATTGCTTCTACGGCTTATGTCTATGGTAACAATTCAGAGGAACCTTTGACAGAATCTGCGGAGCTGAGACCGGAGTCAGATTATGCTTTTAGTAAGTTGGCAGGTGAATTGTCAGCTCGAGTTGTCACTCAAGGATTGAGCTGTGAGGTGTTGGTGATCAGGTTGGCGAATGTATATGGGCCAAATAGCAAGGCATTTACCTTAATCGGCGGTTTAATCCAACAGGTAGCGAGAGGTCAGGATATTTTTATAAAGGACCCTGGTCCAGTTAGGGACTTCATTCACGTCAATGATGTGTCCAGTGCGATTATCGGCTTGTTGAAGAGCAAAAACTTGGGTTACTGGAATGAGTTCAATATTTCTACTAACATCGGGTATTCCGTTGGTGACGTAGCAGATTTGGTGGTCAAACTTAGTGGCAATCGACATAGTGTCAAGATGGGTCTTAATGGTGAGGTGCCGAGAGAAAAACGTGACAGTAAATCAAAGCTGGTTTTGAACAACAACAAACTTCGAGACGCTATAGATTGGGACCCTTTAGTGGACCTTGAACTTGGCTTAAACGAGTTAATCCGAGAGCAATATTATGAGCGGTCATAACAAGAGGACAATCGCTGTCTTTACTGGCAATCGTGCTGAATATGGGCTTCAGTACCCTATCATAAGAGCAATTGACAAAGACGAGAGATTGAACTACAAGTTGATTGTCGCCGGAGCCCATTTGAAAGGTGAATTTGGTGATACATTGGATGAAATCCGAAAGGATGGTTTTGTGGTCGATACTGAGATTGAACTTGATCTAGAGACGGATCATATATATTCAACTGCTTCCGCAATAGGTTCGGGTGTTATGGGAGTCAGCGAGGCTCTAAAATCTATGGTGCCAGATATCCTAGTCGTATATGCGGACAGATTTGAAGGATTTGCTGCTTTGATTGCTGGTACTCAAATGGGGATTCCGACAGCTCATGTGGAAGGGGGAGATTACACGGATGGTGGTGCTTTAGATGACTCGGTCAGGCACGCTATGACGAAGTTAGCACACATACATTTCACCACAAATTTATCTGCCCAAGAACGAGTTTTAGCAATGGGCGAGGAGCCCTGGAGAGTTCATGATGTTGGTTACCCCACAATAGATCTTATAAGGGAAGGTAGCTTTGCTGCTCCCGAGGAGATATATTCATTCTTGGATCTGGATAGAGAATTGCCAATCTTGGCTTTTACACAACATGCCGTCCCCACCGAATTTTCTGAGGCCGCACAGCAGATTAATTCCTCCTTGGCTGCCCTCGAAGCCGCGGGGAATAGGTGGGGGTTTCAGTCTGTAATCACCTATCCCAATAATGATGCAGGAGGTCGGAGTATCATCGAAGAAATAAGGTTGTTTGAGAAGAAAAAACTGCCTTTCATAAGGGTGATAGAGAACCTCGGCCGGTATAGATATCACGGTCTATTAAACGTGAGCGACATCTGTATTGGCAATTCATCTAGTGGGATTAAAGAGACAGCTGCGTTCAAATGCCCCTGTATCAACATTGGTAGTAGGCAAAGGGGGAGGATGAGAGCTGAGAATGTTATTGACGTAGGTTATGACTCTGATGAGATCATCAATGCTATTGAGGCCTGTATGGATGATTCGGAGTTCCAGGCTAGAGTTGCGGGATGCGATAATCCATACGGGAACGGTGATACTGGATCGAAAATCGTGAATGTATTGGCAACTGTTGATCTTGATAAGAAACTTGTACAGAAAAAGATGACGTATTAGAAAGATGTATAAAGATCCTAAAGTTCTGGCGACAATTTGCGCAAGAGGAGGATCTAAGGGGATTAAGGGTAAGAATGTTTACCGTATCAACGGTCGTCCACTAATTGAGTATACGATTGATTGTGCCATTCGTTGCAGTTCGATAGATCAATTCATTGTGACGACTGATAGCAAAGAGATTGCAGATTTGGTGAGAGGTTTGGGGGTAGATGTGCCGTTTAATAGACCAGCAGAATATAGCACGGATGTGTCTCCTAAGATAGATGCCATACTCCATGCCACTCGGTATGTAGAAAATAATGATGGGTTCTTTCCCGATGTCGTAGTAGATTTGGATGTGACGGTCCCCCAACGTCAGCCAGAAGATATCGGCGGGGTTATAAAACTGTTGCACGGAAATCGAGAATTCGACGCTGCGGTGACGGTGTATATTCCGGAGTTGAATCCCTATTACACCATGGTGGAGTTTATTGATAACGATCCTGAAAAGAAAGAACAGATCAGTTTAAGCAAGGAAACTGCACATGGTGTAATCAGACGCCAGGATGCACCTAAGTCCTACGGAGTTAGTGGTTCGGTATTTGCATATCGTAGGTCAAGTATGGATAAGGTGTCGCATCTGCATACAGGTAAGTGGGGGGGGTACATTGTTCCAAGGCAACGAGCTATTGAAGCTGATGATTTATTCAACATGGAAATAATAGAACTAATGCTACAGGGAAAAATTAACTCTGTTTACAGTGAACATCTTAGTGACAACGAGTGAATAATAAGAAAGTCCTGGTGACAGGAGCTGATGGATTTATAGGTAGCCATCTCGTAGAACGGTTGGTTAAAGATGGTTGGGAAGTGAGGGCGACAGCGTTGTATAATTCCTCAGATTCCATAGGCTGGTTAAAGGACATGGAACCAAGAACCGCAGAAGCTGTTGAGATAGTCACCGGTGATATAAGGGATGCCAGATCGGCGGAAGCTTTTGTTAAAGGATGTGATTACATAGCACATCTCGCTGCCTTGATTTCTGTTCCGTATTCGTTTCAATCGCCGCGTTCCTTTATAGACACTAACGTTTTCGGCACTTTAAATATGCTGGAAGCTGCTGTAAGGTACGGCTGCCAAAGATTTATACAAACGTCCAGTAGTGAGGTGTATGGATCACCGAAATCTGTCCCAATATTTTCTAACCATCCTCTTAAGGCTCAATCGCCATACGCGGCATCTAAGATAGCGGCTGACAAGTTGGCAGAGAGTTTTTTTTACAGTTATGAATTGCCGGCTGTGATATTGAGACCCTTCAACACATATGGACCCAGACAATCTAACAAGGCTATATTGCCTACAGTCTTAACCCAGATTTTAAACAATCAAAAAGAGATAAAATTGGGATCTTTGTGGCCTCGCCGCGATATGACATATGTGTCTGATACCGTAGATGGGTTCGTTAAGGCATTTAATGCCAATGGAGTGGAAGGTAAGACCATTCAACTTGGCACAGGGATGGATTATTCCGTGGAAGAGTTAGTGAATATTTGTATAAAGTTGACGAATTCTGACTCCACAGTGAAACGGGATAACCAACGTATAAGGCCAAATAGCAGCGAAGTAGATAGGTTGATATCGAATTCTGAGGAAGCTGGCAAGTTACTAGCATGGCTACCCAAAGTGTCCATTGAAAATGGTGTTTCTAAAACGATATCTTGGATGAAGTCAAATCTACATCATTACAGCACACAGGGATACATAGTTTGAGCCATAACAACACGACATTGCTGCGTGATAGGTATCTAGCTATGAGGGAGATCACAACGTTCTGAAATATCAGGTATCCGGTCCCCATGGGGTAATGTTTCACCATCTTCATGATGGTGGACGCCATTTGCGTGGTCAAGGATCTATTTCGGCGGCGGAGTTTAGGCAGATCATTGAATATATTGGCCCGGAAAGAATTATAACGCCTTATGAATGGTTGGGTCGATTAAGTTCACATCAGCTGAAAAATGAGGATATATGCCTCACGTTCGATGACTCTTTATTGTGCCAGTTTGAAGTTGCTCTACCAGTTATGGAGGAGTATGGGATCCAAGCATTCTGGTTCATTTATTCCAGTGTGTTTGAGGGTTTTCGATCAAAATTCGAGATGTATCGGCGTTTCCGGTGTTCCTATTTCGATGAGATAAACGAATTTTATGAATTGTTTTTCGAAAAAGTGGATAAATCGCCTTTTTCAAATAAAGCTTTGACATTGATCAATGAGCGGAGTTTGAACAAAGTAATTTCAGCAGCACCGTTTTACTCCACTGAAGACGCAAAATTCCGAATAATTAGAGATCAGGTTTTAACGCCGAAGTCCTTTGAGGGCTTCATGGATCAAATCATTCAGGATTATGGGATCGAAGAAGAAGATTTAGGTCGGCATATGTGGATGACCAATGAGAATCTGTTGGAACTACGTCATCTCGGACATGTCATTGGACTGCATTCCTACTCCCATCCTATGGTGATCGCTACACTGCCCTACCAAGATCAATGGAATGAATATCGTAGAAATCTTCACCACATCCAAAAAGTATGTGAGTCTGAAGTGTTAGCCATGGCACATCCGGCGGATTCTTACAATCATGAGACTCTTGAGATACTACGGAAATTGGGGATCATTTGTGGGTTTCGCGCCAATAATTGTTTTACACCGCAGTCCTCAGATTACGAGTCCAATAATTTGGAACTTAATAGAGAGGATCATGCAAACATTTTGCAGATGATAACGTCTGGATCCCAAAAAGGAGGAATGTAGAGCGATAATGAAAATAAATAGTCATAATGAATGGGATACTTTGAAGGAGGTGATACTTGGAAGAGCCGAGGGGCCAGCGTCGCTTAGGTTTTTGTCCAATAAAATCCCGACTGAAAATGTATTGAATAAGGCCAAAGATCTTAGCGCTCAGGCCTACCCGAAATGGTTATCCGATGAGGTGTCTGAAGATCTTGAAGGTTTGAACAAGATATTCGAGGATTTCAATGTGAAGGTGCACCGCCCTAATTTAGACTCTGTGGGGGTCGAATTCCAGACTCCATTTATAGCTGGAGCAGCGGAGCATATATATAACATGAGGGATTTACATTTGGTTGTTGGTGACATGGTCATAGAATCACCATCGCAGGAGCAACACCGTTTCTTTGAACCTATCGGATTGTATGACATATTTTATGAATATATGAAAGAAAATGGATTTCGTTGGGTATCGAGTCCTAAACCACGATTTAGTTCTGAACACATGACCTCATATATGGAGGATGGTCGAGATCAATATGACGATGGCCAAAAATATGTGAAGCTTATGGAAGATGAAATCTTATTTGAGGCTGCTAATACTGTTCGTATGGGTACTGACCTACTTTATCTTGTGTCTCGATCTGGCAATTATCTAGGAGCAAGATGGCTGCAGCATATTTTAGGGGAAGAATATAAAGTCCATACCACCGATAAGATTTACAAGTCGAGCCATATTGATTCTACAGTCTTATGTCTTCGGCCAGGATTAGTTTTGTTGAACGGAGATCGGGTAGATACTAGCAACTGCCCGGCTATTTTTGATGAATGGGAAAAGATATATTTTCATGATATTGAACCTATTCCAGAGGCTACTCAAGAGTTCCACCATAAGGTGAGATTGCCAATCTATAATGAGCTCCTAAGTATGGGCATTGAGAGTAATCTTGGATCAATATCGTCCAAATGGATTGGCATGAATTTCTTGTCTCTTGATCCCAATACAGTGATAGTAGACGATCGTCAAATCAACCTTATCAAGACTTTGGAACAGTATGGTTTTACGGTCGTACCGACAAAGTTCCGACATTCGTATTTGATAAGTGGTGGTATACATTGTTGTACTTTGGATACGGTGAGGGAAAGCGTTCTGGAGAGTTATTTTGCAGGATCTGGAACCTAACTGCAATGTCAATTTATTGGGGTTTTGGAAGTTGCCTGTTCCCTAGGCTTACAGTTAATTTCTATTGACCTCGTTGTACCCTTATAGGTGGTTGTTATCTATGACAAAGATAGCTATTGATTGTGTGATGAGTTGATTGAAATGTTTAGGCTATTTTACGTAAATTATTCGCGTACTTACAACAGAGCTAAAGACAATTTTGATCATACCAGTCAAACAGGGTTTTTATGGCGATACTGGATAAGGCCGGTGTCATTTCTTATTACACCATTTTTTCTAATGCTTGGCCTGACACCGAATTTGGTAACAGTGCTTGGCTTGATATTTTCCCTGCTGGGTTTGTTATTGTTGCTACCTGGTACGTGGATATGGTGGCTCGTTGGAAGTCTCATATACCAGTTTGCTGTTGTCCTTGATGCTGTCGACGGCAATATTGCCAGGGCGAATGACAAGGCCACTTATTTTGGCAAATTTCTTGATGGGGCGGTTGATGCTTTGGTCATATCTATAATGCCGATTTTCTATGGTATGTCCCTATATTTGAGTACCGATAAGATATTTCTGTTGTGTGGAGGTCTATCGACAGGATTTTTCTGGTTGTTTGCTGAATATATCCGAGCTAGGTTCAGTTTTCATAGAGAGTGGTACAGGGCGGATACTCTTAAGAGTGTTGAATGGTTAGCCCAGATAAAAGATCTTGATTCCAAAGCGATTATTCCGCAGCTACCTAGTGATGTTCTTTTCGACTCCATTTTGATTGCTTTGATACTAGCGACGATAGATGGTCTGAGGGAATACGTTTTCGGAGTAGTAGTATTGATCATGGTGGTAGATGGAATTCTGAAAATTATCAGTCAGTTTGAGTTGGCTAACAGGCTATTGAGCGTTCATAGGACTAGCCGACATGCAAATACTGTCAGGGCACCTGAAGAAAAATCGGTATGAGTAATTTATGTTGGACATGTTTTTGCTTTAATATGGCTCATAAATTGAGGATTTTGGTCCACTTAGGGTTTTATCAAATCTTTACTAAACATTAAGGTTATGAAAGCAATAATTTTGGGGTCTGACAGAGGGATTCAGAGATTGGATAGCAGTAAGAGTTATCCTATTGCATTACTACATGATGGACAAGGAAAGACGGTACTTGATTGGACCATATCGATGCTAAACAGAGTAGGCATAACCGACGTGATTTTCATAGGCGGATACCACATTGAGAAAGTTGTAAACGAATATTCTGGGCTAAGATTTTATTTCAACCGTGACTGGTTCTCATCTAATGATGTTGGTGCGCTCAAAATAGCTACTAGAGAATTAAGTGACTCGTGTTTGATAATTAGGTCTGACATATTGGTCAGATTGCAATTCATGAGTAGGTTAATTGATGAGGTAGATGACATAGTTGTTGGCATTAATTCTGCTAAAGACGTTGGCAAAACGGAACACGAAGAACCTGAATGGGCTGGTATAGTAAAACTTTCTGCTAAAGCGGCTGAATTACTGGGTCGCCAAATAGAGTGTACGCCGTCGGAATCTAATTCAACGCTACTTGAATTATTGAGTAATCTTGACATGCCCTACAAAAAGGTAGATGCCGGTGATCATAGCGCGAGAATTACTCATCATAGAGAGGTGTCAAATTTTGTTTTTGGCACAAAGTCTGAGACATTAGAACGCCTCAGGCCTATTGTAAAAAGGTCCTGTATCTTGGAGCAAATAGGTTTTACCGTCGGGGAATGGCAGAGAGATCCGATAGGGATATCTCAAAATGTGGCGGATAAATTCAGAACTGGGAAACTGGTTGTGCGTAGTAGCGCTACCAGTGAGGATCGTTGGGATCAATCAATGGCCGGTAAATTCAGGAGTGTGTTGGGGGTAGAATCGACGAACGCTTCAGCGCTTAATAGGGCTGTTAATTCTGTTATACAGAGCTTTAGCAAAGATCGACCTTTCAATTCAGAGGATGCCGTTTTTGTCCAACAACAAATTGAGGATGTTACTTTAAGTGGGGTCGTGCTCACGAGAGATCCCGAAACCGGGTCACCATATTGGATTGTAAATTACGATGATGTAACAAAGTACACTGATACAGTTACTTCAGGGAGTGGGAGTAATCTCAAGACACAAATAGTGGTCAAACCTGGTGGTAATGGGAAAATTTCAGACCCTAATATTTGTGCACTAATAGAGGCGATTAAGGAGATAGAAGATCTGTCCGGTCACGATTCGCTAGATATCGAGTTTAGTATAGACGGTGCCGGCAAATTCTATATATTTCAGATTAGGCCATTGACTTCTATGGGTGGGTCTCCAATGTCAATTGATGAGGATTTCCATGCTGAACTTGATCAAGTTTGGGAGAATGCCGGGGGTTTTTTGAAATCTCACTTTATTCTGCCTGGGAAGAGAAACGTTTTGGCAAATATGCCAGATTGGAATCCAGCAGAGATGATTGGAGTTTGCCCCCGTCCGTTATCAGCTTCTATATACAGATATCTGATAACAGATGAGTCATGGTCGAAGGCGAGGGTGTTGTGTGGTTATACTGATGTAAGTCCTTTCCCATTACTGGTTTCCTTAGCAGGGCATACCTACATAGATTGTAGGGTTAGCTTTAACTCTTTTATACCAGCTGATGTGGAAGAAAATTTGAGGACAAGGCTTGTAGATTACTATTTGAATAAGCTTTTCAAACAACCAGAGTTGCAAGATAAAGTTGAATTTGAAATCGCAGTAACTTGCGCAGATTTCAACTTTGATGACACAAGAAAAAGGTTGATGGATGGTGGATTTGATTTTGATGATGTAGGGCGATTACAAGGATGTTTACGCAGTCATACTGATAGGTGTGTATCAGACGCTCTTAGCAATATGACAGATCAGTGGGCAAAGATAGAATTGATGAATTCTAGAAGACAGGCTGCTTTAACTGCTGTGAATTCTTCTTCGTTCACTTCAATTGCACACACCGTACGTTTTCTTCTCAGGGATTGTATGACATATGGCACTGTACCTTTTGCCGTAATGGCTAGATATTCATTTATCGCCTCTGTGTTTTTGGATTCTCTGAAGAGTCGCAATGTTATTGAGCCCCATGATTACGACTTGATGATGTCAATGTTACCTACTGTTGCGAGTGGTATTGGGGAAGATCTTCAAAAGGTTGATGATGAAGTTATTTCAAAAGAGCATTTTCTAGAAAAATATGGTCATCTAAGACCAGGTACATATGAAATCACCTCTTCGAATTATATGGAAGATGCAGCAACTTACATCTCTACACAGTCACAAGAGAATCGTCGTGATTATTCACTAAAAAGCTCTCACGAATTTCGAACGTTCCTTGGAAAATATGAAAGACAAATAGCTTCATTGATAAGTGAATCAGGGTTCTCGTTTAATGTTGATGATTTTATATTGTTTGTGTCCAAGACTATCCCTGCACGAGAAAAACTTAAATTTGAATTTACAAAAAATATCAATGCTGTACTCACTATGTTAGTGGAATTTGGAGAACTTTTGGACCTTTCTAGAGATGATATGTCCTATATACCGTTGGAACAGATATTGAATGTATCTGCTGTTAACCCGTCTAGTACAAGTCGGTCGGAGTTGAAAAGGATAGCAACTTTGAATCGAAAGAGACATCAGGTGCACCAATCATTAAAGCTGCCGCCTGTTATACGATCGCGGGATGACGTCTATTCATTTGAGTTGGTACCTTCTACCCCAAATTATATTACACAAAAAAGAGTGGTCTCAGAAGTTTCGGAGGTTACTTATCAAGGGGCTAATCGTAATGTAGAGGGACGCATAGTATTCATTCAGGGTGCAGACCCTGGGTATGATTGGATTTTTGGCAAGGGCATTTCTGGGTTAATCACGGAATATGGCGGGATAGCATCCCATATGTCAATACGTTCGGCAGAAATGGGAATTCCTGCCGCGATAGGCTGTGGCGAAATCATAGCTAGTCAGGTTAGGACGGGTAGGCTTATAGAGCTTGATTGCGCGGGACATCGGATTAACGTAATAAGCTGATGTTGACTGTGGGGGTTTCAATGAGAGTGGTCGAGAGTTTCCCTCACAAGGAAATGCGGGACGCTATCAGTCATGATTGGTTGAATTTTTTGGGCAAACTAGGGTTGACACCTGTTCTAATTCCTAATACGCCATTTGGAGTTAACCTGGGTTTCAATGACGTTGGTGTGGACGCATTTTTGCTGACGGGGGGCAACAACGTAGGTTCGGTTGGGGTAACCGACGAATTCCAGGATCAGGGAGATGTTAGTGAATTGCGCGATAAGACCGAATTTCAGATCATCGAACGTGCTGTAAAAGATAGGATACCACTGCTTGGTGTTTGTAGAGGAATGCAAATCATAAATGTCTTTTTTGGGGGGACCATCGTTAGGGACACGACAAATCTATGTGGCGGCGCTGACATGCACGTAGCAAACAGTCATGAGTTGAGCATCGTTGACCCAGATTTTTCAGACTACTTTGGCAGAAAGCGTATTTTAACTAATTCGTTTCACAATCATGCCGTTCATATTTCCACTGTTTCCAGTGAACTGGAGCCTTTTGCCGTAACTGAAGATGGTATTGTCGAGGGTTTGTTCCATCCTGATCTTCCCATCTTGGGTGTTCAATGGCATCCAGAAAGAGCTGGATTTGATACTGCCACCGATGAATTATTGATTAAAAGATGGTTGTCGGCTGTTTAAATTACTATTGTGAAGTTAATAATATTAGCCGCAGGTACTGGGTCTCGGTTGTCGCCGCTCACGGATAGTATGCCTAAGGTAATGGTACCGGTCAGTGGAAGATCAATTTTAGATTGGCAGATACAGGTGGCACGGAGTGTGGGTATACAGGAAATTATTGTCGTCCGAGGCCATATGTCGCATCAGATTAATAGGCCGGGACTTCAGTATATAGACAACGAAAATTATCTCCACTCGAATATGGTTGCTACGCTGTGGTGTGCATTGGATTATTTTGATGAAGGTTTCATAGTTTCATATGGAGACATACTCTATCAACCTGAGGTTTTAGAGAGTTTACTCACTGGGGGGGATGAGATAGGAGTGATTGTTGATAAGGATTGGAAGCCTTATTGGGAGAGGCGGTTTGAAGATGTGTTAGATGATGCTGAATCCTTTAAAGTTGCTAAGGATGGGTTTATTACTGAAATTGGACAGAGAACCCAAAATATCGAAGAAATCCAAGGTCAATATATAGGCCTCACTGTTTTTAGAGCAAACGGGGTTAAGTATCTTGTGGATAGCTTGGAATCGATGTTTGAGAAGCCCTTCTTTAGTGATTCGTCAACTATAAAAAAATTTGATGATCTATATATGACGGATGTTCTCCAATGTCTTATCACTTTAGGGCATCCTGTTAAGGAGGTGCCGGTGAGTGGGGGCTGGGTTGAAGTGGATTCGATAAAGGATTATGAAATCGCCAATGAAATAGTTGAAAATAATGATGGAATCCTGAGGATCAACAGGTGATGTGTAAGGGGAGTATATGGTCATCTGGCTAGTGGGCCTATCAGGTTCAGGTAAGACTTCCATTGGAAGAGAAGTATTTAAATTAATTAAGACTCGGAAGCCCAATGTTGTATTTATTGATGGTGATGAAATACGGCAGATCATGGGAAATGATCTTGGACATAGTTTAGTAGATCGTAGGAGGAATGCTGATAGGATCTCCAAGTTCTGTAAATTCCTGGACTCTCAAGGTATAGATGTTGTCTGTGCAATTCTATCCATATTCGAGGAATCAAGGATTTGGAATAGGCAAAATATAACTAACTATTTTGAAGTATTTTTGTCGGTATCAATGGAGGTGTTGAAGACGAGAGATAAAAAGGGGCTGTATGAAAAAGCATTACGAGGTGATATTAAGGACGTGGTGGGAGTTGACTTAGAATTTTCTCCTCCCTCTAATCCGCATCTAGTTATTGATAATAACGTCTGCCTTGAATCTTATGAAGATCCAGCCAATAAGATAATTGAAGCAGTTGATCGATTGGGGTTTATCTCGTGAGTCGATTGAGGTCAGCCTATCAATATATTGGGCCAAGCATTGTATCCGATTCTAAAGCCTATATGTACACGTCTTACCAGGGCATCGATTTCCTAAACTCATATGTGGCTTCAAGAGAACATCACAGCTTGTTATATGAGCATAAATTCATTGAAGTGTCAGCTAGATATCTGGCGGGGGAAGAAATTAGTCAGGCTGATAAGATACCTAACTGGATAACTAGGATCGATAATTTATTGAGTTCTCCTGTTAAGAAGAGGATTGCTTATTTACATAAAGAATATACACAAGATTGCACGGTTTCTGGATCTGAATTTAAGGAGGCAGTTTCCTTAGTCAATTCTGAGACGGTTCTTTTCGCGGCCACGAAAACTATTGTTGAAGGAGAGGCGGTTTCCAATCAAGATTATAATGCACAAATAATGGGTTTCCTGAGACGATTTGAGGTCAACAAGAAATTATTTTCTATTTATACCTCAGGCATGAAACCGGGGTCGGACGAACCCGCTTCAATGGCGACGTATGCGCTACTTTCTATAGCTCTTATGACGAAATACCATGAAACTCATGATCTGAAATTACTTAATACTGTTTTAAAGTTGAACGACTTTCTATGTTCACATTATGAAATGATTGAAGCCTTACCTGATATGATTTACGTGATCCTTTCGGTTCAGGGCGAAGTAGCTTGTATTAAGAGTCTTTTGGCAGAGCATTTAATTGAGTTGTGACACATCAAATTGAATAATGCGATAGCTGACTTAAGTATGCTGGCGGTCTCATCAATCAGGACCAGCTTTTATCTTCAAAATATGAAAAGAAATGGGGTGCTCCCGGCGTTTGTTTTTTATATGGAAGACGGTAGGGTCAAAACTAGTGAAAACCGTGCCGTTTCGGAGCAAGGTAAACTACCTGATTTATACAGGGGTCTATCTACGGAAGCCACGGTCAAAGATCTACTAGAAGATTATTCTATCCCTTATAAAATCTTAGATTCACTAGACCCTAACTCAGATATTGTATGCAGAGCTGTTCAGGAAAATGATTTGCCTTTAGTATTATATTCCGGGCCAAGCGGGGCAATACTCAGGAAGAGAATCCTTGGGTTTGGCAAAACGTTTCTGCACATTCATCCTGGAATACTTCCAGAGTATAGAGGAAGTACCACTCTATATTACTCGTTGTTGAATGATGGGGTATGTGGAGTAACAGGTTTTGTTTTAGATAGAAAGATTGATACGGGTCCAATAATTGTGAAAAAATTATTTGATCCCCCGAGAGATCGTAGGGAAATCGATCTGCTCTTTGATCCGTACATCAGGGCAGAACTTGCTTCCCAAATGCTGACGAGTTATGAAAGAACAGGCAATCTGTCGAAAACACCTCAAGAGCCAGGCAATGGTACGACCTACTACATAATTCATCCCGTATTAAAGCATATTGCCATATTGTCTGCTAAGTCTTACGACCCCCATTAGCATATATAGGATATCGACCAAAAACGTTGCCACTGTTGTGCACTTTACGATCACAAACATTGTCCGCAGGTCTTAGCATAAGTTTAGTACAAGATCTTGGTTATTTGAGCGAATTGATAAGTTTTACTATGTGCTTGTAGGTATGAATGAGGATTTAACCGATAGGATATTCCGTTCGGGCAATGCGTTCACAACGAAGGAGTAAAATAGTGCATCCCATTGAATTTACTAAGAATGATCTGAAAAATAGGATCGATGCTATTTTGGAAGAAGAAATTATCCACAACAAAGGTTCATACAACTTCGATACTCCTTATCAGACCTATGAACGTATTGATTATATTGGGCGGCGTTGGTCTGTCGAGAAGCGTATCGAGGAATATGGTTTGGATTCACTATGTCAGGCAAACAGTAAAATTCTCGATATAGGGTCTAACTTTGGGTTTTTCACCGTGGAGTTAGCCATTCGTTGCGAGCTCGCTCATGGGGTGGAATGGAATCCTTATTTAAACAGGATAGGACGGTTGACTGCTGAGCATTTGGGGTTGACAGACGAAGCAGTTTTTTTTAATTCTACATTTGATGACTTTGTATCTGATATTAAATATGACCTGATTCTTAGTATGGCTTCATTTTATACTGAGGATGGCAAAGAGAGGGTTTCTAGCAATGAATACTTCAGGAAAGTGAGGGGTCTTCTGAGTTCCAAGGGTCATTTATTTTATGAATCTACTTCCTATATTCCTGATACCAATGATCCTTTTGAAGATGCAATGATGGCTGCTTCCGAGTCTATATCCAAAGAATTACGTATTGTTACTCAATGGGAGTCGAAAACTGGTAGTCAGGGTGGACATAGGAAATTCATTATAGCCTCCCGAAATTAGAACCGTCTTTTTTGAGCTTTTCAACGATATATGAAAAAACATATACTTATTAAAGTTACACCCGCAAAAGCCACCTTCTTAATTCAACTTGGCAGTTTGCTCTCTAATGACCACAATGTTACTTTTGTAACAAGACCCTCATTGGTATCCCTTATACAACAAATTAGTCCTCATCTTTCTGCAAACATCGATACATCCTTAGATAACACTCATGACATCAAGGATGAATTGTTACTGGAAGAATGTCTTGAAAGAGAAAAGAAATACGGGGAAAATTTCGCGTTGATCATGTCCCATGAGAGAGGATTAGGAAAGGGATATATTTTTAATGCTGATCTTCATCCTGATTTGAAAAGGGCGCGGTGGAATCATTCTCAGAAACTACGTAACGTTTTATCTCAGTTTAAGACGTACGAAAGGATTTTTGCAGAGATTAAACCGGACGTTGTGGTGGGTATGTATATAGAACGGGTGCTAAGTCTTGTAGCCAAGTCCAATAATGTACTTGATTTAAGCCTTGTGAATGCTAAATTTGGAGATAGATATTTGTGGGCGGAGAATGGCTATACAGATAACCCTGGTCTCAGTAAAGCTGTCTTAACTCATGTTAAAAACCCTCAATTGTTGAGTGGATCAATTCAGTCTGATTACAAACAAGTCTCTGTTTCAAAAATGCTACACCAGAAGGTCGATTATTCTTACAATGGCGCTCTGTTGACGGTGCTCAGAAGGTTGAGGAAAAGTACGTACTGGTTTGTCAGAATCTGGCTGTCAAGATTATATAGGAGAAGCCTCAGTATTGGAAAACGTCCTCCAGGCCGTGGTGCGATTAACTTAGGTTGGTATAAACCAATTCTGAAGAGGCCGGCCATGTACAAATACTTTGTTAAGAATGGGGTTACGCCGGATGATATCTCAGAGGAGTATAGATTGATATATATACCTCTCCATTTAGAGCCAGAGGTCGCATTGCTTTCAGTATCCCCTGAATTTAATAATTCTTGGGAAATGATATCTTGGATCTCGAAAGCTTCACCCGCTAATACTTTGTTGGTTGTGAAAGAGCAACCTTTTAGTTTTGGAATAAGATCAAAGGGGCTTTATGAACACCTCAGGAGGATGCCGAATGTTGTCCTTGCGCACCCCAAAGTACATCCGTGGGAATGGATAATGGCATCACAAGTCACGGCAACAATAACTGGAACTGCTGCTATCGAGGCTATTAATATGAGCAGACGGGTTCTTTCATTTGGATGTCATCAGTTCGTGAATTTGCTACCAACAGTTCGGTTTGCTTCTGACTACACCTCTACTCTTAAAGGATTGAATGATCTACTTATGATTAAAGATGGTGATTCTTCGTTTGATTTATCGAGAAAAAGTCTTAACAAGGCACAGATAGATAATTCTTTTGAAATGGTGGGAATAGAATATCCGAAATTGAGCCCGGAGGATGAGGAAGGGCTGGCACAGGTAGCAAAAGAAGCTTTGTGTAAATTTTATCCTCATCATTTTCAGGTCGATGAAAAATAGTTCAAGATTATTTATATCCCCTACCGCATCGTTTAAGGATGCTATGGCCTGCATAGAGAGAGAATCTATAAAGGCTGCAATTGTTATTGATCAAGAAGGAAGATTGCTTGATGTGATCACGGATGGTGATTTACGGAGAGCCATTCTGGATGGGCACGACATATCAGAGCCAGTTAGTGTGATAAAAGATCGGAGAGCTGCTAATAGAGTTCGGAATCCTGTAAGTGCCCACGAGTCGACCGACAGAGTTCAACTTAAGAACATTATGGCGAAGGCGGGCATAAGACAAATCCCACTCTTGGATGATCAAGATAGAGTGGTTAATGTTCTGACATACCGAGAAATAGATTTGAATGTAATCGATGATTTGGAGGCAGTCATTATGGCTGGTGGTTTCGGTAAAAGGCTGATGCCCCTCACCAAGAACAAACCTAAACCGATGCTGGAGGTAGGAAGCAAGCCCTTGTTAGAAAGAATCTTATTAGGATTGAAGGAGTATGGTGTCACTAAGATACATATCACCACGTTTTATAAAAGAGAATCTATCCAGGAATATTTTGGCGATGGTTCTGCGATTGGTGTAGATATTAACTATATAGAGGAAAATCAACCGATGGGTACTGCGGGAGCTTTGAGTTGGTTAGATATAGCAAGTAAAGATCTCCTAGTGGTTAACGGGGATATCATGACAGACGTCGATTTTGCATCTATGGTTGAATTTCACAAGGATTCTGTTGCATCAATGACAGTTGGAGTTAAGGATCACCAATATACTGTACCGTTTGGCGTTGTTCGCATGGACAATGGAATAGTCTTATCTGTTGAGGAAAAACCGACGTTTCATCATTTTGTGAATGCGGGCATCTATGTTATTAGTAGGACTTCCCTTAATCAAATTCCTAACGATAAACACTACGATATGACCGACCTTATTAGTGCCCTTATCATCGAGGGTGATCGGGTAGTAGGTTTTCCGATTCATGAGTATTGGATGGATATTGGTGAAATGGACAACTATTTGAGGGCTAATCGAGAGAACCAATAATACTGCGTGAAGATTCGACCACTCGTAGTATCTGTCTTTGCTAGGTTGGCCTTATTGCTCATAGCGGGAGTGGCAATGGGTGTGTATAGAAGGCGATTCAATCTCAAGCAGTTTCTAGTTATAAGGATTTAACACGTTGACTAAACCAAATTTTGACAATAAAACCTTGCTGATCACGGGCGGAACAGGGTCCTTCGGGCGGAAATTTGTTAACACACTATTGAGGCAGAGCGATCTGGCCAAATTGATTGTCTTTAGTAGGGATGAGTTGAAGCAAATGGAAATGGCTTCTGAAATCGACTCGGCCTCAATCCGTTTCTTCATAGGTGATGTCAGAGATAAAGATCGACTTCAAAGGGCTATGCAAGGGGTTGACTATGTAATCCACGCTGCTGCTTTGAAGCAGGTGCCAGCTTGTGAATATAATCCTATGGAGGCAGTAAAAACTAATGTTTTTGGAGCCCAAAATATTATTGACGCTTCAATCGACCAGGGAGTCGAGAAGGTCATCGCATTGAGTACAGATAAGGCTGTCAATCCCATAAACATTTATGGAGCGACCAAGCTATGCGCAGAGAAACTTTTCATCCAGGCGAATTCGTATTCTGGTATTGGCAGGACAAGATTTAGTTGTGTACGGTACGGCAATGTTGTTGGGAGCAGAGGTAGCGTTATTCCTGTTTTTAGGAGCCAAGCTGATACGGGTACGCTCACTATCACGGATGAAAGGATGACTAGGTTTTGGATAACTCTAGAGCAAGGAGTTCAATTTGTTATCTCATGTTTGGCAGATATGCAGGGTGCGGAAGTTTTTGTCCCTAAAATCTCCAGTATGCGTATTGTGGACCTTGCAGAGGCGATAGCTCCGGGTTGTTCGAAGCAATTTGTTGGTATTAGGCCCGGAGAAAAGCTACACGAAGTTTTGATTTCCAGTGATGAATCTCGCACAGCGATTGATTTGGGGGATCGGTACGTTATCATGCCTATCAACCCATGGTTTGCTCCTCCTATTTATCCAGAATCTGAGCCTGTTGTTGATGGCTTTGAATATCGGAGTGATACAAATTCCAATTGGGTTAGTTCGTCGGAATTAGTAAGAATGGTCGAGGATTAGGATAGTATGACAATTGCTGCAGAAGGTGGTATACCTGTTCGATCAACTTTTCTACCGTATGGCAGGCATGAAATTTGCGAAACTGATATAGAGGCTGTCACAAAAGTTTTGGGGTCGGGATTCCTTACCACCGGGCCTTCGGTAGATCGATTTGAAGAGGAATTATCGCATCAAACCGGTGCTCGATATTCGGCGGTAGTATCAAGTGGAACCGCGGCTCTGCATGCTGCTATGAAATCTTTGGATATTGGCCCGGGGCATGAGGTGATAGTCCCGGCTATAACGTTCGCGGCCACGGCTAACGCTGTACTTTATTGTGGGGCAAGACCTGTTTTTGTAGATATTAACCCAGACAATTTACTTATGGATCTCTCTGATGTGGAACGAAAAATAACTAAAAGAACGAAGATGATTGTTCCAGTAGATTTTGCTGGTCATCCTTGTGACTATGATGAACTGAATTCATTGGCTGAGTCACAAGGTATTGCCCTTATTAGTGACTCAAGCCATGCTCTAGGTGCCACTTATAAAGGGGATCAGATCGGTTCGGTGTCTAATGTTTCGACCTTATCTTTTCATCCGGTAAAACATGTTGCTGCTGGTGAAGGTGGGGCGGTTATTACTAACGACCGCGCAGTAGCAGAATATGTTCGGCGCTTTCGTAATCATGGGATTGGAGAGGACCATAAAAGTAGGATGTCAAATGTAAGGCACCAATACGACATTATTGAGCAAGGCTACAACTATAGATTGTCGGACATACATTGTGCATTGGCATTAAGTCAGTTGGACAGGCTGGAATCAAATTTACGACGTAGAAGGGAAATAGCGGCCTATTTTGATGACAACCTTAATGGGACCAAATGCGTCGAACCATTGGCGGTCTCTGGCGAAGTGGGGCATGCCTATCACTTATATATAGTTAAGTTAAAACTCGAACATTTAAAGGTTGATAGGGATACAATATTTAGGGCGCTCAGATCTGAAAACATTGGTGTCCACGTTCATTACATGCCAGTTTATTGGCATTCGGCTTACCGATCTAATGGGTACGAGTTGGGTCTTTGTACAGTAGCAGAACAAGTTTATGATGAGATTTTGACCTTACCAATTTATCCCGGCATGGGCGACGAGGATTGTCGTGATGTAATGACTGCATTGCATCGAGTTCTGGATTGCTACTCAATTTGAGTAATCGATTTTCTTTAAGGTATATATGGATGATCGAGATTTAGGAAAATCACCAGCGGGAGATGAGTTGTTTGATGGGGGATATATGGTATTCCATCTCTCACAGAAAAGATGGTCGACGGAGGAATGTAATTGAAAAGAAATACTAGTAAGCCTCAATCCGGATCAGAATACTACGCTAAGGCGAGGAGGATTATTCCCGGAGGGACCCAATTATTATCAAAGAGACCGGAGAATATTCTGCCGGAATATTGGCCAAGTTATTATGACTCTGCCAAGGGATGTGAAGTTAGAGGCATAGACGGAAGGACATATATGGATCTGAGTTATGGGGGTATTGGGGCGTGTATTTTGGGTTATGCCGATCCCGATGTTGATGACGCCGTAATCGGCGCTATAAAGAAAGGGGTTGCCACAACGTTGAATTGTCCAGAGGAGGTGGAACTTGCGGAATTACTTTGTGATATTCATCCGTGGGCAGATAAGGTTCGGTACGCTAGATCCGGGGGGGAGGCGATGGCAGTTGCGGTAAGAATATCTAGAGCATATACAGGTAGGGACAAAATCATATTCTGTGGATATCATGGATGGAGTGATTGGTACCTTGCAGCGAATATTTCTGCAGAAGGAGCTCTAGATCATCACTTGTTGCAAGGCCTTGAACCTAGAGGAGTGCCTAGGGGGCTTGCAGGTACCGCCTTACCATTTCGATATAACGAGTTGGAAGAACTTCAGAATCTACTGGAATCTAATCGGGGTAATGTCGCTGCCGTGGTGATGGAACCCATAAGATACAACGAGCCAAGCCCAGGATTTCTAGAGGGCGTTAAACGCTTAGCCAATGAGCATGATGCTGTTCTTGTTTTTGATGAGATCACTACAGGGTTCCGTCAATGTGTCGGTGGTATTCATCTCAAGTATGGTGTTAATCCAGACATTGCGGTATTTGCTAAGTCGATAAGCAATGGTTACGCCATGGCCGCGGTGGTGGGTACATCTGATGTGATGGAGGCCGCTCAGAGCACATTCATAAGCAGTACTAGTTGGACAGAACGTATTGGGCCCACTGCTGCGCTTGCGACTATCAAAAAGCATATTAGGGAAGATGTTTCAAGTCACTTAAATCACATTGGGACCGTTTATCAGGAATCTGTCTCGGAGGTCGCAAATACCATTGGCTTTCCACTTTCAGCGAAGGGAATGCCGGCCCTTACCCATGTGGATTTCCAGTGTGAGGATCCTCTCGCAGTTCGCGGCCTTTTGACGAAGAAGATGTTGAGTAGAGGTTACCTGTCGCTGAATCTATTCTATGCTATGTACGCTCACACGGAAGAGCATATAGCTTCATATACTGATTCTCTCACCGAAGTGCTAGAGGAGATCATGATTGCTATTGATGCGGGGAGAGTCAGAGAGTTGCTGAATGACAATGTGCCCATGCCAGGTTTTCAAAGGTTGACTTAGAGAGAAGTGGCGACAGCAATTTTTCGAGTTGACGGGAACGCCACGGTAGGGTTAGGCCACCTAAGCCGGTGCATAGGGTTAGCTGAAGTGTTGATAATCGGAGGATGGGAAGTCAAGTTTTTTTCGTCGATAAACAATCAGGGTCAGCGTCTGTTGGAAAGCTCCAGTCCTGATATCGAATTGGTTTCGGTCGACGACTCAGTTGATTTGGAACCGATAATTGAACGTATCGTACAGGGTGGTCCAACATTTCTAGTTGTTGATGGATATCATCTAAAACAGAGATCTACATGGTTTGACAGGTTTTCTGAAATCGCACCTCTGTTGATTTTTGACGATGATTCTGACATGGTGGCATACAAAGCCAGCGTACTCGTTAATCAGAATGTTACAGGTAGCTATTATGATTATACGGTCAACAAGGGATGTGTACAGTTATTAGGGACAGACTATTTTGTTTTCAGAAATAAAATTCTTGAAGTTGTTGACGCAGATTATCCCGAGTGTTGTGAATCCGATAGACTAAAGTTACTGATCACGATGGGGGGCATAGATCAAACCGGTGTGATACTTAAAATTCTCAGCGCTCTTGATTGCTTCGATACCCAAAATATTGACGTTGCGATTGTTGGAAATGTTTCCACAAGCGGCTTGCGAGATTCTATGGAAGGCAAACCCGGTATATCTGTAAATAGCTATCAATTCTCAGTTGATCTGTCTCACTATATGAAATGGGCAGACGTAGCCATATGTTCAAGTGGAACTACTGGATTTGAAATGTTGTTAGTTGGGGTACCCATCATAGTTGTTTCCGTTGCTGAGAATCAGGTTGCTATAGCCAAGGAGTTACATCGCCTAGGGCTGGCGGTCTACTGTGGTGACGCCGATAATATCGATGCTGATTTGTTAATACATACTATTGAGCTCTTATCTAATGAGTGTAAGAGACGGAGGGTTGTGGCATCCTTGTCTCGAAATGTAACAGATGGGTTAGGCAGGGAACGTATAGTCGATGTTATGGAAGAGATAATGTTTTCCTATGCTTCTTAAGACTCTGGATCAATAGTTTTATAGAATTTTTTAACCTTGGTCCAATCGTAAAAGGTTGTACCAGTATGCCTGAAACTCAAATGGGTGGTTTGCCCTACCCTACTACCTACTATAAATAGATCTATCCATCACTGATTTGTTGGTGTGAGTCAGCGTTTATCTGGTCGAAAATGCAACGAATATTCTAAAGTAATGTGAGGATATTTAGTAATATGGTCAATTTGGAATGTCTTGAAACTCTGTGTGGTGAAAGGGTCGATTTGATTCCATTTGAAGAGAAATTTATTTCGGAAGAATATCTTGGTTGGCTTTTGGATAAAGAGGTCAACCGCTTTCTAGATGTAGCTAATATTCCCCAGACGTTAGATTCAGTCACGTCATATGTAAGAAGTTTTGCGGGCAAGGAAGATAGGTTTCTTTTTGCGATTGTTTGCAAGAGAACCAATTTGCACATAGGAAATATCACTCTCCAGGGAATTGATTGGTTGCACAAGTTTGCATGGGAAGGAATATTAATAGGACGGAAAGACTATTGGAACAAAGGTTTTGCGACGGAATCTAGAAGTTTGTTGTTAAGTTTCGCTTTTTTCACTCTGGGACTTCACAGGGTTCTTTCCGGTGCATTTACGTCTAATGCCGGAGGGATCAATAGCAACTGCAAGTTGGGATATAAAACCGAGGGGATTTTACGACAACATCGCTTGCTGGACCGAAAATATCAAGACGTGATCATACAAGGGTTAATTAAGGAAGAATTTTCTCCTGTCACCTGAGCAACATGGAATTTAGTCAACATGTCAGTGAGGAGTGGCTGAGATATTGGAATGGTTACTCTTTTCCACATCAAAATGTAGGTTCAGTTGTCGTTTAGCTTCTAACAGTTATTACAAAAAATTGAGTTTAAATATAACAGCGTAAATTGAATACGAACGAATTGGCATTTGATGAAAATGGGGTCAAGGATCTCACCTGGCCGATTTCTAGGGACGAGTTGAATTTGGTGAGAGATACGGCCTTAAAGTCGTTGACTGCTTTGTGTAGGTCGGATGCGTCTCAGCTCGAGAGAGATTTGCTCAGGATACTTATGGTCCCATTAATTGTTGAGATAATAGGTAAGTACCGGGCTTCCGCATTATCGCTCAGACTACAAAAGACTAATTCCAATAGTTCTCTTGCCCCGATGTTGTTGCCAGAGACTGTGTCAGACTCCGTTGCTAATACTGGCGTGCCAAAACTCCTTGAGCAGTTGGTTTCCGGGGTTCCCCAGCATCGGCGTGTAGGAAGAGACACTCTGTATCATACACGGGTGTTTCTTGAATGGAATGGGCTCGGTCTAGGTAAGCTTCTGCGCCGTGACCAGGCTAGTGGGATAACGACGATTCAGCGGCTACCTTTGATAGACCACCAAGCGCGCGCGTCAAAACAAATAGTGAGGCTGAAATCTCGATCTGTATGGTTCCCCAATATATTAGGAGAATCTGAAAGGTTTAGAAAAGAATTTGAGATCAGCTCCACGTTTTTAGACAAGGCTTTGTCAGCTGTGAATGAGTCTTTTTCTAAGTCTGAGGGGATGATGACAAGGGAAATATCGGACTATTTTAGTCGTTGGCTTTCCACTGGATTATCGAATTGCGGGGCGAGGCTGACCTATTTGACCTCGATCCCGGATAAGGTACCGACTAGGTTATGGACCGGTCATGGAGGCTCTGTATGGACGCGCATATTAAGGAATGCTGTACGTTTGACTGGTGGGGAAAATACAGGGTTTGAGCATGCTCAAGGCCAAGGCCATTTGGTTACGCCTGTACCAAGTGCATTCGAATTTGAGTCATGCGACTTTTATGTCACGTCGAGTGTAGCCAATAGGAGGGGGCTTGAGGAAGGTATGCAAGCCGACTTTATTTCTGGTCCGAAGTTGCCAACCATAATCACTCCCGATGATAAACGCCAATACAAGAGCGAATACTCCATATTTTCTGACAAGAGAAAAGGCATGACATCTGGAAGGAAGATAAGGTCGGTAATGTATCTGCCGATGTTTTACGCAGGAGAAAGAATTCATTTCACCCCCATGATCCCAGATATTGTTCAGATAGACTGGCAGTATAGGTTGATAAATAAAATGCAAGGATGGGGATATGATATGCTCCTTAAACCACATCCAGCTTCATCGATTGAGGTGCCCAGCGAATTTATAGATGGATTAGGTGCCAATTTGCTGACCCAGTCATTTGAAGAAATTGCGGACACAGCCGATGCATTTTTGTTTGAATATTCCTCGACCAATACTTTTGGGCTTGCTATTGCTACCGGTAAACCAGTCATCTTGATCAATCATGGATATGAGACTTATAGTCAGACTGCACGAGAAGTTTTGTCTAGGCGATGCTCGTTTGTTGAGGCCTGGTTTGACGAAAGGAATCGATTACAGGTTATATGGGATGAACTGCGGGAATCGATCGAGGTGTCACGGGCTCTCAATGACCCATCGTATATGGAGCAGTATTTGGCATGAAACCCGACGAACTCCGGCAAAGACTAAAATTTTCTGAGAAACGGGACTGGAGGTCCGTTAAGTCAGGAGCCTACTCCGTTTGGGCTACGGGATGGGTCTATTATGGAGGGGATGTACTACGTGGTGAATCCTTTGCTGATCATGTTTGTAGGCATCTTGAGAGTGAGAATAGTCTGGTTCAGTTCTTGGATAGAATAGACGGCAATTTTGCTTTTATTGCCTGGGATGGATTCCAACTTTACGCTGCAGTTGACCGGGTACGTTCTATACCACTGACTTATCGTCGCGATCCCTGCAAGTTTGAAATATCAGATGACGTAACTCTGATAGCATCGGATTCGGAGGAACTAAACGAGGAAGCCACTGCAGAATTAGCTTTGTCTGGTCTCGTTTCTGGGTCGTTGACGATATATAGTGAATTGAGCTCGCTACAGTCGGGGGAGATATTATTTTGGAAGCCTGGAGTCTTCTTAAAGACCCAACGGTACTATGAGTGGTTGTGTGAATATGATTCCGGTGAAACTGAAGAAGATCTTTCATCGGAATATTTTAAAATCTTGGAAGATGTTTTCAGACGTTTCATTGCATTCCTTGATGGTCGCCAGGTGGTAGTTGCATTAAGCGCTGGCTTAGATTCCAAGTTAGTTGTTGGAATGCTCAGGTACTTTCATTATAACAACGTGATTTGTTACACCTACGGTAAAAAGGATTCTAAAGAAGCTATCGGGGCACGTGCTGTGGCGCAGGATTTCGATTACAGTTGGAGTCTTACAGAATATTCTGGGCACTTATGGGCGGATACGCTGAATGATGAAAATTTACATGACTACTGGAAATTTGCCTCAAATGGTGTGTCGTTACCTCATTATTGGGACTGGCCTAGTCTGAATATCATCAGGGATAAAGGTTTGGCAGCCAAAGATGCGGTGTTTGTTACAGGGATATCGGGTGATTTCGTGGCGGGTAATCATCTCAAGGTGATATTTGATCCTAGGCTGAATTCGGACCCAACAGATTTTATCAAACTGATGTGTACTAAACATTACTCACTTTGGGAAAATTTGATTAATAGGCCTCAATTGAGAACTGTGGCCGAAGAAAAGATCAAAAGTGTAACTAAATTCGATGGGAATAGTTCGGAGGAATATATAGCATCGATATATGAGCACTGGGAATGGCAAGAGAGGCAATCGAAATATATAGTTAATCTGGTTCGACAGCATGAATACTTCGGGTACTCATGGGCTATGCCTCTTTGGGACAGAAAAATAATGGATTTTTGGCGCAAGGTTCCGTTGAGACTTAAAAAAGGCCAGTATCTGTATCAAAAATCCGTGTCTGAAAACTACCCTGAGGAAATGTTCACTAGCCATCGTCCGTTAACTCATTGGAGTCGGGAACCTATAGTGAAGCGATTGGAAACTGGCAGGTGGGGTACGGGTTTGAGTCGGAGGAAATTGTTGAATCACCTCCAATCCGTTCCGGCCTTGGGCATAGTGATAAGAAAATACTTACAAATTAAGCGCCATATAAGATTGTACAAGACTCATTCAGTTGCGGTAGAAAAAGGATTTGGCTTTCTCAGGTATGTTTTCAAAGATCTTGACAAGAGGCATACGGACTCGCTGGTTTTAAAAGAATTCATGATGAAATTATACGGGCTAGATCCCAGACGCATAAAATAGATTGTTATATTCGACGTGAATGTTCTGGTCGTGAGCAGTAAATATCCCCCCGAATACTCTGGGTCTGGTAACAGAGCTCACCAGACTTATCTAAGATTACGTAATAAGTTTGGTATAAACTTTCAAGTTATGACTGGATCGGAGGCTTTTGACACATCACAATCGTATATGTTTGATAATGTGTCAATCAAACGTGTTTCAAGTGAAAAATCATATGGAACGAGTTGTAGCCGTCCCAGGTTTCGGATATTCGGGTATCTTCAAAAATTATTTGCTCAGCGAATTAGCTATGTCAGGGAATTTTTCCCGGCATTTTGGTTTCTTTATAAGACTAGAAATGAGTTTGATCTCATACATATCTTTGGCCATGTAACAGTTACCAATGCAGCTATATCATTTGCCAAGATTTTTAGGAAACCAATTATACTAGAACTGACCTCCGATCGTAAGACACCTTGGGCAAACGAGATGAGGTTCATTAAGTGGATTTGGGGGTGTGATTTGCCAAAGGCCACTCAAATAATATGCATTTCGAAACGTCTTCGGGACATGTGTATAAACCACGGTGTTACCAAGAATCTATGGACCAGACCTAATCCCGTGGATGCCAGTAGATTCAAACCCCTACAGGGTCAACGTGATCAATTGCGGATTCAGCTCACGAAGTTTAATTCGGCTGATACGGTGATCAGTAGTATAGGCAAGTTCAATCCAAATAAAAACCAGATATTTTTGTTGGAGGTTTTGAAACACTTGCCGAATGAATTTAAGCTTATTTTAGCGGGTCCTTTGTCTGAATCTGGACCATTCGAAAAACGTGATCAGGAATACTTTGACGCGATAGTTAGGAGGATTAAGTTATATGGACTCGAATCAAGAGTGGAATTAAAGCCAGGTTTTTTGAGCAATCCGGAAGACCTGATGAATTTATCTGATGTATATGCTATAACCTCACTTAGTGAAGGTTTAGGGACCCCTTTGATAGAATCAATAGCATGTGCTACTCCCGTTGTCGCTTGCATCCTGGAGGGTATAACAGACCAATGGATAGTTAATGGACGAAATGGGTATGAGAGCAACAGAGATCCCAAAGAGTTTTCACAATTTGTTGTTTTAGCTTCCAAGATTGGAATAGATTCGCTTTTGAGATGTAGTGATTCTATTAGAGCTGCCGCGTCTGAGGACAAAGTGGATGAAGAATATGCGTCAATTTTGTCTCAGATGATTGATAAAGGCACCGAAGTAGCTCCGCACCAGTGATTAAGCAAGTGTAGTGGGCGGATCAGTGGACATTTGAAAGAACTTTTCTCATTCCTTGGTTATTTGAAGTCAGCGATTGGTTATCGGCTTTACGTTTGGCTTGCGTTCATCCTTGTAGCGGCACTTCTCGATGGTATGAGTGTAGGCTTGATTTTGCCTATATTGGAAACGGGGTCAGGCTCTAGCCAACTGACGGAGTTAGTTAATTCTGTAGCCTCATGGTTCGGAATAGACTACAGTCTTCCACTGGCGTTACTGTTGATGGTCAGTATTTTTTTATTCAGAACAGCCTTCCTTGTTTATCAGGAGATATTTTCCAGTGGGTTGATTGCCAATTTATTAGCTACAACCAAAAGTAGATTGGTAGAGAAGATATTTTCAGCAAATTACATCTTTTTTGCTTCTCAAGAACTAGGATATTTTACCAACGCGGTAACCATTGAGTACAATCGGGTAGCCTTTGCCTTTAGGTCTTGCATGCGAATGCTCGTATCCTTTGGATTCACTATCGTATATATATCCTTGCCTCTTTGGATCAGTCCTTTCGTTACCAGCGTTGTTATTCTAAGTGGATTGCCTGTTCTATTCTTAGTGAGGAAAATTAATCGTTTGACGCGGGATTATTCCATCAGGGCTACTAAGAACAACGAGGATCTGCAATCTGGGTTGATCCAATCGCTAACAAATTTCAAATATCTTAAATCTACCAATTCTGCCGGTAGGATTCTCGGGCGTGTTAATGGGGCGATAACTGAGCAGGCTCATATTTTGTTTCGTCAATCTGTTCTTAATGCTTTTACTAGCAAGACAACGGAGTTGATAACTATTTTATTGGCTGCCGTCGTTCTCTTTTATAACGTTCACCTTATGGGCTATGAACTTGTGCAGGTAATATTCCTACTATTCCTTATCAGGAGAGCTGTTGCATATGCTCTTTCTGGGTATGCAGACTATCGGGACTTTGTAGGATCTGCAGGTAGTATCCAGGTCTTCAACAAGTTAGAGAAGGAGTTGAGTGAGAATCTTGAGATTGATAATCCTGAAGGGGTCATGCCAGATTTTTCTCAGACGATCACTTTAGACAATGTGTATCAGAGTTATGACGGCAGTAACCTTGTCTTGAAAGGAATTAGTATTGAGATCCCTCCACGTTCATCTATTGCTATTGTTGGTGATTCCGGATCAGGCAAGACTACCATCGCTAGTCTACTAACGGGCTTGGTGAAGCCAGACAAAGGTTCTGTCAAGATGGGTCGTATAGATTATAAAAATATTAAGCAAAATAGTCTTAGAAGTTTGATCGGATATGTAACCCAGGAAAATGTTATTTTTACCGATTCCATCAGGAATAACATTAATCTATGGGAATCGAAAAATGAGTTGTCAGGGGCAGATGATAAAAAGATGGATTCAGTATTAAATAAGTCGTTGCTGGAAGATTTTGTCAACGGGTTGCCACACGGATTGGAAACGTCATTAGGAGACAACGGGTTGAATATCTCAGGCGGCCAACGCCAGCGGATCAATATTGCGCGGGAACTTTACAAGGATGTTCAAATGTTGATTTTGGATGAAGCTACGAGTTCTTTGGATTCTATTTCAGAAAGTGAAATCAAAACTAATATTGAAGAGATGAAAGGTGAAATAACCATGGTAATCATCGCCCATCGTCTATCAACAATAAGATCTGTTGATCAAATACTAGTATTAAATGAAGGGAAGATAGTGGAAGAGGGATCATTCCAAGAATTATATGAGCGCCAGGGTATGTTTCGGAAAATGGTTGACTATCAGGAGTTGGTCGAATCGAGTGACACATAATTTCCGATTACAGAAAAAATCATGTCTCGCCGATTAGTTGTTCTTAGCAAAGGATCAAATGGCAACAGCGCATCTTTCATGCGACCTTTGCTTCGTGTAAGGGGTAGGATGCGCCGCAGCAAAGTGGATATTTCCATAAATCCTGATATTAGGTCAATGGGGGATGCTGATTGTGTTTTCGTGAACAGCAAATATTTTAGAGATCGGTATCCGGTTTGGGATACCTTGGCCATTGACTCAATAAGACAGATATTAAAGGGAATTAGAAAATTTACAGATCGGGTTGTATGGTTCGATACAAGCGATAGTACTTCCAGTAACCAATTTCCTATATTGGATTGTGTGGACCTATTCTGCAAGAATCAGATATTCTCGGATACTAGCAACTACTTGAAAAGTTTCTATGGGGGTAGAATTTATACAGATTATTACAATAGAGAATTCGGGGTCATTGATGAAATATGTGATTTTGACAACGAATTATATATACCCCCGGCAGCTGAACTAAATAAGATTCGGATTTCGTGGAATTCGGCCTTTGGACAATACGGTCATGGGATACGGAGCTCCGTTGATAGGATGTTGGGGCATAATATCCCAGTGTTATTTAAACAACTTTATACACTATTCCCTCCATCCGCAGAAAGACCTTTAGATATTTCGTGTCGCGTTGGGCTAAGTCACAAGAGGAATTCCGTTTTATTTCAAAGGCAACGTCTGCTCGACACCATAACTAAAGTTTGGCCTGTGGAAGGATCTCGGGTCAATAGATCGAAGTACTGGACCGAGTTGAAAAAATCCAAGGTGGTCTGTTCGCCATTTGGATGGGGGGAAATAGCTTACAGAGACTTTGAAGTATTTCTGTGTGGTGGAGCGCTTTTAAAGCCGAATTTAAGTCATATGCGTACATGGCCCGAATTGTACAAGCAAGATGAAACATTTATTTCTGTTCGTTGGGATATGTCAGACTTGCAAGAAAAGGTCGAGAATTTATTGAGCAACCGTCGATATAAAGTGATAGCGGAAAACGGGCAGTTATTGTATGAAGAGGCAGTTCACAGTGATATAGGTCTGGATAGCTTCTGTGGCAGGGTAGAAAAAATAGCCGGATTTAAGGCCGACCGAAGTTCATGAATATAGGGTGTTTGATTCTGGGATCTTTGTTTAAGATCGGTGGTTATCAGGTTTTTGCCTACAATTTGATGAGACACCTAATCGCAAATGGGAACAAGATTAAGTTAATTCTAAGCAAAAAGGAATTTCACTCCAATAAAGATCTCTATAGACGATCTGGTTTTAGCATAGCTACATTAAATTTTACCTCCGACAGACTGGTCAATTATTTTCCGTTTCTGCCCCAGACGGAAATTAAGTTGTTGCAGAATAGAGAGAATTTCGATGTCTGGCAGATTATTGGCTCATATCCGGCTGGTTACGTTGCTCGAGGTTTAAGTCCGAAAGTACCGCTTGTTTTACGGACACATGGAGAAGATGTACAAGTAAACGATATGCTCGGATACGGCCTTAGAAGAGACAAGGTCCTAAACAACAGGATTGTTTCTACGTTGTTAAGGATGGATAAGGTGGTCGCTTTGACTGATAGTATGGCTGACGACTATCTGAACATAGGGATATTGCCGCATAAAATCGAAGTTATTCCCAACGGTGTCAGCGTGGAATCTTGTTACCGGGTGGAACAGAGGGAAAAGAACATATTGTTGCCTGATGTCATCGGAAAACCATTGTTGCTAACTGTAGGGAGGTATCATCTAAAGAAGGGCTATGAATATATACCAGATATAGCTGCTTATCTAGTCGACTGGGGACTTGATTTTCGTTGGTTGATAGTTGGCAAAGATTCAAACAAGATTGATGAAGAGATTGGAAATCGTGATCTTGAAAGGTATGTTATAACACTGGATGAGATTGGTGTTGACACTGGTGGATCTGGAATGTTTTCGATGCCCAATGAGAAACTTACGGAAGTTTACAGGTCCGCCGATGTATTTGTATTTCCGTCCTTGTTGGAAGGATTTCCCCGAGTTGTTGTTGAGGCTATGGCTGCAGGTTTACCGGTGGTAACTACTGATGCGGAAGGTTGTAAAGATGTGGTCGATCATGGGCACACAGGATTTATATCACCCGTATCTGATTCAGAGTCGATGGCCAAGAATATTGAAATTTTGTTGCGCAATGAGAATATGCGAAAAAAATTCTCTGATACCGCTAAGGAAAGTGCCGCTGGGTATGAATGGTCAAAAATAACCAGCAGGTATGAAGAGATGTATAGAAGTTTACTGAAAGGTTCGTAAACAGTAGTTTGGCCAGATCGATGGAGGGCGACATAAATGTAAAATCAAAGTGGGAGCGATTCTTGAGGTGTAGAGACTTAGAACAACTGTTGTCTTCGCCTCCGTGTGAAATCAGAGGCAGGGCCCTGGAAATCGGTTGTGGTTCCGGCTACTTGACAGGAATGTTGGGGATGCATTTTCAAGAAATAATTCCTACTGACGTGAAACCACGAGCCACTGTCCCAGGAGTGATTATGGCTGATGCTCAGAAGCTTCCGTTTGTTGACCAATCTTTCGATTTCGTATTTTCCTCTAACGTACTTGAGCATATCAATGACGTTGATGCCTGTATGGAGGAACTCAGTCGGGTTATGAGTTCAGGGGCGATTATGCTTCATACTATGCCTACTTCGGCGTGGAAAACTCTCCAAGTTTTTACTCATCCTATTCACTTGTTGATTAGACTTTTGAGAAAATCCTCACGCATAAATAGTAGCGGACAAATCGATCATAGGATTGAGAAAACGGAGGAAAGTCACTCCGAAAAGCCTCTTGTTACTAAGGTTATGCCGACGATACACGGGATATCAAGCAGCCATTTCAGGGAATTTGTGTATTTCAAGCCAAGCTCTTGGAGGGCTCTTTTTGAACGTAAAGGCTTTGAAGTTTTGGAGGTGGAGCCATTATTTTTTCATTCGCCTTACAAATTTTTCCCATTTCGGTTTTTGAAATTGAGAATGATTCTGGCGAGGATTGGATTAGCGTCAGTGAGAGGTTATTGGCTAAGGAAAAATGCGTCGGGACCTCATTCGAGGCAGCGATAGTAAGATGAAATCTATTTCTGTATTCTCTATTTCGGGCTCTTCTTATTTCAGTGGTAACGTAGATCTACATTCAGGTGGGTCAGAGCGTCAAATGAAATATATTGTAGATATTTTGGCCAGAGAGAAAGTTCAGGTCACGGTCATGACAGCTAACAGTGTTGGCAGATCGTCTAATCGTATTGAGAATGTTTCTTATGTGAATTTGTGGCGGAAAGATTCAGGAATATTATCTAAGATGTTCTTCTTAACAGTTAATCTATTCAGAGTTAAATCAGCTATATATTTACGTGGAGTTTCCCCTGTTCACTTGTTGGTGATAATTATCTCCCGTATCGCTATGAAACGGGTGATATTGGGTATGACGTCTGACGTTCAATGTGTAAAGGGGGAAGCCTTGAAAACAACGCTAGTGCGTAAACTTAGTTTTTTGTTCAGCAGCAGAATTGTGGCTCAGACTAACTTTCAGGCGTCTCTATTGAAACTGCATTATAAACAGAAAAGTGCTGTGCTGAACAATGTATTGGATATTCAAGAAATAGGCCAAGATGAGGATGTTAAATATTATGATAAATCCTATGATGTTATCTGGATTGGTTACATGGAGCCTCGAAAGGGCCTAGACCATGTTGTGGAGCTTGCTGATAGATTGCAAAATAAGAAGTTTGTTGTAGTAGGTGATGGACGGCAAGATCACTTGGAATACGCTGACAGGGTTATAAAATTACTGAGAAATAGAAATAATGTGGATGTTGTTGGCCGTGTTGACCCTTTGTCTGTCGGCAGTTTCATTTCTCGTTCTAAGGTCTTGGTAAACACCTCTTTAACAGATCAGTCTGGGGTGACAAAAGAAGGCTTCCCAAATGCGTTTTTAGAATCTTGGTGCCTCGGTGTACCGGTGGTGGCGCTAAATGTTGATCCGGAATTATTGTTGAGCAGTGGTGGTCTTGGTAGGTATTGTAAAAGTATAGATGAGGCTATTGCAGCTATCAAACAATACACAGAGGATTACGATACTTGGCAGGAGGCCTCTTTAAATTCGAGGAAGTTTGTTATAGATCGCGACGTAGCCTCTGAAATCGTAAGATCTGAGGTAATCGAGGCTTTTGACTTGTGAACATTGTCATAGATGATCTGCCAAGAATCCGACGAGGAGTTAGTTAAGCTCTGTGTCAGAAGTACTGATTTTTCAAAGGACTTTTGAGCATTACAGGCTTCCGGTTTTTCGGTTGTTATCAAGACGGCTTTCAGCTGTGGGTAATATAGCAATTGCATCACCAATCACAAATGAATCACAGTTACAGGGGTTATCCTTGCCGTATGAAACCCACAATTTAGAAGTGCATACTTATGCAATTGCTGGCCAAGAATATATGCATCGGTTTAAGAATTGGAAAAATCTGCTATTGGAGATTGGACCGAAGGTTGTAATTGCAGAAGGGGTCCCAAGGATAATAAGTTTGTACTCCATGTTGAATGTCGCAAGAGATAGAAATATTCGAACTGTTGCTTGGACCAAATACGATAACACTGGATCTTGGCTTAAATCATGGATTTGGAGAGATTTCTTGTCACGATGGGACGGTATCGTTTGTTATGGTAGATCCTCATATGATGGCCTTATAGATATGGGATTGTCGAGTAATCAACTAAATGTAGCTCAAAACTCGGTCGATCTTCCAGAGAATGAAGAAGAATTAAGTAATCTTCAATCAATCGCTTTGACTGAACGGCGAAGACATTTTTCTGATAGCGTGCCACTAGTGGTTTCCCTGGGTACTCTGGTCAAAAAGAAAAGGTTTGATTTGGTTATTGATGCCGCTTTGGAGTTGTTCGTTAAGGGAAGGGATTTTCGATTGGTTATTGTTGGTGGTGGCCCGGAGGATTTATATCTCAAAGAATACGCGGAACGTTCTTTAAAGGCTGCTGGTTTGCATCATAACATGATCGTCTTTGTTGGCCGCGTGCCTTATGGGTATGATCAGGTATGGTTATCGGCCGCGGACGTGTCTGTGATGGGAGGGGCAGTCGGTTTGGCAATGAATGTTAGTATGGGTTGTGGCACAGCAACGATAATTGCTGATGAAACTGGTAGTGATTCTGAGATGTTGATAGATGAGGTTAATGGTTTGAGATTTGTCCAGAATAATCATTACAGTTTGGCTAATAATATAGATCAGTTATTGATGGATGAAAAAAAGAGGATTGCCATTTCTGCGTCTGCAAGGAAGGACATACTGGCTAAGGCAACTGTGGGCAAAATGGTCGATGGATTGGAGAAGGCCATAGCATTGTGATCATTTCGTGAGGCTGAATTTATAATGAAAATATTAGTACTGGGTTTAGGTTATGTTGGTACCGTCACCGCAGCGATACTAGCCCAATCAGGGCACAGGGTTACAGGAGTGGATCCCAACGTTGAAAAAGTTGATCTTATTAACCGAGGGCTGTGCGCGGTTTCTGAACCTGAGCTCGATAAGATCGTAGAGGCAGCAAGGAAAAAAGGATTTCTTGAAGCTAGGCCAGATATGCCTCATGTGATTGACTTCGATGTCGTTTATGTATGTGTGGGGACCCCTCTTTCCAGCAGCGGACAGCCCGAGTTTGTTGATGTTGAGAATGTAATAAATGTACTTGGCATGAGAAACTCTCAGAACTCTGATCCAACCGTAATTGTTAACAGAAGCACTTGTTTGCCGCAAGTACACTTGTGGGCCTCGGACCACTTAGAAAGCAGTGAATGGAATTATGAATATGTCGTGCATCCGGAATTTCTGAGGGAAGGCTCAGCTGTTCAAGATTTTTTGCATCCTCCGATGCTGTTATTTGGTACACGGCTTGGTGGTGAGTGGATTGAGGAGTTGGCTAGAGACTTGTATCCTTCGATAACGGCACCTATCGTTGTAGGATCTTTGGAAGAGGCTTCGATATCTAAGTATGCCTCTAACGCGTTTCATGCTGCTAAAGTGACTTTTGCAAATGAAATCGGGAATGTATGTAATACTCTTGGTGTTGATGCTAGGAAAGTATTAGAAATACTGTGTATGGATCGTGAGCTTAACATCTCCGATGCCTACATGAGGCCGGGCTTACCTTTCGGCGGTAGTTGTTTGCCTAAGGACCTTGAGACATTGTTGCAATATTCCGTGAGAAACGATGTTCAAATTCCTATGATGTCAGGGATTTCCCTGTCAAATTCGCTTCAAGTTAATCGGATCTATGACTTACTTTTGGCTCGACAGCCTGACTCAGTTGCGATTCTCGGATTAACATTCAAATCAAACACCGACGATTTGAGGAATAGTTGTATGGTTAGTATTGCAAGGAAGTTGTTAGATTCTGGGGTTAAAATCAAGGTATTTGATAGTAATTTGAGGACGGATTGTCTGATTGGGCAGAATCGGTTAGTGATGGAGGAGGAACTGCCGGAATTGCCTACCCTGATAAGGAGCAATTTAAAAGATACCGTGGAGAATGTTGATATTATCGTTGTCGCTCATCGCTCCTATGGTTTAGAGCTGGAAAGTGAGGCTCTTTGCGATGATCAAGTTGTCGTAGACTTGGTTGGCATTGGTAAGCGTAGTTTTGGCCAGGATATTTCTACGGAAGGTCTTTACTGGTAAGGCATTTTTAAATTGCATATAGGATTCTTCCTACCAAATTCTCGCGATTACAGTGATAGGATAGGGCTGTTGATGGCCTTATCCAGTCATGTTGAGAGTGTCACTTTATTTCTGGGGATAAACGATGGAAATGTTGATGGCGGTGATTTTGAAAGATTTACGGTCTGCGAGGTTGGTTTTATACGCGGGTTTAAGCTTCTAAATTTAGTAAAGGCGATGTTGGTTGTTAGGGGCGTGTATTTGTCGAAAGGACTTGATGTAGTTCATGACACTTCAGGTAATCTTATTTTATATTTTGTTCTCGCAAGAGTAAGAAAATATTCTTGCCTGCTTGTATCATCTTTTTTCACGTTAGAGCGTTGGAGAATAGAGAATGTGTGGAAGCCAGCTGGATACTCGACGTTCTCCTTGGTAACAAATCCTACTACGGCCAGAATGTTATTGGGATCGTGGTTCCAGGGTATGATAAGCAAGTTGGCAGATCGTATTGTGCTACAGGCTCCGGGCCTAGTTAGTCGATTGACGAGATATTGTGACATTGATCCAAAATATATTTCTGTGTTGACCAATAATGTGGACACTTGCTATTGGCGGCCTGTAGGTAAAGATGTTCCTACTGGGAAGGCGGGTCCCCGAAAGTTACTATATGTTGGAGGGCTCGACCATACTCGTGGATTGTTTTCTGTTCTTAACACTCTACAAATGTGCAAAAATTACGGACTTAATCTGTGTCTTACCTTAGTAGTAAAGCCGGGAATGATGTCAGAAGCTGATATTCGAGCCGTCGTCGAAAAGCTAGGGCTATCTGAAGAAGTGGTTTTTAAGAGTGGGTTGACTCGCCAACATATGCGCGATGCGTATAACGAATCAGACATACTAATCTACCAAACTATAAATGATGGTTCACCTAGGGTGGTTCTTGAGGCCATTTCTTGTGGGTTGCCTGTCATCGCAAGTAGACACCCAGGTATTGAAATTTTGGATCCTATGAAGGAATTCATCCAGTTCACGGAGTTTGGGGATACGGAAGAAATGTGTCATCTAATACAGTCAGTTTTGACGGACCACGTGTTTGCAACTGACGTATCTATTAGAGGACGAGAAAAAATCCTAAAGTATTTTTCCACAGAAGCGGTAGCACAGGATTACGCGCATTTCTATGATCAATTCGTTGGCAGTTTCCGAAGATGATAGCTGCGGCCGATGCCTAGGAGTTAATTTAGCGCTATGTGTGGTATTTGTGGCATGTTCAATACTTTGGGCCATGATGTCGATGTGGGATTGGTCGAATCTATGAAGGTGTGCATTGCCCATAGAGGGCCAGATGACAACGGCTCGTACTTAAATGGGTGTATAAGCCTTGGGCACCAGAGGTTGAGCATTCTGGATTTGACTGAGGCAGGACGACAACCTTTATCAGGTGAAGATGGGACGATACAAGTTGTCTGCAACGGGGAAATCTATAATCATAAAGAGTTAAGGCGGGATCTAGAATTAAAGGGACATAGCTTTATCTCCAACACCGATTCTGAGGTTATTCCGCATGCCTATGAAGAGTGGGGCTTAACCCATATGCTAGAAAGATTGAAGGGTATGTTTGCTATTGCTATATGGGACGATGCAATTCAAAGCCTGGTGCTTATTCGTGACAGGATTGGAGTAAAACCCCTCTACTACAAGATCGCAGGTCCTAACATTATTTTCGCTTCAGAGCTACAAGCTCTTTATGCCCATGACACCGACGAGTTGGAGATGAATCTTAGTGGGCTTGAATCCTATTTCTCATTTGGGTATGTGCATCAAGATGACACGTTTGTATCAGGATTTAAAAGGGTCAAACCGGGTTCTTATGTGATATTTCAGGGTACAGACATAGTTGAACACAAATATTGGAAGGTTCCTGTGATGACAGGATCTAAAATAGGATATTCTGAGAGTGAACACCTTGATAACATAGAAGGTATCCTAGGCGGAGCCGTTGTGCGAAGGTTGGAGAGCGATGTTCCGACGGGAATTTTTCTCAGTGGAGGCATAGACTCTGGGTTAATTACGGCTATTGCATCTGTGCACACGGAGGATCCTATAAACACTTTTACAGTGGATTTTGCGGATTCGCCTATGTCGGATATAGAAGTGAGTCTTTCCGGAAAAGTGTCAGAAATATATGGTACTAATCACCATGTTCTTAGAACTGACTTTGATTGTATATCGGAGTTGCCTTACCTAATTTACTTAGCCGGTGAGCCGTTTGCAGATCCTTCGATATTACCGACTTATCAAATGTGTAAAATAGCCAAACAATCAACAACGGTAGTATTGACTGGTGATGGTGGAGACGAATCTTTTTGCGGGTATCAAAATGTGCATGCGGCTCATTTGTCAGATACTCTCCTTGGGTGGATTCCTTGGAATATACGTAATGCCGCATCATCTAGAGCAAATTCTGACATTCTCAAAGGAATTATTCCGGGTAAGTTACGAACATTACTTAAATATGCTGGGCAAGACTATACCTCCTTATATAATAACGATCTTCTGTGGCAGGACTTGATGAAAGATAGGCTGTTGATACAGAGAAAACGGGATGCCAGGACTGCTGTGTTACAGGATATTGTGGGAGATTTGTTCCCTTCGACATCCGCGGAGATGCTCGCTTATATAGACATGCATTTGAGATTGCCATCTGGTTATCTGGCAAAAACTGATATTGCTAGTAACGCCGTCGCGCTGGAGATTCGATCCCCGTTCCTTGATCAAGATGTAGTGCAATATGCATCCTCAATCCCGATTGGGCAGAAGATGCCTGGAGGTAAGCAAAAAGGACTTCTTCGTAAACTTGCAGCTCGATATTTGCCCAGAGACATAGTGCAGTATCCAAAGAAAGGATTCGCCCCGCCTATTTCTCGTTGGTTACTAGATAGGTGGAGACCTGTTATAGATGAATTCGTTATGGGTGGAATTGCGGCGAGATCCGATATGTTTAACGGGCATGTTGTGAGGGAAGTGGTTGATGATCACTTGGATCGAAGAGCAGAAAATAGCCTAAAAATTTGGCAACTCGTGTGCCTTGAAGTTTGGTTCCGCTTGTTTGTGGATAATACTATGAAGCCGACCGATGACTTGCTCTAGATTGTAGATTGCCATCGTTGTTAGCTTTTGCTGATGGATACCCATCAGCAAGAGAACCTCAAAGAAATGTGTTTGTTCACAACTTGATGAAAGCCATCAACAGTAAGGGTGTAGGAGTTTCAGTTATTGCGCCCAATCCATTATTTTCATTAACTAGGGGGGTTAACCTATCGGGAACTACGGATAAGGATGGAGTTCACGATGGTATAAGAGTTTATAGGCCGAAATATATGTCCTATTCGTCAAAATGGATCCCATGGGTTGGGTCTACATTGCGTCTTTCCATGAGAAGTTTAGCCCTCACAAGCCAAAGGGAAATGATGAAGTTAGGATATGTACCCGATGTAGTTTATGGGCATTTCCTGTTTTCTGGGGGATTGGCTGCTTTGCAGGTAGGTCAAGAATATTCTTTGCCAGCTGTTGTTGCATTGGGTGAAAGCGACTTTAGTGTGTACGAAAAGCATTACGGAGTTGGCCTTGTCTCCGATCATATAAGAAAATTTAACAAAGTTGTTGCGGTTTCAAGAAAAATACGTACCATTTGCATAGATCGTTATGGAGTCGAGCCGATCAATGTGAAAACTTTTAGTAATGCTATTGATCTGACCATGTTTAAACCATTAGATAAGATCTCCGCGAGGTCCTCCTTGGGATTTCCTGAAGATGCCCTCATCGGCATTTATGTCGGACAGTTTAATGACAGCAAGGGATCACAGCGGGTGCAAGAAGCAGTAAAGTCCATTAGGGGCTTAAAAATGATTTACGTAGGTAAAGGGCCACTCCGGCCCTCAGGGGAGAACGTATTGTTTGCCGGGGAGTTAAATCACTTCGATATCCCCCTTCGGTTGGGAGCTGCGGACTTCTTTTTGTTACCTACTGCCGCTGAAGGCTCATCAAATGCGATACTAGAGGCCATGGGTTGCGGCCTGCCTATCATATCAAGCAATATACCTGAAAATCTGGAAATCCTAGATGATTCTTGTGCAATATTGGTGGATCCATGGGACGTCGGCGGGTTGAAATCTGCTGTTGAACTCTTATCCATGAATGAAGGTCTTCGCACAGCAATGGGTATGGCTTCAGCCAATATAGCTGCTAGCTATAATATTAAGGATAGAGCCTCAAACATAATAGATTGGATAGGGTTGTCAAACACATCTTGAATGAGCCGCTATAGAGAGAGTCAGGTTATATTAAAAGATATAGATTTTGGAGTATTTTCAAGATGAATTCTCGCGAAGATGTATTTTATGACATATATTCGTAGCCATCCAGAGGCCGTAAAGGTTCTTAGCATTATGCACTACCCTGCTTACAATGGTCCGATTAATACGGCCTTGTTAATCCAGCCCGTTATAGAAAAAGACAATATTGATATTCTGACGTTGATACCATCAGGATCGGATAATCTCGAACAGTTTTTTGAACATCGAAGGGTACCATACCGTTCCGAAAAGCTGTCCCGGTTACGAACGACATTGAACCCCTTAGTGCAAATCCGCCTTATGGGATCATTTATAAGCGATATCCAAAGATTAAGAAGGTTGATTAAAGAAATAGCGGTGGATGTTGTTCTAATTAACGGGATGGAGAATCCCCATGGGGCGATAGCGGCGAAGCTTGAAGGGAAAAGGGTTGTAGGTCAGATCCTAGGGCTTGGGATACCTCGGTTTGCAAGAAGTTTGGTAGGTATTTGGTCAAGGTTATTGTGCGACGTTGTGATGATGCCAGGTCGCGAAATATACAAATATTTTCCTGGCTTGAGCTCCCCTGAAAATTGTGTGTTCTTTTTCCCTCCGGTAGATACCGAGAGGTATAGTTACAGTAGTCATGATACTAGGTATGCTGAAGGCATAGGTGTTGATTTGAATAGACCAGTTGTGGGTACGATTGGAAATATAAACCCTGCAAAGGACTATGAAACCTTTATAGTCGCTGCAAGAGAGATCATTGATGCATTGCCAGGGTGCCAGTTTGTCATTAAGGGAAATGTCTTGGATAGTCAGCAGGAATTGTTTAAGCGGCTAAAGTGTCTTGTGTCTGATCTGGGTATGAATGTTGGGGAGGACATATTTTTTGTACAAGATGATGAGGATTCCACTAAAGTTTTATCATTGATGGATATATATGTACAAAGCTCTATAGGGGAAGGTATTTCAACAGCTCTATTGGAGGCAATGGCAATGGCTAGACCGGTAGTTGCCACAAATGTTGGGGCTACTTCGGAGGCCGTTGATGCTGGAGAAACTGGGTTGTTGGTGGATGCCGGGGACCCCCTTGCACTTGCAGATAGCGTCACACGGCTGCATATGGATGTTGATTTAAAAATATATATATCTGGGAACGCTAGGGAGTTCGTCATGAAGTACGCGTCTGTTGATTCTTGTGTTAAGGCGCATTGTGATGCTATAAGGATGGTGATCAGTCAAAAAAGGTTGGGGTACAAACATGGCTAAAAGAGTTCTTGTGACCGGAGCGGGTGGTTTTATTGGTCACCACCTTGTGAACTATTTGAAGGAGAAAGGATATTGGGTTCGGGCGGTCGATATAAAAGTTCCAGAGTATGAGGATACCGCCGCCGATCAATTTGAATTGCTGGATCTTAGGCGTTGGGGCAACTGCTTACAAGCTACCAGGGGTATTGATGACGTCTATAATTTGGCAGCGGATATGGGAGGTATAGGTTACATAACTGCCTACTTGGCAGACATAGCGAGAAATAACACATTAATCAATACGCATATGCTGGAGGCGAGTAGGCTCAACGGAGTTGATCGGTTTTTCTATTCGTCTTCCGCCTGTGTTTATCCTGGATATCTGCAGGAAACGGCAGATATAGCTCCCTTAAAGGAATCCGATGCATATCCCGCTGATCCTGAAGAAGGTTATGGTTGGGAAAAGTTGTATATGGAAAAACTTTGTCAATATTATTTTTCGGACTACGGGATGCAAACAAGAATTGCTAGATTTCATAATGTTTATGGCCCGCTAGGTACATATGATGGAGGGAAAGAAAAGGCTCCTGCTGCCATCTGTCGGAAAATCGCCCTTGCTAGAGACGGGGACGATATAGAAATATGGGGAGATGGGTTGCAGACGAGATCATTTATGTATATTGACGATTGTGTTGAGGGCATATATCGGATAGCAACGTCTGATATCGAAACACCACTTAATCTGGGCATGGATGTGATGATCACGGTGGATGAATTAGTTGACCTAATAGCAGAAATATCAGGAAAAACTATTTCTAAACGACATGACTTAAGTAAGCCTCAAGGAGTGAGGGGACGTAATAGTGATAACTCTATGCTAAGTGAGGCTTTTGGATGGAGTCCTTCCTATTCTTTGGCAGAAGGTTTGTCAATAACTTATAGGTGGATAGAGAGCCAAGTTAGAATTTCCGGGGAGAAGATTATTTGATCCTATGATGGACGCGAAGAAAATATTGGTGATAAACCAATATTATGCTCCAGATGTGGCATCTTCAGGACAGCTATTAGCGGAACTTTGTGAGGGGTTAGCCCAGCATGGCCATGCTGTGAGGGTGATTTGTGGGCAACCAAGCTATCAAGAAGACTCTGAAGATGCCCCTGTTGAAGAAATAACGAGTGATGTCAAAGTCAGGCGTGTTAATCTGGGTGGTTTGAAAGGACGAACTAGACTAAGTAATAGAATCTGGGGCTATATTAGATTCTTATGGTTGGCGCTGATCACTTCGCGGAGAGCGGTTAAAGAAGAGCGGCCTGATCTGATCATCACCCTATCGAACCCGCCACTCGTCGGAATGATAGGAGTCTTCCTATCGGTCCGGTACAAAATACCCTTTCTTTATGTACTTTATGATATACATCCTGACATAGTGATCCATACGAATTGGATTAGGTTGCCAAAAATGGTGTTTTGGATTTGGAATGAAGTCAGTAAGTGGATCCTCAGAGAGGCTTCAAGGGTGGTAGTTATCGGTCAGGGTATGAAGAGGACAATTGTAGAAGATAAAGAAATATCAGAGAAGAAAATTACAGTGATCCCTGTCTGGGCTAGGCCGGAGATCTCAGTTGAAACTGACCATGGTGAAAATGCTAGGATGAAGTATGGCATAGGCGAAGATGATTTGGTCCTGTTATCGGCTGGGAATTTAGGGATCATGCACCCGGTAGAACCCATCCTAAACTCAGCGAAAGCAATGGAATCGAATGCGCTAGTGAAATTTTTCTTCGTAGGTGGAGGAGAAGGTTTAGCTTCTGTCAGAGAGTTTGTTGAATTAAACAATCTGGAGCATATCTATTTCCTACCCTATCAGAGTGAAAAAGATTTCGTTGAAATATTGCTGATGGCAGATATATGTTTTGTTATGCTCGAAGATGGTATGGAAAAATATGCAGTACCTTCACGGGCTTATACCTTTATGTCAGCTGGTAGGCCGTTAATTGCCATTATGGATGAGAATGCTGATATTGCTCGAATGATTCACGATATGGATTGTGGTTGGCATGTATCTGACGAGAGAGATCTTGTATCTGTTATTGAATGTTGCATAGAGGATCCGCAATTACCAGTACACAAAGGTTGTAATAGCAGAGATGGTTACCTGAATGGATTAAGTAAAAGTCAAGTCATATCTGAGTACGATTCGTTAATAAGATCGATGACCGCTTAATGGGATATATATTGTTTATTTCATCGTTAGATATGACATGTTGTTGAGGGCGGCTTAATGTTACGAGTTTCTCTAATCCTATAGTGTCTAATATGCGTGTAATAGAAGCGACTGATGATCAGAAAAATGACTGGAATCGTATTTCGAATACTATGCCAGGTAGTCTTCCCCTTAATCGATTCGAATGGAAAAATATCCTTAGAGATTCTTATGGAATAAAACCACTGTTCGTGTATCTCTCAGACGGAGTGGGTCAGATGAAGGGAATAGCCGCGACTTATATTACTGATGATATCTATATGCGGAAGAATATTTTTTCCACTCGGTATGGGTTAATAGCCGTGGATGATGACTGTATTGGCGAGATAATTCATTTTCTCAAAGATTATTGTTTGAGATACAGGATACATGGGCAGCAATTTACGACAGGTGAATTTTACTCTAATCTCACGTGTTTCTCTTCACAAAGAAAGACTATGCAGTTATCGATTAGTGAAAACATGGATGGTGCATGGGATAGTTTGAAGTCAAAGACCCGTAATATGGTTAGAAAGGCTATTAAGGAGAGGTTGAAGGTAGAAGAAGGGAAGGAACATCTCCATCAATTTTATGAAATATATGTAGATTCCATGTTGGGCCTTAAAGTCCCAATGCATTCAAAGATATTTTTTGATAACTTGCTGAGGGAATTTGGCGAAGATGCGGAATTGTCAGTGGTATATCGAGACGGGAAGGCTCTGGCCGGAATGATTACTTTATTTGGATCTACCAGGGCTAGTTATCCCTGGCAGGTCAGTTTGAGCGGTACAAACAAGTATGCGCCCAATCAGTTATTGATATGGCAAGCTATGAGATCCTGTGTTGATCGTAAGATATCTGTACTGGATATGGGAGAAAGTGTTGAAAATGGGCCAGTGCATCTATTTAAGAAAAACTTTGGAGGTAGTCCTGTTACAGTTCACTATTCTCTAGGATTCGGCGAGGATCTACGTATGAAGGATAGCTTGCCTATAAAGGGGTTCAGGAAAATATCCGGAGCCATCCATTCTAATCGAAGTAATCTCATACAAAAATTTGGGACGAGATCTATGGCTATGAGAACGAGCATTTCTCTTCGTAAACGAGGGAGGACGTTATAAAAGAGACTGTATGTTTACGAAATTGTGGTCAAAACAAGTCATGTTGATGCCTTGATGAGCAACAGGAAACGAATATTATTGATGGGAGTTGGGTATTATGCTGCAACCATAGCTGACAGCCTCGTCCAGAACGGATTTGATGTTGTTGGGATATGTTCAAGGGACAATACAAACAAGGCTCTGCGGATCCCATTTTACTATTCTATTAAAGATTGGGCTAAAAGGACGCTGCTGATTAATGGGTTGTACCCTCACATCAGCACTCCCCATCCTATAGATAGGAATGAAACTTTCAGTGCTCAAGAGATCGCTTCAGATTATTCGATCCCATTTATTAGCGAGGAGAAACTAGAAACGGACGAGATGCAAGATTTCCTGATCAAGGTCCGACCTGACATTTTATTAGTTGCAGGATTCCCCCGGAAAATCCCCTCATCGGTCTTGTCCGCTATGCGTATCGCGGCTGTTAACTTACATCCCTCCCTATTGCCCAAACATAGAGGTGGGACCCCTACCCGCTGGGTAATAAAATGTGGAGATCGAATTACGGGAGTGTCGGCGCATCTTGTTACAAATGATTTTGATGCAGGGGATGTACTGATCCAGAAAAAGATAGAGGTTGAACCGTTTTGGACGGTAGGAATGCTAGAAGAGATTACTGCTCAAGTTATGATGAGTATGTCAATTGAATTGATCAAGGGTATAGAATGTTTTCTAGAACGGACAAGTCCGCAAGATGAGCGCGATGCAACTTATGACCCTCCGATGAGGCTCAAAGATGCTCGTATTGATTGGAATTTGCCAACTAGTCAGATCAAGAGGCTCTCTCTGGCATATAAACCTAAGTCTGCTCTGACAACCAACTTGTGTGGAAAGCATATATATGTGTGGGAAGTTAAGGAGTCAGCAGTAACGAATTACACTGGTGAGGCGGGTATGGTTGTGGATCTTGATTCTGATGGGTACCCCGTAGTGAAAACTGCTGATTCAGTCCTCTTAATTAAAAAGTTATTGATCTCCGGACTGATCTTTGAGGCCAACCAAAGAGTGGGAGCGGCCTTACTTAGGCCAGGATTGATATTATCTTGAGTCGGTATGGGATGGGATTTTTGATACGGTATTTGAATAGGTTTAAAAAGTTTTTTTGCCCAGGAAGAAACTTCTCCGTATCTGACTACAGGTTTGCTGTAAAAAATTGGGTTGAGTTGACCGATATCAAATTGGCGGCAAAGGTGTTGGAGACCAAAAGGTTTACCAGAAATGTTCAGACTATACTTAGTAGTGCACCTACTGGCGCTAGGATATTGGTGATTGCGCCTCATCCTGATGATGATACCTTCGGCGCGGGGGGGACTTTAATAAAAGCTCTTGCAAGCAAAAGCTCGGTTGAAGTTGTCTATGTTACAGATGGTAGACCTTCTGACGGTGATATTGAAAAAATAAGAAGCAATGCCCGAGAGGTATGTTCCTTAATGGGTATAACGCCCCAGTTTCTTGGGTGTCCAATTGGTTCAATTGACATGAATAGATTGATAACTAGTATCGCAGAATCTATCAACTCCATGTCTCCTAATCTGATTATGTTGCCATTTCTACTGGATGATCATGACGAACACAGGTTAGTAAACGAGGCGTTAATGGCTGCTATGAGCAGGAAACTTTTTGAGCCTGGCGGCATATCTATCTGGGGTTATCAAATATATTCTTCTATTTTGCCCAATGTTGTTGTAGATATCACTGATATTGTTGAGCAGAAGAAACAAGCTATGTCAAAGTGGACAGCGGTAGCAGGCAAAAGGAATTGGTCTCACTACGTTCTTGGCGTGAATGCTTCAAACAGCCGCTATATCGCTACAAAGGATGAGGTTTATGCGGAGGCGTTTTTTGTTGTGCCCATCTTAGAATACATGGATTTATGTGCAACGTATTTTAGCGAGGGTAATTCTGAATGTTATTACTCAGAATTTTATCAAAGATCGAGGGCATAATTTGAGAATCAGTTATAATCGACCCAGACATTTTTGGGCGGATTGGAAAATGAGGCTACGCGGTTGCAAGTCATTCGCGGGTAATCTGTGATTTAGGTGAACAAAGGTCTAGGCACATGGTAAATGAAAATAATCTAACGTCACTAGTGAAAAGGCTTATTGAGATTGTGGGGGAACGATATGTCGTGTCAGCGGATGAGGATCTCTTAGTTTAT
>CAZRSW010000010.1:0-66275 GCA_964602845.1 uncultured Dehalococcoidia bacterium | reverse complement strand
CACCCACCGACGCAGAACTACTTCAAGCAAAAACGTCGTTGGAAAGTGCCATGTCCAGTTTGCGTACATCATTGAATAAAAGAAACGAACTTACAGAGGGATCAACTCTGTCCATTCTTATGTTCGGAGATACACCCGCATGGCGGGATATTAAAGAAGGAGTCACTCCAGGCGAAGACATAAATCAGCTGGAATTCAACTTAATAGCACTCGGATATGGGATCGGTAAGAACCTTGGTCCCGATACTACATTCGACGAAAATACAGCAACCGCCATTAGACAACTGCAATCAGATTTGAAAGTAGCTAGCACCGGTGAAATAACCCTTGGTGAGATCACATTTGTCCCTGGCACTTCCATGATCAGACCCTCATCTACGTTGCACACTATCGGCTCAAAGGTAAATGACGGCACGGAATTATTATCTCTAACCCCCATTGAAAAAATATCCAGTAAGATAGGTCCCAATAATGCAGTGACTACATCTGGAAAATCGCTACAAAGAGTTGAAATTCAAATTCCTGTCGCAGATAGAGAATTAATGAAGACCGGATCAAAAGTAGATATTGAGCTACCTGATGAATCTAGGATACTTGGAACCATACACGACATTGCTAGTTTCGCGGTCGCTCCAGAAGAGGGAGATCCATTCCTCGATATAGCAATCACAGTTGACGGTAGCACAGAATATTTTGAGTGGACAGGGGCGTCAGTAACAGTACATGTAACAAAAGAATTAGCAGAAAATGTGCTCGCATCTCCAGTCAATGGATTACTAGCCCTCCTGTCTGGAGGCTACGCACTAGAGATTGTAACTCCAACGGGAACGTCGCTAGTGCCTGTTGAAACAGGCATATATGCAGATGGATGGGTTCAAATTAACGGTCCTGGACTAAAAACCGGAACAGAAATCATAGTGCCAATACAATAGAATAACATCACTATGCTTCATCCCAATACTGACATATTAGATATTGCATTAGAGCTAAACAATGTGAGCAAAATATACACAGGTCCGCCTGCGGTCCAAGCCCTTTCTAACGTGTCACTTTCCGTTAGATACGGTGAGTTCGTAGGAATAATAGGTTCGTCTGGAAGTGGGAAAACTACACTTCTTCATTTAATAGGAACTCTCTCAAGTCCAAGCAACGGTTCAATATTCATAGATAACCAAAACGTTGTGGGCATGTCGGATAAACAATTATCCGGAGTTCGGTCACAAAAAATAGGTTTCGTATTTCAGGAATTTTTTCTCTTACCGGGGTTCACAGCCTTGGAAAATGTTGCAAATGGCCTCTTGTACTCCGGAGTTTCGTCCGGGGAACGAAGCGATAGGGCCCTGGCCATGCTCAGCAGAGTTGGACTGGTTCACAGAGGTGATCATTTACCCAATGAGCTATCTGGAGGGGAACAGCAGCGTGTGGCGATTGCACGAGCCCTGGTCCACAATCCGTCTTTTGTCCTAGCGGACGAACCAACGGGAAATCTAGATTCTGAAAACACCGAATCTTTGATGAAGTTGTTTACCACCTTAAACGAAGAGGGCACCACGGTGATTTTCATTACGCATGACCTTGAAGTTGCGGCATCCGCAACAAGAAGAATCACTTTGAAAGACGGTCGAGTAGAGTATGATTCGATTTTGTGAGCGTTTAGATTTATGAATGACACAAATAAAGCCAAGGACTTATTTTTCACTAGCAAAATGAGTCTCTGGGACACATTGCGTGTAGGGAGTTCAGGGCTAAGAACGCGAAGAGTTAGAGCAGCCTTATCCGTAATAGGTATCACTATAGGTATAGCAGCACTAGTAGGAATACTAGGGCTGTCACAATCAGGAAGCGCGGATTTGCAAAAAAATCTCGACGCATTAGGTACTAACCTCCTCACCATTCAAGCAGGGGCTGGTTTTAGATCCGAAGAAGCAAGTTTATCTTGGGATGCCGCTGGCATGATCAAACGAATAACTCCGGTATACGAGGTGTCCGCAACTACAAAAATTAGTGGGGGGGTATTTTCAAACGATCTTATTCAGGATGGTCGAACAAAAGGGATAACGATAGTGGCCGCAGATCTCAACCTATTACAAACTCAGAGAGGAGAACTGAAATCGGGCAAATTCCTTGATTCAATCACATCGCAGTTTCCTTTCGTAGTTCTAGGTTCAATTGCTGCTGAGAGGCTAGGTGTCAGAGACACCACGAAAAAACAGAAAGTTTGGCTGAAAAAAGAATGGTTTACAGTAATTGGCATCCTGGAGCCTTTACCCTTGGCAGCAGACCTAGATAGATCTGCACTCATTGGCTATGATGCTGCAGAGAAATTCCTAAAGTTCGACGAGACACCGGAAGTCATTTATGTTCGAGCATATCCCGAACACATCCATGATGTCCGATCAGTCATACCCGCAACAGTCAACCCAGAAAATCCTGAGGAGGTACAAGTTGGGCGTGCATCCGACGTATTAGAAGCCAAGATTGCCGCTTCCGATACTTTTCTCAATCTCTTCGTTGGATTGGGTGCCGTTGCATTGTTAGTGGGTACCATTGGGATTGCTAACGTGATGGTAATAGCCGTGATCGAGCGCCGCAATGAAATTGGATTGAGAAGAGCGTTGGGAGCGACTAAATTCCATATTGCAAGTCAATTCTTAACAGAGTCATTACTACTTTCCATTATAGGTGGTCTTACTGGCATAATAGTGGGAATACTTGTCACCGCTATCTATGCAATATCCAGGGACTGGACTATTGTGATTCCAGTTTATGCTATTGTTGGGGGAATACTGTCGTCAGTGTTGATTGGTGGGGTGGCGGGATTTTATCCCGCTATGAGAGCTGCAAGCATGTCCCCTACGGAGGCATTGAGGACCAGATAACATGATCCCATTACACCCTCAAAATAGCTACAATCAACGTTTATCGCATCCGAAGATTTAGGTTATACATCTTAATTTTCAGGCAAATATCTCAACTGCCTTCCCAAGTATTTTCACGCTAATAGGTGTCATGCCAACCATTTCCCCATCAATGTTTAGAATATCGTCTACTTCAGGTAATAAGGAAAACCCGGAAGTTCTATGATAAGAAACTTCTGGCTCATTAATATGTGTACCGTCAAAGAGCTTTGGCAGAACTAAAAACAGCCTGCGCCGACTTATATTGCCATCCACAATAATAAGATCGATAAAGCCATCGTCCAACTCAGCATAAGGAGCCATTTTCATACCCCTACCTACATGAATGGAATTACAGGCCACTGCAAAAGTGAAATCTTTAACGCACGTTGTATCATCAATAACTAACCTAGCTCTTCGAGTCTTTCTCAGAAGTATTTCAACAATACTCGAAATCGTGTAACGGCTAGTACCTAGCCAGCGAAGCCTTTCCGCTCGTCTCCCAACGTCCGTCACAAGTCCCCATCCTATAAGATTAACCGAGTACATTACCATCTGGTTCATCTCGATCCGTGCCACATCTATAAAACGAGTGTTTTGAGAAACTATTGCCTCAGCAGCTGATATAGGATCTGTAAGTTCAAGATCATGTAGCAGAGAATTGCCAGATCCACCCGGAATCAGGCCAATAGGTAAAGTGGCACTGTCGCCCCGCTCAAACATGCCATTAACCACCTCGTGAAAAGTTCCATCACCACCTAATATCAGGAACCCATCATATCCATCAAACTTCAATCGCGCGGCAAGTTCCTTGGCGTGCCCAGGGTAAGTAGTAACGATTACAGACAGATCTACCCCCGCTTCATCAAAAACAGTCTTCACCATTTTCAAAACCCTGGAGCTCTGTTTTTTTCCGCTGTGCGGATTTAGAACTAATACATATCTTATCGCTATCGTCTCCAGTGAATAAGGGCTAGGGCTAATATTACCATTGACTATATAGCATTAGTACCAAACATCGTTCTTAAAACAGCTGATTGACATAGATTTTATCCTGCTATACCGTCCTTAAAATGCTCCTTTAACATCCAAAACTTTAAACAACTTGACGATTGTAAAGGTAATGTAATGAAAGTAACACAAATTAAACAATTCCCATTTACCGATGAAAAAGGTAAGTTGTACTACATCGTAAAAATTGAAACGGATTCAGGAGTGTACGGTCTAGGTGAAGTTGGAATCCCACATTGGGGTGGGGCCATTGGTAAAGCCATCGAACATTTATCTCAAGTTGTTGTAGGTCAAGATCCATTTAGCACTGAAAAAATGTGGCAACAAATGTTTAGAGGCGGTTTTTTTCCTGCCGATAAGGTTTATTCGTGCGCCATTAGTGGAATAGATATTGCATTATGGGATATCAAATCAAAGGCATTGGAAATGCCTCTATACAAGCTCCTTGGAGGGCCCGTAAGAGACAAAGTCGTATGCTACCCCCATACCCAAGGAGACACACTTATTGAGCTACTGGATAACTGCAAATATCACGTTGACGACGGTTGGAAGTTTGTGCGCTGGCACCAACCAGAGACCGGACCATCACCACTCTATGTTAATAATTTAAATACCCTCGAGCCAGTTGAATCAATGCGGATAGGTGAAGAGCAAATCGCTGCCGTTAGAGAAGCTGTTGGGCCTGACATACAAATATGTTTTGATATCCACACCCGATTGGATACGGCTCACGCCGTAGCATTTTGCAAAACCGTGGAACCCTATAGGCCCTTCTTCATAGAAGACCCCTTGCGATCAGAAAACCCCGCAAGCTACCGAACTCTGGCGAGACATGTGTCATTGCCAATCGCAGCAGGGGAACAATGGGCCAGCAAATGGCCATTTAGAGAGGTTATAGAAGAAGAATTGATAAATTATGCTCGAATAGATTTATGCATTGTAGGCGGCATAACTGAAGCCCTAAAGATAACCCACTGGGCGGAAACACATTACATCGACATTGTGCCCCATAACCCCCTAGGGCCTGTAAGCGCAGCCGCTTGCGTGTCATTATGTATGGCTACAACAAACGTGGGCGTACAAGAAATGCCCAGAAAGCCTGGCTCCTACGCAACCGATTTGTTCCCAAAACAAATTCAATGGAAAGACGGTTATGCTTGGTGTCCTGATGAACCGGGGATGGGAGTGGATTTCAACGAGGCATTGGCCATAGATAGGATGGTGGACCCCACAGGATGGCTACCACAGCTCAGAAGAAATGACGGGGCATTCACTAATTGGTAACCTCATCTCCGGCATGTGCCGAACCCATTTAGTACCATTACAATAATATGCAACGGAACACATTACGGGAGGTTTACGCTTGGCTGAAAGAATTAACAAAGCTATTGAGTTATTAGAAAATGATCAACCTGTTTACTATACAGGATTACATTCCTTTTCTAGAGATTTCCTAACCTACGAACAGGGCATAAAAGATTCCTCGACGTGGGCCGATTATATAAATATAGGTATGGAACATGGTTCTTTTGACATGACTGGATTAGAAGCCTATATGGATGGGTTGGTCGATGGTGGCCCGACACTCTCAGGGCATCTCACTCCATCCGTAATAGTGGAACTTCCCGTTCAGGGTGAAAATGCAGAGATTATCAGATATAACTCCTGGCAAATTAGACAAATCTTAGCTAGAGGAGTACACGGGATACTATTATGTGAAGCAACATCGCCGGAGGCAGTAGCTGCTTTCATTGAGTCGTGCAGATATAAGCTTAACGATTTAGGTGTCGGTTATGGTCTTAAGGACGGCACTAGGGGGGTAGGTTCAGAATTCAAAGCAAAGCAAAAATGGGGGCTTGAAGAAGACAGCGAGTACAGAATGAAGGCTGACCCATGGCCACTAAACCCAATCGGTGAACTTTTACTCGGCCTAAAAATAGAAACCCTAGAAGGATTAAACAACTGCGAGCAAATTCTAAGCGTTCCAGGTATTGGATTTGCCGAAATGGGCCCCGGGGATATGTCAATGTCCATGAAAATTTTAAGGGTCCCTGGTGCACCACCTGACCAAAGATTAAAAGACGCTTCACAAAGAGTTAAAACTGCTTGCGACACGAATGGGGTCAAATTCTTGGAGACAGGAACCCCACAAAACATTACCGAAGTTATCGATTCCGGTGCCAGAATTATAGCTGGTCAAAGTCGGGAAACTGCAGAAATAGGCAGAAGATACACGAAGAGAACAATGAAGTAGTTTTTGAGTGTTCAAATTGACTTAATGTTACCCATCAAACCGAAAGTCTATGAGAAATTAAATTATTTGGAAAGGAGGCATCTCTACTGGTACATCAACCTCCAACAGCACTGGAGCATCTGCTTTTAAAGCTTCCCCTAGAGCATCGCCAAATCCATCCGAGTGTGTCCTGATTCCTAAAACCCCGAATGAGTCTGCCAGTTTCATAAAGTCCGGGTTCGCCAAACCTGTGCCTATAAATCTCCCATCATAGCGATGAGTCTGATCCCAGCGGGACGCACCGAAAGCATTGTTATTGAACACAACAGCTACTATGTTGATCCCATATTGCACTGCAGTAGAAAGTTCTTGCGGACTGTACATGAATCCACCGTCTCCGCACAATGCCACAACTTGCTTGTCGGGAACGGCAGTTTTGACTCCCAGGGCCGTGGGAAATGCATACCCTAGAGTGCCAAAATAACCGGACGTAACATACGATCTAGGCTGGCGAACTTCGTAGGCCACATTACTCCAGTATCCTATGTTGGTAACACCAGCAACCACAACAGCATCATCATCCAATTGGTCACGCATCGACTGAATAATTCCTACTTGATTTGGGGCAAGTTTTAAGACTGAAGCTTCCGTCCTGCGTTTGTATTGAGCAATTTCCTCTAACCTTGACGGCTTAGAACATCTCATCACTTTCAATTGCTTAGCTAATTGTCCCATAGCAACCTTAGCATCAGCAATAACTCTTACCTCCGTGGAAAAGTTCTTTCCTATTTCGCCTGGATCTACATCCACGTGAATTATACGAGGAGTTTTTCGCTCTAGTTCTTTCAGCAGCAGACGAGTCCCCACAGCCAAAAGCACATCGCAATCTGGAATGATCTCAGACGCCGGACCCACTTCAATATAGTTTGTTCCCGTGTGAAAAGGATTTACCTCTGATATAACGCCTTTAGAGCCCTGAGTGGTCATGATGGGAGCCTGAATCATCTCGGCAACTTGAGCAAGTTCATCTCCAGCATCCGATATCAGAGACCCACCTCCGGCGATGATTGCCGGACGCCGAGCTTCCAACAACATTTGAGCGGCTTCCGCAATATCTCCCGGACTAGCAGCCTTAGGGTGATACTCTTCGGGCTCTATAATGTGCGCTGTTCCCTTTTTCCCCAGAGTGTCTGGAGGAATCTCTAGTTCCACGGGACGCGGCCTACCTGTTCGCATCTGGCGAAAAGCCTCATGGACTACCTCTGGAATCTCTTCGACTCGCGTGACGCGATGATTCCACTTCGTAATGGGCTTGAATACATCTAATTGTTCATCTACCTCATGTAATTGTCCTTGCCGTCTCCCCAAGGATCCACTATCTATTTGCCCAGAAATTAGCAACACAGGAGACGAACAAGCAAATGCAGTCCCAAGTCCAGCAGTCGCATTAAGAGCACCTGGACCAGGCACAGCCATACCAACCCCAACCTTCCCGGTGGCTCTGGCGTAACCGTCAGCCATATACGTAGTGGCCTGCTCATGTCTTACATGGACAAGGTTCATTCCATCTCGAACCTCATGCAAAGCATCAAAAGCTGCCATAATCTGGACTCCAGGCAGTCCGAATATCGTATCAACCCCTTCAGATTGCAATTGCCTCACAAGAGCTTGGGCTCCCGTCATTCTTGTCATTATCTTTTCACTTTATACTTTCACTCATTCATACCATGCGTTTGTAGAAAAGGGCGTAAAATACATCCTTTGATCCGTCGACTGTATTGTATAGGAAAGTCTCCACTTCGCCCACAAAAAGATGGCAATCTCATTCCGTGGGGATAGATCCGAGAATAGGATGTACTTCTGAGTTGACAACATGGATCCCATTCGTAAATGAACAGCCAGAAATGCTACTACCCCGCACTATAGTTCTATCGCATCGATTCTCATCGTATTTTCGGTTTCTCAGCTGTTACAGTCATCACTATAGTGAGTACTGCGAGGATAGCCATAGTATAAAATGCCACGTGGTAGCTCTCCGTCAGATCATAAATAATCCCAGACATCAAGGCACCTACTGCTTGTCCCAATCCCACGAACGGTTCCGATATACCTCTAATCGAGCCTAGAGATTCCCTACCAAAATAATCAGCGAAGGATACGGAGGGTACAACAAGCATTCCTCCCAATGAGATTCCGAATAAAGATGCGATAAGTAGAGAGCCCAATGCTGAACTGACAAACACAAATAGCATTGCAGACACCGCCATTACAAGGGCAACTAAGGCGTAACAGAAACGGATCTGTATTTTCTCCGCGAGCCACCCCCAGCAGAGTCCGCCGACTCCAGTGAAAACCGCATTTAGGATAACCGCTGAGGCAGCTATTGTTCCAGTCATGCCTATTGATTGTAGATGTGCGGCAAGGTGCGTATTAGTGCCCGAATGTATCACATATAAAAGCCCTCCACCAACTGCTAACTGCCATAGCGCTGGAGTACGAATTGCGCTACTTAAATTCCACATCGGATCATTCATTGAATCTGGTTCAATCATTTCTAGTTTGGATGCTAACAGCTCATCACCATCAGGGAGAACACCAACTGATTCGGGCGTTTCAGCGAGAAAAAAGTAGACAGGGAGCAACGCTATTAACCAAACAGCGACTCCCAAAATTTGCCATGTAACCTGCCATCCGTATATGGCGATCAAGATAGATGCCATCAGGGGGAATCCCGTCATCCCAATTGAATGACAAAATGACAACATACCGTTTGCTCTACCTCTCCTGCGAATAAACCACCGTGACACCACTACAGAGGATCCGATCTGAACAGGACTACTGAATATAACCCGACCTATTCCATAAGTAATATAAAAAAAGATTGGTATAGTAGCCCAGCCAGTGAGGAAGGTTGTTAGACCGAGGACTAAGATACTGGAGGTTAGAACAACTCTAGCTCCATATCGATCGATCATCCATCCCGTGATCGGAGAAAAGACAATCGAAGCTAGCGCCCCTGCACTGACTGCCCCTGCAATCAATGTTATGTTCCATCCTAAGTCCTGGTGCATTGGATACATGAAGATCGCCAGAGTTAGACTACCAGCAGCGTTTCTAACAACTTGGGTTGCACCAGATGTGCCCAAAACCACCCACCCGTAAAAGAACGGTGTTCTATTCGACAGCATCCTTGATAAATTCAAAGTCACATCCTTGTTGAAGGTAGTAATTCGGCCGCGATGATAGCATGAGCAAAGTGGTGAGATTAAAGCTTATCTTTCGGGGATTAAAGATGTAAACCTGATATTTTCCAATTAACCTTTTAATCAACACCTTAGACTGTACTTATGACACATCTTTCTACATGCTTCTGCAATTTCATGGTTACCTGAATCCAGAAGATAGCATGAACCCAGGAAACAAACGAATCTGTGACTGTATGAAATGACCCACTTAAGAGGATTTAAACCGATTATTAGTCAATTACTTTCATAAAAATTCACAAACCGTAGTATGTATGTTACGGTGTTCACAACAAATTTTTTGAACATACTCTCAAACTGTTAAATTTATCCATGCCTACAAATATACTTAGAATATCGATTTCAAACACCATCGAGCGTTGTTGTAGATACAGCGATAACATTAGCGAGGTTTGATTTACCTGATTATCTAAAACTCAATCTATTTAATCAAAATAAAAAAGACCTCACTCCGGAGTGAGGTCTTTTTTTTGCAACAAGAAGACTAATTCAAAAAGACAATCTTAAATTTAGAACTTTAGGAGAATAGATATTATGACCGAATATAAATTTGAAACCTTACAACTACACGCAGGACAGGAGCCGGATCCCACAACTAACTCTAGAGCAGTGCCCATCTACCAAACTACTTCTTATGTCTTCAACAGTCACGAACATGGCGCCAATCTATTCACTCTCAAAGAATTGGGAAACATTTACTCTAGGATTATGAACCCTACCACCGATGTATTTGAAAAAAGGGTAGCAGCTCTAGAAGGGGGTATTTTAGGTTTAGCAACAGCATCAGGACAAGCTGCTCAATTCACTGCTATAACCAACTTCATGACCGCCGGAGATAATTTAATATCTACCTCATTCCTTTATGGTGGAACCTACAATCAATTCAAAGTTCAATTTCCCAGAATTGGAATCAACGTAAAATTTGCAGAAGGGGATAATATATCAAGTTTTGAATCAAAGATAGACGAGAAAACTAAAGCAATTTACCTTGAATCTATAGGGAACCCAGAAATGAATGTTCCAGATTTTGAAGGACTCGCCAATCTTGCTCACTCCAACAATATCCCACTAATCGTTGACAATACACTTGGTGCGGCTGGGGCACTAATCAGGCCTATAGATCATGGGGCCGATGTTGTGGTCCATAGTGCTACAAAATGGATCGGAGGACATGGAACCAGTATAGGAGGAGTTATCGTCGACGCTGGCACCTTCAATTGGGGTAATGGAAAATTCCCATTATTCACCGATCCCAGCGAGGGCTATCACGGTCTGGTCCATTGGGATGTTTCCGGATTTGAAAGCGATTTGTGCAACGCCTTGGGAGTACCTTCAAATAGGAATATAGCGTTTGGTATTAGGGCACGCTTTGAAGTACTTAGAGATTATGGTGCAGCCCTTAGTCCTTTTAATTCTTTTTTGTTCATCCAAGGGCTTGAAACATTGTCCCTACGCGTAGAAAGACATTGTGAGAATTCAATTGCTCTAGCTGAATGGTTAGACAATCATTCAAAAGTGGAATCCGTTAATTATCTGGGCCTGCCATCAAACCCTTATAAGGAATTGGCCGACAAATATCTTCAACGAGGATACGGATCAGTCCTAACTTTTACTCTTAAGGGTGGTTACGACGCTGCAGTAAAGTGCATTGATAACTTAAAGTTGGCAAGTAACCTGGCCAATGTTGGCGATGCAAAAACGCTTGTGATTCACCCAGCTTCAACGACTCATGAGCAATTATCGCCGGAGGAACAGGCATCTGCTGGTGTGGAACCAGCAACCATTAGGATTTCGGTAGGATTGGAACATATAGACGATATCAAGGCCGATTTTGCCCAAGCACTTGATGCAGTGAATTAGTTGTCATAACCAACTGTTGTGATGGGTTGTTTCCCATCACAACAGCGAGTAACCAAGGAGTTAAGATGTCATTAATTCTTCCTTCTGATTACCACTCGATTCAACAAATACAGCAAAACAACCTCATCCAATGGATTCCTAGTGACCAAACAGATGACTTGCCAGCATCTAGACATCTAAGGATAGGGATACTGAACATTATGCCAATCGGGCATCAATATGAGCTAAATATATTAAACTCGCTTGGATTTACGAACTTTGTCATAGAGCCTATTTGGATCAAATTAAAAACACACACCTACAAAACTTGGCCCAACGGATACGTGGAAAAATTTTATGTCACTTACAAAGAAGCTAAAGATCAAGGAAATTTAGATGGTTTTATCATAACTGGCACACCTTTAGAACATCTTAAGTTTGAAGAAATTACTTATTGGAATGAAATCGTAAGTATCATGGATGATGCTCGTGATAACGTACCAAGCACTCTAGGATTGTGTTGGGCGGGTATGGCAATGGCATATTTGCTAGGAGTAAAAAAAATAGTATATGAACAGAAATTGTTTGGGGTATTTCAGCTTGAAAATAAGGCCCCTAATCATCCAATAATGAGTGCTACCGATGATAGATTTTTTTGTCCGCAAAGCCGAAATGCTGGTATGGACAATGAAGATATAGAAAAAGCTGAATCTAGAGGTGACTTAAAAGCCCTAGCCTATAGTGAAGAGGTAGGGTATCCGATATATGAGACCCCTGACCATAAACAAGTAATTCATCTCGGACATCCCGAATATAATTCAAGCCGACTAGCATATGAGGCGAAAAGGGATTCTGCCGATCCAAATGTACCGCCAATTAAAAATTTTGATTTTACAAACCCTTTAAATGTGTGGAAAATGCATCGACACACTTTTTATCAACAATGGGTTAAATTTTGCTACGAGAAATCATACCCGGTTGGGATTAGTGACAAATACTGAGTATGTCGCTTACGATCCCATAACATCCGGACTTATATCACATTGATATTTTAATCAGAAGAAATTAGTACTGCTAAAATATCTCGACCCTCGGCACGTGGTCTGGTAATTGCACCAAACCTACCTGTGGTCATATTTCGTTGTGCCACGTTAGATTAAATAGCTCATAGTGAACTTCTCATACTTTTGATTCGGATTCATCAACCATTCAAAAGGACAGATTCAATGAAAACGTCCGCCCCGGATGAAACCGAGTCCTTCCAGTCTTTGGGGGCGTCTTCGTTAGCTTGATCCGATACAAATTTAAAACAATAGAAATTAATATGTTTTTTTAAACAGAATTTTGCTAGGGCGTATGCCTCCATATCATAAAGGTCAGTTACAACCTCTTGATCTCCATCAACAAAGTTGTCTCCCGTACCACAACTCAGTCCTTCTCTTCCTAAGCTGATATCAGCTATTTCATCCAATGGAGTTATGCCTTTATCAAAGCCCAGCGGTGAAAGGTCCATATCCCTTTGCTTAAAAAGAGTTACTTCATGCAGTCCTGTTATATTTTCGTTAGAAGAGCCAGCAGTACCAAAATTTACAATGAAATCTGGCTTTTGTACTTCTACAGCGATGCTAGTTTCAATCACCGCATTTACTTTCCCTATACCCGTGTATATTACTCTCCAATCTTTTACCAATTTTCTTGGCAACTCATCTTCGAGAGCAACAACTACTAAAGTATTGTTTTTTGAAAAACTAGTCATACTTTTTCAGACTAAATACAGGACAATCAATTTGTTTATTACCATCCAACGAAAGAAGTTCGACAATGAAGGCACATCCGACGACTCGGGCCCCTTGCGATTCTATTAAATCTTTAGCACACTTGATAGTTCCTCCTGTTGCCAGAAGATCATCAACTATGACGATGCGCCCCTCCCTTAGATCCTGGGTTTTCTGCATCGCAAGTTCGGTTTTTCCATATTCGAGCTCATAGTGTTGGTCAATTAATTCACCCGGAAGCTTACCTCGCTTTCTGATCATTAAAGAGCCAAGCCCAAGTTGATCCGCAATTAGAGTGGAAAACAAAAATCCTCTCGCATCTATTCCAGCTATCAAGTCAACGTCCCATGACAGAATTACTTCACATAATTTTTCTTTCGCCAGCTTCATACCTACTGGACTTGCCAACAAAGGGCTTATGTCTCTAAATAAGATTCCTGGTTTAGGAAAATCAGGATAGGCTCCTATCCACTGATCAAAATCAATATCTTTCATCCGTTAACCCGTCAATTAATTGTCGTCACCTTTAATCCGGAGGTGACCAAACATGTTTCTATTTATATCTACTATTAGGATGGAAAAGTTATGGTTATAGGCTCCACTGTTTTTTCATACTCTTGCTCTAGGATAAATATGGGGACACAAAACTCCTCATTCATCGCACAAACGCTTTCTCTGTGATCATAGTGTCGCATATTTGTCATTCTGTACACGCATAGGAACCTCCTTTGGATAAGGAATATAAAAATGGAATAGCCTTCAAATTTGCTCCCTATATCTTAGGCACTTCAATCTCATATATTTATTCGGAGTATTCAGCAAAGTGTTCGATCGCCCCAGTATTAAACTCGTAGATAATTACAGCCTCGTCTCCTTCAACTCGTGCATCATGCCCGGGTTCTATTACATAGGCGTCCCCTTCACACAGCTTCATTTCTGTACCGTCGTCGTGAGTAGCAACCATGCAGCCGCTAAAAACAACACCAACGTGTCTAGTCGCACAACTTTCAGTGCCAACCACAGGTTTCATACAACTAGACCAACTCCATCCTGGCTGTATTACACCACGAGCAACTTTGATATTAGCCAGATTAGCCACCTTCATCTCTGCCTTATCAAATGCCATCACTTCGTCAGGGGACGAAAAGTCGTTGCTATTTATTCCTGCCATTTTTACCTCCTCAAAACTTATAGATAGGCTAGTATTCTAACAAAACCCTACACCACTCGTTCCTCACCTGAGCTAGAACGATTAGTCTTGGGTGTACTAGCACAAGCTTTAGATGCAGCATGGTTGATTTCACCTGAAACGAATAATCCTCCGAATCGTTGCTTGGAGGGCTATCTAAATGGTTTCCCTTCCCACAATTTGTTCTCCAACAAGCCCTCGGGTATTCATCACATTTATTTTGTGATGCGATTGGTTGTCAAATAGTAATTCTAATGGAAAAATCAATTCTCAAAACCTATACTTAGTTTTCATGATATCTGAATATACAAAAGAAGACATTCATCAAATCATCTACGTGATTAACAATGCTGCTTCAAAATATAAAGGGGTCATCCCGGACAGTTGCTGGAAAGAACCATACATGCGAGAGCAAGAGATGATTCATGAATTTGACAATGGGGTTCGTATATTCGGCTACGATAAAGACAATATACTAGTCGGGGTAATGGGATTCCAAGAAGTAGAAGATGTCACTTTAATAAGGCATGCTTATACACTGTCTAATTACCAAGGAATAGGTATAGGAAAAGCGTTGTTACAACATTTATTTAAAATGAATAGGAACTCTAGGTTGCTTGTTGGCACATGGCAAGATGCGACATGGGCAGTTACGTTCTATATGAAAAATGATTTTGTACGCCATACAAAGAAACAAACGAATCGATTGTTGCAAAGATATTGGCAAGTCCCCCTAAAGCAAATGGAAAATTCGGTAGTATTAGAAAAACAAGGATAACGAGACCTCTGCTTCCTTGAAGAACCATTAATTACTTGGACTGCTATCAAACCCTAAAAGAAGCACCCTGAATTGATCATTTAAACAACATCGTCACCCGTATTCATGCTGAGAGGCAGTGGTGCTCCTATTAGGACTCGAACCTGCGCACCCGGTTTAGGAAATAGGCCTCTAGCCACTGATCAAAATCAATATCTTTCATCTATTAACCGTTGAGTTCATTGCTATGTCCTCTAATTCTGATGAGCCCAAACCGATTTCTATCTATATTTACTATTATGGAAGAAAAGTTATGCTTCCGGATTCCACCCTTTCTTTCCATATTGTTCCGGTAGGATAAATGTGGGAATCAAAAAATTCTTCTTGCATCTCCAAACCCCACCCAGGCACTTCTGGAGTTACATAGTTACCATCCTTTACACGCACGGGAAACTTAAAGACCTCATCCTGTAAAAACTCTAAATATTCCACAACTTGATCATTCGAATGACTTGCAACTTTTATTTGATCCCAGATTGCATAATGAACAATCATATTGCAAAGACCAATTCCACCTCCATGTGGACAGACAGGAATCTTGTATTTTTTGGCTAATAAAATTACCGCCATCACATCATTAACCCCCCCAAGACGACTAGCATCAATCTGACAATAACCTATAGCTCCAGAGCGGAGTAATTGTTTAAAAATGACTGGCGAAGGAACTTGTTCCCCTGTTGCTACCTTGATATTAAGACTTTCTAGAGACTTTGCTATTTTTAAATGACCCTGAACATCATCTCTTGCGGTTGGCTCTTCTATCCAGAGAGGATTGAATTCAGCGAGCTCATCCATATAGTCTATAGCCTCGTTCACTCCCCATACTTGGTTACAATCCAACATCAATTTGGAATCACTTCCGATTACTTCCCTTATAAACCTCAATCTTTCCTTGTCATCTTCAAGGCTCTGCCCAACCTTCATCTTGAAGCAATCAAAACCATTTGATTGCATTTCCTTCACTGTTTTAATAATTTCTTCATCTGTAAGACCTATCCAACCAGCCGTAGAATAGGCCTTTGGACCTTTATTTTTCAATGCAAGCTCTAGATCTTCATGATCTGCTTCGCGTTCCTTTAAAATTTCTATTGCTTCACTCTTAGACAAAGCATCTTCTAGATACCTCCAGTCTATAGAATCAATAACTTTTTCAGGCTCTAGATCAACCAACAGTTTCCACATTGGCTTTTCTTCAATTTTTGCCCAAGCATCCCACAAGGAGTTAATAATGCACCCCATGGCCATTCTGTTAACTCCATCTGCCAACCACCTTAATTGATGATGATCATTGATGAATTTATAAATTGATCCTGGATTGTGGATAAACTCATCGAAAGAATAACTTTCCAATAACTTAGCTATATCTTTAACTCCATAAGCAATCCAGTCATTGCCTGCTCCCGCTGTAAAACAGACAGAATTACCTTCCGTACCATTAGTGAGTTTTATTTGAGTGTATACGCAGGAGTAATTTATTTTTTTATGAAATGGATCTGACCCTAACAAAGTATCCGAAGTGGGGACTCTCAGATCGGTAATTTCTATACTATTTACTTTTAAACCTGTATTTTGGATCTTCATGTTTGACTTCCTTATTCTAAAAAATATTTGATTATAAGGATGGACATTCAGCTTCTAGTTTCAAACGTTCCGGAAGGGTTTGTTTTTAAATGCGAGTTATCATTTAAACAAACAACAGACCATCCCTGACTGTTGAATATAAATCTAGAAATCGAGGTGTTATCTACACCGATTTTATATATCAACCTTTGGTCAAAACCCATAATATAATGAAATATCGACCTCATAGTATTCCCGTGACCTATGATCGCTACCTTCAATGATTGAGGGCTGCTACAGAGTTTTCGATTATAAATCAGTTCATCTTCAAGCCAATTCGTCGCTCGTTTTTGTACTTCTCTTATGCTTTCCCCATCCGGACCTACAAAATCCTTACCTTTTTCCATGATGTAAGTCATTGTATCGTTGGTATAAGCTTCCTCAGTTGGAACACCACGCCACCCGGGAATTTGTTGTTCTATTATCGCTGGAACCTTCTGAAACCTATTCGTTGGATTATCCATACCCATAAAAATGTTTTCCGTTGTTTGAACAGCTCTAGTCAAAGTTGAGCTAAACACCTTGTCAAAATCAATCTTTTCATTCTTAAATCTTTTCCCTAATAATTTTGCTTGCTCATGTCCTAGTTTAGTCAGTGGTGCATCAAAATTAATACCGGCTGCAAGGCCAGGGGTAGCGTTCGATTCCGATTCCCCGTGCCGAATAAAATATATTTCGCAATTAAAGTCTTTGTGTATCATGGCTTTGCTCCCAATTCCTATATCAGATTCACCGCACTTAGAAATTTATTTTCCTCGGATAAGGCTATTCGGTAAACAGGGTGATTCCGTGCATAAAAAGAGTGGTGCCCCTAACAGGACTCGAACCTGTGCACCCGGTTTAGGAAACCGGTGCTCTATCCTCCTGAGCTATAGGGGCAATCATGTTAGTACCAAATCGCCATTCTATTCTAACGTTCTAAGTAAAAAAGCAACAAATCCCATGCTCTAATATGTCTCTAGGCACCTTGAACCTGCATCATAGATTTTGGACGAGGGAACTGGATTTTAGTTATGGCGACCTAGTTCCCATTAGACACCAAGTCTAAGAATGTTGCCGATTTTATCTTTTTCTCCATTATGAATTCCAAATACGTCTTCAACACATTCTGAATTTCATTCGAAACTTCCTGTGGCACCCGTATTACACCGACCTCACTTTGACTACCATTACTTCTTTGGACATGTCTCAGCAACTTCATACCTGGAACGGAAAGTTTTACCTTAAATTCTCCAATCTCACTCTCGCAACCAGAGCATATAGCACCACCAAACGACGGGACGAATGCACACATCTTTGGCTGTAATTTATCCCTACATTCGACACATTCGTTTAACTCCGGATAAAATCCGCAATGAAGTAATAATCGCATCTCAAACTCTCGCAAAACTAGATCCGAAAAATTCTCCCCATTTAAACGAACCAACGTGTCCTTTAGCAATCTAAATAACCCCGGATTTGAAGACCTCTCTTCACCAAATACCTCACACAATTCCGCCAGATAAAGCCCATGAGCAATCTTGGCCAGATCCTCCCTCACATACCTATACCTGTCAATTACGGAGCACTCGTTGATATGGTCAAGATTCCTGCCTCGTCCAAGAGAAACTTCTACCAAGTTAAGCAATTCAAGATTACCTCCAAGTTTACTGCCAGGCTTCCGGGAACCTCGTGCTATCGCGGAAATTTTTCCGGAAGTTTCCGTGTAAAGAGTAAGCAACCGATTAGCCTCTCCCATAGGGCGCTGTTTCAGCACTATCGCTTTAGTTTGATAATTTCTGTTATTCATAGTGTAGGCATCGGTTAAATATATAACCTCATTCATTTCTGATTCAAAAGGTCTGTCGGCCTTCTAGGGCTCTCCCAAGCGTAGCTTCGTCCGCATATTCCAAATCACCTCCCACTGGCAGGCCTCTTGCTGGACGAGTGACTAGTATATCCATCCCAGAAATTAAGTTGTTGATATACATGGATGTTGCTTCACCCTCTAAATTTGGGTTGGTCGCAAGGATCACCTCCTTCACAGAACCATCCGTTAACCGTTCAATTAGTGAATTTATCTGCAAATCAGCCGGCCCAATCCCATTAATCGGAGAAATCGCCCCATGCAAAACATGGTATAAACCGTCGAAACTCCCAGTCCTCTCCAATGCGATAACATCTAGTGGTTCCTCAACAACGCATATACGACCAGAATCTCTGGTTTCTTCTGCACATATCCCACAAGGATCTTTCTCAGTGATGTGGAAACATACAGTGCAAAGAACAATTGATTTCTTGATTGATAAAACAGCGGAAGCCAAACTTTCTGATTGCTCCACAGACGATCGGATCAGATAATACGTCAACCTCTGTGCTGTTTTTGGACCTATTCCAGGGAGTCGACTAAATTCCTCAACTAACCTTTTTACTTGAGGGGTTTCTGAAGCATTTTCTAAAGACACCGTACAAAGCCACTCCTACTCTTTAACATCAGCATTTCGAAATTTCAGTGGTTCTACTCTAAAACCCAGGTAAATTTAAGCCGCCCGTTAGGGCATTCATCTTAGAAGATGCCAGTTCTTGAGCTTTACTTAGGCCATCATTTATCGCAGTCAACACCATTTCCTCTAATAATTCGACATCTTCTGGATCCACTGCGGCGGCCTCTATATGTATAGATTGAACAACCATCTTACCTAATACAACAACTTTCACTGCGCCCCCCCCGGAGGATGCCTCCACCGTAGTGGTTTCTATTTCATCTTGCACTTTAGCCATCTGCTTCTGGAGTTGCTGAGCTTGTTTCAACATATTTTTGTTCATCACCTGGACTTCTCCTTTTCTTGAATTATACGAGCCCCCATTGCCTGTGCCGCTCTGACAAGATGACTTCTTTGGGATACTGGCTTTGACCTTCTTACAGAGTCATCGTCTGCCAATTTAATTTCAACGCCCATCTTCTTTCCCAAAACCGACTCTAACGCATCTTCAAGACCTTTCTTAACATTTGGGTCCGATAATTCACTTTTCATCCTTTCAACATGAGACCCATACCGGAACATGAAAAACACCCTATCCTCTTCCAATTTTCTTTCATGACACCCACGTAAAAGGGCTCCGATGTTAAACCGGTTGCCCGTTTGACGAAGAGATTGAAGCAATCGATTCCAATGTATATCTAGATCGGACGATTCCACGGACGCATCATCCTTAGAAATCGGTTCCCGATCGATAATACCACCAGCACTATCAACTTTTTGTTTTACACGTTCTTTGGAAGAAGTAGCACTTGTTATATTACTAGGGGCAACTGACAACCTGTCCGGCGGCCCAGCAACCCGGCGTGACACCGGTGCTACATCTTTTACCTTACTTGTTTGTGTCTCAGCTTTATTCGAACCAAACGATTCCGCACTAGCTTTAACGGTACAAGTCTCAATAATAGCCATTTCTAAAATAATGTCCGAATAAAGTGAGTTGTTAAACTCCAGATTAACCAAAGTCTTCATAAGTCCAAAAACCTCAACGAGGTCGAATCCGGAAGCCATGAGGCGCAACCTAGAATCTACCTCTTCACCATCCTCATCACTATTTATTGCATCCGATTTGATCAACACCAGAGTGCGAAGTAGATCAATAAGAGCTCCATGCATCTGCCTGATATCGCCACCGTTTTCAACGAACCTACCCAAGACTTCGACACTATTTATCACGTCTTTTTTAGAAATAGATTCCAATAACTGTAATGGTAAAGATTGATCAACAACATTAAACAGGTCATTCAAATCGCTCAAAGTTATCGGCTCTTCAAATGTAACAATAGCTTGATCCAAAAGATTCTCCGAATCTCTCAAACTACCTCCAGATCGCCTCGCTATGAACTCTAAAGCCTCCGGATCAACCTTGACACCCTCTGATACACAAAGGCGCGTCAACTTTTCTTTGATTGCGGCGATGGGTATTCGACGGAAGTCAAAGCGTTGACACCGTGATATTATCGTCAAGGGCACCTTATGAATGTCCGTGGTCGCTAGTATAATTATTGCATGATCAGGGGGCTCTTCCAGAGTTTTCAACAGGGCATTAAACGCCTCCGTTGTAAGCATATGTACTTCGTCAATGATATAGACTTTGTATTTCCCTTCAGTTGGCCCATAATGGATCTTCTCCGATAAATCCCGAATATCGTTGATCCTACGATTGCTGGCACCATCGATCTCCACTAGATCTAATGATCGACCTTCATTGATTGCAAGGCACACCGCACATTCATTATCCGGATCACCCTCAATAGGCGACATACAATTTAGTGCCTTCGCAAGAATACGCGCCGTACTTGTCTTACCGGTGCCCCGAGGACCACAAAAGAGATAGGCATGAGCTATCCGTCCGGTGGAAATCGCCGCTTCTAGGATCCTAGTAACATGTTCCTGGCCAACGACATCCGTTAAATGGTTCGGTCTCCATTTACGGTACAACACCTCACTCAAAGTCAATTACCTCCGCGACAATCTTCTCTTGTAGGAGACTCATTTCCCGTTCCTCCTCTGGCTCAACGTGATCGTAACCCATCAAATGTAGAAAGCCATGAGCTACCAACTTGTTTATTTCATCCTCCACAGATATATGAAATGACGTAGCTTGTTTCATAGCCTGCGAAAAACAAATGACAACTTCTCCCAGATGTAGATGAGCCCCTGGGGGTAATACGAATTCCTGATGACTTCTCTCGTAACGCCCTTCCGTGTCTTCTCCGTAGAAATAACCTTCGTGATCCATAGAAAAGGCCAACACGTCAGTTACTTCATCCAGTCCCCTATGATCCATGTTAAGCTGTCGAATGGTACCCTCATTCACAATAACGATGTTACTGTATCCGTGATCTACAGCACAATGCGACAAAACTCTTTCTGCGATCTTAACCTGCCTCTCGGACAATATCTCGTTAGCTTCTTCCACCTCTACTATGAGATTAACACACAATAGGTCTCGCATACGTCAACTAAAAACTACCGATCTTATACTGATGAAACTATATCCGGATAACGGGTCATAATCACTTAACTAACTTGCAAAATCCTTAGCAGATGGCTACTGAAGAACCGTATTGGTTCGTTCGGACGGTATATTCATTTCCATTATGTGAAAATTGCACCTGAAATCCCGGAATAGAATCGGATTCAGCAGCCGATGTGTCTACACAACCTAAATTCCTGTCAGGCCACGATTTCGGAACAACGGATAGAAATATTAATTCCGGCTGGTCAACTTTCAGCTCGGCAGCGAGTAACCAAGCTGCCGATACCTCCGCGCATTTAGACCCAGCATCAGCATCTCTTACCACCTTCCTCATATCTTCTTCGTCCAGAGTTGTAGCTTCCTCAACTCCCTTCCGTATATCTTCGAAAAGCTGGCCTATGCCGCCTACGGGCATAACTACGGTAGTGTTTGCAGATAAAAATTTAGTGTAGGCCTCTAGGGACCGTTGGAATGTATAGAATTCAGGATCTTGTTCCAGCGCCGCAGCAAATACACGGGTAGCTTCCGCTTCCCCACATCCCCTGATGATATCACTATCTCTCCGAGAATTGGCAAGTATTATAGTGGCATTTCTATCTGCGTTAGCCCTCACTTGGGCATCTACCTCCGCACCCTCCGCACGTTCTTTATCCGCTTTTCTCTTACGTTCCGCCTGCATCCTTGCATAAACGCTATCGGCGATTTCTGCCGGGAAATCAGCTCTCTTTATACGAACATCTGTCACGGTAATCCCGAATTCCTTCAACTTGGGGCTAACAGCATTTTGAACATTGGCCATCATCGCATCCCGCTGAGTGGTTATAATCTCGGATTGATTATGACTAGCAATTTCCCTGCGCAACTCAGATGACAGGATATCGACCGCCCTGTCGACAGCGCGTTGCTCGTCTCCGAGTCTTTCTCTAAAAGTCCTTGGGGAGGTTATACTCCCTCTAGCATATACATCAATAATGAGGCGCTTCTTATCCTTCGTTAACAATGAATCTGGGGGTGCGTCAAATATCAGGAGCCTTTTCTCATAATAGGTAACCTGGTCAACAAAAGGAGTTTTTATATTCAAACCTGGTGATTGAATTTCAGATTTTATCTGACCAAATCTAGTAACAATCGCTACTTTGTTTTCATCCACAATAAAAAACAATTGAGGCAGCATGATAGCAGCTATCACAACTACCGCAATCAGGATTATGGCAATTAATCGCATTTGTTCAGCACCTTAATCTGAGCTCGGTATTGGTAATGGTAAAAGACCTTTTTCCTCAGGATTCACGAGGATCACTTCTCCTGGATCTCCCAAAATCTTCGTCATCCTTGGCAATATATCTTCCATTGCTTCAAGATATAATCGTTTTCTGGTGATATTCTGCGAGTTGCTGTATTCCTCTTGTATGGCAATGAATCTTTCTGACTCCCCATTTGCTACCGCTATTTTCTGTTGCCGATATCCTTCCGCCGCCTGTAGCATCCTCGCCGCCTCACCCCTCGCTTTCGGCAAAATATCCTCTTTGTAGGCATCCGCCAAATTAATTATTCTTGCCTTGTCTTCTTTGGCTCTTACCACATCATCGAAAGCATCCTTAACCTGTTCAGGCGCAAACACATTGAGTAGCTTGACCTCCCTGATCCTGATACCTGAGTTATACTCATCCAGAATTGCCTGCAGTTTCTGCTTAGTTTCGATCTGAACATCCTCTTTTTTATCAGTTAGAACGTCATCTATGGGCCTACTCCCTACAACTTGTCTCAGCGATGTTTCCGCCGCATCTTTGAGGGTAACCACTTCCGGCGAAACCACCTCGAATAAGAAATCTCGTATATCCTTAATGTCATACTGCACTAGAAGCTGGGCATCTACGATATTAGGAGCCTCTCCTGGCATGCCTGATTCATCCGGATCACCCGTGATCATAAGGGACTCGCTTAAAATAGCAGTGTCCCCCCTCACACCAAGTTCCAGTCTCCTAACCTCGTCCACACGAACGACATCTTTTGCTCCAATGGGACCAGGCCACCACCAATGAAGACCCGATTCCTGAGCGCTAGAGTACTTGCCAAACAGTCTAACCGCAGCCTGTTCTCCAGGCTGCACTGTGTAAATACCACTGGCCGCCCACAATACGACGATGATGGCAAAAATCGCAACCACTATCAACGGTCCTATTCCCTTCCCCTTCCCACCGAATCTTCCAAAGATTCCCTTGAAACGGGACAACAGTTGCTCTAAGTTAATTTCTGGTTCTTGTTGTCTATACATTGCAGTTCACAGCTAAATGGTACCACATATCACACCAGTTTGACCCCAGTAAAACAAAAAACTACTTCCAAATAACCTTTTACTTCCTTAAGGAATTCATAGGCTAAAATCTCAATCCGCCCATTAATTACCCATCAACCCCTGAAAAGATCCAGAAATCGTTCTTCATAGTGCTCAAATATCCCCCACTTATCTAGTTCATCCTTAAGAGTATCAACACTACCGCCTTTCTGAACCGATCTGAACATGTCTTCTATCTGGTTAACGGCAGCCTTAGGAATACCCCCAGAAGATGCTATCGGATTCATCAAACCAGAAGAATCAAACTCACGGGTGTTGTATGAGATGGAAGATGAAGTGAACTCATATATAAATTTAAGTAGGGCTACATCCCAAAATTCGTCAATGCCAACCATAACAACAGATAAATTGTCCTTCTTCCTGTCCAATTCATTACTAATATTCCATGCAATCTCCTGAGGTATACCACTGACCACATCCAAGTTCCCTTCCTCTTTTCTATACTTGTAGAGGATACCTGGGCTATTGGGCCCGTATATTTGAGCTGCGCGTTTCATATAATCATATGCGTCGTCACTGAAACCACTCAAATTCATAGCATACCTGGGGGTTATAAGAGCTGGTTTTTCTGCTATAACCCGTCCCTTACGTATAACCCCCTCAAGTTCTTTTTTCTCAGGATCAATAGCTGTATATATTGGCTCAGTAACCACATAATAATTTATATTTGTCGTACCAAAAGTGGCTAGATGCTGCTTGGGAAACTTAACTACATAGGTCTGTTCGACAGCTTTCATCCAATCCGGATAATCATTCATGCTACTTAACGTTCCACATCGAAAGGCGTATATTTCAAACCGCACCATTATATAACAATGTGCCAGCGCTTAGAGCCTTCACAGAAATTTCCTAGCAGATAACCCGAAGGTGAAAACGATCAGGATCACTGATGATCCGTAGACAACACCATTAGTCCGGGTTCCTGAACAACTCCCCATAAAATTATCCTGAGATTCCTCATCTACTGATAAAGTCTTTGCGCCCGGATTCTCAAGCGTAGGGACGACTTCAGGATTTGTTTTGGGACGAGTACCCACAGGCATAGTGTCAGCCTGTGGTGTGAGTGTAAATGCCTTCACTTGGGTCCTAGGAATCGCTGTGGGAAGCATTTCTTCCAAATTTACGACTTCATAAAGAGGAGCACCTATGAAATCCCTCCACTCATTTTCTAAGTCCGTTTTACTCTTACCGTAGGCTTTCTCAAAGGCATTATTAATATTCATACCTTCTTTAAAATAGCTTAACAAATCCCTGAGAGGTACAGCTCCATAGCGGAAGATCATATATTCTACTATGGAACTTGCCTGACCATAAAATGTTATTACATCTTCGGGGTTGCCTGGTAATGCAGACATAGAAGTAATTGGGAGCAAAGTACCAGCATTTACCGCGTAGTCCAAAGCTATATCGTAGGAAAAGCTCGGTGAAACATTTGCGAATTCAGCGATCCCCTCATTCAACCAAGAAGGTACCATCCGTCCACCAGCTCTAAATACTAGAATATGTGCCACTTCATGAGATGCTGTCCCCGTGGACATTCGACCACCACCCAATACAAGCAGACTGCTAACATCACTAAAGGCCTGACCCTCCGTGACCAATTCTCTCCTGATCGTGGTACTGCCTGGAGGCAGTGCCACCAACATTTCCTTCACATTGTTGTAAACCGTAACTCTTATCGGTTCGTCAATACTCGCACCAAGTATAGGGCCCATAACGTCGAGAGTATCAATGATAGACTCCATTATATCTTCCGCCCTAGATTTTACAGGACCGTGATAAAAAACCGTGACGTCACGATCTCGGATGGAATCCCAATCAAACCTCGAATCGAGGTATAAGAATTCCTCTACACTATTATCAATAAAACCACTAGAGGTACTTATTTCAATCTGGTATCTGACAGTCGTACCAGGCGGTATGTACCTAGAACTGGTACCAGTCCGCCAATAAAGCTCCGATTCAACTTTTTGGCTTGGTTGAAATTTAAAATACTCATAAACTGACGTGTCCTGCTCACCTGTCCGCAGTGTCAATTTGATTTCTTCAATCAAATCCTTTGATTCCGCTGTTACAGAAAATCGTATGCCCTTTGGAAAGTCGCTTTGAACGGATAAATTTGTAACCTCCACTCCCGACCCTTCAGCATAAACTTCTACTACTCCTGTTATGACGAACAACAAGCATGCACTGGCATACGGTATTATCTTTCCTGCCAATTTAACCATCACTAAGAAATGTCCCTCACCGACAACCATATGCATGTATTTATCGTTTGCATAATCATCCAGATTTACGACGAAACATACGAAAAGAGTGAATCAATCTTTGTGCTACCGTCATAAGACCCAAAACACTAATAACAGCCATACAAGCGAAAAGTCCCTCTTCTATCCAAGCACTTGCAATAATGCCCCCAGACATAATCACAACTCTTTCGGGTCTCGTCATAAGACCTGTTTTGCATTCAATCCCTAAACCTTCAGATCTCGCCCTCAAGTAACTAACCATCACAGACGACACAAATGTTGTATAAACCAGAACAATCCCAACATCATTGGAATCTCGGAGAAAGTAAATCAACAAACCCAGCAGAATTATTGCCTCTTGTAATCTGTCCAAAACAGAGTCTAATAACGCACCGAAATCCGATATTAGTCCTTTCCTTCGCGCTAGCGATCCATCTACGAGGTCCAAACATGCTCCTGCTAGCATGACTATCCCACCAACCCAAAGATATCCAAAGGATATTACCGCAGCCGCCAAACCAGCAACCATTAATCCCAAAATTGTCACCCCGTTGGGAGAGAAACCCAAATATGAGAACCCGCCTACAACTGGATCTTCAAAGTACTTCTGCAGGATCCGTCTAATATCATTTCTGTTCATGCAGCATGCTTGCCCTATTTATTTGGTCTCAGTGTCCCTTAGCAACAATATTTTAAAACCTTCCAACTAAACTATAATAGTCGAGAACCTTTCTGGATACGATATCCCAACTAAAGTCTCTGGCTTTCTTGTGACCACTCTGGCCCACCCTTTCCCTCATTGCTTTATCACCTACCAAGCGTATAAGAATCTCAGTCAAGGCATTTTCATCCTTGGGAGGGCATAGGAATCCATCTTCCTCGTTAATGATTAACGAAGAATAACCATTGATGTTGCTAGCTACTATAGTCGTGCTCGTTGCCATAGCTTCCAATAAAACGATTCCAAAACTTTCATTTCCTGTGGATGGTGCACAAAATATATCTGCGCTGCGAAATAAACTAGCCTTATATTCGTCTGATATCCCTACCTTCAACAAGATGTCTTCAGAACCTCTTTCGGCAATTATCCTGGCTGAATCAGGGTCCAATTCTCCCGATCCAGCTATTATCAACCTGACTCCATCCAAGCTCCTCCGTAAATTGCAATATGCCGAGATCAAATAACGCAAACCTTTCCTCTGCTCAAATCTGCCGACAAACAGGATATTCAATTTACCATCCATCAATTCTTTGGCAGGTTCAGCTATGTCATATTCCTCAAGGTCAATACCGTTTGGGATAATCTCGAATTCTGAATATAAGTGCCTAGCTATAAAATCCCTAGCAGAAGGGGACACTGCTATTCTCCCATCGAGTTTTCTGAAGTATGGCGCAGCAAGTTTAGCAAAGCCCAGCTTGTACAAGTTAGTGCCATTGGAAGTATGAAATGTTGCGACTTTTACAGGAACAGTTCCTGAGCTTACAGAAAGTGCACTGGCGGTAATTGCACCGGCAAATGGCTCGTGGAGATGCAGTACATCAAATCCCTCTTGCGCAAGCAAAGATTTAATCTTTGGCATGAGCCAGAGGGACAATGAAATCCTTGCGACGGATCCTCGTGATCGGATAGGCACCACCCCGCCCATACGAATAAAATTCCGATCGATAGAAGTATGCTCTATGGAAGAAGGAGCAACAATTTTACAAGAGTGCCCTTGAAGCAAAAACTGTTTTTGCAGGTTTTTTATATGTTGGTTAACCCCTCCATGGGATGAAAAGTCATACGGAGAGAAAAGACCAATATGTAGATTACGATCCATTATATGTGGAGGGACCCCGCCTGTGATTAATTGAGCTCGAACCACAAGTTGATTATTAGCTCAAGGTCTAACCCTGCGCATGCTCCTCACCAGAAATAAATTCCTCAACCAACATTCTTGCTTCGTCATCTGTGTACTGTACTAGGGGGGATTTCATAAAATAGGACGATGGCGCCGTCACAGGCCCACTAATCCCGCGGTCCTTAGCAATTTTCGCACATCTGACCGCATCGATCACTACACCAGCGGAATTTGGACTGTCCCACACTTCAAGTTTTAACTCTAAATTTAGAGGCACATCGCCGAAGCTTTTGCCTTCCATCCGTATGTAACACCACTTTCTATCAGACAACCATGGCACAAAATCACTGGGACCCACATGAACGTTATCGTCAGTCACACCATAATCAACCTGGGAAGTTACTGATTGTGTCTTTGATATTTTTTTAGACGTCAGCCTGTCTCTGTCCAGCATGTTCATAAAATCTGTATTGCCACCAAAATTCAACTGGTAGGTACGCTCTAATTCCACTCCCCGATCCATGAATAGTCTAGTAAGAACCCGATGGGTAATCGTTGCCCCAACCTGGCTTTTTATATCGTCCCCTATTATGGGAGAGCCTGCATCCCTAAACCTATTCTGCCAATAATCATTCTCGCCACTAGCAATGAACACCGGTATGCAATTCACAAATCCACACCCTGCTTTCAGGACCTGTTCCGCATACCATTTCGTTGCTTCCTCTGATCCCACCGGCAAATAATTTATCACTACATCAACTTCTCTCTCTTTCAGGATAGCCGCAACATCATCCGTACCACCTTCAGCTTTTTTGATCAGATCAGAGGTATACCGACCAATCCCATCATGAGTCATACCTCTTTGCACTTTAACCCCTAGATCCGGTACATCTTGAAATTTCAGTGTATTATTCGGCTCCTGAAATATGGCTTCCGAAATGTCTTTCCCAACTTTACTTGCATCCACGTCAAAGGCCGCCACAAACTTAATATCCCCTATACCGTATTCACCTAAAACAGGATGCATCAATCCTGGAATATTGTCTTCAGGAGTAGCATCTGCATATTTGGTCACCCCTTGAACTAGAGACGATGCACAGTTTCCTACCCCAATTATCGCCACCTTTATTTCAGCCAATGTTAATTTACTCTCCTCGTCCGCGGTTAAAGGCAGACATAACATGAAAATGACAGGGAAACAGATAAAACATTTTAGCAGGGAAATTTTAGCATCCCCACTATCCGATCACAAGAGAGTCACCACACACATTTTACTCTTAAAATGTTGCCTCAGAACTTTTAAAGGAACTTTGCAGTTAAAAGTGTCTATCCAGAATGCCGTCTCAACTAGATTTTATTTTTCCGAATAACGTGCGATCACACTGCAAACGTCGTAAAGTTCAAGATATTATCATGGTTGATCAAGCAAACCAGATGTTCTGGTATCCAGAATCTCGCAGCAGTATGTTGATTTAGCCCGACCCTGGACCACGTCCCATCGAATACGGTTGCCAACGCTTCAATGCAGTATCGGCCAAGACGGAGGGATTCACGCATGTGCGGGGCCATTTGCCGCTCAACACAAGTGATATCTCATGCCCAACTCTTCTACGAGTCTCGGGAGCCATCCGTTCCGAGGCTGAGGCCACGTGAGGTGACAAAATGACATTCTCCATATGCAGCAGAGGATTTTCTGGATCCGGAGGTTCCTGCTCAAAAACATCTAGGCCAGCCCCGGCAATCCATTTCTCTTCCAACGCCCGAATCAGCGCTTTTTCATCAACTGTTGGCCCTCTTCCGTTGTTAATAAATAGCGCCGTAGGTTTCATCAATCTGAACTGTTCCTCTGACATGAGATGGTGAACTTCTTGAGTAGAAGGAGCATGCATAGAGACAAAATCTGAACGCTCTAATAAATCCTCTAGGCTACTCATCGGTTCCACTCCATGCTCAGTCATCATTAGCTCTTCAATATACGGGTCAAAAGCTATTAAATGAACTCCAAAAGCTCTGGCACGAATCGCCGTAGCCCGTGCAACGTGCCCGAAAGATATGAATCCCAAAGTCTGACCCCACAACCGCGGAATTTGAGATAAAAACGGTCGCCCCTCGGACCATCTACCCTCTCGAACCATTTGGTCCATTAAATTTAACCGTCTAAACGACGCTAAAAGTAAGGCCATCGTATGATCCGCTACTTCCTCTATGAAGGTGTCTGGTACATTGGTGACTGGGATGCCTTTTTCCGTGGCAGCCTGAACATCCACCGAGTCAGCACCTACACTCCCGAGCGAGATAACCTTACAGTTCTCCAAATTTTCTATAATATTTCGAGTTATTTTACGGCCTCTGGCTATAATGGCATCCGCATCCCTAGCCTCTGCGATGAACTCTTCCTCAGTAGTGGCATCCACTTCTATAATCTCTGCCCCGATTGGATCAAGGGAACGACGTTCTAACTGATATTCCCCATCAGCCAAATCAAATGTCACACCAGCAGGCTTCTGGGAAATCACTTTGTAATTAGCCATAGATCCTCCCTAATTGTTCTCCCGAACATCTAAATATTATAAGGAAACGGATGAAAGAATAATTCATTTGGAAACATTATGTCTAGCAGAACTACTGTGTGATTTCATGAATACTATCTGACGGGAATATCTCGATATGAATCTGAATATTTCCCAACTCGTCAATCCACCTTACAAAATAATGCCCCAAAGAAACCACATATCGCATACCTCTTACGCCAAACTTTCATTTGAATTAGATTGATAAGGAAAGATACGGTGATAACATATCGACAATAGGTATCTTCCCACTATTGGCTCGAGTTCTAGACCTTCCCGATACTTTATTTTTGAGGTGAAACAGCAAAATTTGACTTCCAATAGATTAACTTCATCTCGTTTTCTAGCCGCACTTCAATATACTGATTATCGTACACTCTGGACAGTAAACCTATCGTCAGGAGCTGCAGCTTGGGCCTTAATAGTCGCCAGGGGCTGGCTGATATGGGACATGTCTGACTCATCCCTCTATGTAGGTCTGGTCACTTTCCTAGCGATGGTACCAAGAGTACTCATACCACCCTTTACCGGTTACCTAGCAGACCGATTTGATCGACGCCACGTGATGGCAGCAATGTTCGCTTTGAACTTGGGCCATAATCTCATATTAGCGGGCCTAATTTTCCTAGGTGATATCTTAATGTGGCAAGTAATGGCACTTGCCTTCGTAAACGGTTCCGCCAGGGCAGCGCAAATGCCTGTGGGGCAAGCACTTCTACCGAATCTAGTCCCTAAGAGACTCTTGTTAAATGCGGTAGCTTTGAGTCAAGCAACGATGCACGGATCCAGGCTTTTTGGTCCTCTACTAATCTGCCCGCTGCTAGCCACTGTTGGCATAGAATGGGCCTTTCTATTGTGTACCGGGTTTTATGCTATAAGCCTTATTCAAACTCTCAGAATAAGAACTTTCTCGACAGGTAAGATAGACCAAACTAGAGGATTCATACAAAATTTCATTGAGGGTATACCTTACGTTTACAAACACCCTCAACTTTCCGCAATAGTATTAATGGCATTTTTCCATTGTGGACTCACAATGTCATTTGAATCTGTTCTACCTGTTCTATCGGTATCCCAACTGGGAGCCAACCAAGGGTGTGATTTTAGTTTATTGATGATGGCAATAGGCGCTGGTGCTTTAATCAGCGTGATTACATTATCAGGGATAGAGGCTGAGTCAACAAAGGGACGGCTGTTCCTAAACTTAGGACTGATAAGCGGACTAGCACCAGTCATTTTAGCCTTCTCAGTTAACATGCCTATGGCGATAATAGGCGCAATCATAATGGGCGCCTCCCAAGCCGGTTATATGACCTTAACGCACACTATGATCCAGTCAATAACAGAGGACTCAATACGTGGTCGTGTTGGTGCTATTTACTCTGTTCATATAGGCGGAATAATGGCAAGCATCAACTTAGTCAACGGAGCTTTGTCGGACCAATCATTTCTAAACATCAATCTATTTGAGGGGATTATCACCCTGTCTCCAGCTTCCACCATGCTTACTAGCGGAGGCATAATGTTCATAGGAATAGTTTTCATGAGTTGGTCACTAAAAAATCTGCGTAACATTTATAGAGAGGGAATACCGGTTCACCAAATAGATCAAAATCCCATGCAGAAAGAGGTAGATACGAAATGATTCGATTGCACCGAACAAGTCAAGCAATCTATAAACCAAGATACGTCGTCACCCAACTCCAAAATTGCCATCTATCGTCCACGAATCACACTGCTTCGCACTAGTTCAGCAAAAATCAGTAATGTTAAGAGCCTATATCCAATGATAGATAAAATACAATCAATATGCCGCTATTCAACCCGGACAACGGTATTTCATACCGGAGCATGTTGACCCAATGGACTGGCTTATTTTCGCCCTAGCAAGTGCTTCCACATTTGGTACTGTGACGGTCCTAGATAAAATGTTGATATCCCATCATGTCCCTAACGCTAAAACATTTATCGTTATGGTTGGGATAGCTCAATTCTCCATAGCATTATTAATCTATCCTCTAACTGTTAATTCCTCATTTACGACTACCAGTATAAGTTTATCATTGCTATCGGGAATCATATCTGGAACCTATCTAATAATTATGTTCAGCATATTAGCATCCCAAGAAGTTTCTCGTGTCGTACCCGTGGTATCCACCTATCCGGTATTCGTTGCATTATTGGCATTGGTTTTCTTAGGGGAAAGCGTCACGGGACTAGCTTGGGTCGGAATATTCACGACGGTTGTAGGAGCGGCACTAGTTTCACTAGGACCATCAAAAAACCCCAATATGACGAAAGGTACGATCTCAGCCTTATTCTTACTTTTACTGGCAAGTCTAGCATTTGGGTTGAGTCAATTCATCACAAAAGCTATCTCCCAAGAAATATCCCTATGGCATCAATTATTTTGGCGCAACATAGGAGTGTCATTAACCTGCGGCTCCTTGATCATGCTACCCGGAATATACGGGAACGTTAAGTCTTTATTCCGCAAACCGAAATCGATCGTTTATATAATGGGCACAGAGGCCGTGTTAGTATTTTTCGCTAGTCTATTTTTATTTCTGTCCATATATTCCGGGGAGGTCTACCTTACCTCTACAGTGATGGCAACACGACCACTATTTGTGTTTATCATCAGTATGATTTTAAGTTTGCCATTTATAGGTATCTTCGAGGAACCATTTAAGGGTCAGGCAATGTATATAAGAACCACAGGAACTGTTCTAACAGTTGGCGGGATTATCGCTGTTTCAATACTCTAATCACAACGAACCATTTCACCACGCAAATCCAGCCATTACTGCAAGATCAGTCAGCATATTCTTAAATTATGTTAGGCCTATGTATCAAGAATAATCCCATCGCCGCACAATGTTATAGATTCTATGTGAGCGCGTTTAAGTTTGTGATATCTCGACCCACAATTAACGTGTGAATATCTCTTGTCCCTTCATAGGTATCGACCGTTTCCAAGTTCAACATATGCCGAACGACACCATAATCTAGAGTTATCCCACTAGCACCTAGAATTTCTCTAGCACTTCTCGCCCCTCTGAGAGCAGCTCTGACATTATCTCGCTTAGCAAGTGACACATGGGTATATTTTAATGCATTTAAATCTTTCAATACCCCAAGTCTCCAGGCCAATAACAAACCCTTTGTATGATCTGAAACCATATCAACTAATTTACCCTGAACTAGTTGTCTGCTGGCAATGGCCTTGCCAAAAGTGCTTCTTTCATTAGCAAATATTCTCGCCTCGTCATATACACTTTCCAGAGCACCCAACGCCCCCCACGCAATCCCATAGCGAGCCTGGGTTAGACAAGACAGCGGAGTGGAGAGACCATCACTTCCTGGCAAAAGAGCTGTTTTCGGGACTTCAAGGTCTTCCATAACCAATTCACTGGTTATGGAAGACCTCATGCTCATCTTCCTCTTAACCAAATTCGCAGACCACCCAGGCAGATCCGTTGATACTAAAAACCCTCTTACGATGTCCTCATCATCCATAGCCCAAATTAATGCCAAGTCAGCTATATTCCCATTGGTAATCCACATCTTTGACCCATTTAACACGTAAGAGTCCCCTCTTAGAGTTGCCCTAGTTATCATTCCTCCGGGATCCGACCCGCCTTCATGCTCTGTTAGTCCGAAACAGCCTACCAGGGCCCCAGACGCGAGTTGGGGTAAATAGGTCCTCTTTTGTTCTTCTGACCCATATCGGTAAATTGGGTATATCACAAGTGCGTTTTGTACACTCGCAAAACTCCGTAGACCGGAATCAATCCTTTCTAGTTCATACATGATTAATCCATAAGAGATATTGTTTAGACCAGCACCACCGTATTCCTCCGGTAAATTGGCCCCCAAGAAACCCATATCTCCGAAAGTCTTGATCAAATGACTCGGGAATTGCTCATCATTCCACCATTGATCAATATGAGGTGCCGCCTCCGCTTCCAAAAATTCCCGAGCGTACATCTGCACCTGACGATCTTCAGAATCAAACATTCCTCGAGTCCCTAAATAATCCAGCATACTTAATCACCTCTCGTTTCGATCAAAATAATGACTAGAACTAATAACACTATCAATGTAGCATAGATATCAGAATCAGCCGTCCCAAATCCCGTTCATCACAGTCCATGTTTAGTAGAGACTTATGGAATCCAATAAATTTAACAATTTAAGCCGCCGAAGACGCAAAATAATACGAGCTTGGTGCATGTACGACTGGGCCAATTCCGCCTATGCAACAAGCGGGATAGCAGCAATTTTTCCCGTCTACTTCATCTTGTCTTTCCGAAACTCCTTTGGCGACAATGTTCTATTTATGGGTACAAATTTTACCGGGAGCTCGGTATGGAGCTTTGGAATTATTTCATCAACTCTAATAGTCGCAATCGCCAGTCCGGTATTAGGCGTGTTAACAGACCGTCGAAGAATGAAAAAAGTCCTCCTATTATTCTTCACTTTTGCAGGATCATTATTTACAACACTAGCTTTCTTTTCTTCCTACGTTTCCCATGCGTGGGCATGGCTTTTAATTTGTTTTATCGTAGGGAATATTGGTTTTGCCGGCGCGTTAGTTTTTTATAATTCCCTGCTTCCCCATATATCGCCTAGACAATTCCTTGATAACGTCAGCAGTCGGGGATTTGCTTACGGATATTTGGGAGGAGGGGTATTACTACTTGTTCATCTACTGATAATAATGCAGGCGTCAGATTCAGCCAAAGAAGATCTCGTAACACGACTCTGTATAGCATCCATCGGTATCTGGTGGTTTGGGTGGTCCATCTGGACCTTGAAAGTGGTACCAGAGCCAGACATATCTATGGATCAACGGGGATTAGCCTTGCCAAAACTGATCAAAATATCTTTTGTAGAACTAATAAATTCGATCAATAACATAGCTAAATTTCCTGTCGTAATCCTTTATCTACTAGCTTATCTGCTGTTTAACGATGGTATTCAGACAGTCATGGGGATAGCTGGGGCTTTCGCGGCCGAAACTTTGGGAGTCCCGTTGGTGTTCAATATGGCTACCATATTAATAATCCAATTTGTAGCAGCTCCAGGAACAATGGTATTTAATTGGGCCTCCAATTTAACAAGCACAAAAAGAGCACTCATTATTTCCCTCATTGGTTGGAGCGTTATAGTGTTATTTGGGATATCAACAGCGCCTCTTGTCCCATCGAAATACACTCAATTTGACTATGGCCTAACATACAACAATCACTATCAGAAATATGAGCTAACTCAGGCTCCCACTCTGAACAATAATCAGATCGATAATGACTGGAAAACTAGTATCAGCCCGTTAATGGGAGACAAATACTTGACCACCTCTGAAAGTCATAAGTTACTCAACGAGGTCGACAAGTCTGCACTTTCGAGATTTTCAATTGTGTTCCGGGGAGGTCCTCTCGATAGTTTTACCTCCATAAATGTCAACCATACTGCAATCTTAGATAACAATATTATCAATAAATGGCCTTCATTCGTCAGGACAAATATATGGTCACCCTTAAACTTAGAAGCTGGTTATCAATGGCTGATACTTGGCGTTTTGGTTGGAACTGTTATGGGAGGCAGCCAAGCACTTGCGCGAAGCCTATTTGCTCAGATAACCCCCCTTACTAGAAGTGGTGAATTTTTCTCGTTTTTTGGATTCATGAGCAGGGCATCATCGGTGATCGGTCCTACGATGTATATCTTATTCACCAGCATGTTTGATCAGAGAATTGCAGTTTCATCCCTACTTTTGATAATTATAGCGGGCACCATATTGCTGAAGTGGGTTGACGTGTCCAAAGGTTCTGAGGCAGCTAAATCAGAGGATTCATTGATAGTAATAAAACAATGACCAAAAAGACTGCCACCATCTTGGGCTATGCTAAGATAATTTGCTAGACGGTAACATGTTGCCAACGTAGCTCAGGGGCAGAGCAGCTGTTTCGTAAACAGCAGGTCGGCGGTTCAAATCCGCCCGTTGGCTCCATAAATAGAAATGTTTTTATATATAATATCCCCTGCTAATCGGATTGTTTCTGTTATCCCACATCCGTCAGCTCAATTCCATAATCTTTCATTTATTAGGGATACTTATCACAAAAATAGGCGATGGTTGGATACCAACAGGAAACCGGATTGTACAAGAAACAGGCTACTGGACAATCTTGCTATGTATCTGCATGAACGGGGTAGAAAAATAGACAGTTGGGTTAACTATAATGACTTACCATCTAGAGAAATGTTGCGTGATGTCGAAGAATGGAAGGCCTTGGGGGCCACGCATTTATCTATCAATACCATGAACTGTGCAATGAAATTTCCTGATGAACACATCCGTGCTATAGCAACCTTTAAAGATGGTATATCCGCTTGAACAGGAGGAATACATCCTGAGATCAACAAGGAGAAACTCCCTTCTATATTTATGGCTAATACCATTTAGATAAGGTACGATATCCGTTGTAAAACGACTCCCCCACGAATAAACAGGAGGTACATGGTGGATACTTTGATTAAAATCGGATCAAAAGCACCTGGATTTGAACTGCCGGCACACAATGGAGATCCTATCCGGCTTGATAAGTATGCTGGTGAAAAGAATGTAGTGCTTTCATTTCACATATATTCCTTCACAGGTGGTTGAACACACCAAGTATCCTCTTTCCGAATTCACAATTCAGGTTTCGAGGATAAGAATACCCAGGTTCTGGGTATCAGCTGTGATTCTAGACCATCTCAGGTAGCCTTCGGAGGATCTCTCGGGTCAATCCCATATCCTATACTCTCAGATTTTTACCCACATGGAGATGTCTCTAAAGCATATGGTGTTTTTGACAACGAGCGCGGCACCCCCAAAAGAGCAATAATAATAATAGACACTCAAGGCACTGTAAGGTTCTCAAAGATATATGATAATGCAACTGATCTAGATCCGAGGGATATATTAGCCGAAATAGCTAATATTTAAGACCCCTTAACAAAAGTTTTCCATTCACTATCAAAATATCCCTGGATGTGACATCAACAGCATTTTGTTTGGCAAGCCTGGACCTTCACACCTGCTTGAAAGAGGTATGACTTACATAAGACCACGGGAGAATTCTCTTACCACTTTGCCCGCCATTATCCATTCGTCAACACCATAAAACAGAATGTCATTTCGAATAGATCAATATCGTTGAGCCTTTGGGCAGCCGATAGGCGGTTGGAGGTCGATCTGTCCGTCCATAACATGGGATGGTTACACACACAGGTTTTATTTATAACCACGGACACACAGCATACCCTAATACTGCAGCCTGACTGCCCAATAAACCGTGCACTCAGTCAAATAACCCCATCCCTATACCAAATAACGACTATCTAGGGGCAAGAGATCCCAATCCGAGAACCTCAGGTCTTTATAAAATAACAAACATTCATTCTTCAGTTCCGTATCTTTCTCTTGAATTAGAACCTTGAATCCACCAAGTCCATTTGAGTCTATAAGAGCCCTTGAACGCACTGTGCGAGTCTTATACTCAGGTAATCTATCTATATAGCTATTATATAAGTCACGAAAACCCAACCGCATCAGCCAATCAGCTTGCGTGCCATAATAAATCGGCGATAACCCTCCTAGTCTTCCCAAGTCAATCAATTCACCAAAATTTATATGTGCTGTCATATCTTGATCCCCAACTCTTTCATAAGGGCTACCACCATCGACATGTTTGTAATACGTCTGGAATAAACGATTAGATTTATTCATTGAGTAATAAACCTCTCTATCGTATCCATAGTCGATCGTAATAACGAACCCACTTTTCAAAGCGTCTGATACATTATTTACCCAGCTATCCAAACCGGTATTATAGCCACCTCTATATCCCTCTAATTCCATAACGTTTATTTCGGATAGAGCTCGTTCCAATACAATTGTTTCGGGAATATCCAAGATTTCTACAAATTGGTCTTCCTTATTTAGACCCACGTAGACCTCCAGAGGACGTCCATTTCTTATCTCAAAAAGCTTTGAAGGAAAAGCATCTAACAATTCATTAGAAATAACTACTCCGTTCTGGCCCAACAAAGGTATGTTATTTGCTATTAAATGATTCAAATTATTGGGTGTGTCAATCACAATATGCCGATCTATGAGCACATATTCCAACGCCTCACCAAACTCGGGAGATACAATAGATGCAAAAGATAGGATATCCTCTGCCCAGTGCCCATCTCCACCACCCTGCTCAATTATAGGAAACTTAGAGATCTTACCTAGATGGCACCAAAGGACCCACAGTTGAATCGCCATCAACATACCAAAAATAGGATGGACTTTGGGGCTAGTGTAATAATCCCGATTCGAACCCAGAAACTGGCTATCTTGGTAATACCCATCTCGTGAATATAGGGCAAGGTCCATGAAAACATTGAAAGGGACTCTACCATCCCTTCGAATCCTTTCCCTGATAAGCTCACTCACTAAAGATACGGCTGTCACCTCATTTCAACGTTACTTTATCGACAACTACTGCCCCTCCAATAAAGTATCCAAAACCCACCTTTCACCAGCTCCCAACGGATTGTCACATACAAACCTGATCAGAAGTAACCTTATCTACTTCGTCTTCTTAGCCTGACTATTCCTATCCCAGCCCGTGCCTGGCATCGAATTCTTAAACTCCTCTCTTAAACCACACAATTTACACACACCGCTACTCGTGGGCCCGTTAGGTTGGTCTATCACCCAATGATGATTACACTCTGTTAGTATTTGATCACTCAATTTTTTCCCTTTCAGTTTGGTGTTAAAATACACTCCTAAGAATCATCATACCCTCTCATCTATCGGAACGAATGTACGATCCATTTCCCCAACATATAAGAGCCTCGGTCTCAATAAGATATTATGTTCAAGTTGTTCGACAACTTGAGCCGTCCATCCCGGCACTCTTCCCATAGCAAATATTGATATAAACAAGTCATCAGGTATATCAAGAAGGTAATACATCGCACCCGAAAAAAAGTCTACATTCTGACATATACCTCTCCTCGCATACGGCTGCATAACTTCAACCACCTTCAACAGTATTGAGTACCATTTCGGTTGGTTCTTTCTCAAGCCGAGTTCCTTGAGATCATCCTGAAGATGCAGCGATCGCGGGTCAACCGCTCTGTATACCCTATGCCCAAAACCCATAATTCTTCCCCCACTACCAAGGGTATCCTTTACATAACTCTCAGCATTTTCCTCACTTCCAATATCTAGTGACATCTGCATTACAGATTCGGCTGCACCTCCGTGAGATGGTCCTTTCAATACCGAAATCCCGGTAGTGATTGCACAGTGAAGATCTGCCTCAGTAGATGCAGAGACCCTAGCAGCAAAAGAGGAGGCGTTGAGACCATGTTCGGCATGAAGCACAAAGTCCCTATCCAGCAATTTAGCATCTTCGGGATGAGGAATCTCCCCAAACAACATGTACAGAAAATTAGCCGCAAGGCCCAAATTCGAATCAGGTAGAATAGGATCTTTTCCGTCTCTGATCCTTGCGTGCATCGCCACAATACTAGGAGCCTGGGCGGTCAAACGCATACCCTTCCTCAAAGTCGCTTCCTTTGAATTATCATTCACATCAGGGTCGAAGGCAGCCATCGCAGAGATCGCCGTCCTAAGCACATCCATGGGATGGGCATCCTTAATGATATTTATGATCTGAACTATGTCTTCAGAGACATTTCTGTTCCGTTTTAACTCTTCATCAAAGTTTTCCAGCTGCTGCCTAGTTGGGAGATCCCCATTCATTACCAAATAAACTGTTTCTTCAAAAGAGCAGTTCTGCGCCAAATCATCAATGTTGTATCCACGGTACAAGAGTTTGCCGACTTTACCATCAATGAAACTCGACTTTGTCCGATCTATGTAAACTTCCCTTAAACCCCTATGGAGAGTAGCCTTCCCATCAACCATGAATTTCCTCCAGTTTATACGTAATATGCCTGCTACCTAGGCAACCACCTAACCTCCCCCCTTTTGACGACAAATCCCCCCAATTTTAGCAATCCACGTAAATTCAAGTCAAGAACATCTTCGCAAAATTCCAACGTCCCGACAGGAGAAACAAGGAAGCTCCTAAGTTATCCTCGGAAATTCGTTAAATAATACACAGAATACGGTATCAAAAATTACTCAACCATCCCCGTAGAACTATCAGCTAATATGGTTACGACATCTTCAAAAACTTCCATAAACCCTCCAGAGAGCAATAGGGTTGTAGTTTGACCTTGATCACGCACAACCACCTCGCCCTTGGCGACTGCAGTTATCAGAGGGGCGTGTCGCGGAAGTATACCCAGCTGGCCTTCCACACCTGGGACCACAATGGCATCTGCACTACCGGAGTAAACAATTTCCTCTGTGGTGACAATCTCTATTCTCATATGACCTCAAACTAGCACACGTGTTAGTAGACAATATCTAAGAATCTTACTCATTCGCCTTTTCCATAGCCTCATCAATCGTGCCAACCATGTAGAAAGCCTGTTCCGGCAATTCGTCGTGAATACCGTCCAGTATTTCCTTGAATCCCTGAACGGTGTCTCTAACAGAAACATATTTTCCAGGCTGCCCAGTAAATACCTCAGCAACATTAAATGGTTGGGTCAAAAATCTTTGCACTTTCCTAGCTCTTGACACAATAGATTTATCTTCATCAGATAACTCTTCCATACCCAAAATAGCTATTATGTCCTGAAGTTCTTGATATCGCTGCAAAACTTGTTGGACGCCAACAGCAACATCATAATGTTCCTGTCCGACGATGGCGGGCTCTAGGATATTAGAGAAGGAAGTTAAAGGATCTACAGCCGGATAAAGGCCTTGTGCAGAAAGCGCCCGATCAAGGGTCATCACTGCATCCAAATGTCCAAAAGTGGTAACAATACCAGGATCGGTATAATCATCCGCGGGAACGTATATAGCCTGTACCGATGTAATAGAACCATTCTTAGAAGAAGTTATACGTTCCTCTAAATCACCCATCTCTGTACCAAGCGTGGGTTGGTATCCAACAGCAGAGGGCATACGACCAAGCAGAGCAGACACTTCCATACCGGCAAGAATATACCTATAGATATTATCCACAAACAATAGAACGTCCTGACCCCTCTCTTCCTTAAAGTATTCTGCCATCGTGAGACCTGTCAAAGCCACTCTAGCTCTTATACCAGGCGGCTCATTCATTTGGCCAAAAACCAGCACTGTCTGCGGTAATACTCCAGCGTCCTGCATCTCATGCCACAAGTCATTACCTTCCCTAGATCTTTCCCCTACTCCCGCGAATACAGAGACTCCCTGGTGTTCGGTTCCAATATTATTAATCAGCTCCTGTATAATCACCGTTTTCCCCACACCTGCCCCACCAAAAGCACCGATTTTTCCACCTTTCGTAAAGGGAGTCATTAAATCCAATACTTTAATACCCGTCTCCAATACTTCAACCTCAGTGGCCTGATCTTCAAACGTCGGTGGTTTACGATGAATTGGCCACTCTTCCGCTCCATCTATCTCTTCTTGCCCGTCAAGAGTCTCTCCCAATGTATTGAATAATCTGCCTAATGTCGCATCTCCGACTGGGACTGCAATAGGCTGCCCCGTATCACGAACTTCCACTCCTCTCTTCAATCCCTCGGTTGGGCCCAGCGCCAAGCACCTAACCCAATTATTTCCTACATGCTGTTCAACCTCTAGTATCAGACGATCATCCCCGATATTAGTTTCGAGCGCGTTAAAAATAGATGGCATCGCATCTGAGGGAAACTCTACATCTACTACGGTACCTATAACTTGAACTATCTTTCCGATTGCCATCCTCTACTCCTAAACATTCCTAACAAACATCTACTTAATTCTCTATCGCAGCGACACCACCAACTATATCCAACAATTCATTAGTGATGGATTCTTGTCTCAATTTATTCATAACTAGTGTGAGGTCTTCCACCATCTCATTGGCATTGTCCGTAGCATTATTCATAGCGACCATACGTGCAGACTGCTCGCTAGCAATACTTTCCAATATGGCATGATGAATTATCGTTCCAACATATCGTGGAAGAATCCTCGCCAGTACATCGCTGGCATCCGGCTCTAATATATAGTCTCTGTTGTTATTATCCTCAAAATCGTGAGGATCAATGGGTAACAAGGGTTCAACGACCGCAATCTGGGATGTCGTGTTGACAAATCTCGTATAGGCCACTGCAACAGAGTCGACCTGACCTGATACAAACTCAGTAATGACAGCTTCCGTTATCGGAAGTGTGTCCTCCAATTTCGGTCTATCACCGACCCCAACAAACTGACCGAACCCTTCTAAGCCCGCCCGTCTCGCATAATCGGATCCTTTCTTGCCCACAGCCAATATTTTAACTGAATCCCCTTGATTTTCTATATAGTCTCCAACCTCCCTAAGAATGTTGGAATTCAACCCTCCTGTAAGGCCTCTATCAGGCGTGACTAACACTACTGATGCCACATTTACTTCTCGCCCTGTTAATAAAGAGTGGATATCATCTTTATCATGCAACTGACCCATTAAGTTTGTCACCATGGATGCCATACGTTCCCTATATGATCTCCCCATTGTGGCAGCCTCTTGGCTACGTCTAAGTTTCGACGCAGCAATCATCGACATTGCCTTGGTGATTTTGGCAGTGTTCTCCACACTCCGGATCCGACGTGATATCTGTCTTACACTAGGCATATTTCAGACTAGCCCACTCGATTTAAAATCCTCAAGAGCGCTGTTAAGAGTCTGCTCATTTTCATCAGACAAATCAGCATCATCTCTAATCTTCCCTAGCAAATCATGAAAGTTTGAAACCATATATGAATGGAATGCAGATTCCCACGTTAGAACCTTACTTATCTCAACATCATCAAGATATCCATTGTTTAAAGCATACAGAATTGCTACTTGTTGCTCGACCGGAATCGGCTCATTTTGACCTTGCTTCAAGATCTCAACCCCTCGTTGTCCTCTTTCCAATTGCCTCCGAGTTGCGGCATCTAAATCATCAGTGCCAAATTGAGCAAACGTAACCAGCTCCCTATATTGAGCCAGTTCCAAGCGCAATCGCCCTGCGACACCTCTCATAGCTCGTGTTTGAGCCGCGCTGCCCACCCGAGAAACAGATAACCCTGCATTTACTGCTGGTCTTACTCCTGAATTGAACAATTCTGGCTCTAAGTAAATTTGTCCGTCAGTGATTGATATCACGTTGGTGGGTACATATGCTGATACATCGCCGGCCAGAGTTTCAATGACCGGGAGAGCAGTAATTGAACCTCCCCCATGTTCATCGTCTAACTTTGCTGCCCTTTCCAATAACCTGCTGTGTAAATAAAAGACATCCCCAGGATATGCTTCTCTACCCGGCGGCCTCTTGAGGAGGAGTGACATCTGACGGTAAGCCCAAGCGTGTTTGGATAAATCATCGTATATTATGAGAACGTCTCTACCCTGGGCCATGTAATGCTCTGCCATCGAACAACCGGTATAAGGAGCCAGATATTGCATTGGAGCAGGATCAGAAGCCGTTGCTGCTACGACAATAGTATGATCTAACGCTCCGTGTTGCTCGAGTATACCGACCGTCTGAGCCACTTTCCCAATCTTCTGGCCTATGGCAACATAAATGCAGGCTAGATCACCACCCTTCTGGTTGATAATTGCATCAAGACAGATTGTTGTCTTACCAGTTGTTCGGTCACCTATTATTAATTCTCTCTGACCTCTGCCGACGGGGATCATGGCATCTATTGCTTTGATGCCAGTTTGAACAGGGGTATCCACGGATTTCCTTATAGCAACGTTCGGAGCAACAATTTCAACCTCTCGGGATCCCTCTGAATCCACCGGACCCTTGCCATCTATAGGTCTACCGAGGCCATCAACAACTCTACCTAACAGCGAATCTCCAACGGGTACCTGAACAACTCGGCCCGTACCCCGGACTTGAACCCCCTCTTTAACCTGCTGAGAGTCCCCCAACATCACTATACCAACGCTATCTTCCTCGAGATTGAGAGCCATTCCTGTAACCCCACCGTCAAACTCAACAAGCTCATTGTATGCAACTCCCGACAATCCGTGAACTCTGGCAATACCGTCACCCACCTCGATCACAGTTCCAATATCCACCATCCCAAGATCTTTGCCAAATCCTTCGATCTGTTTTTTTATAACCGACGCTATGTCCTGTCCTCTGTCAGCCATATATTTCTCCATAATAATGACGAGATCATCCTCATCTCGCCGCTAGGGCAAATTATATTGCCATGTTTTCCGTTGGTAGTTTCCTAAATGTCTATACTATTGAGTTCCGACCAAAGTCCTCCGGAGGTCTCTGAATTGCGACTTAACACTACCATCAATAATTCGGTCCCCCAAATCAGCGATGAATCCACCAATGATACTCACGTCTATCCTCTTGGTAACTACCAGTTTTCTTCCTACCATCTTCTCCAATTTAGTTACTATTTCATCAGTCTCTTCCTTGGAAAGTTCCACTGCTGATACTATCTCCACCCTTTCTATAGCCCTTTCACGATCAACCAGCTCCTGATAAGACTCCGCAATACCAGGCAGCTCCGCAACCTGGCCTCTGGACGCTAAGATGCACATCAAATTAACAGCCAATTGTCCAATATTCCCCTCAAGTAACACCTTAATTACATTCTCCTTGTCTTCCATTGGGATTTCTGGAGAATCCATTAACAGAATAAAGTCTCTATCGTCCTGTACATCCACCAGAGCTGAAATGTCGTTGATCCATTCCTCCACACTATCGTGTTCTAGCGCTATTTGCAGAACGGCCTGAGCATAGCGTCTACCAGATGGTATCTTTGCCATTTAATTACCACCTACTGTGCTTTGTTCAAGCACTTCCTTAATAAGCCTTCTATGAGCATCCTCGTCGAGAGATTCATTCACAATCTTTTCAGCGGCCACTATAGCAAGACCTGCAAATTCAGACCTCACTTCTTCAATAGCAGCTATTTTTTCTCTCTCAATATTTTCGCTAGCCCTCAACCTCTCTTCATCCAATTCCCGCCGAACCTTGGCCATCTCCTCTTCCCTAAACTTCTCAGCAGTCTCTCTTGCTTGAGCCACAAGCTCTTGCCCTTGAGCTTTAGCCTCATTCAATTGATCCCGAATCGACTCCTCTGAGCGGGCTATTTCAGCCGTGGCTTTCTCAGCAGACTCAAGACTAGACCGTATTTTTTCTGCCCGTTGATCTAACATTCCAACTATTGGTTTATACAAGAGCTTGGAAAGAAGCAAAAACAGTATGAGGAAACTCACTATTTGTGTTATTAGTCCTGTCAGATTTATTCCTAAAGCATCCATGAATACTCCAAATTATAAAAGAATCTATGTGTATTCAAACCAATCTTTATTAGTCGAATCCACAAACTCCTCTATACGAACTTAATAATAATTGCTACAACAAAAGCGTATATGGCGATAGCCTCAGCGAATGCAATAGCCAGCACCATGTTTTGCTGAATCTGTGGGCCTGCATCAGGGTTCCTACCCAATGCTTCCATAGCTTTAGCCGCAAGCATACCAATGCCTATACCTGGACCAAGCGCACCAAGCCCTATGGCCAGTCCCGCACCAATGTTCATAATATCCCCTGTCATCGCAATCTCCTTGTTTTCAACTTACATTATTTTGACCAAAGGTCGATAATACCAATTTAATTTCAAATATTACAAATCCCATTAATGATCACTACAATTACCCACGATAAATCAATGATCCCCATCCGCTGAATGTCCCACACCAGCCATCGCAGCGAAAACCAAGGTTAGCATCGAAAAAATAAAGGCTTGGATGATGCCAACAATTAATTCAAGACCTAGAAAAGGCACAATTCCTATTAGCGGCAATAGAAATGCCATTGCCATCAGCAAAACTTCTCCCGCAAATATATTGCCAAATAACCGGAATGTGAAACTGATCACTTTCGCGATTTCACTTATAATCTCTAGAATCCCGACAAAGAACCCGATGGGACCTTCCTTAAAATTAATAAACTTGCCTATGTGCGGCAAAGGTCCTAATAGGCTAAATCCCCAAAGATGGACCATAATCATAGCAACGATGGCCATCGCCAAAGTCATGTTGACATCTGTATTCGCACTCCGAAGAAATGGAACAAGGTGTCCCGCAATTTTATTTTCACCGATATCGCCATGTTGCTTCTCATAATCTGAAAAATCTAGTTCATCTGAGAGGGATCCTGGGAGCATAATATTAAATGCTCCTGTAGAATCAAAAACATGAAGTTTCACATCATCCAGATCTACCGCGTGGTCTTCATGCGAAGCAGAATGTGAACCACTGTGCGCCAAGGCTGTATCATGTGGTTTCAAGGCGGGATCATGATAATCATGTACGCCCTTATGGTGAGCTATTTCTTCGACATCAGCTATCCTACCGATAGTTCCGAAACCCGGTAATATACCCATCCAATTAGCAACCACCACAAATAGGAAAATCGTGAACACTAGTGGGAAAAATTTTCTTGCTCTTTCTTTTCCTGCGACACTTTCACATAGGCCCAAGAAAAATTCTATGGCAAGTTCCAACAACGCTTGCAACCTTCCAGGCACCTCATTAAGTTTCCTCGTAATAAGAAAGGTTATTACCAGGATAACTGCCATCGCTAACCACGTAGTGATCATGGTATTCATTAGAGGAAACGGCCCTAGTTTAACAACTAGTTCTGCGGGGAGTTGTATGGCCGGCAGAGAAGTAGCAAGAAATCCCAGCCCTAAGGCGTTCCCTAAAGCCCCTCCCAGTAAACTGACTACGAGTGTCAGTATCAACAACAACAGGATCACGGCGTTTCTAGGATTGCTAAGTAATTTAGCCAAATTATCACAAACTCCCTAGTCCATCATTCTGGTGCATCAGCAGCCAATACCAACTTCAGCATTATTATCATGCCAACCATCCCCAACACGACACCCAAAATTACCCCGAACAGAGTAAAAATTGGGCTCGAATCGTAGACATTGTCAACCCAGAGACCAAACACAGTCCCGCCGGAGATACACATCGCTATGTACCACCCTATTCCAAGTAAACGGACAACGACCCCTTTCCTTGTGGAACTCATGAAGCCTCTCGCTAGCGATAGTCAAGGTTACCACAAGTCTCAAAACAGGGTCAACGAACGTTTTACGGTACCTAGAAGCTATCCACAATATTTAATGTCCCAAGTCAGTTAGGTATACCAATATACTTCTTTTGCCGAACTATATCTCTTCCAAATCTAGAGTGTCTATAAAATCGCTATAGGCCGACAATTTCTCCAGTTCTTCATCGTCAACTGAAACGCTATCTTCGTTATTTAGCGATCCTGAATCAGCGGCTTCAGTGTCCTGATCCAGCGCTATCCCTGCCTTCTCTATAACCGATTCCTCCGCATATATGGGAGAATTCGTCCGGACGGCCAAGGCTATCGCATCACTTGGTCTTGCATCCACTTCAAGTACATTGCCTTGGCACTCTACTATTATCTTCGCGAAAAAAGTATCTTCCTTAAGTTCAGAAACCACTATACTGCTAACCTTCCCGCCAAGATTCCCTATTACCGAACCGAGTAGATCATGAGTCATCGGTCTAGGCACAGTAACGTCTAACAACTTGAGCCGAATAGCCTCCACTTCATATTGCCCAATAAATATTGGAAGAAAAAGATTTGAATCCTTCACTTTCAACACTACAGCCCTTTGAGAAGTTTCCGGTCTAACACGGATGCTTTCTATCTCTAGCTCTTGCACCTGCTATACCTCCTTACGACACTGAAAGCGAATTTGATCCTAAAAGACTCAGAATTCTAGTGCTCTACTGGAAAACTGTCAACGATAAACGATCCGAATGCAGTTGCTGATGCCTTATGATCACAATAGACACTCTATCAGAGATATATCTTTTAACCCATCTCACTTCATGTTTTTCCCAACCAATAGTCGAGATAAGGTAATTCGACGCCCACAAGTCAAGCACGTCAATCCTATATCTGCACCCACACGGGTAACCGACCAAGTAGACCCTCCACATGGATGGCTTTTCTTCAATGTAATAGAATCCCCTATCTCAAAATCCACTACCATCAATACCTACGATCTAGCGATGCCAAAGTACCATTTATCTCGTGGTTCAAGTTTAATACCGCTTGATGTGACGCCTTCGGATATTCATCAACACTTCCGGAAGCATACAATATCTTCCTAGAAGAGCTAATAAGTAAATTAGGCCGTTCGAGATCAATACCGGACTCCACAGCGTGCTTCAATGATCCTTCCTGAGCACCTATACCGGGCACCAATATCGGCAATCCTGGGGCAATTTGTCGCACCCTAGCAAGTTCTGACGGATAGGTCGCTCCAACAATGAGTCCGGCATTACCATTCACGTTCCAATCCACCACTTTACGTGCAATGAGATGGTACAAATGGGAATCTTCACCCAGACTTTCATCGTAGTACTCTATGTTTTGAAAAACTGATCCACCTGGGTTGGAAGATTTACACCAAACAAAAACTCCCTTGTCCGAATAATCCAAAAAAGGCTGAATCGAATCTCTGCCCGCAAAAGCATTTACAGTGACAGCGTCAAAATCCCAAAATCGGAACATTGCACTAGCATATTTAATACTGGTTGAACCAATATCGGATCTCTTGCCATCACCAATTAGGAGTATTTCAGGATAGTAACAACGAACATGAGTGATTATCCTTTCAAGCACTCTGAGTCCATCGATTCCCATTGCTTCAAAAAAGGCCAGGTTGGGCTTCAGTGCCACAATATCACCCTGAACCTCATCGATGATCTTCACACAAAAATCATAAACATCCCGAATCGGTAGAAGATCTTGATCGGGATCTAATCCAATACAAACTAAAGATTTGTTGGCTGAAGTGATTTTATGTAATCTTTCTACAAAGGTAGCCACTGCAGTAGTTGCCCTCCTGATAAAATTTTCGACCGGATCCATGTAACTTACATTAAATTAGAGCCCGAACGAAAGTGAACCGACATCAAGGTCAAACATGGCACATTCAAAATCAATTAAGATTATTTACGAAATGCTAATGACCCAATATGGGCACCTCCAATGGTGGCCTGCACAATCCAAACTAGAAATAATGATTGGGGCCATCTTAACTCAAAACACCTCCTGGAAAAACGTGGAGATAGTATTGGAACTACTCATTTCATCCGACATGTTATCATGCAAAAAAATTATATCCTCAACAGATGAAAAATTCGCTAAATTAATAAGACCTGCCGGTCTCAACAATGTTAAAACTAAGAGAATAAAATCCCTGGTGAGTTTTCTTCTAGCTGCATGCAACGGCAATGTTTCGGAATTACAATCTTGGAATAGCTCAGTTTTAAGAAGCTCCTTGATGAACATAAACGGCGTAGGCCCTGAAACTTCCGATGCCATACTCTTATATGCCCTCAATAAACCATTCTTCGTAATTGACAATTACACTCGTAGAATGATGAGTAGGATAGGAATCTCTCCATTGAGGGATACGTATGATTCATGGCAATCAATGTTTAATACCGCCATTAACATGGATACTCAGATCTATAAACAATATCATGCTCTCATAGTAGAAAACAGCAAACTCCACTGTAGAAAGTCACCATCCTGTGGAGGCTGCCCATTAAATAGAATATGTGACTACGCTGCGACCCAGTGACCTGAAAGGAGGTATAAATCACACATTTAGGATTTAGATTCTATGAACTCGATGTCCATCTACCGTGGCTTCCTCTTAACCAGGAATTTCCGCCTCAAAGTCAAAACCTTCTCTCCTTCCTGATTGAATCCGCGACTTTCAATACACACTATCCCTCTGTCACCCTTTGTTCTTGACAGCCTAACAGAAACGACCTCACTCTCGGCGTAAATGGTATCCCCATGAAACGTAGGTCCATCATGAGTCACATTTTCATACACCAAATTTGCTATAGCTTTCCCCGATGTCTGCCTCACACTCATGCCAACAACGAGACTTAGGACTAGAAGACCATTAACCAAAACCTTGCCATGTTGATGATCAGCCATATAATTCTCATCCGTGTGGATAGGATTATCATTCATCGTGAGCAGTGAAAAAAGATGGTTGTCCATCTCAGTTATAGTTTTACCAGGCCAGTGTCGGAAGAGTTGACCTTCATCAAAATCCTCATACCAACCACCAAACGAAGTTTGGGAATCAATTACTTTTTTAACACTAGCCATTCTATATACCTTCTCAGTTTATATAATTTTCCAGAAGTCGCCTTCCAATTACTAACTTCATGATCTCGTTGGTTCCTTCTCCTATTATCATAAGCGGTGCGTCCCTATAATACCTTTCAATCGGGAGGCCTTTGGTATAGCCTACCCCACCATGAATCCTCATAGCTTCCATGACTACTTCACCACACATCTCGCTAGCGAATAACTTGGCCATCGCAGCCTCCACATCGTTACGTTGACCCTGGTCCTTCTTCTCTGCTGCATCATATACCATCAACCTAGCAGCATGGATCTTCGAGGCCATATCAGCAAGTTTTAATTGAATAGCTTGATGCCGACCTATTGTCTTACCAAAAGACTCTCTTTGCGTAGCGTATTTTAGGGCAGCATCAAAAGCCGCTTGTGCGACTCCAACAGCCCTTGCCGCAACATTGATACGGCCTACTTCCAGCCCATCCATAACCTGGTAAAACCCCTCTCCCTCGCGATGCCCTATTAGATTGTCTGTGGAAATCCGACAGTCGTCGAAGATAAGTTCTACTGTATCAATACCGCGATATCCAAGCTTATCTATGTGCTGCCCCACTTTAAATCCCTTTACTGGGGTCCTAAAAATAAAACAACTTATGCCTCTATATCCAGGGTCACACGTAGGATCTGTCTTCGCTAACAGTGCAAACACATTACCTTGTTCACCATTACTAATAAACATCTTACGCCCATTTATCACGTATTCTTCACCATCTTTAGCCGCCAGCGTAGATATATTACCGACATCACTGCCAGCCTCTGATTCAGTTAAAGCCAACCCACCCCTGAGATCTCCTGTGGCCATTAGAGGGAGGTATTCACTCTTTTGGTCTTCGCTTCCGTAAGTCCAAATTATATGGCTTAGCAAATGGTGGGTCCCTAATATACCTGACAAACTCATCCACCCCTTACTTATTTCTTCGAAAATCATCGCAAAGGTTTTATAATCCAGACCTAGTCCACCATATTCAACAGGTATCGTTATCCCAAATAAGCCGAGCTCTGCCATAATCGGAATCAATTCGTGGGGATAAATATCCTCCTCGTCATACTTTGGTGCGACCGGGTTCACATCTCTTTGGACGAACTCCCTCACAGCAGATATGATCTGTCTCCTGTCCAAATCAGAGGTCGTCTGAGATTTCATTTGCTCTGGTTATTGTGGTGCTTCATATTGGATTTAATTGACTGCCGAATGCCAAGAGTCCGAGCAGAGACACCCAATATATTAAGGAAACCCTCTGCGTCAACGTGATCGAAAGAACCTAAAGCCTCCATAGAACCATCGTCTGTATATAGCGAATGAGGCATAGATTCCAAAGAGTCATCTGCAGACGCAAAAAACACATTACCCTTGTACAGTTTAAGCTCTATAGTACCTGTAGCGTAACTACTGAATCTAGACAATGCCGATAAAGCCGAGCTAGTAGCTATATCTAGCCAATAGCCTTGATATATTTGGCGACCTATTGTGGCTGACAATTGATCAAAGAATTCCCGTGCTCTCCTATCCAAAATGAACTGCAGCAGGAATTCATAACTTCTACCAAGCACTTCCATACCCGGAGACTCATATATACCGCGAGATTTTATCCCTACAAACCTATTTTCTACAACATGAGTTCCGATTCCAATTCCACACCTACCGCCTATCTCATTACATTGGTCGAATATTTCGATCAAGGTTCTACTCTCGCCGTTTACAGCAACTGGCCTACCTTCTTCCCACCTAAGTACCAATGATTCGGACTGATCCGATGCATCCCATGGCCAAAGCCCCATCCCTGGCTGAATAAATTCTGGGTTTATAGAAACATCCTCTAAGTCGCCCGCTTCATGAGTCAATCCTAACAAGTTGGCATCAGTAGAATATTTAGATTCATGAGATTGCCTAATAGGTAGTTTGTTTGAGTTACAGTACGTGATCATCTCTTCCCGACCAGGGAACTTATCTAGAAATTCTTGATCTCGCCATGGAGCATACACCACAATATTCGGTTCCAACATGTTAGTGGCGACCTCAAATCTAACCTGATCATTGCCGCGACCCGTCGCTCCATGAAATAGGATATTTATCCCTTCTTTAGGGAATTTTTCTAGAATGGCTTGAACCGTAACCGGTCTTGCAATACCTGTTGTGTTCCAATACCCACCTTCATAGCGAGCCTGCGCTTGAATGACTTTTAAACCTGCTTCCGCGAGCGCCTCTTTTCCCGGCACGACGTGGGCAGACGTCGCACCACACGCTATCATTCGATCAGCTACAGCCTGTAAATTTTCCTCATCAGGTTGCCCAAGATCTACGGTGAAACAGTGCACATTGACACCATTTTGATACAACCAGTGTGTGACGGTACAACTATCCAATCCACCCGAGACCGCCCCTCCAAAAGTAGAGGATCCGCTATCGTATATTTCCTTCCAATTCACTTGGTCCTCGACTATTTGGAGGCCTTGGCTAATCCTGTCGCCAACCTAGCCAAGGCTTCATCTATTTCCTCTTTGGTTATAGTCAAAACAGGCATCAAGCGAATGGCATTCGGCCTCATTGGATTCATGAGCAATCCCGCATCATTACTTGCCGCGATCACATCTGGTGTCATTTCGGAATCAAATTCGACCGCCCAAATTAACCCCATCCCCCTAACCTCAGTTATAAACTCGTTATCCGATTGTATTTTTCGCAGGCCTTCGCCAAGATATTCTCCCATTTTAGCCGCGTTTTCAGATATTTCATTATCAATAATATATTTTGTGGACGCATGCGCCGCTGCACAGGTTAACGGATTACCACCAAAGGTAGATCCGTGGTCTCCAGGATCAAATGAACAAGCAGAATCTTTAGCTAAGAAGGCCCCAATGGGAACTCCTCCTCCCAAACCCTTCGCCAAAGTAATAATGTCGGGTTCAACATTAAAACCTTGGTATCCGAATAATGTTCCCAATCTACCCAACCCAGTTTGAACCTCATCAAAAATTAAGAGCATGTTATTTTGATCACACCAGTCTCTCACTCCTCTTAAATATTCCACTGACGGAATATTAACCCCACCTTCCCCTTGGACTGGTTCTATCATTACAGCCACAGTATTATTTGTGGTGGCTCCTTTTATGGCTTCAATATCGTTATATGGAACATGGGAAAACCCGGTAGGGATTGGCTCAAAAAGTTCCTGATAATGAGGTTGGCCTGTAGCGGACACATTCATCATGGTGCGACCGTGAAATGAATTAAGGGCAGTGATAATGTGATAGGCGCCGTTTTTGTTTTTCTTTCCATATTTTTTAGCCAATTTGATCGCGCCTTCATTTGCTTCAGCTCCACTGTTACAAATAAATATCTTGTCAAGGCAACTATTTTCCACCAAGATCTCCGCCAACTTGAGTTGAGGAATAGAATAGAACTGGTTTGATGTTTGCACCAAAGTTCGTGCTTGTTCTGATACAGCTCGCGCAACCGATTCATTGCAATGTCCTACATTGTTAACAGCCCAGCCAGACGTGAAGTCCAAATATTCCTTCCCCTCCACATCCCAGACCCGAGCACCCTCTCCTCTTTCCAGTACCATCGGCTGCCTTCTAACTAAAAACATGTAATACTTGGATTCAAGCTCCTTCCATTGCTCAGTCTTTGTCATCTAACTACCTCCCATTTTCATTTAATGCCTTCCAGAGCATCTTCCAAAGAATCTAAGGCTTTTTTCAGTCGCTGGATTGTATCTTCCAAATTTTCAATTCCGGATTTCAACGGGCTCTCTTCCCCATCAGTAACTTTATGGGTGTCTTTGATTCCCCCAATTTGTTCCGGAGGTGATTTAACGGACAAACTATCCGAGCCACTCAGCGAGAATATCGCTTGGGCCAGAGAATCTTCCATAACTACAGTATCAGATGACGCTAATATAACTTTCTTCAGTTCAGGAAAACTGACTCCTTCTGCCTGAATATAAACGGGTTCTGCGTACAATATACTGTCCCCAATGGGTATCACCAACAAATTGCCCCTTATACAAGTAGAACCCTCGGCACACCTCAACGTGAACCACGCTGATATATCCTGATCATTATCAATTCTAGCTTCAACTTGCTCCGGCCCATCAACTTGCCGATCTTTAGGAAAATTAAAAGCCACAAGTTTACCGTAATTATCACCGTCGCTCCTAGCCGCGAGCCATCCTACCATGTTTGGCCTACCAACTGGTGTATAAGGGAGAAGCAATACAAATTCCTCTTTATATTCGCCAGGTAACCTCATCATCACATAATATGGCTTGACACGCTGAAGAGTTTCGCCTTGGCCAAATTTCTCGTTGGGAAACGACCACAAATCTTCGTTCCCATAAAAGTTCTGAGAATCCTTCATGTGATATCTCACATATTTCTCTGCCTGTGTTTGAAAGTACCCTTGTGGATAACGTATATGAGCTTTGATTGATTCAGGCATGGAGTCACCATCCAGATAGAGATCTGGAAATATTTTAGAGTACGTAGCCGCGATTGGGTCTCCCTTATCCCATATATAAAAATCAACGTTACCGTTATATGCATTAATTATTATTTTTACGCTATTTCTTATATAGTTGAAGCTCTCGCCAGTCTCCTCAGATGCAAAAGGGTCCGAATACGGAAATGAGTCGGATGTCGCATAAGCGTCTTGTACCCAAAACACCTGTCCATCAGCCACAACCGCATAAGGATCCTTATCTAATGACAAGTATGGCGCTATGGTTTTGACCCTCTCTTGGATATTTCTTCGATACTGAATTCTGCTATCTTCTCGTAATTCGTCACTTATCAGTATATTCACATCTCTCATTTGCCATGCGTAGACCAATTTACGCAAGAATGATCCTACTTGCACACCTCCCGAACCCTGATAATGAGCCTTAATCAGATCCCCGGCACCAGTTTGATAATCCAGCTCCGCAGTGTTGGTATTAACGATTACATAGTTCTCTACTGATTCTCCATAATAGATCCTCGGATTTTCAACGATTAAATCGGGGGAACCGTCCGAATCAGGATCCATAATCGGTATCTGCCCATCTGCGGGGATATCCTTGGCGAAGAACTCCGGTCTTCCTTCTTGGGTGAACTCCGTCACTGGACTCATCGCTAGACCAATCCCATGAGTGTAAAAGAGCTTCCTGTTCACCCAGGTCTGGGCCTCATCTGCTAGTTTTTCAGGAGCAACCTCCCGGGCCGCAAGCATAACCTGTCGATAATCACCATTAATCGTGTATCTATCAACATCAGCATCTATAAATTCATAATATGGACGGATCAACTGAATTTGCCTATAAACATCGGTCAATGGTCGATGATCCCATAGTCTGATATTCTCGACGGTCTTCTTGTTTTCCTCAACAAGTTTTGCCGTGATCTTCCCTTCCGCCTGATAGAATGATTCTGACACTTGATCGAGCCCATAACCAATACTGGTAAAGCGCATATTATCTTCAATAAATTCTTTTTCCTTAACGTATTCGTTGGGGTTTACTGACAGTTCTTGGATTACACTAGGCCAGGCAGAACCCAAAATGATGATGAGTGCGACCCACAAGCCTACGACCCCGACAACAATCCTGATCCTATCGACGAATGCACCTACTAGCATCACAATAGCAACAAAAACGCCAAGTACTGCTGTCACTAAGTAGGCCATTTTCTTTGCATTTACGTCTGCATATGTTGCACCATAAACAACTCCATCATCCGAGTGAACCAGATGATACATCCCTATGATCTGACCAGCAGCAGCTACCAGTACTACAACAGATCCCACCGCAATCATATGTATCTTAAGACCGGATGGAATTACAAACCTTTCTCCCCGAGCAGTGAAATTAACAAACGCGAGCACCCCGACCGACACGAGCGACGCCAAACTTAAAATCAATAACCACGAACGAATGACAGAATAAAGAGGAAGCTGAAAAATATAAAAGCCTACATCCTTGTCATATACCGGATCAAGGATGCCAAACGATGTTGAATTGGTAAATCTCAGGAATAATTCCCAATGGGTTGATAACAATACTCCGAAAATTAAAGAGATCACCAAAATAGCAATAATCGTAAAGCTTAATATCAAGGGCCTCGCGATCAAAGAAATCCCATCTGCTGAAAGCTTACTTAGGCCCCCAATCGCCCTCTGTGCGAAATAGAGGTTAACAGCAAAAACAACGCCAGCTATTAAAGCACCAACGACGAACAGTACCACCCTGACAACTATGACCTTTTGATAAACACCCTTATACCCAAGTTCATTAAACCAAAGTAAATCCGCATAGACGGATCTGAGAAAAGAAACGAGAAAAAACAACCCAACCACTGCCACTGCCAACACAATCCATTTGACTCGCCCGCGCATCATTGCACTCAAGGTATTTGGATCAAAATTGGGGAACGGGGAAGTAGACATTCTAAATAATTACCCTATTCGCGTTCCCAATACTTGACCGGATAACGCCCTGCCTAATGCCCGCGGTTCCCGGCCGTCAACAATATAAGACGCTCCTCCAGCCTTCACAGCAGAAAGACACGCCTCGATTTTGGGTATCATTCCACCAGCGATTACTTTTGATCTGACAAGCGTTGAGGCCTGGCGCTCAGTAATACGGCTAATAAGACGATTCGATGAATCAAGCACCCCTGTCACATCTGTAAGGAAGACCATTTTGTCGGCCTTCATAGCTTCAGACAACTTTCCAGCAACAGTATCAGCATTAATGTTCAACATTTCCCCATCTTGCCCAACATCGCGAGACAGGTCAATACCAATGGGAGCTACAACTGGTATATACCCAGAATCCAGAACGTGTCTCAAAGGACCAACATCCACAGACTTGATCCGTCCAACATACCCAAGATCGTTATTGGCTTTTTCCGCCTGAATCATTGCCCCATCAACTCCAGAGAGACCTATTGCTTTCCCTCCTCTCAGATTAATGGAGGCCACCAATGACTTGTTAATCAAACCTGCCAATACTGATACTGCAATATCAAGACTCCGAAGATCCGTAACTCTTAACCCACCAATAAATTTTGGCCTTATGCCTTGATTATCCATCCACTCACTAATAGTCCTACCGCCCCCATGGACGACTATCACCTGATCACCCTGTTTTTGCAAATTGACCAGATCTTCAATGGTCGTGTCTCCACTTCCAAAAGTACTACCGCCTATCTTAACCAGTATGGTCGGTTTTTCGTGGCCTTCCTCATAATTCCCCTGAGACTCTACATCGGGGTAGAATTCCTCGCATCCATGAGTATCGGGAAATCTCACATCACAATTTCCGAAGTTACTGGGTTCTCTCTTATTGCTTGCACGCATATATATCTATTCCGTCAACCCGCTAACTAGCATATTTTAAGTACTATAAGCGGAATTGAAAATCACATATTCTTCTGTTAAATCACAACCCCAAGCAACCGCAGAAGCTTGGCCAAGGTTCAAAGCCACCCGGAAGGTAACCTCCTCGCTGCCCATGGCAGATACTACAGCGTCTTTGTAATAAGGTATTGCCACACCCTGATGAACAATATGAATATCACTTACATAAATATCCAGCTTATTCTCATCCAGTTGAACTCCTGCCTTGCCAATGGCCATCATTATGCGTCCCCAGTTCGGATCCTGCCCATGAAGCATGGACTTAACCAGAAGGGATGACACTACAGATCTGGCGGCCTTTTTCGCCTCCTCTGATGTCAAAGCACCCTCGACCATCACTTCCATCAATCTTTGGGCACCTTCACCATCCCTTACCAACTCCTTAGCAAGTTCAGTCGTCACATATCTGAGTGCCTCAGTAAATGCCATCGCAGCATCGGTGTCCTTCTCAATAATGGAACTGCCTGAAGCACCATTTGCCAAGATAATCACAGTATCATTAGTGCTCTGATCCCCATCCACATCGATCATGTTAAATGATCCCCCTACTGCTTCGGACAGAGAGTCTTGCAGAAATTGAGGTTCAACATTAGCGTCTGTTGTCATAAAACACAGCATGGTCGCCATGTTGGGGTGAATCATCCCAACCCCTTTGGCTGCTCCACCTAATCTGGCAGACTTCCCATCTACTGTGAATGAAACAGCTATCTCCTTATTATGGGAATCTGTCGTCATAATGGATTTCGAAAAATCCGTACCACCGGATTCGGTCAACACGATGTTCCCCATATTCTGCCTGATGAGAGCCATGGGCAATTCAACACCAATCATGCCTGTGCTAGCGACAAATAATTCATCACTCTCTACACCAATTGAGTCGGCAGCCAAACTGGACATTTCCTCAGCATCTAAGAGACCTTGGGAACCCACGGCGCAATTTGCACAACCACTGTTGGCAATCACTCCCCTTGTATAACCCTTCTTCAGTCTCCTCCTGCTTACAGTGACCGAGGGAGATTCAATACTGTTAGTGGTAAAAGTAGCGGCCACTGCTGCTCGCATGTCAGAAACTAGAAGCCCCATATCAAGAACTCCTGTCTCCATCTTTAACCCGGCAGAAACTGCCCCAGCTTTAAACCCCAGAGCTGTAGTCACTCCGCCACCTTGTATAATTTCAAACATTAATAGGAAACTCCCCTACTAAAAGCCGTCCTCTCCAAAATTTTAGAGAAATCGATTAAGACCAAAAATGGCGGATCAGTCCCGCCAAATTAGAGCACTCGCAGTATACCATACAGCCTCCAAAGTTTATCATTTTGCACGAACATTTCTGTGATACAATCGCGTACAAATCTGGTCCAACTAATCATCAGACTTTGAGTCGATATTTTTTGGCAATTTAACGACTGTAGTGAGATATTTTCACTTGGAGGGTAGCACGGCATATGACATCCAACATAGTCCTTTCAAATAAGGAATTTAGTTCTGTAGGTAAAAGGCCAATACGCCATGACGGGTATGATAAGGTGACCGGTAAGGCTCTATACGGAGCAGACGTGAACTTACCAGGGTTACAAGAAGGCAAGGTACTCAGGAGCCCCCATGCTCATGCCAAAATTATCTCAATCGATGTGTCAAAGGCAGTTAATCACCCCGATGTATCTGCGGTAATTACCTCATCTGATTTTCCTACTCATCAAGACAAATCAGTCACGGAAATACCTGGTCCTCCTATAAATCTAAAGCAACAAACAGACAACATACTGGCGGGAGACAAAGTTCTGTACAAGGGGCATCCTGTTGCCGCGGTTGCGGCCATATCTGTGCACGCTGCAGAGGAAGCCCTTAAACTCATCGACGTCCGATACGAAGTACTGGACTCAGTCAGTAACGTAGATTCTGCACTGAAAGATGATGCTCCACAGTTGCATGCAAGCTATAAGAACAATACTGCCGGACACACCAAGCTAGAGATCGGCAATGTAGAAAGTGGGTTCAGAGACTCCGACATCGTCATAGAAAGGGAATTCAGAACCGCAACGGTTCACCAAGGTTACATTGAGCCACATTCCGCAACAGGTTGGTGGACACCCAATAACAAGGTAACGATCTGGGGTAGCTCACAAGGCCATTTCCAAATCAGGGACAGAACATCGCTAGTCCTTGGTATCCCCTATTCCGACATCAAAGTTGTCCCTATGGAAATCGGTGGCGGGTTTGGCGGAAAAACCACCATATACTTGGAGCCGATTTCTGCGATGCTTTCTAAACAGTCAGGTGCTCCTGTCAGAGTGACAATGACTAGATCAGAAGTCTTGGAGGCATCCGGGCCAACATCGGGATGCTACATGAGAGTAAAGATGGGGGCGACAAATGACGGCCACCTCATCGCAGCGCAAGCTGATCTGAAATTCGAGGCCGGTGCCTTTCCCGGATCTCCTGTGGGAGCAGCAGCCCAATGCATATTTACCCCATACGACGTGCAAAATATACTGATTAATGGTTATGACGTTGTAGTGAATAAACCTAAAACAACGGCATATCGTGCTCCCGGTGCACCTCTCGGATCCTTAGCTGCAGAAACAATTGTTGACGAGATAGCCGAAAAATTAGGGATGGACCCTCTAGATCTAAGGCTTATGAATGGTGCAAAAGAAGGCACGATGCGTGCTGCTGGTATAACAAATCCAGTAATCGGCTGTATAGAAACCACTCAGGCTGCAAAAAATCACAGTCATTATTCAACGCCATTAAAGGGGATCAACCAAGGCAGGGGGGTAGCCTCAGGTTTTTGGATCAACGGGAGTGGAGCAGCGTGTGCTACAGCCAATGTTAATTTCGATGGAACTGTTAATTTGACGATAGGCTCTATGGACATCGGAGGTCTACGCCCGGTAGCGGCCCAGCACGCATCGGAAGTGCTAGGGATACCCGTGGAAAATATTAACCCACAGGTTGGCGATACAGACACTATCGGTTACACGTCTATGACAGGGGGAAGTGGAGGCGCTTTTAAGAGTGGATGGGCAAGCTATGAGGCCGCACAAGACGTGAAGAGACAGATGATTGAAAGAGCTGCCGAAGTCTGGGAAGCTTCTATTGATGAAATTGAACTCGTCGATGGGATATTTAAGCATACCTCAGATGAAGCTTTGAGGCTTACATTTGCAGAGCTAGCGGAACGATTACCAGATACTGGGGGGCCAGTGGTCGGAAGAGCAAATTTGGATCCCCGAGGTCCAGGAAGTGCTTTTGCAACACACATAGTGGATGTCGAGGTCGATCCCGAAACAGGCAAAGTAGACATATTAAGATATACAGCAATACAAGACGCGGGAAAGGCCATCCATCCAAGCTATGTAGAAGGCCAAATTCAAGGTGGAGTAGTGCAAGGCATAGGCTGGGCACTAAACGAAGAATATTTCATGAATGAAGATGGGGCCATGGCAAATTCCAGTTTCCTCGACTATAGAATGCCAACGTCCCTTGACTTACCAATGATCGATACCGTGATTGTCGAAGTCGCTAATCCTCTACATCCTTATGGGGTTCGAGGTGTTGGCGAGGTAGCAATAGTCCCACCTCTAGCTGCTATTGCCAACGCGATCTATCACGCAACTGGGCAACGAATAACTGAACTCCCCTTGAAGCCAGGTTCAATAAGGGCCTCTATTACATCGTGAATACACATATTAGGACAGGTGAGCAAAGATTAGTCGTCTTAATAAATTCCAGATTCCGTGCTCGATAAGATGTACTTAATTGCCATAGAACTTTTGTTATTAAAACAGGGTACAGCCCGTACCAAAATGAGAAAAATAACGTGACAAAGGTTCTGGTCACTGGAATGAGCGGTCTGATAGGGGGGTTGTTACGAACGTATCTATCTGGGGTGGATGACTATATTCTGACTGCCCTGAATAGAAGTGAAGTCCCTGGAATACATACGTACCAAAGCGACATATCAGATCTTGAATCAATACTCCCAGCCTTCAAGGGGCAGGACGTGGTGGTTCACTTAGCCGCCAACCTTAGCTCATCTAAATTCGAAGATTTATTGCCTACAAACCTCATTGGTACCTATAACGTTTATGAGGCAGCTCGACTATCCGGCGTGAAAAGAGTCGTTTTTGCTAGCAGTGGAAGTACCATAAGAGGATTCGAAAAAATACATCCTTACAGTGAGATTGCTACGGGCAATTACGAAAATGTACCGTCTGAATACAGAAAGGTTTCGCACAAAGACATAAGACCAGCAGATATATATGGAGCAACCAAAGTATGGGGAGAAGCACTCGGGCGTCATTTTTCAGAGTCTCACGACATGTCAATTCTCTGTGTTCGTATCGGATCAGTTACAAAGCAGAATAAGCCTCTCGAGACCAGACAGCAATCAATATATCTAAGCCACCGTGATGCCTGCCAGATATTGAAACTATGCATAGAAGCACCAGACACGCTGAGATACGATATATTCTTTGCTACATCAGATAATAAATGGAACTACCGGGATTTGGAACACGCCAAAAAAATTATCGGCTTCATCCCACAAGACTCGGCTGAATCAGCCAACCAACAATCCGGATAGCTTTTTGGAATTCGACCTCCTAGTGACCCTTACCATGTAATCCGTGTAGATATCCCAAACTATCTTTAAGGCTTTAGAATGTTACATTATCTCCCCAATCGAAGTAGTTTGAATGGTTCCGCTACTGAGGCGTTAACTTTCCAACCATATTCTGAGAACCTATCTCTCAAACGCTTCAACCCATCTTCACGTGAAGTACTCATCTGACTTACATGGCAATATAGCGCGTCAACTTTCTTATCGAAGGTACCATCCACATCAATAAAAACATCAGGCTCGTCACTCCCCCAAAGATAGACCTCCTTAACTTTATGGGGCTCTAAGCCATCATCTAGCATGAGGGGATAAGCTAGATGGTCCCTTGCGTAAGGGAAAACAGCATCCAAGGCAACTCTACCTGTTACAAAATGGTCTCTGTGCCTGATCCACCTCCTCTCCGGATCTATCGTAACAACTACATCAGGACGATGAGTTCTTATCTCACGAACCAATTCCTGTCTAAACGCATCATTATCATGCAACTCCTGATCATCATGATCAAGAAATATTACGTTCGTGATACCCAAAATCTTTGCGGCGTCAGCTTGTTCTCTACGACGAATTTCCGCAATCTCAGAAGAGCTTTTGGAACGATCATCTGTACCCTTGTTGCCATTGGTACAGACGATTAACACTACGGTGGCACCCTCTTCCGACCATTTGGCAATGGTTCCTCCCGCACCGCTTTCCGCATCATCGGGATGTGGTGTGATCACTAAAATCTTCCTACCAGACATTTTCACCATTTATACACTTTCTTTTTCATCATTCGAAATAACTAAATCCTCGTTGGCCTTCCATTCTGTCAACGCTTTAGCCGTTCGTACTTTTTACTAGCGGAATTACATCCTTCCCAAACCGTTCCAATTGCTCCACAACAACGTTTTCAGGAGTACCAACAACTTGGCTTACATTTACAGTTTTGAGACCTGGATATCTCTCTTGAATGTCAAGTAATTTTTCTGCGATGGAATCGGCCGTTCCTACAATCCAACTACCCGAGGCTACTGCATCTTCCAATGTTGGAAGATTGGCATTGCGCGCTGTTTCCCCGCCTTTGTCAATCGCCAAAATTTGATCGTCAGTAAGCCCTCCAACGAAACCCAGTGGGGCAAACATTTTCATATTTTCCTCATAAAATGGCCTCGCCTCATCGATGGCCTTATCTGCGGTATCGGCGATATGAAACGAAAAACCCATGCACAAATTCCCACCGAGTTCGGTATGTATACCATATTCGGCCTGAATAGCCTGCCAGTCACGAATGACCTTCTCTCTGGCCCCTCCAACTGCCGCGCCTCCTCCGATAATACCCTTCATTTTATGTTTTGCCATAAATCGCATGCTTCTCTCACTAGCACTCACAATCGGCTGCCAACAATCGACGGGTCTGTTAATCGGACGAGGAACCAATGTTATGTTATTCAAATCATATCCTCTGTAGGGAACTCTCGGCGGAATCACATACTCTTTCCCAACATGAGAAAAGGATGTGTCGTTGAAAGCTTTGTAAATAACTTCAACCTGTTCTTCAAACAGCTCCCTGTTTGCCTCCACATCCAACATTGGTTGCCCAAACACTTCAACTTCCCTCGTATGATAACCGCGTCCTACGCCGAAAACCACCCGCCCATTAGTGAGTATATCTGCGGTGGCGTAATCCTCTGCAAGTCGAAGAGGGTGCCACATGGGAGCTATATTAAACCCGCATCCAAGTCGGATATTTTCTGTTAGGTGGGATAGATGCACTGCTGTCATCAAGACATTGGGGATACATTCATAGCCCTCTGGTTGGAAATGATGCTCAGCCAACCAAAAGATATCAAACCCATTAATGTCCATGACCTTTGCTATCGATTCGGCTTTGCTGTAAACCGTATTCAGGGCCTCCTCAGATAACCAACGTTCATTCACTGGTGCCGCATCAAATCCTATATGATCAAAATCCACATGGCCGGCGTAAAGGCTTCCATAACTTTCTATCATCGCTTAAGAACCCCTTTATTACCTCTTATGCAGAAGCCCCCTACCAAAGTCCGAACGCAAATCAACTCCAATTGCTAGCTAAACATTTCCTTGCAATATGTTAGAGCATCCTCCTCGCTCTTCTAAATTGCCGAGTCAACTCTTCGGCTTCCTCATTATCCCATCCATCAAATATCAAAATAACATCGTCGCCATCACCCGGACATACGAACCATACTGATGTATGAGGTTTCGGATTTAAATAACTGCCAAGAGCAAAATAACCGCCTATTGTAAGCAACAACATCGAAACGGCGAAAAACAAGTTTTCCACAAATCCCCCGAGAGAACGGACAAGATTCATATCCAACAAATAATACGGAACCATTTGCACCAATATCATTATGATTCCGGCAGAAGCCATTCTGCCTCCAAGGTAAAGCTTCCCTTGTTTACCTCCGTTCTCTTTCTTCGGGGAGAACAAATCTCCAATCTTTGTTTCCGTCCATCTTTCAATGCTCTTCTTCTTGAGAGATTTCGCGATCAATCTCTCATTAGTTAATATGACAGATTCATTTTCATAAAAGACATTCTCTTCCGGTTCTATCGTTGGTTTGATCATATTGAACCAATTGTACCGCAACTAAAAGCGGGCTTCCGAAACTAATCTTCATAAAAGTTAACAAATCCTAAGGATGTTAGGTAAAACTCATGTTGTTTTCCACCTTGACGATGACTCTCTAACTCTTATAGAATATATCATCTGGTCTCATCATGAGATCAGCGGCGTCGTTCGGAATATTTTTAAACTATTACGTTAAGACTAGCATGCGGTCCATTGCATGTAGTCCTGGATATTCGCGCATTAACAACTGAATTCTGTCATTTGAATCGAGTCGTATTATGTCTATATAGATATGATACAGTCCCGTTAGTCTGACTTAGGCTTACGGGACGAATTCCTTAGTAATGTGAGAACCTTAATGTGGGTCAAGTTACTAAGGGTCTACGGTGGATGCCTTGGGGCCAAGAGCCGAAGAAGGGCGTAGCAAGACTGCGAAAAGCCTCGGTCAGCTGTCTAGCAAGCTTAGCCGGGGATACCCGAATGGGGAAACCCGTCCTGAGTCATATCAGGACATTTCATTAATTTGAAAAGGTAACTGTGTGAACTGAAACATCTAATTAACATGAGGAACAGAAATCAAAAGAGATTCCCTTAGTAGTGGCGAACGAACGGG
>CAZRSW010000009.1:40319-68153 GCA_964602845.1 uncultured Dehalococcoidia bacterium | reverse complement strand
CATAAAAGCATGAAGGAAATGGTCGAATCTATTTGCGCCTCTGGCACTGAGATAATTACTGTCGCAATCGGAAGACTAGATCTGAACAATGTAAACGAAAAGTCTATTCTCGATTACTTGGATTGGAATAGATACACGATACTACCAAATACCGCTGGCGCAAAAACCGCCGAAGACGCAATATTAATTGCCAGATTAGCTAGGGAAGTTACTGGTTCAAATTGGGTTAAATTGGAGGTAATACCTGACCCTACTCATCTATTTCCGGATCCCGTCGGAACCTTATTCGCCGCTAAAGAACTGATAGACGATGGATTCACCGTCTTGCCTTATATTCATGCCGATCCCGTTCTCGCAGACAAGTTAGCGAACATTGGCTGCGCGACCGTCATGCCTTTAGGTTCAGCTATTGGTTCCGGCCAAGGTATAGTTACTTTAGAGGAAATTACACTAATTATCGATAGAGTGAATGTTCCAATCATTGTGGATGCTGGTCTAGCGGTACCCTCTGATGCAGCCCAGGCCTTAGAGGCGGGTGCGGACGCAGTTTTGGTCAACACAGCGATTGCCCAAGCAGAAAACCCTAGCGAAATGGGATCTGCTTTTAAGCTAGGGGTAGAAGCAGGTAGAAAAGCCTTCCTAGCTGGGCGCATACCGAGGAAATCTCTGGCAGCAGAAAGCAGCCCTGGCTCGGGTCTACGTACTTAGCTTAGAGTAGTTACCGCAGTGTCTATACCCTTACCCTGTCTGTGCTTAATTGTAGATCCTAATCGTATTCAAATAGAAAAATGTCCTAAAATAGTGGATGCGGCCATTAATGGTGGCGTCAATATGGTTCAACTCAGGGCGAACAATCTATCTTATGAAGACCGGTTGTCACTTGCACTAGACTTGAAGGAATCCACCGCGGGCCGTGCAATGTTTATTGTCAACAATGATATTGAACTCGCTCTAACTGTAGCCGCACATGGAGTTCATTTTAAAGAGTCTTTCAGTAAAGTATCGGAACGGGTAGCATCCTTCACTCAACCATTTGTCGTAGGGCAGTCGGTTCATTCACTGAAAAGCGCACTAAAGGCCGAAAATAATGGCGTGGATTACGTCACAGCTGGTACGATGTATCCTTCACAGTCACATCCCTCAAAACGTCCAGAGGGAACTAGGCTACTCCAAGAAATCGTTTCCAACCTGCAGATCCCCTGTCTAGGGATAGGAGGCATAAATAAAACCAACGTCGGAAAGGTAATAAATATGGGCGCCAAAGGAGTGGCAGTAATCGGTGCTATCAGTGACGCCAGTAACCCTTATTCCAGCACCAAAACACTGACCGACAACATTACCGCCAATTATTCTATTCAAGTAGGTAAGATATCTTGACAATGGAAATTACGTTAAATGGGAAAATCACAGACGTGGATGAGGATATAACGATCGCTGATTGTTTACACTCACTCTCACTATCGAATCGTACGGCTCTCGCTGTTGCATTAAATGGGGAAGTCGTCCCTAAAAGTAACTACACGACCCTTACCCTCAAACAAGGGGATACACTAGAAATTGTAAATGCTATCGGTGGGGGCCGATGAGTATTTTATTCCGGTTTAAGCCCTCTAAAGAGTACCGCAAAAGGGATTGAAGAAAACCTCTCCCATTGTGCCTCCCAATAGGGCCCACGGTATGGGCTTCTCGAAATTTCTTCTTGAGGCATCGCAACCGGTTCAATAAGTTTATCGATCCGAAAACCTACCCTTGACATCGATTCAAACAATTCTTCGACGGTACGAAAAAATGTTACCCCTTTATCCTTACCGATTTGTCCGTCTTCCTTCCAAATCTCTACAGGCGGGTGAAAATAATTATCAATAACTAAACACCTATCGACCTCCGCCCATTCAAATGCACTTAACGGATGTGTCGTACTTACAACCAATATCCCCCCAGGTACTAAGACACGATAACATTCCTCCATAAAGGTAGTAATGTCCGGCACAAATTCTAGGGCGAAAACAGAAAGGATAATGTCAAAAGTCCTATTCCGAAAATACGCTACTTCTTCTATATCACCTTGTATAAGATCCACTGAGCTTTTTTCTTTCGCTGTCAGCTCCAGAGCATGTTGCAATTGTTGCTCCGAAAAATCAACCGCTGTAACACGGGCCCCATTACCAGCCAAAGAAATCGCGTTATGTGCAGCCCCACATCCCAATTCTAGTATCATTTTACCTGAGACATCACCCAGCAACTTGAAGGTATCCTCACCTGGAGCAAATGGGGAATAATGCACTTCCTTAACCGATATAATAGACTCGTCCTGGTACCATCGGGACATAGCGTCCCAACCGTGTTTTACACCTTTCTTATAATTATTCACCAAGTTTCACAAAGCCCATACGACTTATTAGATTCCCAAATAGCGGAATATATTAGGGAAATTTATTGCGGAATTTTATATGATTACGCCATTGAAGTTACAACACACATTACAACATGGAGTTCCATATGAAAAACGAGTCAGTGAAACTAAGTACGGAACAGGTTATAGATCCCTCAGATAGCGATTGGACTTTTGACACTCATTCAGATGGTCCTCAAGGTAAATTACCCTACACCGAAGAGCTTTTGATAAACCAGCCGAGCGGATTCCACTTTGGGATGAGCCAAAGTGCTGGCATGGGCTGGAATCCCAGCGAATTGCTCCGAAAGCATTTTCTAATACTTTCTACATCCGGAGGAATCAGGGATCAAAATGGGGAACCCCTAGCACTCGGACTCCATACTGGTCATTTTGAATTAGTGCTCCAAGTTGAGGCAGCAGCCAGGGAATTTAAACAACAGCGCACGATACCATTTTCTCTATCTTGCTCCGACCCCTGTGATGGGAGAACACAAGGGACCACCGGAATGATGGACTCTCTCCCTTATAGAAACGATGCTGCACAGGTATTTCGTAGACAGGCAAGATCCCTCCCTACTGCAAAAGGAGTTCTTGGGATCGCCACCTGTGACAAAGGTTTACCGGCCATGATGATGGCACTAGCCGGCTTACGGGACTTGCCAACTGTAATCGTTCCTGGTGGTTCAACCCTGGCCATACGTGAAGGAGAAGACACTGGCATGATCCAATCTATAGGAGCTAGGTTTTCTCAAGGGGAAGTAACCTTAGAATATTCTCAAGAGATGGGCTGCAAAGCATGTGCTTCACCAGGAGGTGGTTGCCACTTCCTGGGAACCGCTGGAACATCTCAAGTGATTGCCGAGTCTTTGGGCATGGCCATTACCCACAGCGCCCTTTGTCCATCAGGCACCAAGGCTTGGAAAAACGTGGCGATTAGATCTTCTCGTGCCGTGATCTTATTGGAACAAATGGGAGCGACATCAGAGACCATTCTCACTGAAGATTCCTTCCATAATGCCATGCACGTACACGCAGCTTGTGGAGGATCGACAAATCTTTTGTTACATTTACCCGCTATTGCTCATTCGGCAGGTATAAAAAGAATGGTTGCCGAAGATTGGAATCACGTCAATAAGGAAACTCCCCGTATTGTCGACGTCCTACCAAATGGTCCGTCGGGGTACCCTACATCTGAACTTTACGCCGCTGGCGGTGTCCCTGAAGTGATGTTGCATCTACGAAAAATGGGGCTCCTAGAAACAAGCGTTATTACAGCGACCGGCCAGACACTGGGAGAGAACCTCGATTGGTGGGAAGGATCGGAGAGAAGACACCAAGTTCGCAAGCAATTGAAAGAGGTTAATGGGGTCGACCCGGACAAAATCATTATGTCCCCCGATGTTGCTAAATCTGAAGGCCTCACAAGTACCGTAACCTTCCCAAAAGGGAATCTAGCTCCTGAAGGTTCTGTGATAAAAAGTACCGCCATTGATCCGAGCGTAGTCGGCAATGATGGTGTTTACCGTAATACCGGGCCTGCTCGGGTATTCGTTTCAGAAAGTGACGCTATCAGAGCAATCAAAACGACCGATATGAAACTACAAATACAACCAGGGGAAATCATGGTCTTAACCTGTGGGGGACCATTAGGTACCGGTATGGAGGAGGTCTACCAAATAACAGCCGCTCTAAAACATCTCTCCTATGGCAAAGAAATCGCCCTTATCACCGATGCTAGATTTTCTGGGGTTTCTACCGGTGCTTGCATAGGACATGTGGGCCCTGAAGCGCTGGCAGGAGGACCGATCGGTAAGGTACAGGATGGGGACTTGATAGAAATTATCATCGACAAAAACAACTTGGTTGGCTCAATAAATTTGGTAGGAGATAAATCCGGGAATAAGGGTAAAGCCTGGGGGGACAAACAAATAGACACACGCCCCCGTCCCACTAATTTACGTTCTCACCCAAAACTCCCCATTGATTCCCGTTTATGGGCGGCCCTTCAAGACGCCTCCGGGGGCACTTGGGGTGGATGTGTTTTCGATGTTGACGACATCGTACAATTACTCGAGGCAGGCAAGGACCATATCGCTAATAAGTCGGACTAACCAAACATATTACACCTAGTCCGAAAATGTAGGTTAAACCCGGACAAGTTTCTGCATAGAACGTAGCTCCCTAGGAGGATCCATCTTGCTACCAAAATCACTCCAGGAAACTTCCGCAACGTAAATATCGCCCTTCGAATCGACCGCGATACCATGTGGGTTGTAAAAACGACCCTTTTGTTCCCCATAACTCTCTGTACCCAATCTAGCTAGGACGTTACCAGACAAATCCATTATCGACACTCTCGGACCGAGATTTGTTCCTATATCATTAGACGCTATACCAGCAAAATATTCTCCAACGAACATAAGCTCTTTTCCGGTCACACTGCTCACACATATCGTTGCAGCCCTAGATAAGTTTAACCATTGGGTCTCAAATTTACCGTCTGACCCAAATACTTGAACACGATGATTTTCCCTATCTGCCACGTAAACCCACCCATCGGAATCCAGGGCCAAACCGTGAACTATATTAAATTGCCCTTCACCAGTTCCTGACTCACCCCAAGTAAACAACCTAGTCCCGTCCGGGGAATATTTATGAACACTGGCATTGCCATAACCGTCGGAAACATAGAATTCACCTGTGTTCCCATCCACTGCTACATGAGTCGGTCTAGAAAATGGTATCCCGCTCATTCTCGGGCTTCCTTCGCCCGGTTCCCCCAAAGTCATCAACAATTTCCCATCTGAGGTGAATTTACGTACGGTGTTATCACCATTGTCGACACAGTACACTTCATTATCAGGTCCTATAGTGACCCCATGCGGGTTTGTAAAGATGTTTTCGCCCCAGGTATCTACAATCTGGCCGTCCGAATCAAAGACAATCATGGGCATAGTTCCTCGGTTAAAGACATAAACACGATCCTTGGCATCGACATCAACCGCTGTAGCTTCCTGGTATACCCAACCATCAGGAAGAGCTCCCCAATTTTCCCCACTAACTGTATAGTTATACCCATTTTCACCAAGGGTCACATCGCCTACCGGTTCGTCCGTCGCCGTATGGCCTTCAACTTTTAAACCGAATTCCCAATCAGTATTTTTTCCCGTCATCTTTGTACTCCTTAATCGCCCTTGATCCAAAGCCTCTTACGTTATAAATTTGCGCTTTCACTAGTCTATTAATAACAAAGTTTTTGTCAACCTTTGATGTCCAACGACCGACGTCGGTATATCATTCCGGGATTTGAAAATATATGGGACGCGTCTCACTTACAACATTAACCGACATTAGTTAAACTACAAAAACCACCAATATGAAAAGGAGAACCTCATGGCGAAAGACAAATTAGAACTTACCCTATTGATAGAAAAGGCACAGGCAGATTGGTTAGCTGACAATGCAGCAGAATATTCTCTTGAGGATGAATCAAAAGCTGCCAGAGTCCTTTTGGATTATGCTATGGATGGGATAGATACAGACCTCATCTTCTCGCCCGCTAATATGAGGTGCATGCACTGTGGATAAAACCTCATTGGGAAAAGAACCTATTCATTACGCTAGTGTGATGGATATCGCTGCAATGTATCGAGAAGATAGTTCGGATCCAACTACAGTAACGCAACATTTCATCGATCGGATAGCCAAGTTGGATAACGAATATCAAAGTTATGCAACGCTGATGTCAGACAGAGCACTCGCCCAAGCAGAGACATTAGGCTCGGAACTCGCCCAAGGTAAAGACCGTGGTCCTTTGCACGGAATACCTATAGCAGTAAAAGACCTATGTTCCACTAATGGTATAAAAACAATGGGAGGCACCGAAGTTTTAGCGGAGAACTTCCCATCCTTTGACTCCACCGTCGTGGAACGATTAACTAATGCAGGAGCCATACTCCTGGGAAAACTTAACCTGACTGAAGGCGCAATGGGCGGATATAATCCAAAGCGTCAGGTACCAAAAAACCCGTGGGATAAATCACGTTGGTCGGGCTCATCTTCCAGCGGTTCAGGGGTTGCCACCGCAGCGGGCCTGTGCGTAGCTTCTTTGGGCAGTGATACTGGAGGTTCCATTCGCTTCCCCTCAGCTGCTTGTGGTGTAGTAGGCATCAAACCAACTTATGGTAGAGTGAGCAGATATGGCGTTTTAGACCTCGCTGAGTCATTGGACCATGTGGGCCCTATGGCTAGGTCTGTAGAAGATGCTGCGCTAATTTTACAAGCTATATCTGGGTTAGATGATAAAGACAAAACGACTATAACCTCGCCTTACTTGAACCTCGCAAATATACAAAACCACGATCTTTCAGGACTCACAATCGGGTATGCTGCGTCATATTCGGAGTCTGAAATCAATCCCGAAACTGTTAATCTCGTTCGGTCCGTGCTAGAAGTGTTAGAGGAAGCGGGTGCACATGTTGTCAACATTGACTTCCCCAACGTTGATCCCTACTTGCCAGCATGGACGACAATATGCTCAGCAGAGGCATACCAGGCACACAAGGACTTCTATCCTCGCCAAGAGCATAAATATGGACCTTGGTTCCGGGGTTGGCTCGAAACCGGTTACAGGGTATCAACGGAAGACTATATTCAAGCTTCACGGACAAGAATGCATTGCAACGGTCTAGTGGCACGAGCATTTGAGAATATTGATGCGCTTGTCTGCCCTACTCTTGTCAACTTCCCATGGGCGGTAGATGACTCCATTAGTTATGGTCCAATGGATGATGCACGTGGCACTAAATTTCAAAGATTTACTGTTCCTTTCGACTACAATGGGTATCCTTCCGTCACATTACCTTGCGGGTTCTCGAATTCGGGGCTGCCGGCAAGTTTTCAAGTTGTTGGAAAGCCTCTTAAAGAGGAGCTCATCTGCCGAATTGCCAACTCTTACCAAAGTTTGACATCATGGCAAACATCAAAACCGATAGAATGATCAGAAGCAACGAGAAAAAGTCCTAATCTGTTGACTCGAGTCTCGTAGTCACATAATATTCGATCCAAGTTTAGAAAATCTCTTTTGGTCCACGTTAAGTTACACTTGCCGTAAGATCGCGAGACGACCAACATAATGAACACATTGAAGAAATACTTGAGGTTACGTTAGTAGTATGTCCAAAGTAAATTCCATAGAATTATCGCCTATTATAGGTTCCCACGAAATATCATTACCCGATTACAATAAAGAGGAGCTCGAAGACGTTGGCTTCCTAACGGCGATGACGCTCGTATTAATGGGTAATTATTGCCAAACTGGGCATTTCGGGGGGCCGCTAGCTTACACACCTTATACCGTGGCAACCCATTTGGTCGGTCCCGAACTGGGCGGCCTGCAATATGATTTTCGACGCCCGAAACACCCTTATGCCGATAAATTTTTGTTGGCGGGTGGCCATAACGCTCCTGTCACTTACGCGCTGTGGATGGTCCTAGGAGAGGCACTTCACCGCGAATACGAGGTCACCTCTGATAAGAAATATTATGCGAATCCTAAAGATGTCTTATTACCCATAGACGCGCTCGGTTTCCGGCGCAGTCAGAAAGGCATCGATTCTATACTCAACCAATATGACCTAAGCGATCACCCATTAATGGCTCAGGCGAAACTGCGAGGTATTCGGGCCCTAGCGGGACATTCCGAGAGTACGGATATGACAAATGACGTAAATGGAGGCCCATCAGGAATTGGTATCGCCACTGCAGCGGGTAAGGCAACATTTTGGGATATCGTAGGTTCGGGTGAGTCACCAAAAATCATGGGTATCGAAGGTGAATTTGCCATGACTTCTGGTCACTCCCAGGAAATGAAGACACAGGCGCTGGCCCAGCAGGTGGGAAAACGACTTCGTGTCCTCCTCTCCTACAACAACGCAGGGATCGATGACGAGCTGATTGGAGGAGTAATACAGCCTCAGTATAAATCCTATCGAATTGAGGACCAATGGAGCTCTTACGGATGGAACGTATTGTCCGTGGACAACGCAAATGATTTTGACCAATTGGTCTCCGCGCTGAAAACTATGGAAGATTGGGACCCTACGGATCGCCGACCCATGATCCTTGTAGGAAAGACCACTAAGGGATGGTGGCCCGCGGCTGAGGACGGACAACTACCTGGATACGGGGAGCAGATCATAAGCTACCATAGCCACCCCTACACCTTCGACATGAATGGCAAATATTTTCAGGCCTTAGCGTCAACTTTTGAAACTAGATTTGGGGTGAAATTCAGCGGGATCCAAGACGGTCCAGTCACGGATGAGAGAGAACGGTTGATCCAGTACAAGAGTAATATCGATGTTGTCATGTCGGTTCTCGATAAGAAAAATCTTGGCAAATGGATTGCCGACAGACTGGTTCAAATAGGTGACAAGGTCGGCGAGAATGTTTCGTTGTCCATTAAACCTGATATCGATGTGTTTACCGACGAAAGGCTACGCCCTCGAAACCTGCCAACAGAATCCGTTACTGTGGATTTCGAACATCCCCTCACAGGTGAAAAAAAACCAATCGATATAAATCTTTTCCGAAAACCAGGAGTCAAACTCGGTAGCAGAAGAGCAATTTCGGAAATCACGAAGTGGATCAACTATGTGACTCAGAATCGTCTGGTCATCCTGGCTGCTGACCTGGCCGATTCCATCAACGTCGAGAAAGGTTCCGTCTGGGGCGCATACGATCCCGTACATAACCCCGCGGGAAATCGTCTAAGAGCGGCAATTCAGGAAGCCGGGAACGCCTCCACTGCTATCGGTTTAGTTAGTCAATCAGTCTCTCTCGATCCGGATAAGCATGTTGGAGTCTGGGCTTTGAGCGGCACGTATGGTGCCTTTACCCCGCTAATGTACTTACCTGTGAGGGTTTGGAGTCAAATGAATCAAGATAGTCCTTTTAGATTAGGCGTTTTGAATGTTTTAGCTGGACACTCCGGCCCAGAGACAGCCGCCGACGCTAGAACCCATTTTGGCATTTATTCACCTCAGGTCTGGAAATTATTCCCAAGAGATCAGGTAATCGTCCTAAACTTCTGGGACTACAACGACGTAGCTCCGGGCTATTTTGCAGCCGCGGAAATAGCAGCGAGGGACCCAAAAGTTGGCGTGATTGTGCTAGAGGTAGCAAGGCCAGATTTCCCAGTCGTAGACCGGAACATGTTGGCTGACACGGACATTCTCGCAGCTTCTAAAGGTTTCTACATGATTAGGGATTTTGACAACAACAAACCGAAACAAGGTTATGTCTTAGTCCAAGGATCATCATCAACTAACAACGTGGTATCGCAACTTAACAGGCTTTCCGCGGAAGGATTAAATGTGCGCGTCATATCCGCAATATCTGAGGAATTATTCAACCGTCAAAGTAAGCAGTACCGGGAAAGCGTATTACCGGACCATGCGAAATTGGACTTAATGATAATAAGCACGGGAACACGCAGGATGTGGCCAGTAGGGAACGTCGGTCCTTTGACAGATGAATATTCTCTAGTCTCGGACTGGAATGACGAATGGCTAACTGGCGGATCGGAAACCGAGATACTGTTGGACGCTAAACTAGATCCTGAGTCAATTTATCAAGGCATCAGGAAATTCGCACTGGATCATAATGACCGGATAACAAGGCAGTCTTCATTGTTAGATGCATCTCTATAATGAGACATATGTTAGATGGTTTCTGATCTAAATAATTAAAGAGCGTTAAGGCTGAATAACTCACAGTTCCACCGCAGCTAAGCAACGATATACACAGAAGATATTTGATCATAACCACGGGTGAGATGATGTTTGGTCTTTCCTATTCTGTGTAAATCAGCCTCTCACAAGTTTGACCATTCTGCCTCCAATCAACCACTCCGCCACATAGATATTTCCCTGATTATCCACCGTCAACCCATGAGGGCTATTAAATTTGCCTGACTCCATCGTTGCAGGCCTCTCTACCTCGCCGGATCCACTCTTTTCGTTTGGCCAACCTTCACGTTCCGCTACCTGTTCATCAGGGAAAAGATAATTTATCAATCGATCCTCTACATCAATCAATGCCAGGCGAGCTTGCAATTCTGCAACAACCATCACATCTCCAAAGGCTGCAAAAGCGCTAGGGCTATTAAGAAAATTTGAGCCGAAAGATCTTTTAAAGCGCCCCTCCATATCAAAAACCTGGACCCTAGCATTTGCTCTGTCCGCAACATACAATTCTCCAGTGGGGATCCTCCTTCTATCCATAAAAATACCATGTGGACAATCGAAATGACCGGCACCCTCCGTTCCATCAATAGTACCTAAATGGCTCCCCTCAGCAGAATATCTATGTACTAAGCTGGCTCCATATCCATCTGCTACCCAAACGTCACCGTTACCACCATAACTTTTTTCGTTGACCGCTACTGAAGTCGGGGCATATCTCTCACTTTTATATGCATCGTGTTGGGGAAAGGGAAGTTCCAACAATTCTTTTCCCCCAAACGCCACTTTAAATACCCTTCCTGATGTCTCGTCAGCATCAGGGGCGTAATCATATCCATAGTTAATATGACGCTTTGAGCCATTGTCGGCTATCCAGATCTCTTCATTAACATCGTCACTGGTTATGGTGATTCCATGGGCATCGACAAAGCTTCCATTCCAAGATTCAAGTAATACCCCGTCTGGGTTAAACACTTTCATCACGGATTCACCGCTATCACAAGTGACCAAACGGCCATCTCGTGTAGTTGCCATACCTGGGTGAGCCCATCCTAATCTAGAATCTTTAGACTGAGCCGTACGACCCCAATCATCAATCCAATGGTAATCTAAATTCTGGATGTGATCAGACATAAACCCTCCTAAGTAAACCTAACCCGAATCGTTCCATGCCGATTCGGGTTACATAAAAACAAGATGCTTATTACAATCTACGGATTAAGAATAACTTTGGTATAACCATCAACTCGTTGGTCAAATTTCTGGTAGGCATCCGGCGCCTCATCCAGGGAAATTTCATGCGACACAACGAAACTCGGAGAAGCTTTGCCTGCAGCTATAAGATCTCTTAGATAAGCATTATAGCGTTTTACATTGCATTGTCCCGTTCCTAACCTGAGGCCTTTTTCAAACAGTCGGCCAAAGCTCATGAGCAATTGACCCTTCTTGGCAGATTCGTTTACTCCTCCCGGATCCGACGGCACATACAACCCAGGTATACCCATGGCCCCAGTCGGTTTTACAACATCGATCATCTGATTGAGTACTACATTGGGAATCTCATCCTGTTCACCGCCGGCAGCCGAAGAACCTTGCGCGGCAGCTTGATAACCGACAGCGTCGATGCCTTTGTCCACACCAGAATCATTCCGAATATCCTTAATCTGTTCTACAGGATTACCGTTGTCAAAGTTTATGGGAATAGCGCCAATACTTTCAGCCTTGTCCAGACGTTCCTGAACATGGTCGATAGCATAAACTTCTGCAGCTCCCCTAATGACAGAGCTATACGCAGCCATCAAACCAACCGGGCCACATCCAAACACCGCCACACTTTCACCTGGGCTGACATCTGCTAATTCCGCACCGTGGTAGCCTGTGGGAAATATATCTGCTAAAAGGGCAAAATCTGCTTCGAATTGATCTCCCGCCGGTAGAGGCAAACAGTTAAAATCCGCGAAAGGCACCTGGAGGTATTCAGCCTGTCCACCGCGCCAAGGCCCCATCGCAACATAACCATAGGCCCCCCCAGCAAATCCGGGGTTCACTGTTGTGCAAAACCCTGTGAAACCGCGTTGACAATTCTTGCAAAATCCGCAAGCTACATTAAACGGCATCACAACCCTATCACCAACAGACAAGCTCTTTACCGCTGAGCCAAGCTCTTCGATGATCCCCATATTCTCATGGCCAAAGATGATCCCTGGCTCCGCTGCTGTCCTTCCCTCATACATGTGAAGGTCTGATCCGCAAATACAAGAAGAAGTTATCTTCACTATTACATCGTTCGGATGTTTAATAACTGGATCAGGTACAGTCTCCACTGCTACTTCAAATGGTTTCTTATAAACTACCGCCTTCATCGAATTATTCCCCCTTCTTTACTTCAAAATTTAAATTGTCTCTATCACAGGTGAGATTCTATCTGTAGATTTCACAATTGACAATTCCCACGATATTGAAACGATGGAAATATTAGACCTATTTACCTTATGACCCCAGCCCCTAAGGCACGTCATCAATTCAAACTTCATTTCTGTGATGTCGAAGTAACCGAAAAGAAACATCAGGTATTCTTGAGCAGTGTTAAATAACCCGTTCCTTAATTGATATCGTATATTTGTATACGATGCCTTGAAGACTCCAAAACATACAGCTTCAAATCTCCCCCCACGAACAGTGAGGATGGCCCCCAAAAATACGACTCGATCTGCGTCGAGATCAAGTAAGGAGTATTGAAATGATCAGGTAAATCTGGCATCAAGTCCGAACGGACCCTCTCATTATTTTCATCCGGATTCGCGTCAAGAAAATCTTGAGCCCATTGGGATAGGGTCGCTTCACCTCGTAAGGACTGCACACAGTCGCCTCCCGGTGAGAATACTTTCACTCTTTCATTACCCCAATCCGTGACATACACAAATCCATCCCGGTCTACAGCAGGTTTAGATGGTCTTCGCAAGGAACCTTGGTCCTCTCCGGGGCCACCAATCGTGCGGATACTGTTACCCTCTGGATCAAACACTTCTATATTATCGTTGCCCCAATTACCCACATAAATCAACTGATCAGGACCTATAGTAATACCCCAAGGTTGGTTTAATTGACCAGAATCCCTTCCAAATTCTCCCCAAGACGCGATGTGATTTCCATTTATAGAAAATTTCTGGATCCTGTGATTATTCTGATCAACAACATAGACGTCGTCATTGTCATCAATAACGAGCCCTGAAGGACCATCAAGTTCCCCTTCTCCATCTCCCTTTTCCCCCCACTGTTTGATGAACTGACCGTCGTTACTAAATAAGGACACGTTGTGGTGGAATTCGTCACACACAGCTACCTGTCCATCAGTACTGACTGAAACCCCTGTGGGTAGCCAAAACTGGCCGTCAGCATGGCCGTACGTGCCAAATTCTCTCAAATATTGCTCGTCGTAGGTACAAACACCCACTCTTGTAAATCCAGGGTGTTTGTTTAGGATAAATATCTCCTCGTCGTGAAGAGCTATATCTATGGGATGGGCGAATCCTCTACCTAGAGGGTTATTATTTAGGATGCCAATGGTCTTATCGTATGAGAGTTTCTCTATGGATTTAATCGTCATAATACTCTACCTACCCGGTTTTCAGATTATCTTCAAATTATCTAGGCTCGCTGATATTCTTTCGAGGACGCAATCAGCCCCAAGATTTCTGCTACCCTTTTCTCCGCTATCAACCGTTCTCCACTAGACGGAGCACCAAAATTTACCGCCCCGTTCTTTGAGACATGATCGACAATAGCAGCTTTAGATTTCTCCTCCGTGAACGTTAATGGCCCCATATAATCCAAACAATTCGAAACGACAGCTTCTGCATCACCACTTCCCTCAATGGACAATCGTTCTGTAATATCTTTAACTTCCGAACTGTTATGGTTATTCCAAACGTCAAAAGCGAAATTCACCCTTTCAACTATAGATCCACTGTTAATCCATTCTGTACCTTCATGCCATCCCTCAACAGAAGGAGGGTTGAGCAGCGTTTGTCCCATATACTCAATAACGTCCTGAGCTTCGTTCATTAACAGAGTGGGTCTATCAATCGCGTCACTGACTCTCAAACATCCCGCGACATATTCTGCGGGGCATTTTACTCTCTCAAATCGAGCTGATTTAAATGCATCCGACAAGAATAGAGCCCTGAGAACTTCTTTCAAATTATGGTCATTATTTAGGTAAACGTCGGCAAGCATGGCCACCGTTGCCTCATCTTTAGGTGGAGTGTAAGGCCATTGCGGAACAGGTACCTCGTCCGCTATGAAGTAATCATACAAGTGCCTTGCCACAAATACGGCCGTCGCCCTCTGCTTTGATATAATACGAACCACATCATCCCCATTAAAATCTCCCGTTTCTCCGAGGAAGGTCTTCGAACCATGATCATGGTCACCGTCCCTGAATTCATAATGCCATGAAATCCTGCCGTATGGCCAAATGGAATCCTTCATAGCCCTTACAGACATATATTCAGCATTCTTCAAAGTCCACCCAGTAAAAGCTCGGGAACATTCTTTGATCTCATCCTCGGTGTAATTTCCTATCCCCATGGAGAAAAGTTCTAAGATTTCCCTACCAAAGTTTTCATTTATCGCACCGTTATGATTATCTTGGTTGTCCAACCAGATTATCATGGCAGGATCCTTAGAAACTTCTTCGAGTAAATCGTCAAACTTACCCATACCGAATCTTCTAAACATGTTGATTTGTACCATTAGCGCACGGGCCTGGTTCGTTTTGGCATAGCCCGTGGCAAAAATACCATGCCAGAAGATCGCCATTTTTTCTACCAAAGGTGTGTCGGTCGTCACCATACGGTATAGCCACTGTTTGGCAGCCCAGGGGCCACCCCTCGATTCATGTACCTCTGTATGATAACGTCGTATCAGATCAATAGATAAATGGTTAGAGTCTCCCGGATTTAGCAAACCATCAACAACATCTTCATATCTCATCTCTTCCAACCCATCTAATTCTTTTTGCCTGGCACCGAAGCCAGCCCGCCGCATAAGATGTGCCATCAACGATCTCTGGTCAGTCCTTCTTTCTACGGTCACCATTTTCCGGTACCTCCTAACTATATCTGCGTTCCGATCCCAACTGAATGTAGTTGGCCGAACATTTTAACTTTTTACTAAGGAAAACCTATTTAAATATGTCGAACTTTTCAAAAGTACCATTAACTATTGGGACGGCATCCACATTGAACCAGTCGTCTAAGATATTAGTGTAAACCGACCGGAAATCATTGTTGGCATGTAAATCCCCGTTGAGCTGATCCTTTTCTCTCAAAGAAGGATATTCCCCATAAAATCCACCTTTAACCGAGTTCCCAATTAACAGGGCGACCCCTCCCGAACCATGATCGGTGCCAGATCCATTATCTTTTATCCGTCTACCGAACTCCGAAAACACCAAAACCGCAGTGTCATCGCCATATCCATGCTCTTCAACATCATCTACAAAATCACCAATCCCTGAAGCTACGTCCTGCCAAAGTTTAGAATGGACCGGAAGCTCTCCTCCGTGAGTGTCAAAACTCCCATGTTGAGTATAGAAAAAACGGGTCCCGACATCAGCAAACATAACTCTGGCGACATCTCTTAAGCTCTTCGCAATAGGGTTAGCGGCGTATTCCACTGAGGAATGATATTTCCCTGGAGCTTCTTTCAGGATATCCGCACCCAATAGAGCATCTTCACCAGTCTGCCCCAGAAATTCAGATACCGCATCCCTGCCGTCTGCACTCCCATACATCCGTGAGAAGACATTGAGAATTTCCGCGCGAGCATCATCTGTCCCCAAATTTGGAAATAATCCATAAGTATCCAGATCGCCGACCGAAGCCACCGGTACACCTGGGCACGACATCGCTCTCGGGAGTCCACGACCAAAATTAATTCCACCGAGAACATTTTCCCCATTAGGATCCATATCACGCAACGTCCGCCCAATCCAACCTTCGGTGATCACCTTTTCAGGCTCTGCGGTGTGCCATATATCCATCGACCTGAAGTGGGACCTATTCGGTTCTGGGTAACCAACTCCATTAATGACGGCTACTTTACCTTGATCCCAGAGCCGCTTGATAGGTGCCATGCTAGGGTTAAAAGCAAGCTTATTATCAAGTTTTAGTGCCTTATCAGGCTGTATATTTACAAATGGCCTATTGTCATAATATAGCTCGTCAGTGTACGGAATAACCGTGTTCAAACAGTCATTACCTCCACTGAGCTGGACAACTACTAACTTCTTATCTTTTCCTTTTTCCAACTGAATGTCCTCCTTAACATGATACAAACCATAACCTTCGAACTTAACGCAGGCTTAAATTCATCGCTTTAGTACCACTTTTAAGTCTCTAAAATCCTCTACAAGCTTCCAGTAGCTAAACAGGTTTCGGACCTAATTAACAGTGTTGCTACCCTCAACCAAACTACATTACAAGTCAGTTTAATGAGTCAGAATGTATGATAAAGCATTTTCTTGAATTTGATAAGCTCTGTGGGCATTATATCTTGAGGTCCCTTATGTGATTCCATCCAATTAGCCCCTACCTTCAAGGGCGGATAAACCTGCCCGTCATCACCGTTTTTTATCTAAATCGGGCTATCTTTCTGAGCATGACCTGAAATACGTGTTCTGCACAAGTACCGACTAGGATTACAACTAAATCACCCCGATATTGGCCATATTTGCGCCATCCATACCATCAAACCCAGAATGTGCCCAGATATGTTTTTCGGCAACCCTTGTACTATGACCTGCCGTACATAGCCACCGTTACCCGAAGGCGGAACGTCCCAAATCAGCTCCTCAAATCCCGTCCTTCTAGCTGCATAAACTACTATCTCGGTTTCTTGCACTTATCTCTGGAAATGATTATAATCGCCGTGCTTTCGCTGTCGAGGGACAGTGGGATTGATATTTAGAATTTACGAGAAAAGCGTATCTTTAAGATTGCCGGTATGCTTTAAAACTTACACGGCAATGATGAGTCCCGGGGTGCCTGTAATTCTCTCCGAGTGAGGATCTAATTTAAATTGTACGCATACATCGCAAAAAGGTTACTCGTTGCTTTCCCAACATTAATTGGGGTTACAGCATTAATCTTTGTGATCATGCGAGTCCTCCCTGGAGACCCTCTCGGAGCCTATTTTGGTTTCGAAGAGATGAAAAGAATGAGCGAGGCACAAAAAGCCCTCGCGCTTAAAGATCTGGGATTAGACCGGCCTTACATTGTTCAGTATGGCGAATGGATCGGCAATATTTTCACCGGCAGTTTGGGGGAGTCTTTATTCCTCGGTGATGACATCCTTAAAACTATCATGTCAAGGGCGCCAATCACCATTGAGATAGGGGTACTCTCGCTAATCATTGCCTGGCTAATAGGTCTGCCAGTCGGTATTATCAGTGCCGTCAAACCTCATTCACTTTTAGACGCTGTGACGAGTACATTCACTGTACTGTTTCTGGCTATCCCCGGGTTCTGGCTGGGAATGCTTGTTGTAGTCAGCTGCTTGATGTTGTGGCAGTACAAGTCCCCTGTTACCGCCATCCAACTCTGGGAGAACCCCAAGATGAATTTCGAGATTATCATCGGACCAGCAGTGGTCCTTGGAATTGGGCAGGCAGCTTATATTGCGCGAATGGCAAGATCCTCACTATTTGAGATCTTGAGAGAGGACTATATACGAACCGCGCGGTCCAAAGGATTGAAAGAATGGACAACAATTTCAAGACATGGACTTCGAAACGCCCTATTACCGGTTTTAACACTCAGTGGGGTACTACTTGGATTCCTGCTGGGCGGTTCAGTTGCCATTGAACAAGCTTTCACCGTGCCGGGCTTAGGGCAGAAGCTGATCCACTCTGCCATAGACCGGGACTACAATGTAGTACAAAATATAACCCTTTTCTACGCAGTTATATTCATATTGGTTAACCTTGGTGTTGATTTATTATACGCGTGGCTCGACCCACGGATTCGACTCAGTTAAATTCGAAAAACACAGGAACTTCAAATGAGCCAAGAGACAGAAATTGCCGTAGGCCAAGCGATAAAACCGAGCCTCACCGTAAGATTAAATCGGATAGTGAAAGCGAACAAGTTCGCGTCGTTTTGGGGCCTAATAACCGTCTTGTTGCTACTCATGGCGATCACAGCCGACATAATCTCACCACATGATCCGATTGTTCCGAATTTCCAGAAACTTCAAATTCCCCCAGATAGTGAGAACTGGATGGGAACCGACCAAATAGGAAGAGATATATTGAGCCGGCTCATTCATGGTAGCCGAACGACCCTGTTTGTAGCCCTAGTTTCTATCGCTGTAGGAACGACAGCAGGTGCCGCATGGGGGGTCATGACCGGGTACGCCGGTGGCAAAGTCGACCTTATCGCAGAACGGTTCCTGGAAATTATGATGGCAATTCCCGGTTTGATATTGGCCTTTCTGCTCGTTATGGTACTTGGTGCAACAATATGGACAATCATCCTAGCCATTGCGGTAACACGCTTACCTTTTGCTGCTAGAGTCATTCGCTCCGTAACCCTCTCAGTGAAGCAGATGGTTTATGTAGAAGCGGCTCGATCTATCGGAGCTAAACCGTTCAGAATCATGTGGCGTCACGTGGCCCCGCAGTGCTTTGCACCTTTCATAGTCTTGGCGACAGTCCATCTTGGCACCGCCATTATAATTGAGGCTTCACTTAGCTTCCTTGGACTAGGGGTCAGGCCACCTACTCCAACCTGGGGTGGCATGCTCGGCGAAGCTTCGGCGCTTTTGGTCCCGAACTGGTGGTTTGTTGTATTTCCAGGGCTATTCATAACTGCTGCAGTTCTAGCCTTTAATCTTCTGGGAGACGGGCTACGCGATATCTTGGACCCTCGCCTCAGAGGAAGCACAGAAACGTCGGGCTGACCTCCATTTTCCTAAAACCCTCGACTTAGGAAGTTCAAGACGGGCGCTGGCGCTTATTTATTAGGTATCGACCAAAGGCATCCAAAACAAATTGCGAATTTACATTCTAAAACGGCTGCTTTACACGATCCCGACACTCATCGGGACTACAGCTCTGATCTTCGCAATCATGCGTGTAATACCTGGGGATCCTCTAGGCTCATATTTTGGGTTCGAAGAGATGAAACGAATGACCGAGGCGCAAAAAGCCCTCGCCCTAAAAGACCTAGGTCTAGACCGGCCCTACATAGTCCAGTACGGCGAATGGATTAAGAATATCTTGACCGGAAGTCTTGGTGAGTCGTTATTCAGAGGTGATTCAATTCTTCGAACGATCGGAACGAGATTTCCCATAACAGCTGAAATCGGAGTTCTCTCTTTATTGATTGCCTGGATTATTGGTCTTCCTGTGGGGATCTTGAGCGCATTAAGACCTAAATCTATTTGGGACAACATTACCAGCACAACTACAGTTCTATTTTTAGCGATACCAGGTTTTTGGCTAGGGTTGTTAACGGTTGTCGCATGCCTCATGCTGTGGCGTTACAAATCTCCCGTGACTGCAGTCCAAATATGGGAAGATCCATGGGAGAATTTTCAAATCATAATATGGCCCGCGGTCGTTATGGGTATAGGTCAAGCAGCATACATCGCTAGGATGGCTCGTTCATCCTTGTTCGAAGTATTGCGAGAAGACTACGTCCGAACCGCGAAGGCAAAAGGTCTAGGAGAGCGCCTCGTCGTTGGGAGACACGCGTTACGCAATGCCATGTTGCCTGTTATCACAGTCAGCGGTCTCTTACTTGGTTACGCTTTAGAAGGATCAGTCGCCGTAGAGCAGGCCTTCACTGTCCCTGGGTTAGGAAGAACTCTCGTCCATGCTGCCACAGACCGAGACTACAACGTGGTCCAAAACATCACCCTTGTTTATGCCACAATCTTCATAGTGGTAAATCTCCTTGTCGATCTACTCATAGCTTGGTTAGATCCAAGAATAACCTTTGTCGACCACTATTAATTCTTCAACCAGCACCTTGCCCCACTTATCTGCAAAACCCATCCATAGACCACCTAACGACGAGATATAACGCCATATGGTTATTCGCCACATTTCCCTTCAGTTTGTCATTTCCGGCTAAAGTCTTGCACTTATCCGAGTAAGTGTTTATAATCGCTCTACTTTCGCAGTGCAGTCTGCCCAGAAGAGGGATCGTGCTGTGTCAGGAAGGTGCCGTTGTTTTGAAAGAGGCGCCGCCGGATCAGGGAAGTGTCTGAATCCGGATGAAACAGAAGAAGTTTGATGGAGGAATGTATGAAGAATAGAAGACATTACTTCGTTCCCGGAGTGGTCATATCAATGATGGCATTGGTATTCGCGGGTTTTGCCTGCGCCGCTGAGACCGAGATCGTGGAGGTCGAGAAGATCGTCACTGAAATCGTCGAGAAGGAAGTTATAAAGGAAATACCTAAGGAGATCGTAGTTGAATCGGTCAAAGAGGTTGTGAAGGAAGTTCCTAAAGAGGTTGTGGTAGAGACAGTGAAAGAGGTTGTGAAGGAAGTTCCCGTAGAAAAAATAGTCGAAAAAGTTGTGACCGAAGTGATCGAGGTAGAAAAGGAAGTCGTGAAGACGAAAGAGGTGGTAGTTGTAGCAACTCCAACTCCGACGGACGACAGATTCTACATGAAGACCCTAGATGCGTTCCCCAAGCGTGGCGGCACGCTATATCTAGGAGCCCACGGTCCTCCGGCGATGTTTGACATATATGCCTCCGTTACAATTGCTAACGCTGGTAGCATGACAACCATGTACGATCAGCTCATCCGACGCGATCCACGAACATCGACAGTTCCAATTATTCCTGACTTGGCATATGCCTGGGAGATATCTCCTGACGGAACCGTATACACATTCCACATAAGGGATGGGGTTAAGTTCCACGACGGCACCGACTTAACATCGGCAGACATCAAGGCAACATATGACCGAATCGTCTTCCCCAAGGAAGGTCTCGTCAGTAACCGACAAGTCTTCCTGAAGGACGTATCTAAGATAGCTGCTCCCGATGACCAAACAGTTGTATTCACACTGGGCAGGCCAAAAGGGACAGACGTCACGTTGGCGGCTTTTGCTTCTGAGTGGAACCACATCAACGCCAAGGCTACTCTCGACAAGTACGATGGTAACCTGAGAAAGGTTGATAACCAGCCAGGAACCGGAGCTTACGTTTACAAGTCCCGTGACGATGACAAGTGGGTTCAGGAAGCTAACCCGAACTACTGGAACGAGAATGCTCCTTACGTAGATCGATTAGAGCACATCTGGTTCCGCGCATGGACTCCAGAAAACACTGCAGCACTTATAGGTGGCAGGACGGACTGGACCATGTGGCTCGCACCTAAAGACGGCCGGAACATCGGTGACAACCCAGGCATCAGCCAGGGTAGAATGCACTCGTTCACGGTTGCAGGTATGAACTTCAACACCGAGAAAGAAGGCGACGTCGGGAAGTTCTTGAGCGACAAGAGAGTCAGGCGAGCAATGATGCTAGCTATGGACGCACCAGTTATCGTTGACATGCTGAAAGACATCAACGGTCTTATGTGGGGTGGATTCTTCGTAGCTGGAACACCTTATGCTCTGACGCAGTCAGAACTACAGTCGGTCCCAGGGCTACGATCGCCTACCGCTGAGGACATGGCAGAGGCCAAGCAGCTTTTGGCTGATGCGGGCTACCCAGACGGCGCAGGCTCTCCTAGTCTGGACTTTATTACCAGAGAGACACCTGACCAGAGGCTCATGATGCCAGCTGTTCAGGCTATGATGGCTTCTATTGGAATTCAGGGAGAGATCCGCATTGCGGACGCCTCTGGATACATCGAGGACATGCAGTTTGGTAAGTTTGACGTTGGTTTCTCAGCCTCCAAGTCACTTGCTGGTGACCCAGGAGACTACTTCAAGAACATGTATGGTGTATGCGCAGGTGATGTGGCTACCGGTAAGCTCTGCGACAACAACCACTCGTTCTGGAGACATCAAGAATTCAACGACATCCTAAATGCGATGGACGCCGAAGTTGATATGACCAAGAGACTAGCCTATGCGGCTGAGCTGCGAACAATTCTGCTCGATGAGGCTCCTCTTGCTCCTACAATGAACAGCGAGGTCGTATACTGGGGTTGGAGTGACAACTTGAAGGGCATGATGCCTGATGACAGTGACTTCTACACCTGGTACGAGCTACACAAATGGGACAACGTCTGGCTTAACAGATAATAACCAACGTTGGACCTAGTTTGAGGAAAGTGGGGAGGTGGAGTAATTCCACCTCCCCACGATTGTTTCCAGAAACTCCCTAAGATTTCAGCTATAGTAAAGGTTACTCCTTTTGTGGTGTTAACTCTGATAATTTTCTCCAGACACAGATTAACTTCAGCATCTTCTCCGATTCTCGTTAAAGATTACGGGAGTGATTTCCTACCCCAATAGAACGGCCCACGTGCAATACTACGTTTCATATAGGTGTTCAAAGCCACAAACGTTACCATAAAGGGGATTCCAAAATGCAGGAAACAATACGTGTCGGGAACATAGATATAATCGCTCTGCTTGACATGATACCCCCGGCAATGCCGACTGAATCATTCTTCCCAGATGTCCATCACAGCGAATGGGAACCTTACAAATATGACATCTTAGCCAAGGGTAAAATCCAGTTGTACTACGGTTGCTTTCTCGCAAGGAGTGATAGCAAAACTATTCTTATAGATACTGGTATCGGACCAGGTCCTCACCCAAGCCGCGGTAACAAAAAGGGCAATCTAATGAATGAACTCAAAAGAGTAGGTGTTACGCCCTCTGAAATAGATGCCGTCATACATAGCCACCTACATATTGATCACGTAGGTTGGAATCTCGATCTAAAGAGTGCTCCTCCTAAACCATATTTTCCTAACGCTAGATATCTAGTCCCTAGGATAGATTGGGAGCATTTCACAAAACCTGAAAATCTTGTTAATGCTCCTTGGGTGTCCGAAAATGTGATCCCTCTGGAAAATATTTCGTTACTGGACCTGTTTGACGACGGGGATTCGATCACTAATGAGATCACCGCCATGATAACTCCTGGCCACACCCCTGGACACATGGTTTTTCTCTTGGATTCTGCGGGGACAAAAGGGGCAATCACTGGAGATGTATTCCATAGCAAGGTACAAATACAAGAGCCCTCTTGGAGTGTGGGCATAGACGTAGATAAAGCCGCCAGTGAGGCGAGCCGCATGGAACTGATCAAAAGGGCCATATCCGGCGACATGATTCTAGCGGTTCCCCACTTCCACACTGATGAGCACTTTGGGAAAATTAGCATGCAACACGGCAAGCCTAGGTGGTTTGTGGCCTAGGCATGACAGGTATGCGATCCCCGCTACTATTAATTCCGTTTGACCGGGGTCACGTGTAAGTTAGATATCATTTAGTCAGCTTAGTTACTAAGATGGACGCTGCATCGCTCTTCTTTAGCTGCTTCTGACGAATCTTCTTTTATAACCGCTAGTGAACCGACGATAAATGGTGTGGTTACTGGTACAAGACCGTAGTGCACTTAAGATAAAACTACGTATTACTTGATTTATTGTAGATTTGAATCCTATGTCTATTGCTTTCGGTGACATATAATTTGCCATTTTCATCGAGTTTCACTGAGGTGGGTCCCCAAAACAATTTTTCTGTGTGGGCCGATTCCGTATGAGGATCGCCATCAAACAAAGATATGTCTGGCTCCAAATTGGATCTAGACCGAGGCTCCGCTTCCTCATAATTAGAATCTAAAAATTCCTGTCCCCATACCGATATCGTTGCCTCGCCACGGATGTTGTCAATACAGTTACCTTTTGGATCTAGCACCTGAACCCTTTCATTACCCCAATCCGCGACATACATAAAACCGTCATTATCAACAGCGATGCCAGCCGGCTTAATGAATTGTCCATCTTCAGAACCAGCTGAGCCAAACGAATCCAAGAATGTACCATCTTGAGAATATTTGCAGATTCGATCATTACCCCAATCCGCAATGTAGGTTTCTCCATTAGAGGAAACAGTTATACCCCATGGTAGAGACAATTGTTCGGAATCCACACTAGAGCTCCCAAAGCAGTCCAGAAATTCCCCATCCTTGGTAAACTTCTGTATCCTGTTATTCAGCTGATCGCACACCAAGATGTTGTCATCAGAATCGAAAGCAATCCCGCTGGGACCATTCATCTGACCGAATTCACTTCCGTAGTCTCCCCACCTTGCAATAGGTTTTCCTTCCCCGTTATAGACATTTATCTTATGACATTGCTCATCACTAATATAAAGGTTCCCATCTGAATCAGATTCTATCGACGCTGGCCACTTAAATTTCCCTATTTCATCCCCAAATCCACCATATACACCATAAAACGTACTATCCGTGTCATACATCGTCACTCTAAGTTGATGAGAGCCAACGGGACCGAATGCACGGCTAACTGTATGCATTCTCCCGGAGGGTGTGATAGCAGTATCGACGGGAAACATAAATCCACGCCCTTCCATGACACACAACCCAATGGTGTGACTATACTTTAGAAAATCAGATCGTCCTTTCGTCTCGGTCTGGCTAGTCATACCAAAATCCCCTTAATTACATCCCCAAGGTTCAAATATTCAAGAATCCTATCGGTTACCTACCCTCGTTGAAATTCTGGAATTGCTCCAACAACGCCCAAAACAGCCGACACCCCTGCGACTACCAATTCCCGGTCCTCTGGTAGGTTAAGCTCAGGCAATCCATTTTCTTCCACGAATTGCATCAAAGTCTCTCTCGTGTCTGTTGAGGTTTCCAAACATCCAAGTTCATCAAGGCATTTATCCACATAGTGCTCGGCTTCAAGATTGCCTGTCTGCCCATCAACAACCCTGTCAATAATAGACCGGATACCGGGATTTCCATTATCTCCAAGGCGACTAGAAGCAAAATTAATCCTCTCTGTAAACGATCCGGTGTCTATCCACTCAAGACCCTCATGCCAACCTTCCACGGAGGGGGGATTAAATAACTGTTGACCCATATAGGTGATTTCATTATTCCGCTCTGAGATCTCTATCCTGGGTTGCTTAAACTCTCCAGTCATCCTCAAAACACCTGTCACTAGTTCACAAGGACTCTTGACCTTAGCGTATCTAATATCCTCAGCTTTAAAGAAATCAGCATTAAACATCGCCCTCAACATTGCTCCAATTTCGTAGCCACTATCAAAGTAAGCTTTCTTCATAATATCAATCGCTTCAGCATCTCTAGGTTCTCGATAGGGCCATTGGGGAACCGGTGGCTCATCAGCCACAAAATAGTGATACAGATGCCTCGCAAGAAAATGAGCCGTCGCTGGTTGTCGACAGATAATATCTATGATGTCCCCACCATCGAAATTTCCTGTCTCTCCCAAAAAAGTTTTCACACCATCATCATGATCATCCTCAACAAATTCAAACCTCCAATCCAATTTTCCATACGGCCAAATGGAATTTCGAACCGCAAGTTGCTTAGTGTAATCCGCATTGGCAACGGTCCAACCTGTAAAGGCTCTTGCACATTCTTTTATGTCTTCTTCCGTATAATTACCCACACCCAACGAGAAGAGCTCTAACAATTCCCTTCCATAATTTTCATTAATAGCACCATTATGATTGTCGATGTTATCCAACCAAATAATCATGGCAGGATTCTTGGAAAGTTCCATCAATAAATTTCTAAAATTGCCCATACCGTGGGTTCTAAACATATTTAGCTGATCAGTTAGCGGTCGTCCATTTGTAACCTTGGCATAGCCTGTCGCAAATATTCTGTGCCAAAATAGCCCCATTTTCTCTCTGAGCGGCTCGTCACTGGATACAAGTTTATAAAGCCAGTAAGATGCAGCTCCTGTATTGTCATGAGTAGCCGAATGGTCTGGATGATATCTCCTTATCATATGGTCAGCCAATGAGTTGGCATTCCCCACGTTCAATAACGACTCCACAGTTTCTCCGTACCCATCAGATAGATGTGCCTCTAATTCATTTTTCGTTGCTCCAAAAGCAGCCCGCCTCATTAAATGAGCCATAAGTAACATGTCTTCTTTCATTTGCATAACCCTCCTCAGGCCCGGCTATAGATTTACTATAACCCTACCTCTATTAGTCAACCACAGCGTATATTGGGCAATATCTTTTCCTAGGGTAATTATTCACTAATATCCTCAATACTGCAATTCCGTCGGGAGACTTATTTCAAGGCATATAGACGAGAGAAACACATCAACTAAGTCAATGTTTCCAATGAATCTTAATTCGATTAACATCATTCCCTAATTCCAAGGTAAACTGGCGGCACAAAAGGAAAAACTTTCATGAAAATTGTCAATATAACTGCGGTTTACCCAAACTACCGGAACGTAGTTCCATCTTGGAGAACTCACTTATGGCAGATAGTAGTCAGAGTCGACACAGATGTAGGGATATCTGGGTATGGCTATGGTGGGGGCGGCAGAGCCGCTGTTGAAGTGGTCAACGGGCACTTATCCGAATTAATTGTGGACAAGGAAATAGATTCCGTCGATGACATAGCCAAACTTTGGGACACGTTATATTCTCACTCTATACCCTATGGTAGAAAAGGTATAGCCATTATGGCAATTAGCGGGGTCGATCTAGCTATTTGGGATCTACTTGCAAGGGCAGAAGGAACCCCCGTGTACAAGATGATTGGCCCACGTCAGAAAGAGGGTATTCGTGCATATGCTACCGGCGCCGATCCTGAATGGTATCGAGCCATGGGTTTTACTGCCCACAAATTTTCACAAACATGGACATCAGACGTCGACTATGAGGTTGCTATAGAACGATCAGAAAAGGCTCGAAAATTAATGGGCCAGAACGCACTTCTCATGATCGACACCTATATGACTTGGAACCGTGAGGTTACCATCAAGATGGCCGATCACCTCAAGAATTACAACATATATTGGTTTGAAGACGTCCTTACTCCCGATGATTTAATAGGACAATCCGAGTTGAGGCCAATGGTAAATCCAATCCTGATATCCGGGGGTGAGCACGAGTTCACTCATCATGGCTTCAAAAACCTGGCTGACGCCGGGGCCCTGGATATTTGGCAGCCCGACATTACATGGTGTGGAGGCATAACCGCAGGATTACGGATTCTTGAAATAGCACAGGAGCACGGGATTCCCGTCGTACCGCACCGAGGAGGAGAAGTGTGGGGTTTACACTTGATTGCTGCGTCGTCTTGTGCAAATTTGGCGGAAGTATTACCTGGCAGTCGGAACGCCGCAAAAGATGATCTGTGGATAGGTGAAGCATCTGCAATCAATGGTGTGATCATGCCGTCCGAGGAACCAGGTTTTGGCGTCACTGTCAATAAAGATTTGCTGCCTTAAGATTATTCTAATCTCACAGAAGCCAACCTATATGGTGCCAACCTCAAGGGTACTAACCTGACTAATGCCAACCTGTGTAACGCAAGATTGCCTGACGGATTTAAGGGCTAGACGATGGCTGAATTCACCAGAGAAGAGATGGTATCTGGTGCGGTGTTGTATGGAGTGGTTACGGTGAGCAGCTGCTGTTATGTGGTAGCGACTACTCCGTCCTAGTCAGTATTTTCT
>CAZRSW010000009.1:4248-40219 GCA_964602845.1 uncultured Dehalococcoidia bacterium | reverse complement strand
GGAAATGCAATGGTGACCCCAACGGGAATCGAACCCGTGTTTCCGGCTTGAAAGGCCGACGTCCTAGACCGCTAGACGATGGGGCCAATTTACATATGAACTAACACAAAAAGAACAACTTACACATTTTACGTGTTCAAACACATATCCCGCAATCAATTTGTTTCTTTTTTTGCTCGTATTCTTACGGATAAATCGCCAATTGGCTAATACCTAAATCTTCCGGGAATTGGTTCATAACATTCATGTTTTGCACCGCCTGCCCGGCGGCACCCTTCACAAGATTGTCCAAACAGCTCACAACAACCAACCTTCTATGGGAAATATCGACCGTGGGATAGATAAGACAGTTGTTATTGCCCAATGTCTGTTTTGTCGCTGGGGGCGTGTCAACAATTTTTACAAATGCATCGTCCTTAAAAAAGTCTTCATACAGGTGATGAAGACTTTCATTTATGTCATCACTACCCAAAAATACATCCTCCTTCAAAAACCCATACGACGTAGCTAGAATTCCTCTAACCATCGGTATGAGATGGGGCACAAATGTTAAATTCACTTCATAGTTTCCTAATACTGACAATTCCTGCGCGATTTCCGGCATATGTCGATGACCGTCAAGGCCATATGCACTTACACTCTCATTGACCTCCGAATAATGAGTCTTCAATGACAATCCCCTACCAGCACCCGAAACCCCAGATTTAGCATCCACGATAACTTCAGGTTCTATAAGATTTTCAGAAATTACCGGTGCCAATCCCAAAATACTCGCTGTGGGATAACAACCCGGGTTCGCTACCAACTGCGTTTCGGCTATATCTTCTCTGTAGATCTCAGTCAACCCGTATACACTCTTCTCTATATATTTAGGGCAGAAATGCTCAACCCCATACCATTTCTCATAGGTGTGAACATCTCGAAGCCTAAAATCGGCACTAATATCAACTGCCTTTATCCCATCACTTAGTAAGTCAACCAAAGCCGCCGCGCTTGCCGCATGAGGTAGAGCGGAAAAAACGAAGTCCAGACTACCATCTAACTCAGGCATGATCGTTAGATCCAGAGAAGATAAGTGAGGAAATATCTCCCCTAAATTCTTCCCAGCGGAGCTCCTTCCAGTTACACAACTAATTTCCACTTCGCTATGCCTGGCCAAAATCCGCGCAAGCTCAGCCCCAGCGTAACCGGTAACATTTAGAATCCCAACTTTCATATTATCCTCTCTTCTGCGGTTCTAAATAAACTAATCAATAGTATAATATGCAAAACATCATACTAGGCTGTTTATAGTTACCCAAATGATCCAGCCGACGGACATGCCCCTTTCAAACAACAAGACGCGCACCTAGGCTTTCTCGCCTTACAAGTATCCCTACCATGTTTTATCAAAAACATGTGAAACTGAAATATTTCCTCAGGTGGAATGATAGTTTCCAATAAATCGTGCGCGGCCTCAGCAGAGACTTCCTTAGCTATCAACCCAATTCTCTGAGAAACGCGGTAAATGTGTGTATCAACAGGCATAGCAGGCAGTCCAAAAGAGAAACATAAAATTATCGCCGCAGTTTTTGGGCCAACTCCATGTAAACGAGTCAACCAGGCTTTAGATTCCGATAATGGCATTTCTGCAAGAAAAGACAGATCGAAGGACCCGATTTCCTTTCTGATTTGATTTAATACGTTCTTTATCCTGGGTGCTTTCTGTTTAGCCAAACCACCTTTTTCAATAGCCTTCTCTATATCTGATACGTCAGCGTCCGCTATCATTCCCACGTCACCATATACTTCCATCAAAGTCCGGAAAGCTCTCTCGGAATTAATATCAGATGTATGCTGAGAAAGAATTGTATAAACTAATTCCTCAATAGCGTTATACCTGGGAACCCAGACAATCTCTCCATAAACATCAAAAAGAGCGTCTGATACATCCTTAACCAATTTCATCCCATCATTACCGTCTATAACCATCAGTCTTCACCCAAACCAGTCCGGCATATTTCAAATTTAAATGCCTATAGTCGATCTATTTTGCAAGAATACCGTTATAATGACATATATTATAATCAGGCAGTTTATTTTTACATCGTGTCTACAGTCGGTATAATAGCAAATCCATCTGCGGGTAAAGACATCCGTCGTCTTGTTTCCCAAAGCCGCTTTGTCTCAAACCAGGAAAAAATTAACATCTTGGCCAGAGTAATAAACGGCTTAACGGCAAGCGGCGTGTCCAAAATACTTGGAATGCCAGATTCAGGTCAGCTGCTGCGCAACGCTGCTCTACTTTCAAACACAGATGTAGAGATGTCTTACCTTGACATTCCAATCTTGAACAATGAAACCGACACAGTTAACTCAGCTAACCTGATGGCTAAACAAGGTGCCAAAGTTATTATAACTTTAGGAGGTGACGGTACTAATCGTGCTGTCGCGCTGGGAACTTGTGAAATACCATTGATGCCACTATCAACCGGAACTAATAACGTGTTTCCCACGGCTCTTGAAGGCACTTTGGCTGGAATGGCCGCCGGTTGTATAGCCAGTAATAAAGTGTCAGCCAAATTATGCACGTATAAGGCCAAGAAAATCGTCGTCGATAAGAATGATGCCCCGTGTGATGTAGCTCTTGTAGACGTGGCAATTTCTTCAGAAAGATTCGTAGGATCACGGGCTATATGGAACATCGCATCAGTTCGAGAGCTATACCTTGCTATTGCAAGTCCTCACAGTATCGGTCTTTCTTCCATCGGGGGATTGATCGACCCTATATCAACTACCGATGAAAGCGGGCTACACATAGGATTATCAGAGGATTATAACGATAGATATGTGCTCGCACCGGTAATCCCAGGGGAATTAGAACGAGTCCACGTGAAATATGTCAACCGAATGAACATGCTTGAGACGCTTGAAGTACGGCACAAGCCATGCACAATTGCACTGGACGGGGAACGTTCCATCATAGTAAGGGTTGGGGACACTGCAAACCTCACCTTAACAAAGGAAGGCCCTCCCGTGATAAAGGCAGAGATCGCGCTACAAGCTGCAGCATCCAATGGTATTTATCTGTCAGATAACCTGTAATTTATCTACACTCCACATATGTGTCATCCCATGAATACCGACGTTAGTCTTGAAGAATACTTCACCCTTACGTTTCGTTACTAAACACAGGTACATTCTAACTATATTCCCGTTCCAAAGATCAGGAGTTTCATTCCGATTCAAAAATTTTGCTGACTATTTCATAGTCTAAAAGCGCTTCATCTTTTCTACCAACTTCCCACAAAGCAATAGCTCTATTATTAAAGGCAAACCAATATCTGGAGTCCAAATCTATAGCTCTGCTATAGTCGTCTATTGCCAAATCAAATTCTCCCAGATCGCTATAGGATTGCCCTCGGTTGTTATAAGCATCTCTGTAATGTGGGTTCAACGATATCGCATGAGTAAAATCACTTATGGCCTTTTTCGTGTTTTTCAACAACCTATAACATATGCCCCGATTATTTAGAGCTACTGAGTCCGTGGGACACAAATCGATTACCTTACTAAAATCTATTATGCCTTCCTCATACCTACCAGAATCGAGATAAGCATTACCCCTGAGGAAATAATTCGAGGAGGTTTGTGGATCATCAGAAATCTTTCCCGTCAGCGAATGGATAATATCTGTAAGGTAGTCCCTGTCGCTCATGTCGCTCAAATTAGGATCATTATTCCAGTTCAAAGCCATAACTCCGTCCTCAATTTAATCGGATAGATGATTCGTCGCATCCTGAACCCGAAGATAAGTAGAACATAGGGTTTTTGGGGGGAAATTATGGGTGGGGAAATAACCTATATCAGTACTTTCCTCCGACAATTTCAAATATCCACTAAGCTTTACGCATATATACAATGCCGTCACATATTGAACAAGATTGCCATCCGGATACACAATACATGTATAATCCCTCGGATCTGAATACGTCTTGACATGTGAATTGATTTCTACCAAAAGTCCCGTTTCTTCGAGAACTTCACGGACGACGCAGTCGTCAAATGATTCCCCTGGGTCCATGGCCCCTCCGGGTAATCCCCACCAAGCATTATCCGATCTTTTCTGTAACAACACCTGACCCAAGCCGTCAAATATCACCGCTGAAGCCGAGGCCCGTACTACATCTGGAAGTCTAAGGATGGGTTCGCCGGTGCAATCCAAAATATCTTTCCCGTATTGAAGTACCTCTTGGCTTTTCATTTGGTGGCATATCCTATGATATTAGGTAGTTTGAGCATTGGGCCAATATAAAAAGTAAATTCTTTTAGATTAATCCCGCTAAACGGCAGGCTTTCGATTGATCCTCGCAAATCTCTATTCAAGTTACATCCCGTAGTAGACCATTTCCAGATTGGATTGAATAAGTTTTGACAGGTGACTGGAAATGGATGTTTAGATAATACATGTTCGTAGAAAAAGAATTTCCCACCTGGCCTCAGGAGTCGATAGATCTGCCTAAGCACCTCATCTACATCATTTACCATGCACAAAGTTAACGTGGTCAATACACTGTCAAATGATTCATCAGGCAAGGCTATCCCTTCACCCGGTGAGTTCAAAATCCTGAATGCCTGCGGCTCCGATGCCAAACGGGTCGTTAGTTTTTTACGCATATACCTGTCTGGCTCGCACAGTGTTACAGAGGAAACACTGGATAGGTAAGGTAAATTTGCCCCCGTCCCCGCACCTATCTCCAGCACGTCACCAAAACACCGCCCAGCAGTCTCCCATCTATGAGGGATTACATGTTTTTCGACAATACCATTCAACCTATCATAGCATTCAGCGAAAAGCCATTTCCTCAGTGTCATATCAAAAGCAAAAATACGTGAGTCAATGGTGACACCCTCGAGCAGCTATATCCCAAACCGCTCTAACAACACCATCACGTATCGCAATAAAATGATCCCATCGATTGACCAGAACATCCTGCTGAGAACTTTCAAGTAACAGTTTGTCCCCGATTCCTAATATCGTATCTCCTTCGAAAATTAATATGCTCCCGTAATCAAACATTTTTTCAAACTTTATGTTTGCCCTGTTTTCTACTCTCGGCGTCCGACCCAGAGGCGCTCCAAGGCAACGTATACCGGCATCGATGTAAGCAAAGGAATCATCGACCTCTATGACTGATGTCAACACTTTGACGGCGACTCTAAAATGATCCATATACAATTCGTTAAAACCCATTAAGGCATACGTGCCGCCTTCCACTTCTGTCACTTCAGGTATATCAACCGCCACATCAATGGTAAAAGTCTCACCCGAGGAAACTATATCGACATCAATCCCCTCTCGCTCAATGGCATGCTTCACCCTAAGGCATTTCTTTATATATCGAGTGCCTTCCGTAAAACGAGTCTCTCTATCTGGATATCCGGTAATACTTTGATGACTCATAATCCCCATAAAAGTGATACCAGGTAATGAAATTGCCAATTTCGCCAAAGCCACTCCTTCCTCCGGACTTCTAACCCCAGCCCTCCTCATGGAAGTATCCACCTCTATAAGAACTCCAATAACTGTTGAAGCGTTTTTCGCAGCCCTTGACAACGAACGGAGATTCTCAGCGTTGTCAACACATACTTTGATGTTTCCCAACTCTGCTAGATGCGCCAATCTGTCGACTTTGCCTTCACCAACAATTTCACTGGTGATAAGAATGTCTTTGATTCCACCTTCCAACATTACCTCCGCTTCAGAAACTTTCGCCACACAAACGCCGTTGTTGGTGCCACCCGCATCAAATTGTCTCTGCAATAAAATCGGGCTTTTAACATTTTTGGCATGCTGTCGCATTTTGCACGATGTATCTTTGTATATATCACCAATGAAATTGTAGTTATTATCTAAAGCATCCAAATCCACCACCAAACAGGGTGTCTCAAGGTCATTCAGTTGCATTCCCGCCGTCGGCCTATTTACAATCACACTCCGCACCTTTTCATAAACGCTCCTGTCAACTGAAATGACCCCGACTACTAATTTCCCAAACAGAGCGCAACATCTTACTTTCCATCATATATACAAGATCATGAACATTAAAAGCACCCCCAATATCCGACGGCAACAAAACCACTCTTTGCCCTAGTTCTATGTCCGGTAGATCCCTATCACTAACTAAGTAACCATGCTCTGCACTCATTGCTTCTATATACGAGGCGCCCAGACCGGCAACTGTCGGCAAACCTTTATCAATGGAAATAGCTTTCTGACCACAATCTAAGTATGCTCTGCCTTTCTCAGGAACACTCATTACAGTGGATACGATGCCGCAAGTCACCGTATCAGAGTCACCTTTAACCACCCTCTGACTGAATGGATACAAACCTGTCACTGACGTGAATCTATAGGGAGTCTCCATTAAGATTTGTTCTATATCTCTACTTTTCACAACGATTTCACGCCCTATAGATTCCAAGTGAGAAAGAATCTCCTTTAACCCGTTGATTTCATCGCGATAATCGATTTTGTCCGTTATGCCCAATTGATCCAAATCCAGAAAATATCCACGGAAGTTCAACCATTTACAATTCCCAATCTGCTCAGCCAATCTCGCACATTCATCCCCAACCCTGAGGCCCCATATATCCGACGACAACGTGATGGGGATTAAGACAGATAAAGAACTCAACCCATCCCCTAATACGTCGGCTATATCTGAGATCGCCCCCATCTCCCTTACAAGCACGGTTATCTCTGAGTTCGTACACAGGTCAGGTATGTACTGCAACCTTTTAGGGACAGTCGGGCTTGCTCCAATCAGAATCTTCGTAAAACCGTTTTGAGAAAAATGCTTACCCTGAGAAAAGGTATCTACGTATATTTCTGATGAAGTCATATTCTCCGAAGTCTGCATGTTTGCTATTGCAGGGACACCATGCTCTGACACACTTGGGCACAATTTCTTGTTCGTTCCCAGAAAATAATCATTGGCATTTGTTAAATTGTTCGACAATGCATCTAAATCTACGAACAAACTTGGTGTATCTAATTGTAGTATGTCAGTCCCTATATCTTTGTAGATAGGTCTTTCCATTAGAGTCTCATATTCCGTTTAAACATATCCCCATAAACTCCCAAAATAAACACACAAAACTACCCTAACATCAATATTAAATCAACTCAAACTGCTACAATAACCATTGTGGATTCACGCACCTAGAGGCGGATCAAACATTGTAAATAAATCTACAGAGAAGTATCAACTTGTCAAACGTCAGTCCATATCAGTTGTCACTGAAAAATATTATTACCTCAGAAGATGAGCATGTCTCCTTTCATGAATCCCACATCGAATATAGGAAAATGGAAGGAAATTCCTTGGAGTTGGGTGTCGTGATGTTTGATACTATTCAGTCCGTCCATTATGAACACCACCGTTCGAGATCAGTCGCAGCTTTTTCATGGATCTTTTTAGCAGTTATTGTGACTATATCTCTCTATTTTATGTTAGATGCCTTATACCTTCGTATACCGGCTGTTGTAATCACTACCTTGATGACGGTCTACCTTATCTATGATCACTATTCCAGCCCCAGCAAACCGTCCTTAGTGATAAAAACCCAAGATAACAATCTTGCTTTCCACATCATCACTGATACACCTATTGAACTGGTCCGTGACATAGGAGAGGTTATCGGCTCAAGAAAATCACTTCTCAGGACCAATTCCGAAAATAACGAAAGGACCTTCATACCTCGATAGAAATATTGGCCGCCAACTTTAGATTCGGAACTACATCCATATCCCATTCAGTGGTTATTCCTCTGATGGTATGGAAATATCCCGCGGATCCTATCATAGCTCCATTATCAGTACATAACCCTGGTCGTGGCACAAACATAGGCACTGGGCAGATTTCTGCAATCTTAGCCCTAAGGCGTGAATTCGCTGCCACTCCTCCTCCCAAGATGATACCTTTGGCGCCATAGGAGTTTACAGCCGCAATTGAGCTACGAACCAGACAATCCACAACCGCCTCTTGAAATTCATGAGCAAACTCATAAATCTCCTGTTTAGTAGGTCTACCAATCCTTTTTTCAGGAAAGAATTCTGCTTCCTCAGCGGCTCTAACAAACGCTGACTTTAATCCACTGAAACTAAAATCAAGCGATCCTTTTATACTAGGACGCGGCAACGAAATCCTAGATTCAGATACATGTTGAGCTTGGTCTTCAATCTCTGGCCCGCCAGGAAAACCCAGACCCAACACACGGGCAGCCTTATCGAAAGCCTCACCCGCAGCGTCATCTCTTGTCCGTCCTATCGTACAATACACACCATGATCTTTCATGAGGTATAAATCCGTGTGCCCACCTGATGCTATCAAGCAAACCAGGGGAAATCCCGCCTGATCTTCCGGATTCATTCCTTCAAGCCATGAAGAATAAATATGCCCCTCCAAATGATTAATACCAATCACCGGTTTATCCCAGGCAAGAGCGAAACCTTTGGCAGCATTCACACCTACAAGAAGAGCCCCCGCAAGACCTGGACCATTTGTAACAGCTATGGCATCAATATCACCGGATTTAATCTCAGCATCGTGTAATGCTCGATCTACAACAGTTACTATAGCCTGGAAATGTTCACGCGAAGCAATTTCTGGGACTATGCCTCCATATTGAAAATGCATATCCGATTGCGACGCCACCACGTTTGATAGTACCACGGAACCACCAGAAACAACCGCCACAGCAGTATCATCACAGGAAGTCTCTATACCCAATACTTTTGGAGTATTTCTCATATCCTTATCTAACCGTATCCCTCAATAGTTGCATGGAATGGCAAACACTAAATTTCCGGTTAAATACCGCACTCCCGGCGACCAACATATCGGCGCCTGCACCTACTGCGAGGGGCGCCGTCTCGACATTAATACCACCATCGACTTCGATATCAATATCCAGGGAATTCCTTTGTATAATATCTCTCAATTCTGCAACTTTCCCCAAGCTTCCATCGAGGAATTCTTGCCCCCCGTAGCCAGGCTCCACAGACATGACGAGGGCTTGATCTATTTTATCTAAAAATGGTTCAAGGGATCCTATTGGCGTCGACGGGTTTACTGCGACGGCCTTCATCACATCGAATTGATCCAATGCATGGATAACCTCTCCAAGCGAATTACAAGCCTCAAGATGCACAATAATCGTACTAGACCCTGTCATCACAAGGTCACTAAAATACCGCTTAGGTTCCTTGACCATTAAATGTATCTCAATGGGAAGATCCGTTATCTGCGCCACACATTCAACGATTAGCCCTCCAAAGGTGATAGGCTCAACAAATTGCCCATCCATAATGTCCAAATGCACTCCATCTGCTCCAGCATTTTCAATAGCGATTATTTCCTCCCCAAGTCGAGAGAAATCCGCAGTCAAAATTGATGGGAAGATTCTTATCCTTTTGTTAGACATCCAGATCCAACTTTCTTTTCGCGTCAGTAATAGCATCACGGACCCTGCCAGGAGAAGTACCACCATAAACATCCCGTTCAGCCACAGAAGATTCGACCGTTATTTCAAAAACGTCTTGCTCAAAAGTATCCGAGAACCTAGTAAATTCATCGATTGACAATTGATCAAAACGCTTCGATCTCTCATAGGCATATTCAGATAATCTGCTCACTATCGAATAGGCTTCCCGAAATGGTATAGCTTTGCGGACTAGATAATCAGCAATGTCAGTGGCCAACAGCATGCCATCTTCAGATGAAGCTCTCATTCGAGTTCCATCAGGTTTCATTCCATCGATCATCCGAGCGAAAACATCCAGTACAGTAACAATAGTGTCATGGGTATCGAAAAATGATTCTTTGTCTTCCTGTAGATCCCTATTATAGGTCATAGGCAATGCCTTCATGACAGTCAATAATCCCATGAGATTCCCGTATATCCTACCTGTTTTCGCCCTCGCAATCTCTGCAAAATCAGGATTTCGCTTTTGCGGCATCATACTGCTACCAGTAGTAAATATATCAGAAAGTCTAACCACTCCAAATTCGTCCGTAGTCCAAAGAATCAATTCCTCCGCCAATCTGGAAATATGCATCACGCATATCGACGCAGCAGACAAATAATCAAGAACGAAATCACGGTCAGATATTGCATCCATACTATTGTTAGTTATCGAGGCAAAGCCCAACTGGGACGCCACATATTCTCTATCTACGGGGTAAGGAGATCCCGCAAGAGCTCCGCTACCTAATGGCATAACATCAACTCTACGATATACCTGCTCAAAGCGCTCTACATCTCTATCAAACATTTCAAAATAAGCCATCATATGATGAGAATACAAAACAGGCTGGGCCTTCTGCAGATGGGTATATCCGGGCATTATCAATGTTTGGTTTTGGTCTGCCTGTTCAACTAAAGCTACCTGGAGATTCCTAATCTTCGATAAACAAATCCCTACGGCCTCCTTGATATACATCCTCAAGTCCAAACCAACTTGGTCATTTCTGGAGCGAGCAGTATGCAATTTGCCGGCGACCGATCCTATTTTTTCACGCAACCGATTCTCTATATTCATGTGAATATCTTCGAGTTCCGAGTTCCAAGGAAACTCATCATTTTCGATTTCACATTGGATGTCCTTCAATCCTTTTATTATCTTCTTCCCTTCTTCCGGCGAGATTATCTCTTGTTTAGACAACATCCTCGCATGCGCTATCGACCCAGCGATATCTTGCTTGTACAATCGCCGATCAAAATGCAACGATACAGTAAAATTACCAGCCTCAGAGGAAAGCCGCTTAATTTCCGCGAACTGTTCTTTTCCTTTCTCATCCATACCTTAATCCTTGAATAGCCTTACCTTGAATTCCACAGCAAAAATTTATAGGTGATCAATTCGACAACCATATCATCCTTAACCTAAGTTAAATGATATACGATAGGAACCCACAAATAACATAAAATTCTACGGTTAATAACTGAGTCAGACTAAGTAATCATGACACAACTAAATCTCGAAACCCATTTCAAAGCAACCAACTTCTGTTCAATAGACTTAGAGACAACCGGTCTAAACAGTACCGAGGACAAGATAATCGAAGTTGGAATGGTATTTTTCGACAGTTCCGGAACAAACGAGACATACCAAAAATATGTAAATCCAGGTTCCAAAATACCCCGCCGTATAAAACAACTTACCGGGATTTCTGATAATGATGTCTCAGAAGCTCCCACTATATCTGATATCTCGATTGAAATAGAAAACCTTCTAAAAGATTCAATACTTGTAGGCCATAACATTAGGTTCGATATAGATTTTCTTAGACAAGCAGGGATTCATGTGGAAGATAGGTACCTAGACACTCTAGATCTCGCTTATGTTGTAGAGCCTTCCATATCCGATTACAGTCTCAGTTCATTGGGCCCCCTGCTCGGATTAACCAAAAGGAAAAGTCATAACGCCTTAGATGACTCAGAGACTACTAGAGAATTGTTTATTCACATCATGTCGAGATTGAAGGAGTTACCCACTGGAACAATCGCCCAAATCAAAGAACTGTCAATAAGGGGTAAGTGGGATGTAGACTTACTTCTCGACTATATCCTCAAAGATAAGTTATCACATCAAGTCATCAAAAGATCGCCTCCACCCATATCGGAAAAGGATCCTACAACTCTCCGTCAAACCGAGCCAAATAACTTCACTCAAGACGAAAATACTGATTCCGATCTGGAACCTCTATTTCAAAAAGGTGGACCCCTTTCTAAATCGATCGCATCGTTTGAAGAACGAGCCGAACAAATAGAAATGGCGCAACTAGTCAAAGATAATATCTCAAAGGGCGAAAATTTGGTCGTTGAAGCAGGTACAGGGGTAGGAAAATCGATCGCTTATCTTATCCCATCAATTCAATATGCCAAACAAACAGACAACCGTGTGATCATCTCGACGAACACGATCAATCTCCAAGACCAGCTCTTCAACAAAGATATGCCATTAGCGTTGGATGTGCTTGATATAACAGATAGAGAAATCCCCTATTGCGTACTTAAGGGTCGATCCAATTACCTGTGCCTCAGACGATTCCAAAATCTCCTCCAGGCTCCCAATATTGATACTAGCGTCGCCATATTATGTGCCAAGATATTGGTTTGGTTAGCCAAAACGACTACCGGCGATGTCTCTGAATTGAACATTTCCAGGAGAAGCCATACACAATTATGGCGTCGACTTAATGCCGAAAGTTCAGAAAATTGCATGGAACATGGTGAAGAGTGCTTCTTGCGATCAGCGAGAGAAACGGCTGCCAACTCAAAAATCATCATCATTAATCATTCTTTACTTTTCGCAGATCTGATCGCAGAGCGAGCATTACTTCCCCCATATAAGTCACTAATAATAGACGAAGCCCACCACATAGAAGAACAAGCGACCTCCAGTTTCGGTAGAGAAATTTCTGACCAATACATCAGAGATTTGTGCAATAGAATAGACGGGGATAATTCGTTACCGACCTTGTCGGATACAATCCTTAGGGACATTACTGATGACGAACCTAACCTACGAGCTATGTCTACTATTAAGATTGCGGCTTCGAATTTTAGCGACGATTTGAAAACAACAACTAGTAATATTATTGCCACCTTATTGGAGGCCACTCTCGATCAGACTAAAATTACCGGAAAATACGGTGGCGATTTCACTCACAGGATTCTGGATGCACATAGGGATATTAGCCAAGACACAATTAATTCCCTCTGCGACAAACTATACACAGATATCTCCAAATTTAATCAGCTTATCGAACGGTCTCTTATTGTTTTGCAAGGATACGATGATACCTCGAGGGTCGCCAATTTACTTACAGAATATCAAGATCTAAGGCTAGACCTGATAGAACTCAGCTCACGCCTTCGTGAATTGGTTCTAGAACCTTCCGACCAGTCAGTTTATTGGATTGAGAAAAGTTTTGACGGCAGAGACAAAAAATTGCGGTCCGCTCCTATAAATGTAGGCCCCCTACTGACAGATCATTTATATAAATCCACGGATTCGATCGTGATGACAAGCGCCACTCTAAGTACAAACAAGACTTTCGATTATCTGATCAACACCACAAATTTTTCACCAGACACAGAGGCCATTTTAGGCTCACCTTTTAATTACCATAACTCCTCTCTCTTAATCATCCCAACCGACGTACCAACACCTCAGTCGGAAAATTATATGGAGTATGTAACTACAAATATAATCCAATCAGGAACCGCGGCGGGTGGAAGAACCATGGCGTTATTTACTTCTCATAGCGCTGTCCGACAAGCATTCAACCTGCTGAACCAAAAAATGCAGGATTCAAATATAGCAGTCCTAGCCCAGGGATTATCCGGTCCCCCAGGCCGGCTGTTGAGGCGATTTAAACAACATCCAGCCACAATCCTGCTAGGTACATCCAGTTTCTGGGAAGGGGTCGATTTGAAGGGCGAAGCCCTACAGGTCTTAATAATTGCCAGACTACCATTTGATGTCCCAACGGATCCGATCTTTGAAGCCCGATCAGAACAATATGAAAAGCCTTTCTACGACTACAGCATCCCCAGAGCCATGATCAAATTCAAACAAGGCTTCGGGAGACTCATCCGCTCCCACTCCGATAGAGGCGTGGCTTTGATTCTTGACAGCAGAATCCATTCTTCCAACTACGGTCGAAGGTTCGTACAATGCTTACCTGAAATGAACGTGCAACAAACGTTAACCAGCAAAACTGGGGACATTGTCGGCACCTGGCTCGGCACCCAGTGATCTCCATAAAATTAGCCCAACCGTACGACTTGGAGGGCACACTATATAGTGGTCAATCCTTTCGATGGAACCCAGTTCAAGAACAAACTTCTCAAGCGCCAATATGGCACGAAGGCATAATTCACGGCCAACGCATACAACTTACCAGCAAAATAACCAAAGGATCTATATGCATCAAAGGCGACCCTGACCCTTATATGCAAATCCTAGTCTCTGATTATCTACGACTTGAAGACAACCTGAAGATGATTTACAAAGATATTGAATCAGACAATTTTGTAAGGAACGCGATACACAAATATAAAGGGCTTCATCTCTTAAGACAAGATCCATGGGAATGCCTTATCACATTTATCTGCTCCGCTAATAACAACATACCTCGTATTAAACTATTAGTCGAAAGGATATCGAAGACAGCCGGGACTAAGCTAAATTCTGAAGGAAGCGAGTACTTCTCCTTCCCTACCCCCACGCAACTATCAGAGCTAACAGAATCTGACTTGCGGGACATTGGACTGGGTTTTCGAGCCAAATACGTAGCTAAAACCACCAATATCATCTTCCGAAACAACATCAATCTTCTGGATATGCGTAAACTTCCATATGATGAAACTCTGGATTTCTTAAACTCCTTACCAGGAGTGGGAGATAAGATCGCCAACTGTGTATTGCTTTTCTCCCTTGATAAACTTGAAGCATTTCCGATCGACGTTTGGATACAACGAGTATTGCGAGAACGCTATCTGCCTGTTAACAAAACACATGTCCCAAACTCAAAGCTTCGTTCCTGGGCTCAAAACCGATTTGGACCATTCTCTGGTTATGTCAACCAGTATCTATTTCACAGTCGAAGACTTGCGGGATCTAAGATTCAGAGGAATGAAAAATCCTCTCAATAACCTCCACAGCCTCTTTCCCACTACAACCTAAATACAACAACATGACCTTCAATGATCATTTCCTCAGCCTTGTTCAGAATCTGCCTCATTTCCCGATGTCCCTAAATCCTCTTCTGATACATTGGGGAATTCGACCTCATCTTCTGATCCAGACACAACCAATTTGCGAACCGGGTAATTGATTTCTATCCCTTCACTAACAAATCTAGTATGTATCCTCTTAATCAAAGTACTTTTCAATCGAAACGTCCCGATCCTGTCTACAGCCTGCATGAAGACAAAAAAATCTATGTTCGAATCACCGAAATTCGAAAAGCCAAAGAAAGGTGTAACATCCTTGATCGCATCATCTGATTCCTTTAGCAGGATATTAGCCTCTTCTAAGGCAATCTGTTCAACCATCCCTAGGTCAGACTCATAACTAACTCCGCAGGTAACAAGAACATTCATAGCAGGTGTCGGACTGAAGAAGTTAGTCACAATACTTTCAGCCATTTTGGAATTAGGTATAATCACTAAGTTATTAAATCTACTTCTAATTTTAGTACTCCTCCAACCCACATCCTCTACATACCCTGATGGCCCGCCTTCCAGTTCAATAAAATCCCCTTCATTTAATTCACCCTCAGTCACAACATAAGTGCCAGCAAAAAAGTTGCTTAAAGTCGGCTGAACCGCCAAAGCCACCGCCAAGCCACCTATACCAAGGCCTGCAAGAATCGGGCTTATAGATATGCCTACCGCATCTATCGCCACGAGAAATCCAGTCGCATAAACGGTTATAGGAAAAATTCTACGTAGAGTCGGCAGTAAAGTATCGTCCAATTGCGAGTCCGTTTTATGAGCAATATTGACGAGATACCAACCTATAGCCTTATCCCCGATGCTTCCTACCGTAACGGTGAATATTATTATCGCAACAACCTTCCAAACTATAATTCCAACGTCGAAATTACCATCCAATGGTCGGAAAAGTTCCGTGTTGATGTTGGATAAAACTAGGTATCCGCTCAGAATCCCTAGGGAGAGGATAAACGCCAAAACAGGATTCCTCACACCTTCAAGCAAGATAATTGACAAACTACCGGAATTTCGTGATCGGATTCGTTTCGTCAAAACGTTGATCACCAACCTAGTCCCAAAAGCAACGACTAAGGCCACAACGAAGAGGGCAGCGGCTAGTGACACACCCCACATATTCGATTCCTTAATTAGATCCGGCAACATCTATTTACTCCCATACAAATATACTCCATTAGAAAATGACACCAAAAAGCCAATACATATGGTTACTTTATAACTTCTTTTATTCACTACGCCTATATTATCATTGACCACAGAATCAGAAGCTTCCTATAATTCTTTTTATATGAATCAAACTGAATAAAAACGCTGTCATCTCTAAAAGCATACGGACTCCACCCAATGATTCTCGACTCACATAAAATCTCCAACATAAGAGAGACCGCTCTCACCAAACTTGATGCCGCTGAGACTTCACAATCTATTGAGGCATGGAGAGTTGATTATATTGGTCGTAAGGGGATGATAGGCGAACTTTTCCGTGGAATCTCTTCCCTGACCGAAGAACAACGCCAGGCTGTGGGTGCCGAATTAAACCGGCTAAAAAAAACCTTGGAAGAAAGCTTGTCTGAAAAGTTAGCATTACTTGACGGAGCTTCTTCAACTAATGCTAACTCGGACTTCGAATTTGATGTAACCTTACCCGGCCGGCCAGTGAAACAAGGAACCTTTCACCCAACAACATTGATCATCCAAGAAATCTCCGAGATATTTAGATCAATGGGTTTCCAATGTTTTGATGGTCCGGAAATAGAGTTGGATACCTATAACTTTCAGAAGCTAAACATACCAGCAGATCACCCAGCAAGAGATATGTGGAATAGCTTGTGGATCGACAGAAAATCTCAGGATGGCAGCTTTCCGTTATTGATGAGAACTCACACATCACCAATGCAAATAAGGATAATGGAGAATCATGAACCTCCTATAAGAGTTATCGTTCCTGGCAAGGCATACCGGTACGAAGCAACAGACGCAACACATGAATGGCAATTCTGTCAGATAGAGGGATTAGCCGTTGACAGAGATATAACATTTGCTGATCTTAAAGGAACTCTCGAAGAATTTGCCAAGAGAATATTTGGCGAAGATAGGAAGGCCAGGTTCAGATGCGACTTCTTTCCATTTGTAGAGCCTGGCGCAGAGATGGCGATAGATTGTTTTATATGTGATGGAAAGGGATGCCCTACCTGCAAGAATACTGGATGGATTGAAATTATGGGAGCGGGTATGGTCCACCCTAATGTACTATCAGGGGTAGGATACGATCCTGACAAGTACACCGGATTTGCATTCGGACTTGGGGCAGAAAGGATAGCAATGCTCAAACACCAGATCGAAGACGTCCGTCTTTTTTATTCGAACGATCTAAGATTTCTGAAACAATTTCGCCAGCAGGTTTAATCACAGTGAAAATACCGCTCTCATGGCTCAAAAAATACGTCCGGATTAATACTGATCCTGAAGAAATCGCCAGGCTGCTGACCTTATCTGGTACAGAAGTAACTCAAATAACTCAAGTGGGATTGGAATGGGACAAAGACCTGATCATAGCCGCAGAAGTAAAGTCTATCGAGCCTCACCCAAATGCAGATAGACTTGCTCTCCCAACTTTGGATGTCGGCACGTCCCAAAATGTAACTGTTGTCTGTGGTGCTAATAACATAAGTGTAGGTCAAAAAGTAGCATTCGCTCGTGCTGGTGCAAACCTATACAATCCGAAGTCAAGAAATCTAGAGAAATTGAATCCCACCAAAATTCGAGGCGTCTTGTCAGAAGGTATGGTCTGCTCAGGACTGGAACTGGGACTAAATGATGCTCATGAAGGAATATTGGTTCTTGAAGATACCTATAAACCTGGTACACCTCTTGTGGATCTACTGGGGGACACAATATTGGAGACAGACTTAACCCCCAACAGACCTGATTGCCTATCCATGCTCGGCAACGCCTATGAAATTGCAGCTCTTACTCAAGAACCTGTGACAATCCCATCTTACGATTATCCAACTGGCGAAGAAGATTCCTCAAATCTGATTTCTCTTGAAATAACTGACCAAAACTTATGCCCAAGGTACACTGCCACGGTAATAAAAGACATAAAGATAGGCCCTTCTCCTATGTGGTTGCAAGATACCTTGAGTAAAGCCGGACTAAGACCCGTTAACAATGTCGTTGATATAACGAATTACGTAATGTTGGAGCAGGGGCAACCTCTCCACGCGTTTGACTACGATAAGATTAAGAATCAAAGAATACTCGTCCGAAGGGCTAAGTCAGCTGAAACTATTACCACACTCGATGGGCATAAAAGGACTCTTACCAGCGAAATGTTGGTCATAGCGGATGACGACAAGCCAATCGGCCTGGCCGGTATCATGGGTGGCGAAAACACTGAAATTAATCTAAACACGTCCTGTATCGTATTGGAATCAGCCAATTTTAATAGCTCTAATATAAGGTCCACTCGCAACTCTCTAGGAATAAGTACAGAAGCTTCTTACCGTTTTGAACGAGATATTCGCCCAGAAATAGCCCCAATAGCCCTAGAGAGGGCAACGGCGCTGATAACTGAATACTGCGGCGGCAGGGCTGCAAAAAGTATTGTAGATATCTGGGATAAAGCTCCGGTAGACAGACAAATTACTGTTACAAAACGCAGGATCCAGAAAGTATTGGGAGCGGAATTCTCATTGGCGGAAGTGTGGAAAGTCCTGTCTCATCTGGGATTCCAAAAGAAGGAAGCACATTCCGACGTATTAAATCTCGTTGAAACTCTAGAGGGAAAGCCATCAACGGAAAGGTATGACTTAATGCACGTCGTACCACCATACTGGAGATCAGATTTAAACATTGAAGATGACGTCATCGAAGACTTCGCCAGGATATACGGTTACGATAATCTACCATCAAGAAAACTCGCTTCCCCATTACCCAATCAAGTCATCGATAAGAGTCAGGTTCTGAAGTCTACAATACGAAACCATCTCGTAACAGCTGGAATGAACGAAATTATTTCCTACGCGGTTTCTTCCTATGACAACCTAGATGCTTCAGGAGGTATCCCGCTGGGCATAGAACCACTGAAATTAGCAAACCCTATGGATGCCAAAGCAGATAGACTCAGAACAAGTCTCAGGGCCAACCTCCTGACAACCTTGGCCGATAACGTAAAGAGAAGTGATTCTATTAAAATATTCGAAATAGGTCACATTTTCCTACCTCCAGTGGGTGATCTCGACCAATCCATGCCAGTAGAGAAGGAGCATATTGTTGGGTTGGTCACTGGACTACGGGAAAGCAATGGGCTCTGGTCCAAGGATGTAGAAAAAATGGACTTTTACGACGCTAAGGGTATAGTGGAATTCTGTCTCTCAGAGTTTGCAACCGAGTTGACCTTCCAGAAGGCTTCCGACCCTGCCCTACTGCAGGGAAAAACTGCTTCGATTTCCTTGAATGGTGATACTGTAGGAGTTCTAGGAGAACTGAAACCTTCTGTCTGCGCCCATATGGGGCTACCTAATGAAACTATATCAATTTTCGAGATAGATTTAGATCTAGTATCCAACAATCAATCCCATGGATCAATCTATTACAAAACCCCAAGTAAATATCCAACTATGGAACGAGATATTACTTTGCTGTTGAATAAAGAAATCCCTGCCGAAACAATTGTCGAAAATATTGCAAAACACAAGCTAGTTCAGCGTTCATATATAACAGACATTTATCACGACCAAAATATAGAGGCAGAGAAAAAGTCAGCCACATTTCGGATAATATTCCAGTCGATGGCTAGGACTCTAAGCTCCAAAGAAATAGATAAAGTTCAAGACAAAATCTTGCGGTCTTTACAGCAGAAACTAGGTGTGACAGTTCGGCACTTACTTTAGTTAATTCCTTTCAATATCTCCAGGAAATTTCATGACAACACCTCATCACCATCGTCACCACCATGAAGATATGCTCAATGTTGAAGAAGCCAAAAAGCAAATATTGGAAGTGTTTTATCCTCTAGAGTTGGTTGACTTACCTATTTTGGAGTCATTGAATCTAGTTCTGGGGCAAGATATCGTATCAACCCTCAACATACCCCCTTTAGACAACTCGGCAATGGATGGATACGCTGTTATAAGCTCTGACCTAGATTGCCTAAAACTCAACAACCCAATATATCTAAGGGTTATCGGCCAAATAGCAGCGGGACAATTTTCGAGACTTACTGTCACCCAAGGTACAAGCGTGAGGATCATGACTGGCGCAATGCTGCCGGAGGGAGCCAATGCCATTATTCCCTTTGAAGAGACAACGGAGTCAGACAGCAAACCTATAGAAGTAGACAACAAGAGCATTGGCATTAAAAATACAACTCAGCCCGGAGCTTTCATTCGAAAAGCAGGGGGGGACATATCCATGGGAGACACAGTTTTTAAAAAGGGTGAACCCATCAGGTCATCCACCATCGGAGTCCTAGCCTCATTGGGTTTATCAAAAGTTACAGTCCACCGGAGACCCTTGGTCGCCATTCTATCAACGGGCGATGAACTCCTAAACCCAGGAGAATCAAATGAACCCGCCAAAATATATGATAGCAATATAAGTGGATTAGCTGCTGCAGTAATCCAAGCCGGCGGGGTTCCTCAAATAATAGGTATAGCGAAAGACAATATAGCATCAATTGAAGAAAAGCTCGCGAATGCGGTTCATTCTGATCTAGTCATCTCATCAGCAGGGGTGTCTAAAGGAGACTACGATATAGTCAAAGATGTCCTTTCTTCACACGGTCAACTTCAATTTTGGTCAGTAAGAATGCGCCCTGCGAAGCCCTTAGCTTTCGGATTTCTCGATCGCGAAGATAATTCTAAAGTCCCGTTCCTCGGGCTACCCGGCAACCCCGTGAGCGCCCATGTGGCATTCGAGCAATTTTGCCGTCCCGCCATAAGGAAAATGATGGGGAAGCAATCACTGGACCGTCCAACCATACAGGCACAATTAGAAGATAAAATAGATAATTATGATGGTCGTCGGGTATATGCAAGAGTAAAAGTGCGAAAAGTGGGTAATGACTTCATAGCAAAAACAACCGGACTTCAAGATTCCAATATATTAACTTCCATGGCCAGTGCAAATGGACTAGCCATCTGTCCAGAATTTGATGAGTCGAAGCTACCGGGTGACACCGTGACTGTCATCATGTTGGACTGGCCAGAAGACATATTATAGTTTTGCCTACCCCACTCAGGAATCATTTTACTCCTCTCTTTCCCTGTCACCTACTAAAGAACGCTATACTTATATCCAATTGAACGATATATTGATCTGGCAAGATTCATTTGTCAGAATCAATGCAAGAACCTTAATCTTGTGATGAAGATTTTTGTTCCCAAGTGGATCAGCGTTGAGGTTCTTTAAAAAACAATTAAGGAGTATACCTATGCCTACCCCCCTCGCTTTTTTCCGAGGAAAACAGGTTCCGATTGAGGAAGCTAAAATCAATGTTATGACACACGCCCTACACTATGGAACCGCAGTATTTGAAGGTATAAGAGGGAATTGGAACCAAGCTGAACAAAGGATGTTCATATTCAGGATGCGCGAGCACTATGTTCGCTTTTTACAGGGCTGCCAAATGCTTCTACTAGATATACCCTACAAGGCAGACGATCTCTGTGACATCACGATTGATCTCTTGAAAAATTCCGGTTATAGACAAGATATTTACATCCGACCTCTGGCTTATAAAAGTGAAGAACTCGTCGCGAACTTACGATTACAAGACCTGTCAAGTGACTTTGCTCTGATAATGGTACCTTTCGGAGCTTATTTAGATACTGATGGTGCGTTGAATTGTTGCACATCTTCGTGGAGGAGAGTAGATGACACTATAATCCCACCACGGGTTAAAATATCAGGACATTACGTGAATAGTATCCTTGCAAAAACAGAGGCAACATTAGCAGGTTTCGATGAAGCTATTATGCTCACTCAGCAAGGCGACGTATCTGAAGGATCTGGAGAAAACCTTTTCTTAATCAACGATGGTCAGATATCGACTCCGCCGGTCGCCCACAACAACCTCACAGGTATTACCAGAGATTCTGTGACTAAAATCGCCACTGAGGATTTAGGCTATAAAGTGGTTGAACGTCAAGTCAGGCGTAGTGAACTCTACTTCGCTGATGAGGTATTCCTTACAGGCACAGCCGCCCATATACAAGCCGTTGGTAAGCTCGACAACCGCGCAATTGGTACTGGTACCGAAGGCCCAATAACAAAAAAAATTAAGGAAATATATCTGGATGCCATACGTGGCAACAGCTCAAAGTACCGAAAATGGTGTGAAGTGGTCAACATCCCTTAAAGCTACTAATTTAATATAGTCCGTTTTCACCTCCGATACCCCTAGGAAAGAGAATGCTGAATCTCCCCATTGACTATTATATTTGCTGTACGTTATCAGTCATGGGAGTACTACAAATTGCTTCTAATGATGCTAACCTTGATAAATTCAGGTTCGTTCGAAACCAGAGTCTTAACACAATTCTTGCCTCCTCCTTATTACTCACGTCATTCACCCTTTTCTTTTTCACAGCCGAACGAAACATAAATGATGTCCACGGCGGATTGGACGGTAATCAGCAAATGGTTTTGTTTATTTGCTCGTTCGTAACTGGATTTATTGCAAATGCCGTTATTTCATCCTTTATCAATCGCTCAACTAACGATCACTCCAACGTGGATAACATTGGTATAGAACTACTCAGACAAAGAACTTATTGGCATATATTTAGGGGGCGCGTAATCCATTGCTTGAAATTCTTGAAAACTACGATTACGAGATAATCGTAATACTACAGAGTGTCCTGGGTTATAACAGTTCACTTGACAAAGCAGTAACCTTATTTGCAAGTGATTATTTGATTCCTGTATCCGTGGGTCTGCTGATAATTTATTCCTGGTTTGGTACAGAAGAACGCAGTGTACGATTAAAACATCAACTGGCAACAATGACTGCCGTCGTTTCATTAGCGATGACAAACCTATCGATTCTAATATTAAACAACTTTTTATTTCGCCCACGACCTTATGATTCTTACGAGGTAGAAGTGTTTTTTTATCTACCAACTGACTCCTCTTTCCCTGCAAACTCTGTTGCATCTATATTTGCGCTAACAGTACCATTCCTTTTTTCCCGTATACCCATAGGGCTTACTTTAGTCTGTTGTTCAATAGTGCTAGGAATAGCAAGGGTTTTGGTAGGGGTACACTACCCGACGGATATACTGGGCGCAATTTTACTCGCCGCAGCCATTAGTTCCGTAATAACAGTGATTTTCAGCAACTATCGAACCAAATTGGAAAAAATGGTTCACTTCGCGCAGCGAATATTATTGGCCTAGAATCCACTCAACAAAAGACTCACTGACCAAGCAGCAAGCCCAAGAAAAATCAAGAAACCTACAACATCAGTGATGGTTGTTACTAAAACAGCCGAAGCAAGAGCAGGGTCTATTCGGAATACCTTTAGGCATAGAGGCAGCAAAACACCGCTGATACCGGCGACCACAAGGTTACCCAGCATCGCCAATGCAACCAACACTGCCAAATAAAAATTGCCCAACCACAAAAAAGTCACGACGCCGCTAACGACTCCAAGAACTATACCATGAACCAGACCTAAGCCGAATTCTCTAATTAGGAGTTTAGCAGCATTTGCGTGCGCAACCTCCCCGAGCGCCATAGATCGGACCATAAGGGTCAGTGTTTGAGTGCCAACTATGCCGCCTTGACCAGCAATCACTGGGAGGAACGCAGCTAAAATTACAATTTGGGAAATAGTGTCTCGGAATATTGTTATGACTAAGGCCGCGATGGCAGCAGTACCTAAGTTGACGCAAAGCCAAGGTAATCGGTTCGCAATTGACCTCCAAAATGGTCCCAGGAGTTTCTCTTCCTGACCTACCCCAACCATTCGGTACATATCTTCCGTAGCCTCTTCTTGAACAACATCAATCATGTCCTCAACTTTAACCACTCCCACAAGCCTACGGAAACTATCCGTGACGGGTAAAGCGATGAGGTTATACCTTTCCATAATACGGGCACATTCTTCCTGATCTGTGTCAGTCGTTACTGAAATAACTTCTGGATACATAACATCGGTTATCCGGTCACTAGGATCTGCCGTCACTAACTGGGACACATTCAAGCCACCCTTCAATGTATGATTATGATCCACTACTAGGATATATGTGATGTCTTCAAACCCACGCTCTATACTTGTCCGACGAACAAAATGAATAGCTTGGGATACGTTCATAATTTCCGTCAGAGCAACAAATTGTGGCGTCATCAAGCCACCTGCATCATCATCTTCGTAAGCCATTAAAGCCTGGACGTCTTTGGCAGCATGCATTGAAGACAAGGTCTCCACCTGCAGATCCGAGGGGAGTTCCCTTAGAACATCCGCCGCCACATCAGGATTTGTCTCATCCAAAACCATCGAGAGTTGAACGGCTTCCATATATCTCGACATCCCTATAGTTTCATTAGGTTGTAACTCATTAACTATTAGACCAAGCTTCTTAGGGGTCAGCCAGGACAATAGCATAGCCTGATGTTCTCTTTTTAAAGTGGCCATCACCTCTGCTTGATCCCGCGCCTTCAATTTGCAAAAAGAAGAAACGGCAGAGGTGTAAGCGCCGCTGGTCATGTCGCTCATGATGGCATATCCAGCTTCGTCTATTTTCTCCACATGGTTGAAATTGTTGTCAACCTTTATCACTGTCGTAGCACACATTCTTAGGTATTCCACTTCTCTACTTTTAAATGTTTTGTATTGTCGTAATTAACTATGATTGACAGTGAACAAAACTTTCAAAAAACTACCTAGAAACGTTAAAGCTGAGTGCCCTGAGAATTAAAGGGGTACCAAGTCCGATATTTGGGTATTTGGCTGAAGCAAAGTGACTTGATAACGTGGCTCATCACTGGATCAAATAATTGAATCGACCCTGTTTTAACTCTGTTATTAACCCAGACAGACCAGTCACCTTCCGCTCAAATTGTGTCACACACTTACCAAGCCCTTGTTTGGAGTGTGCATCGCTTCCTCCAGTTCCACCCTTACCTAAACAATTTGCCGTTAATGCCGCAAATTCATTTTCACGATCTGTGTTGGAGGCATTGGCCACTTCAATAAAATCAACATATGAAAAAACAGGATGTCTAGAAGCTTCAAGAGGAGATATATCTGACTTAGAATTGCCCATAAAGAGTAGATTACTATTATTCGGTTCTTGGCCAAAGAAATAACGAAATGGATGAGCCGCTACTAAAAGACCTTCGATCCTATCAATCACTTGCCTTAAAAAGGCGATCTTATGGATACCATCAATGTGAGACGTTAAACCTATGGCTATTACATGCCCCATATCCGTGTTAACTTCTAAAGCAGGAATTACGGTTAAACTGCTGCCACGGGACACATCTGCTATTTCTTTATCAGTCCATCCACCAGAGTGTTCCGTTAACAAAACACCATCTAACCCTATTCGATCAGCCTCCGAGACCAGCTCTTGTGGGGATAAATTGCTATCACCGCTGCCTCGAGTTGTATGAACATGTAAATCGAAAAAGTACAAATACAACACCGCTTACCTTATTGAACAACCACACAATCGTAGAACTCCTCAAATATTACGTCAAGAGATTGATGCTAATATACATTTTCAAAGTAGCAGGTATGGAAGTATCCACCCAAACGTCAGAACAAACGATACCCCAAGCATCAAAATAAGTGTCCAAATCAGTGGAAAAAAAAACGCAGGTGGGGAAAATATGAGAATCCCAATAATGACAATCAACCCCGTATACACCAAATTCGGAGTAGCAAATCCATCGGACGGATATCGAAGTTGAAAAGAGGCAAACAGAATGGCGAAGAAAATACCTAAAGCAATACCAATAGGGTGTAACATAGCTATGCTGGGGAACACTAGGCGACCAGGTGGTATCTTCTCAAAAAAGACCTTCAATTTTGGCCCTGGATTCCGAGCAATCCAAAAAAGAATCATGCAACCGAAGGCCGTACCCAATGAAGCAAACAACATTCCGACTGCGGCCCCAGCAATAATAAGGTCCAATATGTAATACCACTCCTACTAGATTGATTTGTTGACGGAAGTTACCAAAAATGAGTTTAGCTTATATTTGTGTTTTAAAATCAAACTTATGGCGGTCCCCCTCTCTCTTGTGGAAACTATGGTAAAAAGCGTTGGGCCACTTCCAGCAGTGAGAATTTCCTTTCCGCCAGCACTTTGAAATATCGTAACGTACTCTTTGATCGACGGAACCATAGTAGATAGTACATCGTCAAATACATTAAACAAATACTGGGGCGGGATGTCTCCCCCACTTCGGATACGAGCCTCCAATTTCCTTGTGAGCCCTCCGTTAGTGAAATTAGATTCATTCAAAAGCTTGTACATCGATGCGGTTTTACACCTTAAAGTAACGGGTGGAACTAGCAAGACAAAATAATAGGTATTTTTCATATCCATGCACCTAACTTTTTCGCCTCTACCCTCCACCAATCCCGTATTACCGGATAGAAAGAAAGCGACATCAGAACCTATCTCAGAAGAAAGGCCCACAAGTTCAGAGAGAGGTAGATCCAAACCCCACAGTTTGTTCAACAATTTTAGAACCATTGCGGCATCACTGCTTCCACCTCCAAGCCCCGCAGATACCGGTATACCTTTCTGAATAACAATATCAGCCCCAGATTTAACCTTATATCGGCGTCTCATTAATTCTGCTGCTTTATAAGCTATATTCTGAAAATCTGAAATACCAGCTAGATTACAATTAATTGAAACCTCATTTGCTTCTTTGACAGTGACAACGTCGTGGATAGATATCGCTTGCATCAGGGAACGCAGTTCATGAAATCCATCCTGACGCCTACCAATCACTTCGAGAGTCAGATTTAATTTACCGTAAGCAATTCCATTCAATTTTGTTGGCATGATAGGATCCCAAAATATCTCTGTAGCTAGAGTCGTCCCTGCACATAATAGCTGAACAGCTCAATCCATTCTCGGACCGACAGGGTACCTGGTCTACGAGAATAATCTATACCAGAGTCCTTTAATAAGTTTTTTGATGTTGTCGATGATACTGATAAACCAGTAGAGAGGGAGTTATGAATCTGTTTCCTGGGCGAGCTGAATCCCGCAGCCGTGAATTCAAAGAATTGCCGATACTGTCGACCATCCACCAAAGGCTGCTCATATGTCTCCAATAACAATACTGCGGCGGAAACTTTTGGAGCCGGAGTGAAGGCAGATGGTGGTACCGAAAAAACTACCTTTGCTTTGGAATAAGTTTGAATAATAACTGATAGCAACCCCATCCTCCCTGAAGGAGCGGCCACATTTCTCGCCACCTCTTTTTGGAGCATTACTACCGCAACCGAAGGCCGGTTCTCGCTGCAAATTAAATTCCTCAATATATGAGACCCAACATTAAACGGTAGATTGGCGACTAACTTATACGATCTGGAAATAGTATATATTTGTCCAATTGGAAATTTTGCAGCATCAGCCTGAATGATCCTGACATTTTCAATATCGTTAAATCTCTGCAATGGCCCATCAATCAAATCCTTATCAGCTTCGATAGCCACCACCTTCGCCTCCTTGGACGCAAGGGCCTCTGTTAGATGACCCCGCCCCGGCCCTATCTCCAAAATGGAATCTCCCGGCGAAATATTTGCCTCATTTACGATCCGGTAAATGATACGTTTATTGTGCAGGAAGTTCTGCCCATATCTTTTTTTGGGACGGGGGTATTTACTCATGTCTTGAAGTCCACCAAAAGAACAACGAATCCTACGGGCCGCGCACCAATTATCGAACCGCTAGACCTACATTTCCAGACAAGCCCAACTCAAGTTAGGTAAACCTACAACACCCAGGGACAACCATTTACCGCTGCTTTCTTCCGAATCTGACGGGGTTCATAGTCTCCTGCCGCACAGGGCCAAACTTTCGACGCCACGCTACACTGGTAGAGGTCTATCTAGACAATCCTCAAAAAAGGAATTCAGTCTCGCTAAAGCGGCTTGCGAGTACAGGGCACCGCTAACTCCCCACCTAGCACGACCCGGCGTAATGGTAGATTACACCCGAAATCATGTCAACGAATTAACTGTACTCTGGGGAAGGGGAGACTCGAACTCCCACGCCTTGCGGCACATGATCCTAAGTCATGCTCGTCTACCAATTCCGACACTTCCCCATCAACTAACAGTCTACTTTCAATAGACATATCACTACGAGATTATATACCGTCATAGCATGGAGGTATAACAAACCTAAATAGGTGTCAATTTATTAACGCTAGAACTTGACACTCTTTCAGAATACTATCAGCGGAACCTCCATCTCTTGTCGACTAAGACCAGAGTGCACCGACTTAAGATCCATCATTGACATACCATTGTCATAGATACCATATTCCAATGCGAATGCACCCTTAGAGATCGCTATAACGTCCCCTAACCTATCCAAGCAAATGGTACTGACGTTAGGGCCCAGGACTCCCAATTCAAGAAATTCATTCAAGTCAATTACAGCAAAGTTGACTCCAAGTATCTCACACAGAAAAGTTTTGAGCCGATCTCCACAAGCTGGTTTAGGTCGAAAATACAGCACTCTAGCGTCCCCAGAAGGCTCCGATAACAAGAGTTCATCAAACCCATTTCCTGGATCTATCCTCACTTTTCCACTTTCAGGCGCCTCAAGGTGTCCATGATCCGCACTAATAACAACTCGAGTATCCACATCTATATTGCCGCTCATCTGTTCACACAAACTATTTAACTGGGTTACCGCATTTAGAGTCTGCTCACTATGGATTCCCGTGGCATGAGCAGCCGCGTCAACATCAGGTATGTATAGATACACAAAACTTCCTGTTTTACTAGATGTTTTGCTAGCAGCCACAGCGATTTCAAAAGCTTCCTGAATTGAATCATAGTAAACAACTTTCCCATTCCCCAAAGTGTATCTCGTAAAAACACTCGCCGCCAAATTCCTAGGAACGATGCCTACCACACGTGTCTTAGAAGAAGCTAGAATTGATTCTTCAGTATATAAGTCCTTACTTTCAATGCCCAGTTCCGTTAAATCTTTGCTATCCCTCTTCCGCTCTCCTGTCAACACAGTGACAGGTTCTTTTATCAATGGAAGATAAACCCACCACCCAGTAATAGCATGTTCGGAAGGCCATAAGCCAGTCGCAAACGTAGTCAAAGCCGATGCCGTCGTTGAAGGAAAAACTGTGTTGATTCTCGTAACCATTTTATCCAACAGAAAAGATCCCTCATCTAATTGATCAACAAAATGGCAACCCAATCCATCCGCTAAGACAAAAACAGTATTTCTATACTCCCCGATCATTGAGGCCATAAGATCAGCGTTTTTCGTCATCACCAAGGATTTAGTTGTACCAACCAGGTTTGCAAAAACACGAGACAAATCAACAATGGACGGACCGTCATTAACCGGATGTATTTCGAATGGATACTCACGCTCTACCATATCAAAACACCAGTTTAAGAGAATAATGCTGACTCCAAATAGGCAAGGTATGAGATTCCTTCTTGGTCAAAATAGACCTCCCAAATACATTTCCAGGAAAATGGTTCTATCTGTAAAGAATATTACTCCTGAAATCTTATAGAATGTATTTTACATTACGGTTATGATCCTGGCAGGTTGTAAACAGATGGTAAGAATGAATGATGAAGAAACTAACATCTTCTTGGCAAGGCCATACTTGGCCGCATTTTCAACTGTTGACCGTAAAGGGAAACCTCATGTGACCTCAGTCTGGTACCTCTATACCGAGGGGGATTTTTTTCACGTTATAGAGAAGCGGAGTGTCAAATGGCGCAATCTTACTCGCGGTTCATCCATCGGAATATGCGTCCACAACAACGACGACGAACGTACTCTAAGTGCATACGGTAACCCTAGGTTTTTAGAACCAACTGATGAAGACTTCGACAGGCTACACTGGCAATTAAGTAGAAGATACTTCGAGTCGGATCTTGCGACCCATAAATATCTTTCAGATATCGATGGTCTTGACCTTGCAGGGATCATCTGGAAGCCGGAAAGGATGGTGGGATTTCTAACCACTGACACAACCACCCGGCAGGAAGAGAAATGCTAGACTCGTGTAGAACCTTCCGTGGGTACCAATCGTCCAGGAAATACAGAGCCCGCTCGTCTCCTATCGGAGTTTGCATCTTGAAATATTTCGCCCGATTACATAACAATGTTCGATAATAAAAGAAACGGAGATATGATATTTTCAGACCACCACCTGGAGTCGGAAATAAGAAAAGCGCTCCAGCTTCAAAATGACCCACTTACTACCGCTGACTTAAAAACAATACGGCATCTGAGTTTAAATAATCAGAAGATCAGCAGCTTGAATGGCCTTGAGGAAGCGACAAATTTGAGCACCCTATCTATCTCTCATCATAACTTATCAACTTTAGACCCACTCCTCACTTTAGATCATTTACGGCACTTAACCATTAGGTTAAATAAATCTATCACACCCAAATCGCTATCTTCGCTAACAAAGTTGACAGATCTGCAACTGAAATCAGTGGGAGAGCAAGACATAGAACCGTTGGGCGGCTTATTGGAACTCAGACGGCTGGCCCTAGGTAGCGTAGTGATTCGAAATATTCAATCAATAGCCACCTTACCAAATCTTAAAGTCTTTGACCTAAATCGCCCTACGTTCCCCAAAAAGGGCCACATTGAATTGCCCCAGAAGTTGAACGAATTAAGAATAACTAAAGCACGGCTTAGAAATCTTGATCAATTTACAATTCCAAAAGCCCTAATATCACTAAACCTAAACAATAACCTAATATCTGATATCGGGATAATTGCAGAATCTCCCCATTTAGTAAACTTGGAACTTGAAGAAAACGATATAGATGATCTAAAAACTTTATCGCTACTTCAAAACATTGTTTGGTTAAGACTTGGTCATAATAGAATTACTGACTTAAATCCTCTAACCTCTTTGGCTGAACTCAGCAATCTCGACCTAAGCCACAATAAAATCACAGATATTACTCCTTTGGTAAGACTTCAAAAATTGACATGGCTAGGACTAGCATTCAACCACTTGAGAGATCTGAGCCCATTACACACATTTTCCAAGTTGTACTACATAGATATTGAAGGTATTCCTGTTGATAATAAAAGGACGGATGTTACTATTTCGAAGTTGACCAATCGATCCGTGCAAATAAACAAATGATCTCATTTTCAGCGAACCCACTCCAATTAAGAAAGCGATCGCCTAATCAAGAATAAATATTTACAAGACTAGCTCAAATTTGTCTAAGTCTCGGGTCCACTCGGTCCCGGAGCCAGTCACCCAAAAGCGTAAACGCCAGAACTGTCAACAATATTGCCACTCCAGGTATTAAAGCATCCCACCAGGCAATGTCTAGATATAATCTTCCCGCCGAAACCATAGCCCCCCAAGTGGGAGTAGGAGGCGGCACTCCAGCTCCGAGAAAACTCAATGAAGCTTCAGCCAATATCACCGAACCAACCTGAAGAGTCGCTACCACTACAACTGTGTTAAGTACCCCAGGAAATATGTGCCTATAAAGGATCCTGAATGTTGAAGCCCCTGAAACTTTGGCCATAGCCACGTAATCCAATTCCTTTAGCAACAGAACCTCACCACGTACTTGCCTAGCAAACCCACCCCAAATCAGGAATGCCAGTAATCCAAGAAGCAACTCAAGGCTGGGGCCCAGAATTAAGGCGAGTGCGAGGGCTATTAATATCAGCGGTAGAGAATATTTAATGTCCACTATCCTCATCAATATTTCATCCGTTGTACCCCCTGCGTAACCGGACACAAGACCGATGACTGTGCCAATAACCCCGCCGGATATTAAAGCCACAGCAGAGACAAATAACGAAATCCTGGCACCGTATATCAACCTACTCAGTATATCCCTACCGAGAGGATCTGTTCCCAGTATATGATCCCAACTACCCCCAAAAAATACAGGGGGTACATGGCGATTCTCTAAAACCATATCGGAAGCGCCATATGGTGCGATTATAGGAGCAAAAACACCCATAAAAACCAGAATGCCCAGTATTATTATCGACGAAATAGGCCACCTTCTCAATGAAGACATTAGTATCGGCCCGTGTTAATCATCATTTTATTTCCCTATAGATACATATGTTGCTAAGAGTACCGGATCCGGGGGTCTATTACCGCATACAAAAGATCAACAGCTAACGATGTAAAAACATAAACCGCTGTAACAATCAAGATAACTCCCTGAAGAATAGGATAATCAGAATTGTTCACAGACCATATCGCGAGAAGACCCAACCCAGGCCAAGCAAACACCGTTTCCACAACGATTGTACCAGTTATCAGGCCTGCGAAAGTCAAACCCGCATAGGTTAAAGGTGCTATCAGAGCGTTTTTAAACGCATGCTTCCATATCACTGCGGTTTGAGATAAACCTTTAGCCCTAGCTAATTTCACATATTCAGTATCCATAACCTCCAGCATGGAGGATCTCACCAAGCGAAGCTGACCTCCGGCCGCTGACCAACCCAATGTGACAGCAGGAAGGATCATACTGTCCAAACCACTCTTTCTAGAAGTCGGCAACCAACCCAACATTACCGCAAATATGTAGATAAACACTAGCCCCGTCCAAAAAGAAGGTGCAGAATGTCCGATCACTGCAAAACCCCTCGACAAATAGTCCCACATTCCACCTCGATCCAACGCAGCGACTATGCCCAGAGGCACACCAACACCTATGGAAAATATTAACGCCAATGCGGCCAATTGAGCACTATTAGGGAGGCGACTCCAAATCAATTCAATTACCTCTGCTCTTTGGAGTACTGATTTGCCAAAATCTCCTCTTAGTAATTTACCTAAATATATCCCGTATTGAACCGCCAAAGGTTTGTCAAGACCGAACTCTACTCCCCAGGCGTCATACTCTTCTTGCGTTGTATCATCGGACATCATGATAGTCCGAGGATCCCCCTGAGCACGGGACAGTATAAATACCAACAACGTCACCACAAGCAAGGTGATGATCGCAGCCACGAATCTTCTAATTAAGAATCTGTACATATGACGATTGTTTCCACATATTATCCGACCCGAGTTATACAGAAAGATACCACAAACCCAAAGAAGAGGTTGCCACTTGATCAGCGGCAACCTCCCCCCATTTTCAGCACCTTAGGGTGCTATCTTTTCGTACTAGAAGCTAGTCGCTTCCGGTTTATGGCTTCTCTATATATTCGAACGAGCTGAGACCTGGTGACCCTATCGGCATATTCCAAGTTCCAACCACCTCAGGATTCACTGCCATCAGACCGAACAGCTCTACAACTCCAACAATTTGCTGGGAGTCATGCCACCAGTCCCATTGTTCCTCTCGAAGCTTGTCCATACAGTCCTGAGTTGTGCAAGCATCAATCTTCTTAATTATCTGCAAAGGCTCTTCAACTTCAAAACCTGGGTTGAATGCTCCAACTGGATTCCGTCGTAACATCGCTATCTCAGGATTAAGTCCAAGACCCGGACCGGAGCTCCGCATCCACCAGTCACTCCTGATTCTAGCCACAACGGATGGCCTATTACCACCATACGTTAAAACCTCTATCGTGGGGTTGATCCCAACAGCCTTCATGTACTCACCAACGGCCTCGCCGACTTCAATCTCTAGCGGATGAGAACCTGTCGTGACTCGAATCAGAGCGTCAAACCCATTCGGATACCCAGCTTCCTTAATGTATTGCTTCGCCTTTTCAGGATCATACGGCACCGACCACTTATCCTGGAAATACTTCTCATAGGTAACCCCTAGCATCTCCGCTGGTCCAGCTGGTCGGCCATAGCCGCCCAATATATTGTCTACGATCGCCTGTCTATCAATCGACATGGACACGGCCCATCGGACTTTACGAGCGTTTTCCTGCTGAGCAGGATCATCGCAGTCACCGACCCACGGTTTTGACGGGTCATATCCCGGTCTTGGGTATGGATCAACGGTTACGCCGTCGACTGTTTCCTTCATGCAGAACTTACCTTGCGGATAAAGTCTCTGATAGCCACCACCATTCAACTTACGGACATCCAGACCAGCCTTGGTCATTCGATCCGCCTGAGGTGCCGGTATGTTCGCAATATCCACTTCACCAGTCCTGAGTGCGGCAAGGGCAGTGGCTGTCTCCTTGATCTCTACACCCTCAACCACGGCAAAAGCCGAGGTTCTTCTGTGATGGTTTGGTACCGCCTCCACAGAGATTATGTCACCTGAACTCCAGCTGTTGATCTTGTATGGACCAGTGCCACCCGTGAGATCTAAGTGAGCCTCCTCAGCTCCCAAAGTATCGACCCTATTCTTGCTTACGATATCAAACGATCCGCAACCGCCAGGCCCGTTGAACTGGGCACTGATGAAGAATATGTTCGGCTTATCAAGATGGAATTCCGCAGTGTAAGCATCGGGTGTTTTTACTTCTTGAACCCTAGCTTTAGAAATAAATATGTTCGAGTGGATGGAGCCATCAGCCACCATGTCGTCATGCGAGAATTTCCAGTCCGCAGATGTCATTTCTCCCCAACCACCATGGAACTGAACCCCTTCTTTCAGGTTGAACGTTAACACCGTAGCATCACCGTTGTAGGACCATCCAGTCGCCAAGTTTGGCTCTATAACCGCAGAATCCGTGGCCCAATACTTGGGCGTCTCGTAGACTCCATAGTTGCCGAGCACTCCCTGGCTAGTACAGGATAATTTACTCGGTACAGTACCCGGGAACGATACACTTGTCGCAGCAACTCTTAAAGTTCCCTCTGGGCCACTACTTGAAGACGTAGTAGGTGCTGGTGCACTTCTTGCCGGCCTAGTTGCTTCTTGAACCGGACTTGTAGGAGCAGACGCATGGGCCGCAACCGCCGCCGCAGCCGGTGCAGCCGGTGCAGGTGATTTCGGTCTAGCAACAATCCCGCCGCCGCTCGCGGCAGCTTTCGCCGGGGCAGCAGCCCGTGGCGACTGTTGTTTTATACTCTGGCTGGTCGTACTACTGGAGCAAGCAGCGGCTATCGCTAAAGCTCCAACCATCCCGAGTATGAACACACAACTCAACAATCTTTTAGTCATAAAAACTATACCTCCTAAATAAGGTCATCCGCCAAAACTTTGATAAGCCCTTCTCTATCCTAATCGAACTAGAAAGCCCATCATTACTAACCTAAGGAGCCTGAAGCTCCCATCATTTTAAACACGATCTTACAGAACGTTATAAGCTATTTCCATCAACAATACAAGTTAATGAAGCCCCATTATACATTTTATTTTACAATTCCACACCCTGAGGACCGTCAACTTATGGAAAAAATTAAGGCTACTGTATAGAATACAAACGGGTTCAGGCGTATTGCTTTAAGGTAATGCTCTACCTGACGTGTAACATGTGTTTACTATATGTGAACTCGTTTGCCGGAGTAGGATATCCACAGAGGAGGAAAAAATGGCTTCAATCAGGCAACCTAAGAAGATCGTTCATTACTTAAACCAATTCTTTGGAGGGAAAGGGGGTGAAGACCAGGCTAACCTTGATCTATCCCTCGTTGAAGGTCCCGTAGGACCAGGGAGATTACTCCAGACTCAAATGGGGCCTGAGTACGAAGTTGTCGCCACTTTGATTTGTGGGGATAACTATGCGATCGAGCACAGTTCAGAACTCGAACATAGCTTAAGAACAGCACTAACCGATCTAAAGCCAGATGTTCTAGTTGCCGGCCCCGCCTTCGACGCAGGGAGGTATGGGATCGCCTGTGGTTTGGCATGCAAGATAGCTGGAGAGGAAGGGATCCCAGCGGTCACAGCAATGGAACCGGATAATCCCGGTGTGACAAAGCATGCTATTGACGCTTACATACTACCTACGGGAGCGGACGCGGTGAACATGCCGCAAATAATTGCTTCCATCAGTGACTTCACCAAGCGCTTAGTAGAAGGGCCTGACATCGGAGCAGCTTACGATGAAGGCTTTATACCGCGAGG
>CAZRSW010000009.1:0-4148 GCA_964602845.1 uncultured Dehalococcoidia bacterium | reverse complement strand
TAGTAGAAGGGCCTGACATCGGAGCAGCTTACGATGAAGGCTTTATACCGCGAGGGATACGCCGTCGAGCAGAGTCCGAACATCCTACCCACAAACGGGCGGTGAGTATGTTGCTTGATAAATTAAACGGGAAGGAATACCAAAGTGAAATCCCAGTCATATCTCCCGATAGAGTTAGCCCAGCTCCCCCGATAGAAGACCTGTCGGAAGCACTCGTCGGGATGATTACAACCGGAGGCTTGGTACCAAAGGGAAATCCTGAACGTCAGACTTCGGGTAACCCCGACCGGTACTACAAATATTCTATAGAAGGACTCGACGAAATGGTCTCAGATGATTGGGAGGCGTTTCACGGAGGATATTTCAACATAACCACCAGCGAAAATCCTAATTACATATTACCGCTTCGCGCAGTCAGGGAACTTGAACGTACTGGTCAGATAGGAGCGTTAAGCCCCACAATATTCACTATGCCAGGTGTAGGGACTCCCATAGACAAAGCAAGAAGATTTGGGTCTGAAATGGCTGAAGAACTGATCGAATCAGGCGTAGATGCCTGCATATTGGTTGCCACCTGAGGTACTTGTAATCGTTGCGGTGCAACGATCGCCAAAGAAATTGAGCAGAGAGGTATTCCAGTAGCGATGATATCAGCCATCCATTCATTAGCGTTAACGACTGGTGCAAACAGGGTCGTCAAAGGCTCCAGGATAGAACATGTTTGTGGTGACCCTTCACTTGGGGAAGAAAGAGATCACGAATATGGGGTGGAAATTGCTCAAACCGCTCTTAATGCTATAAAAACGAGTGTGTTGGAACCAACTCTTTTTGAGCCAAGCCCGCCAAACTAACCACGATAATGGCAAATGGTGGCCTATTACCATAATAAAGGAACAACTGCATGCAACTGACATTAGGAAATTATCCAGTGAATCAAGTTATCTCAGGAACTTGCAACAGATGGGAAAATGGCACACTTACTGTAAACGAGGAATACCTCGCCGAATTAATAACAGAAGACCCCAGAGTGGATCATGTCACCATAGAGATAGCAAGCCCAGGAGAATCAGCTCGAATATGGCCAGTTCGGGACGTTATAGAGCCCAGAATAAAGATCTCAGGAGGCAGCATAATCTATCCGGGTATCTGTGGACGCCCTGTAAAGGGAGTCGGCAACGGTAGAACGAATAGGCTCTCGGGAATATGCGTCGTTGAAGTGTCTGAGGTGCCCTGGCACGAAGCTGGTCATGACAACCTTCAAACATACATTGACATGTCTGGCCCTTGGGGTGAGAAGATACCCTACAGTAATCTTTTCAACATCTGTGTTGTTGTTGAGCCAATTGACAACCTAGGAATAAATGAGAAAAACCGGGTTGTACACGAAGCATGTTTAAAAGTCTCGGATGCTCTCGCCTCAACAACGAGATCTGAAGAAGCAGATAGCGTAGATACATTCTCGATTGAGGAACGCGAAAGCACTTTACCGAATGTTGTCTATATCCAATGTATTCATTCCTCGCAAGCCACCTCAGGAAACCTTCAAATCCCAGGAGCATCTGACACATTTTGCACCTCCATTTACGGTCACACTGAACTGAGCCCGCCAGTAGCTCTGCATCCCAATGAGTTGTTGGATGGTGCCATCTCCGGACCTTATCGCACAGCTTTTGCAACATCGTGGATGTTGGTTAACAACCCCATCCTTCAAGATTTGTACGCACTGCACGGTAAAGAGCTGAATTTCGTTGGATGCATAGCTATGAGAACTGAATGGACTACCCAACGTGAAAAAGATCTTATAGCTGAACAGACAGCGAGACTCGCTAAATTACTGGGTGCGGACGGTTCAATAATTACATGGGATGCTGGTGGAAATGAAGAGGTCGAAGTTGTTCAAGTAATAAGGGAATGTAACAGACTTGATATTCAAACTGTATGGCTAACCAGTGACGATGACCTACCTTCAAATGGTGTCCCAACACTTCTTACTCCCGTGCCGGACCTCGATGCTATCGTTAGCACTGGATGCTTCCGAGGCTCTGACATTGGAATAGGAGAAGTTCCACCGGTGGAACGTGTCATTGGCGCCAAAACTAAACAAATTGGGCGTCTAAGGGACACAGTTGTTGACACGTCGGGGCCACTGCCTCCACCAGCGATGTATGACGACCACTACGGGCTTATGAATCAGACCGGTAGAGAATATTAAGACAAGAAAGTCAAGTACGGAGTACAATGAAGTTGACCGCCTTTAAACAGTAAGGCATAGTCATATTGGTGATATTAACACTACATTAAGGAGGACACCAATGAGTAACGGACCTCGAATCGTTCTTTACTTGAACCAGTTTTTTGCTGGACTGGGTGGAGAAGAAGTCAATGACATTCCGCTGGATACAACCTCAGAGCCCGTGGGACCAGGTCGAGCCCTTCAAAACATATTAGGAGACAAAGGAGGAACCCTGGTAAAAACAATCTTCGCTGGTGATGATTATTTTGTGTCCAACGAAGATCAGGCTGTGGAAGATATTAAAGCTATTTTGGAAGAGACAAAGCCAGATTTAGTTATTGCAGGACCTGCATATGACGCAGGCCGATACGGCGTAGCCTGTGCTTTGGTATGTAAAGCTGCGTGGGATCAAGCAATACCAGCGGTTACCGGTATGCACCCCGATAATTCGGGTCTTTCCGCCTATAGAGAATCGGTTATCTCAATACCGACAGCAGATAATCCTATAAACATGGCTGATGATCTCGCTAACATGATCGACCTAGGACTGAAATTACTCAATGACGTCCCCCTTGGACCAGCCGACATCGAAGGATATTTGCCAACTGGTCTCCGTCATTCCGTTATACGAGACAATATCGCCGCGTCGAGGGCTGTGGACATGGTATTAAGCCGAATCCACGGGAAGCCATTTGTGTCAGAGGTCCCAGCTAGAGACTACGACTTCGTTGACTCCCCAGAACCTCTGAAAGACCTTACAACATCAACAATAGCATTTATTACTACAGCAGGCGTCGTCCCGAAAGGAAATCCGGACCAGCAGTCAACCACCATACCTCGCCGTATTCTTCAGTACAACATAGAATCGTTGGATTCCCTAAAAGTAGAAGATTGGGAGTCAGTCCATTCCGGCTTCAAAGGCTTTATATACAATACTGTTAACCCAAATTATGCAATGCCTTTACCGGCATTCAGGGCAGCTGAGAAAAAAGGTCTGGTTGGCTCGATACACCCTACTGTTTTCTCCGTTGTAGGTGGCGGCTGCCCAGTCTCAGAGGCGAGGAGAATGGGATCGGAGATAGCCAGAGAATTAAAAGAAGAGGGAGTCGATGCAGCTGTTCTAGCGTCAACCTGAGGAAGCTGCAATCGTTGCGGGTCAACGATGACAAAAGAACTTGAACGTGCAGGCATCGTCGTATCGATGATAAGTGCTCTCCCCGCTATCCCTCTTTCTCTAGGCGCACACCGCATCATTCGAGGTGTAAGAGTGGAACATCTCTGTGGAGATCCAAATTTATCTGAGGATCGAGATTGGGAAGTTATGTATGGGATAGCAACAACGGCCTTAAAAGCAATGGAACAAGAAGCTGTTGAGCCAACCATATTTCAACCGGACGAAACTAAAGCGGCAGAGGTAGCTTAACGATGAAATTGAAAGTTGGTACATTCAACATAAACTCGGTGGAATTTTCCGATAAAACACGGTTGGATGGTCAAACATTGAAGATAAACAAATCAGAACTATTAGACATGGTATTGCAAGACCCAAACATCGCAGATGCGACCCTAGATATAGCACATCCAGGGGATCCTACCAGAATCATAGGTTACGGAAATGTTATTGAACCTAAGTTAAAAGTTGAAGGTCCTGGTGTTGTTTATCCAGGTGTTTGCGGACGTTCAACCGATATGGTGGGATCCGGCACGACTTACAGGATGGCCGGGGTCGCCATTATAGAGTGTATTGACAGAGGAAACACAACTGAGTCATACGAAGGAGAAGATAGGCAGTGGGGGAGAGAACAGGAACTCACAGAGGGCGCTGGAGACGGTCCCCGTGATGCTATTCACCAAAGGTTCATCGACATGAGCGGACCTGGGGCAGTTACTCCCTATGCTTCTACGATCAACATCT
>CAZRSW010000008.1:21052-73031 GCA_964602845.1 uncultured Dehalococcoidia bacterium | reverse complement strand
CTAAGTTAGATCTTGAATAGTCTGCAATATATCCATCTTACCCGCGCCACTGAGGCCTGAGCAAAATATTGACTTTTGGTTGGTCGTCCCGACAAGGTCTATCAAACCAGAATCCATGAATGAGTCATAGCCTGGTCCTAACTTATCAGCTTTGTTCAATAATATGACCCTAGGTATATCTGCGATGCCCAAGTCACTCATAATGTTTCGAACCGTATGTGCTTGTTCCTGCCTTCGCTTATGGCTGACATCAATGACGTGAAGTAGCAAATCTGCATCAGTAGCCTCTTCTAACGTAGCTCTAAAGGCGGCCACCAGAGTCGTCGGTAGTTTCTGGATAAAGCCCACAGTATCTGTCAACAATGCCTTGCGCCTCCTAGGCAGGTCTATTTTTCTTGTAACAGGATCCAAAGTCGAAAACATCCTGTTTTCCGCTACGACATCTGATTTACTCAACATGTTTAGGATAGTACTCTTACCTGCATTGGTGTACCCAATCAAAGCCACTACAGGTAGGTTGGCCGCAGACCTTCTGCTCCGGTACCTAGATCTATGTCGCCTGACATTTTCCAGATCCTTTCTCAATTTCCTTATCCTATTTCGAGCAAGCCTCCTATCTGTCTCTATTTGAGATTCTCCGGGTCCTCTGGTCCCGATTCCACCACCAAGTCTCTCTAGGTGAGTCCACTGGCCCGCCAGCCTTGGAAGCAAATATTCATGCTGAGCCAATTCAACCTGTAATCTACCTTCTTTAGACCTCGCGCGAGTAGCAAAAACATCTAGTATAAGGGCCGTCCTATCGACCACTTTGACATTGCCCAACTCTCTCTCTAAATTCAACTGCTGATTAGGCCCCAACTCATCATCACATATGACTGTATCAATTTTATTTTCAGCCACTAATGCCTTCAGCTCACGAAGTTTTCCCCGGCCGAGATAGGTTCGAGCTGGGCGCGGTAAATTCTGAACCACAGATCCCACGACATCAGCTCCGGCTCCGAACGCTAGCTCTCGGAGTTCTTCAATAGAGTCGTCTATCATCCACGGCTCTTTAGACTTTCCCGCCCGGACCGCAACAACCAGAGCACGTTCTTTTCTCTGGCGAACATTTTTTAGAGTTTTTACGATAATCGATCACCTGCAAAAAACTGTAGGGTTCATTTGGATGGTACTTCCCACCCCTCAAACCGCCTAATCCCTTCCGTTAAATCATCATCGGCTATTGTCAAAGACAGCCTAATGTAACCTTCCCCACTCGGGCCATAACCATTCCCAGCAGTAACAACAACATCTCTTTCTTCCAAGAGAAGCTCTGCAAATTCAGCCGAAGTATAACCTGGTGGTATCCGTGCCCAAATATATAACCCTGCTTTTGGCGCAGAAACTTCCAGTCCTATACCCTTTATTATCTTTACAACCTTGTCCCGACGACCTTGGTATATCGAATTTCTGGCATCTATTTCACTGTCAAGGGTACTTAACGCTTCTATCCCCATAAATTGAATTGCGTTAGGAATACCTGAGTCCAGATTAGATTTGACTATCATCAGCGAATTGATTATCTCTGCATTGCCAACTGCAGCCCCTATCCTCCACCCTGTCATGTTGTAACTTTTCGATAGAGAGTGGAATTCAAGGCCGATTTCCTTCGCTCCTGGCACTTGAAGAAAACTAAGAGGTTTGTACCCATCATAGGCGACTTCTGAATAGCTGGCATCATGTAAAACTACAATATTGTAGAAAGATGCGAACTCGACAACACTTTTAAAATACTGTTCACTTGCAACAGATCCCGTTGGATTATTGGGATAATTCAGCCACATCACTTTAGCCTTGTTTGCTACATTCTTTGGTATAGCGTCTAGATCCGGCAGCCACCCATTTTCCTCCTTCAAAGACATCCAATAACATTCCCCCCCAGCGAACCAAGTGCCAGCAGAATACACTGGATATCCGGGATCAGGTACCAAGGCTATATCTCCGGGGTCTAGAAGGCCCAGGGCCACATGCCCTATGCCTTCTTTCGCGCCAATCAATGGCAAGACCTCCTTATCAGTATCTAGAGAAACATCAAATCTACGTTGGGACCATGAGGCAAAGGCTTCCCTGAATTCTGGCAATCCATCCGTTTCAGGGTATCTATGATTCGGCGAATCAACCGCTGCCTCCCTAAGGGCTTCAATTATATGTGTGGGGGTGGCCAAATCTGGATCGCCTATGCCAAAAGACACCACGTTCACTCCCTCAGCTTTTTTCTGGGCAATTTTCCTGCTTATCTCGACAAATAGATAAGGCGGTATCCTATCTAACCGCTTAGCAAATTCCATATTATCCCTCATTAATCCATCTAAGTTTTAACATCCAACAGGCCAGGCAATCCATCTAGGTTGCCCAACCAAAAATCCCACTCACCCCTAAAAACAGTTTCAACCGGTCCTTCCATCATAACTGTTCCAGATCCATCCCAAGAAGTTTTCAGTATGCCCCCTGGCATCTCAACTGTAACGTCATCCTTTACCATTCCGCGCAGGCGCGCTATAACTGAGGCGGCACAAGCACCTGTTCCACAGGCCATTGTGATGCCCGATCCTCGTTCCCAAACCCTAACCTTGATATGTTCATCGCTGACAACATTTACAATCTCAAAATTAATCCGATCAGGGAAAATTTCCTGAAGCTCCACTTTTGGCCCAATTTCACCCAAGGGAAACTCCTCGACCGGGCCTTCAAGGAAAGTAACAGCATGGCCATTTCCCATAGAAACAAAAGACAATCCTAGGTTAAAGCCATCCACACGAAGATCATAATCTAATATTGGGCCTTCGGTCATATCAATTTTTAACGGGATTTGCCCAGGGTTGAACATCGGCACGCCCATCGCAACTTTCGCACCAACCATTTCCTGATCCTCAATTATCGGAAAAACCTCTAGGACTCCTCTACCCGTTTCAACTTTGACCACTGGATTGTTAGAACTGACAATACCTTCCCCTATTGCAAATTTTACCAGGCACCGAATCCCGTTACCGCACATAGCACCTTGTGATCCATCTATGTTAAACATACTCATCTTTAGATCTGCCACACCTGAGCGTTCCGCTACAATCAAACCATCGCCACCGATACCCTTATGCCGATCGCTAGCAAGTACCGCCAAGCGGGGCCAATCGAATGTTCGTTCAACTCCATTCACGAAAATATAATCGTTGCCAGCTCCATGCATTTTGACAAATTCCATAATTCATTCCCTCACTAAAACCGCCTGACAATACACCTAGCAATTCATATTAACACCACAATAAAAGTACCGTCCCACATACATTCAAAGTTACCACCTCGTCTACCGGGTATATCTTGCGACAATACCATCCACTATTTCATCGACACTTTGCACAGAGAGATCATACCAGCCTATCCTATCGTCATTAGGATTAAACCAGTTATATTGAGTCCTCACTAACCTGTGAGTCCTAGCCCTTATCCTACTCAGACATTCACACCACGACACCGACCGTTGCAAATATGCGACTATTTCCTTATACCCGATACTATCCAGCGCTGGTAAATCACCCACATTACCCGACTCAATCATCCCTTTCACCTCCGCAACCCACCCATTGGCAAACATTGCCTCTAACCTAGATTCAATCCGCTCATGTAATTGTCTCCTATCCATAGCGAGACCAACAACTACGTATTCAGTAGATGACAAGGTCTTCCGACCCATATTTGCACTTGGAGTGGCCCCATGGTCAAAATATACCTTCTCCAAGGCCCGTATCACCCTCCTTGGATTTTTTAAGTCAACATTCCTCCAAGCGCAGGGATCAACATTCTTCAATTCCTCCACTAGTTCAGCCAAACCACCCGAATCTTTTCTGAGCCGAGCCTCTAGTTCGGATCGAACAAGCGGATCAGGTTCCTTGCCGGGTATATCCCAATTCTCCACCAGCGACCAAACATACTGCCCACTTCCACCTACGATCACAGGTACTACAGCCCGAGAACACACTTCTTCTATTGTACGTCGTGCAATATTATTATATTGAAATATGTTAAAGGTATCTAATATGGAGGTACAGCTGTATATGTGGTGCACCACTTTCCCCCTGGTGCTTTCTGTGGGCATGTCGGTACCGATCGCCATTTCCTTGTAAACTTGACGGCTATCGGCGTTAATGATTTCGCCATTGATTCGAAGGCATACCTCAACAGCAATCGCACTTTTCCCAACCCCCGTAGGCCCTACAATAACCAGGCATTTATTCTTCACATGACCGTTCCGTATTTAAAATAAGTTCCGACACTTTACTTAATATGCCAGTAAATCTCTTGTAGTCAAGGCTTGCGGCTCCCACTAGTAAACCATCGGCTCCTCCGGCCTCAATGTATTGGACGGCATTAATTTCACTGACACTGCCACCATACAAGATAGGAGTACTCAAGCCAAACTCAGGCCCACGCTGCCTAACTAGGCGTTCCCGTATGGCATCCAGCCTACCTTTCACAACATGGGGCAGCGCACCCCGGCCACTACCTATAGCCCAAACAGGTTCGTATGCGATGACAACCCGATCTGTTTTCCCTATCACCTCTAGCGCAGCCATTACTTGCCCAACCACAACATCAATGGCACCATCGACTCCTCCCCCAATATCTTCCTCGCCCACACATAAGATCGGGACCATGTCATTTTTCACAACCATAGCTATTTTATTGTTTAAGTTAGCTGTTTCCGAGGTGTCGGCAGTGCGTCTTTCAGAATGCCCCAGCAGGACATATTGGCACGTTTCCGCCAGCATGTTTGCAGCAATCTCTCCCGTGAAAGAACCCGCCTCTTCAGAGTGGCAGTTTTGCGCACAAAGCCTTAGTTTACTTCCAACGCCTAACGCCTTATATACGGGATACAGGGAAGTAAATGTTGGACAAACCCCAACCTCTAATGACGAGGGCACCAAGCTTAAAAAAGACTCGATATTTTGGGCAAGATTCACTGAATTTACCCGACCATAGTTCATTTTCCAATTGCCAAATATTGATATCTCAATATCTCTGGGTCTCATGGACCAAACCGGTTCAGTTTGCCTGCATGGGCCAGGGCCATTAGCATCAGTTCTTCGGATCTTATCCTACCTGCCGTCCCGTTACGACATTCCCGTTCCGTAAAACTGGCGCTATAACTCTCCGAATATTTAGACTTCACAAGAAACGGTACAGGATGCCAGCTATGGTTTTCCATATAAGCTGGCGTAGAATGGTCTCCGCAAACCACTAAAACATCAGGATTTAAGTCTAGAATACCGTGCAATTGAGAGTCGAAATACTCTAAACTTTGCACCTTGGCTCCAAAATCCCCATCCTCCCCTGCACTGTCTGCCGGTTTATAGTGCACAAAAAAGAAGTTGAATTTTTGAAAATTTTCGGTGAGAGTCCGTATTTCATCCGCGAAATCTTGCTGGCTTTCCAAAATTTTCATGCCTAGCAGGCTCGCTAAACCACGGTACATCGGATATCCTGCTATTGCCGCTGCATTAAGATTGTAAGTTTTCCCAAAATCTGGGAGCTTAGGCGGAGTGGAAAACCCCCGTAATAATATTGCGTTGGCTGTTGATAAAGGATCCTCAGCAAGTAGCAGACTTACTTCGTCGCTAAATCCATTGATCGCAGCAGCCATCCTACTATCCTCCAATTCCATTGGCTTGGAATCTAAAATCCGAACACCTTCCACTTGAGGATCCGTCATAGTTACCCCCGCCGTAGCATTTCTGCAAAGCAAAACAAAACGATAATCCATAACTGGAAACATCTCAAATGTAATATCCATTGAATTTCCATTCGATTCAGCTTTGATTCTTTCATTAATAACCTTACAAAGCCGTTTACCTTCCCCTGAGTCAATTCTATGAGCTCGACGATCGATTATTAACCCATTTGAATCTACGATACAGAAATTACCTCTAGCAGCCACAAATCCATCTGGTATGTCGATTCCTATGCCCATACCTTCCAACACACCCCTGCCAACCAAGTACTTCAGAGGATCATATCCAAACAAACCCATATGACCCGGACCGCTGCCCGGTGAAATACCCGGTAAAACGGGCGTAGTCACACCGCAGTCACTCTGAGAGGCAAGTCCATCCAAAACTGGAATCTCCGCAGACTCTAATTCACTCATGCCAAAGTGGGGATGCCGCATTCCCCCAAGTCCATCCACAACAACCATTACTATCTTGGACTCAGTAGCTCTACATATATCCGTAATATTAGGAAAATCAATCATTCACTCAACTCCGATACTGCTGCATAAGTTGAAATAGCTTGATTATTTGTCAGGTATCACACTGATGCCAGGTAAAGTACCGTTTTGCAAGAACTCTAGGGAAGCCCCTCCTCCTGTTGAAACATGATCCATCCCAGGTTCAAAACCGAACCTGGTTACTGCATCAGCAGTAGACCCACCTCCAACCACAGAAGTCATGGCACCCCCAGAGATTACCTCTGCCAATTTTTGGGTACCGAGGGCAAATTGCGGGAATTCGTACATCCCCATAGGCCCATTCCACAAAACGGTCCCACTTTCTTCAAGAATCAGTCGATATTTACTAATGGTATCAGGTCCTATGTCTAAAATAGTCTCCACCGGACTTATGTTATCAATACTCACTACGCGATGACTTGAAGAATGGTTCTGACCACTTTGCACCACAACATCCGACGGCAAATGCACAGAACTAAAGCCAGAACGAACTTCATCTTTACCATAGATACCATGAACAAACCCAAAAAGCTCTGATTCCACAGGTGAATGCCCGACTTCGAATCCAGCCGCTTTCAAGAACGTAGCAGCCATACCACCTCCAATCAACACATTGTCGGCAATCCCTACCAACTTCTCAACCATCTTCAACTTATCTGAAATTTTTGAACCACCTAAAAGAGCGATTAGGGGACGTTTAGGATCACTCAATACATCGCCTAACATCTTTATCTCTCGTTCCAGAAGCAACCCAGCGGCAGATGGTAAGTGCGACGGGATACCTGTTATCGATGCATGAGATCTGTGCGAAACTCCGAAGGCATCATTTACGAAAAAATCGGCTAGCGATGCCAATTTCATGGCGAATCCTCGATCATTTAATTCTTCTTCACGATGAAACCTTAGATTTTCTAGTAAAAGCACATCTCCTTCTCCCATTTCACGAACCTGTTGTGAGACTCTATCACCCAAACAATCATCACTAAACAAGACTCGACGGCCCAGATCATTGCTTAACAAATGCGCTACTGGACGCAAACTAAGAGCGGGTACTTTTTTACCATTAGGACGCCCCATATGCGAGCAAAGTATAACCTTAGATTGCCTGGCAGTAAGGTTTAAAATAGTGGGCAAAGAAGCCCTGACCCTACTAGGGTCCGCAATATCGCACGTATTTGGTTTAAAAGGGACATTAAAGTCCACTCTCACCAATACCGTCTTGGCGTCGAGAGGTAAATCATTGATGGTAACCTTCCCTATTCCTTCAAATTCCACCATACACCACACGATTTAAGTAGGATATTAGTGACTCAGTTTCATCTCCTCCTAGTGTATAAGTTTTGATATCTTTAAAGACCACTTCGGCAGCCTGCGCGGTAGCCGTCATACTAATGTCTCGTATATCCAACTCATCCAAAATAATCCTGACCTTTTCCAAATCTTCAGCTTCTAAAACACGCTTGAAATAGATCTCGCCCAATCTTCTTTTTTGCCCTGGATCAGCTAAACCCAGCGCAACAACCACTGGGTAGAGTTTCTTCTTGTTAAGAAAGTTCACAGAAACGTCAGAGCCACTGTTTCCCCACAACCCCGTCATATCGCTATTAAGTTGAAAAGCCTCCCCTAGCTTATACCCGCTTCCACGCAATCGGGTTATTATTTTCTCTTCCCTTCCTGTCAGAAATGCAGCAATCGAAAAAGCTGCTCCGAAAAGCGCCCCAACTTTCTCCTGTACCGTTCTCACATAGGAATCCTCGGACACCGACAATTGATCCTGCATTTCTAGGTCTCTATATCGACCCTCACATGCCAATAGAGTCGCATCATCCAAACTGCGCACAATTTCAAAAGACTGGTCTTGGGAAAATCCATATTCGCCTATTCTCGAAGCAACCAACCTAGCTAATGAGTGCATCCCATCACCCGCATTGATAGCCTGTGCTGGACCCCAAAGCCACCACACAGTATCTTTCCCGTTTCTATCGGGCCTGCCGGATTGAACATCATCATGGATTTCACAAAATCCATTTATTAACTCTAATGCGACTGCTACCAGAATCGTGCGATCCGTGTCTCCGCCAAAAGCTTGCACAGCCATTTGGAAAATATTGCCAATTTGTCTCTCCGGTACTATACCTTCCTGATCCTGACCAATACCCAAATGATAGGACATCATGTCGTACAAGGGCATATTTTTCGAATTCAGGCGTGACCTAAGTTCTTTATTAATCTCCAACTCAAGCGTATGCACGTCCTTAAAACTCACTGTTTCTTATCAACCTCTATTCCACATCGATCAATTATCTCCCCTTTACTAATAATACCTTCTCTAACAATGGTAGGGGGATAAGATGAAACATCAATAACAGTCGATGGGGAAAAACTCTTTGAAACACCTCCATCTATCACCAGGTTCAGCGAAGAATTCGAGAAATATTTTTCAACATCCCTAGCATTAGTCAACGGAGGCTCACCGCTAGTATTGGCGCTAGTACCTATTATAGGGACACCTGTTTGCTCGCAAAGTGATAAAGGCACCTTATGATTTGGTATCCTTATTGCGACCTTGCCTGTACCTGCCGTGACAAGGTCTGGGATGATCCCAGCGCTCTGGAAAATCATCGTAAGTGCCCCAGGCCAAAATTCATCCGCCAACACACGTGCCTCATCCGAAATCCCCTGAACATAGTTTTCCGCAATGTCAGTAGAGCCCACCAAAACTGGTAAGGCCGACGATCTAAGCCTCTGTTTTAGACAAAATATGGAAAGTATAGCCTTTTCGTCAATGGCCGATGCTGCCAGCCCATAGACTGTATCAGTGGGTATGCAAACCACTCCCCCATCTAATAAGATATTAGCGGCCAAAGCTAACGATTCTTGATTACTACTTACTACACAGAGAATGGGAAAATTCCTTCAAATTCAGCTGAACCGAAGTATAGCATAATCAAAGGAAGTCAATTAATATATGGAAACCACTCCCGACTCAGGAAAATCACGCCGTATTTCATCAAGCGACGATCTGGAGGTTTCCGCCTATCTTGAAATCTCCCAAGAAAAGGAAAGTTTCTCAAAGCAAGATCCCACTGAACATCAACTCCATAGAGAATCCATAATAGTCGTCGACTTTGGATCACAGTACAGCAGGCTTATAGCAAGACGAATTAGGGAAAGTAAGGTTTACTGTGAAATAGTTTCATTCCAGGCCACCTGGGACTCCATACAAGAACTCAACCCCAAAGGGATAGTGCTATCTGGTGGCCCGTCGAGTGTATACGACGACGATGCCCCCTCTGCTCCCATGTGGGTATACGAATCCAACCTACCCGTACTAGGAATATGCTACGGTATGCAGGTCATGGTGCACCAGTTAGGGGGCGCAGTTTCTCTAGCTAACAAAAGAGAATACGGCCATGCTATTTTGCACCAAAATACAGGCGATGACCTATTATTCCAAAACATCCCAACTTCTATACCTGTGTGGATGAGTCATGCAGACCAAATTACCGAACTGCCTCCCAAGTTTTTCCCAACAGCATATACAGACAATGCCCCTATCGCTGCAATAAGCAATGGGAGCGGAATAATTGGAATACAGTTCCATCCAGAAGTTGTACATACGCCGCAAGGCAAGGATATCATTGATAATTTCCTGTATGAGATTTGCAAAGTAGGAACACTATGGACTCCTCAGAATTTCGTCAATACCTCTATCCAAAATATTAGAGATCAAGTGGGATCTGGCAAAGTAATATGTGCACTTTCTGGCGGCGTCGACTCCGCTGTAGCAGCCACTTTGGTACACCAAGCTGTTGGAGACCAGCTCACATGTATTTTTGTGGATAATGGCTTAATGAGAAAAGAAGAACCTGAACGGGTACGAAGCACTTTCGAAAAATACCTAGAGGTAAACTTGGTATTCAGCGAGTCATCTAAAAGATTTTTGTCAGCCTTAAAAGGGATCGTTGACCCTGAGGAAAAACGGAAAATCATTGGGCAAGAATTTATTAAGGTATTCGACGAAGAAGCGGCCAGACTGGGTCAGGTGGATTTCCTAACACAAGGCACCCTTTACCCAGATGTAATCGAGAGTGAGAATTCAGAAAATTCTGTTTCTGCAACCATCAAGACCCACCACAACGTTGGCGGGCTGCCGGATCATATGAAATTGGAGCTCGTAGAACCTCTCAGATACTTATTCAAGGACGAAGTACGAGAAGTTGGATTGGAGCTGGGGCTACCAGAAGAGATGGTCTACAGACAACCTTTTCCAGGACCGGGCCTCGCCATTCGAATCATCGGTGAAGTAACTCACCAAAAACTGGCCACTTTGCAAGAATCCGATTGGATTGTGATGGACGAGATCAAAGCGAATAATTTATACCAGGAATTGTGGCAAACATTCGCTGTTTTAACAGACTCTAAGTCTGTAGGGGTCACAGGTGACTTTAGAACCTATGGACATGTAATTGCGATAAGAGCGGTCAAAAGTGACGACGCCATGACCGCGGATTGGGCAAGGTTACCTTACGAAGTCCTTGCAAAAATATCAAGCAGGATATCCAACGAAGTAGAGAACGTCAACCGGGTTGTATTTGACATTACAAGTAAGCCACCAGGGACTATAGAGTGGGAATAATCTCTACTTGGTAATTAGCAGGGGGAAATGTACCGATAAGGGGATTCCCACCAATAAAACTCAAGTAGGCCAATATCAAAGTGAGGAGCAATTGGATTCGTGAAAGTACTACTCGTAGGTGGTGGAGGTAGAGAACATGCACTAGCTTGGAAAATAAGCCAGAGCGCTCTTTTAACGCAACTATTCATAGCTCCGGGCAACGCTGGCACCTCATCATTTGGAACCAACATAGATATCACCGAGACGGACTTAGAAGGGCTGCTTCATTTTGTTGAGTCTCAAGATGTGGACCTCACAATCGTAGGGCCAGAGGCACCATTAGCGGCTGGTATTGTTGACAGGTTTTCTGATAATAATCGTGACATTTTCGGTCCAAAAGCTGGACCAGCAAGACTAGAATCTAGTAAATCATTTGCCAAATCACTAATGCGTAAGTGGCACATCCCAACCGCTAACTCAACCCTGTTTCATGACCACAAACAAGCGGCTACACATTTAAAACAACTTACAACATACCCGACAGTGATAAAAGCAGACGGATTAGCTTCAGGGAAAGGCGTATACATTTGCAGAGATGAAAAGGAAGCCTATAAAGCTATCAAAGATCTCATGGTTACCCGTATATTCGGAGATGCTGGAAAATTGATACTGATAGAGGAATTCCTTGTAGGGCCCGAAGTAAGTGTTTTTACCTTCACAGATGGCACAAATATATCTCCTATTATCGCGGCATGCGACCACAAAAGAATCGGAGAGGGAGATACCGGACTCAACACTGGGGGTATGGGAGCTTTTTCTCCGCCCTCATTTTGGTCCCCATCACTTGAAAACGAAATAACAACCGAAATTTTAAAGCCTATTATCAGAGCTATGCAAACCGATGTAGCTCCATTCATAGGAACAATATTTGCAGGACTAATGATCACAGCTGAAGGCCCCAAAGTCGTTGAATTTAATTGCAGACTGGGAGACCCGGAAACTCAGGTGATAATTCCCTTACTGCAGACTGATTTGTTGAATGTATTCAAAAGCTGTGTACATGGTAATCTTGGACCGAAAGACGTGATATGGGATGATAAAGCAAGCGTTTCTGTAGTGATGGCATCGGGAGGATATCCTGCGAAATACAATACAGGGTATGAGATTAGTGGCCTACATAAGATAAAAGATCCGGTCAATATTTTTCATGCAGGGACCCGAACGAATGAGTCAGGTAGTGTCGTTACAAATGGCGGGCGGGTATTGTCGGTGTGTGCTACAGGATCAAGCATTTACGAAACGTCCGACATTGTATACCAGAATATAGATAAAATTGACTTCAAAGATAAATATGTCAGACGAGATATAGCGTCTCGGTGATCAAATATTTAGAGCTAAATAACATACGTACTTATCAGGTGTAAATAATGATTGAAAGATATTCAAGAGCCGGCATGAAATCAATTTGGTCTGATCAAAACAAATATGACATCTGGCTACAGATCGAGATAGCCGTATGTGAAGCCTGGGCCAAAACAGGATTAATATCTCCTGAAGAGATGAATAAGATCCGTCAGGCTGAATACGACTTCAGTGTCTTTCAGGAAACCCTTGACAAAACAAAGCATGATATGACGGCGTTCCTGCAGTCTGTCACTCACAGTATGGGCCCCGAAGGCAGATGGATTCATCAAGGCTTAACCACGAGCGACATATGGGACACAGCCACGAGCATTCAATTGATGCAATCAAGTGAAGCTCTAGATCAAGAGTTGACAATACTATCCAACAACTTAAAAGAAAAAGCACAGCAATACAAATATTCCTTGATGATCGGCCGCACACATGGAGTCCACGCGGAACCAATAACATTCGGCCTTAAAATGGCTTTGTGGTGGGACGAAATCAACCGGAGCAGAAAGCGACTAAGTGAAGCCAAATCCAATATTTCAGTAGGGAAATTATCGGGGCCGGTGGGAACCCACGCCACCATGCCACCTTCCATAGAATTAGAAGTTTGCTCCCAGTTAGGACTGAAACCAGCTCCTATATCTAACCAAATTATCCAGCGAGATCGGCATGCTCACTTCGTTACAACACTTGCCCTCATCGCAGCCACTTTAGAAAAAATTGCCACTGAGATCAGAGCCTTACAACGCACAGAGATACGCGAGGTAGAGGAACCTTTTGGGGAACATCAAACTGGATCCTCTTCGATGCCCCATAAGAGAAATCCCGAGTTGACAGAGAGGGTTTGCGGTCTAGCTAGGCTGATAAGGGGTCACTCCATAACTGCAATGGAAAATGTAGCCCTATGGGGAGAAAGGGATATCAGCCATTCATCAGCCGAAAGAATCATCTTGCCGGACTCCTGTCTGGCGTTAGACTATATAACTAACTTACTCGCCGGTGTCATCAAGAATCTCAATGTGTATGAAGACCGAATGTTGGACAATATTGAACTCACTAAAGGATTGCTTTTCTCCCAAAAGACAATGCTCCTATTGGTTGAAAAAGGTCTAACGCGCACTGAAGCTTATAAAGTTGTCCAAGAAAACTCCATGAAAACCTGGGACCAAGGTCACGATTTCCGTGAATTAATAAAAAGAGACATTCGAGTTAAAGACCTTCTATCTGAAGAAGATTTAACCACTCTATTCAACTACAATAACTACACAAAACATATCGACGATATTTTTAACAAGGCGACTTTAAGATAATCATGCCGACTTTTGAACCTACAGGTACCAATAAACTGCCAAAGTTAGTCCACCGAGGTAAAGTAAGGGACTCCCACGAGTTATCTAGTAATAAACTACTCATGGTGTGCACAGATAGAATATCAGCTTACGACGTCGTCCTGCCAAACCCAATTCCAGGGAAAGGTATCGTTCTGAACCAATTATCAGCTTTTTGGTTTAATATCACGACACATATCGTACCGAACCATTTTGTCGGTTTGACACTCGATGATCCCAAATCCAATCTATCAGCCGAAATTAAACGCAGATCCATGGTAGTCAAGAAAGCAAAACGCATCGATATAGAATGCGTCGCCAGAGGATATATAACCGGGTCAGCCTTACAAGAGTACAAATCCACGGGGAAAATAGCAGGTACACCGATGCCGAAAGGTTTAAGAGAGGGCGACCGATTCCCCGAACCAATATTTACGCCCGCTACAAAATCGAATGAAGGCCATGATGAAAACATTACAGTAGATATGATGGCGTCATTGATCGGGGCTGACTTAACAGAAGAGTTAAAAGACATAACCTTAAAAGTATATTCATTCGCTCATGAATACGCCCTGAATAGGAATATAATTATAGCTGATACAAAAATGGAATTTGGGATCATAGCAGGCACAATCACTCTTATAGACGAGTTACTTACTCCTGATTCCAGCAGATTCTGGGACAAGCAAGATCCCATGGCAGACAACCCGGTTAATTATGATAAGCAATACGTGAGAGACTGGCTATTATCGCAAGGCTGGAACCGAGAACCACCGGCTCCAATGATTCCAGAAGATATTGTGTGCAAGACACAGAAAAGATACCATGAGGCTTTCCGCAGAATAACTAATACAAATATCCGATGAACGTAATATACTAGAGCATATGTGACCCAAAGACATGGCAAATAAACAACCAAAACAAAGCAATAAACTAACTCCCACACAAGCGAGAGCAGCAAGAAGGTCCAGAAGGCACAATCGCCGAAAAGTCATACGCTGGTTAGGAGGATTAGCTGTAGCCTCAATCGCAGGCCTATTCATACTATCCCTATTCCTACCAAGTATCCCATTAGACGGCCTCTTTTCCAGTGGGAACCCGGATGGGCCCGGTCAGCGCATCGAATCTCAAGGACGCGATCACATAGAGGAAGGCGCAACACATCCACCCTACAACTCCGTTCCTGCTACGTCAGGATGGCACTACCCTCAGCCCTTAGCACCAGTCAAATGGGGAATCCACACCCAATACATACAGGAAGAACGCCGCCTTCACAACTTGGAACATGGCGGTATTTCCATCACCTATAATTGCCCTCAGGAATGTGAACAGCTTGTCGAAAACTTGAAAGAAATCGTTGCTGAGGCCCGGTCAAATAATCTAAAGGTACTTCTATCACCGTATCCGGACATGAGCACCACTATTGCTGTCACCGCCTGGACCTTTATAGATTCCTTTGATACATATGACGCTGGGAGAATAAAGAAGTTTATCAACTCACATGAAAGCTCACCCAACGCACCAGAGCCTTACGCCAATTAGCTATGATGTTTGACGCTAAAATATACATCAGCCTCAGAGAATCGGTCAGTGACCCGGAGGGTCAAACAATATATAAAAGTTTAAAGAGAATGGGATTCCAATCTGTCAGCAAAATCCGAACCGGTAAATTGATTCACTTGACTCTCGAAGAAGACTCCGCTGACACGGCGAAGCAAGCTATTACAACTATGTGTGAAAAACTGTTGACCAACCCCATCATTGAGGACTATCAATTGGAACTGACCAAATCGACTATCCAATAACACCCTTAGTACTAGGTACTTCCTGACCCAAAGGCTCATCACGAGAAAGGGCCATCCTAAGCGCCCTGGCTAAGCTCTTAAAAACAGCCTCAGCGATGTGATGATTGTTCATACCCGCCATCGCTTTAACATGGAGATTGAAACAACCTTCTCTTGAAAAAGTTTCAAGAAAATGCCTTACAAGATCGGATGGGAGCTCTCCCAAATCACTCTGACCAAGAGGAACATCAATCACAGAATAGCCACGCCCGCTGTAATCTATCACGGATAGGACCAACGCTTCATCCAAAGGGACAATTGCATTCCCCACTCTAGTTATACCTCTTCCTTCACCTACAGCTTCCTTAAATGCATGGCCCAAGACGATCGCCGTATCTTCCACGATATGGTGCCAACCCACTTCTACATCACCCTGCACCTCTATATCAATATCTATTAATCCATGCCTTGCTAATTGGGCTAGTAAATGATTAAACATACCGTTGCCCGTTTCTATATGGTAATTACCAGATCCATCTATATCGATCGATATTTGTACATCAGTCTCGCCTGTTTTCCTCGCCTGTTTGGAACTTCGGAAATTCACCCATTTCCCCTTTCGTTTAACATTGATTTGCGAATCGAATCTATAAATGCATCTGTTTGACTCGGAGTCCCGACAGCCACCCTGATACTATCTTTCAGCCTATCAGAATCATATTTCCTTACAAATATACCCTTCATAACCAGAAATTCGTATACAATCCTAGCCTGATTTTGTGCAAACTCACATAAAATGAAATTTCCGTGGGAAGGCCAAACCTTCATTCCGTTTATATCACTCAACAAATCAAACATACGGATCCGTTCGGTGACTATCTTTGACACATTGTTTAAGAGATATTCTGAATCCTGTAAAGAAGCGATCATTGCGGCTTCTGCGGCTATATTTACATTATATGGAGGCTTAATATCCATGAAATGCCTGGCTACTTTTGGATGCATTATCCCATACCCTACCCGAAGTCCAGCTAATCCTGCCCACTTACTAAATGTACGAAGAATAATCAAATTTTCATTGTCTTCAACGAGATCCTGTGAAGTTTCCCCCGAGAATTCGTAATATGCTTCATCAACCACAACGATTAACCCGGTAGACAAAAGCCGAATAAGTTGGTCGCGTTTAACCAAGTTACCTGTTGGATTATTCGGAGAAGTTACAAATATAATCTTAGTAGAGTTGTTTATAGCAGCGATAGCCTCTTCTACATCGATTTCGAATTCATCGTCCCTTTGTACAAATAGCACCTTACCGCCAGCAACATTTGCGCAAAAACTGTACATCCCGAAAGTTGGCTCAAAGTCTAGTATAGTATCCCCAGGTGAAACGAATAGTCGAAACAGAAGATCAATAAGCTCATCGGCCCCTGCCCCAACCACTATATTCCCTGGATCAAGCCCCGTATACTTTGACAAGGCCTCGCGCATCTTACTTTGCTCAGGATCCGGATATATATGCATTGGGACCTTTAACACTGCCTCCCTTACGAGAGGAGAGCATCCATAAGGATTTTCATTACCGTTGAGCTTCACGATATTGCGCTCTGGAATTCCGGCCTTGGATGCTAGTACATCCGGGGCCACAACAGCATCATAGGTTCTAAGGTTCAACAAGTGAGGCCTGATAAAACTATCAATGTCCATCTAATTATTTTGCACTCCCAACATAGGCGAAAGAAATTATCAATCTACTCAAACTCTCGTCTTACCTCGGCCGCCTCGGCGTGAGCGGTTAACCCTTCCTCTCTCGCAATCTCAGACACATCATCTATGATACTCAATGCAGTCTCCCTAGGTATAGATACTACGGGTACAGGTTTTAAAAAAGTATGTACCCCTAAACCGGCATTAAATTTTGCGGTCCCTCCCGTCGGCATCACATGGCTTGGACCAGCGCCGTAATCCCCCAACACCTCATGAGAATATTCACCAATGAAAATCATCCCGGCATTTTTGACCGAAGGCAAAATACGACCAGCATTTTCTGACAAGATACATAAGTGCTCAGGTGCAAATTCATTCACAAGTGCGATTGCTTCCGCATCAGTTTCAACAATACTTATGATCCCATTGCTATCGATTGAACCTTTAGCTATATCCTTTCTTTCAGCTTTTGGTAGTCGGATGTTTATTTGCTCTTCCACTTCATCTGCCAGGCTTTCAGATGAAGTTATCAATATCGGGATAGCCCTTTGATCGTGTTCAGCTTGGGCTATTAGATCGGCCGCGCACAACACGGGGTTCGCACTATCATCTGCTAATAACACTGTCTCCGTGGGTCCATACAATCCATCAATTCCCACATCCCCAAATACAGCCTTCTTGGCTAGTGTAACCAATAGGTTTCCTGGTCCACATATAAGATCTACATTACGGACCGATTCAGTTCCATAAGCCAAAGATGCTATCGCCTGAACTCCACCGATCCTGTAAACGGTTGAAACACCCGCAATATATCCAGCAGCCAAAACAGATTTTGCAGGCAACCCATCTTCATACACTGGACAGGCTAAAGAAACGTCACTCACACCCGCCACACGCGCGGGTACAGCCGTCATGAGTACAGTAGATGGATACTTCGCTGTACCTCCAGGCACATATACACCAACGGATTCCACTGGAATGAACTTCTGACCATAACCCGCAACATCGTCATTCCAAGTTATGGGCATACTTCGAGAATGAAACGATTCAATCCTTTCCGCCATTCTTTCAAGAGAATCCCTCAGTTTTGAAGGTGTTTCTTTATAGGCATTTTTCATTTCATCTTCGGGCACAACAACGGATTCTATTCGCTCACCTTCAATTTTTTCGGTTAAATTAATGACCGATCTATCTCCGCCGGCTCTGACCTCATTGATAATGCGCAAAACAAACTCGTCAATGCCCATTCGCTCTCCAAATAAGTCATAAGCTGACTCAGTAACCCAATCCGGCGTCCCTGACTGTCGAGTCTTCCTAATAATCTCAAGAGCTTTATGGGAAAGCTCATACCCTGTATAACGCATCATTTCAGGAATCGCTCTAATCCCAGCCTAATGTTCGTGTAACTTTGATCAGAAAATTCCTCTATAACTCCCTCGGGCAACTGTTCAAATAATTCTTGCAAAGCTAGACTGGGATCAACGACGAATTTGTCTGCTAAACCATGTACAGGGTGATCCAAAACACCCCTAGAAATTCTTTTAGCCATAAACCTTAGACGGTCCCAAGAAAATTCTCTTTCTAGGGAGGTCACTACCCAATCACGCCATTGGTAGATGGGGTCCTTTTGGAGAAATTCAATATCAATATCGATGTCACACACACTAATCGAATCTAAATATGGATTGACTGATTCCCAAAATCTCCTATCCAACTCAAGTTGTAAAGCTCTATCCATTATTAACCCTACATTCAGGTCGCTGAATACACCATCTGTACTAAAGTAAGGTCGAAACATATTTTTGATCCAGGTTTCGTCTAACATCAAGTGGGTCACGTAACCCGCCATAAAAGCCATTGATGGGGCCGACAAACTCGCAGCATCGATAGACTCTCCTTTGTCGTAAAATAAGTTTCGCAGCCCATCCCCCACTTCCTCAAAATCCAGGGTGACAAAGTGATATATCGAACGATCCTTCTTCGTAATCACTCTAATATCAGGTGCTGTTGCTCCAAGCAAATACAAAGATACATGCTCATTAATTACAGAGTTGTCAAAATTCAATGCGGACTCGGCAGCATAGTGTATATGGGCAGGTAAATTAGGCAAAATTCTAATCGCCTAGAAAGGTAGCAATCATATCGGACCCTGTCTGAAATACGTAGCTAGGCTGAGAAACCGTTACGCTCGTACCACCTATATCTCTTAATTTGTTAACGGCATTCATAAGCTGTGACCTCTGAATAACAAGAGTGAGAGCATACCAATTTTCATTTCCACCAGCATATACTTTGGCAATTGTCGGCCCTCTAAGGCCCACTAACTCCGTTTGTTCCAATAATCGTCTCGACACCTCACTAGGGTCATCTCCATTTATGTTTGCGGTTACAGTGTAATAGTCCTTGGATTGCAAATGCGCAGCGATTGTATCTACGAAAGCCCTCGACAAATTTTGCTTGGAAGAGCTTGCTTTTATGGACCCCACATTACCTATCAAACAGGCCTCGGATTTAATGACTGTACCACCAAGCAAAGTTTTAAGGCGATTCTCCCTCATCGTGTTACCCGAAGAGGTTATATCCACGATAATATCGGCAAAGCCCATGGCAGGAGATGCCTCTAGTGTTCCACTCGATTGAACTAAAGAAAAATAGTTGATCCCACTAGATACTAAGAATCTTTCTACCAATCTCGGTGATTTAGTTGCGATTCTTAGATACTTTCCTTCGTCACGGAATTCCATAGCGACGTCTGCTAAATCTGCCATGGTTACTACGTCTACCCAAGAATCTGGTACACCAACAACAAGAGCACATCCACCAAAACCCAAACCATTCATTACCACAGCAGAAGATCCATCTTCTCTTCTCATTTCAAGAAAACGATCATACCCCAGGATGCCCAGGTCAGCGCTTCCATCTTCAACTTTGCTTGTTATATCTGAGCTTCTCTGAAAAAGAATGGTGACCCCATCCAAACTGGGAATACTGGCAATATACCTGCGGCTATTCCCTCTGTCTACGCCCAGCCCACAACCCTCAAGAAAGGACAGCGTCGGATCATGCATTGCTCCATCACTCGGTACAGCTATCCGTATTCCACCATTTACTTCGATCACGAGCAGCATTCCTTGGCTTTTATAACAGCGTCCATGTTTAGAGCAAATCCAATAGCAGGTCTATCACATTTTGCACCTAATGCTTTCACCAATTCATCATATCTGCCACCTCCACCTAAAGGCTGCCAACCATCGGGAATTTCCGCTTCGAAATCAAACACCAAGCCCGTATAGTATGTCAGCCCACGCCCATTTCCTAACTCCAGATAATAGTCTATGTTCAAGCCAGCAACCTCACCTATTCCCTCTACCAAACTATTGAAATATTCCATCGCCGACCCTAATTCGTCTTCTGTCCCCAAGTCACGATCTCTTGATATCTCACCATCAACGATTGAGGTGAATTTCATAACCCCTGAAATAGCCGAAATGAATTCATCACTCGAGATACCACCAGAAATCTTCCTCAATAAACGTGATACGATTTGTTCCTTAGTCCTCCTTCCCGTATTTTCAGAGATACTTTGAGGCATTAAGGTCTGGATAACACTTAGAACTTCGTTGGATAGATCCTCCAATGGTGTCGGAGTTTTATTCTCGTTGACAAGTCCTATATTAAGAGCTGAGTCTAAAAGTGATTGTGGGGTCTCTGCCCCACTATTCAATTTTTTCAAATTGGATATAACGTACAAAGCAGTAGCCTCATTTATTTCATACCGGCTCAGGAATAGCCTTACAATACCAGTATTACCCAATTTAACCCTGATATTTTTTAACCCAGCCATTGAAATCATTTCCAGAGAGAGTTTCAACATTTCAGAATCTGGCCCAATCCCTCCAGCCCCTATCATTTCAGCTCCCTGTTGAGTGAACTGTCGAACTTGCGACTTATCTTTATCTCCACCGAGACGAAATACAGGACCCGCATACTGACGCTTTAGGACCTTATCATCACACCTTTGATCTTCAGAATCGATATATTGCCTGATAATGGATGACGTGAACTCGGGCCTTAAACTCACCCTATTCCCTGCAGCGTCAAAGAAAGAATAAAGCCTGCTGGTTATCTCCCCGCCAGATTTACGCACAAACAATTCTGTAGGTTCCAGAAGTGGACAATCCACAGTCTCAAAGCCATAACCCGCCATGAGAGATCTGGACCCTTCTACAGTGCTAAGCATTTTTGCATAATCATCGGGCTTGGTATCAATCATCTGTAATAACCCTAGGTATAATACTCATACAATCTCATATAAATCAGTTCTGCCAGCTTAATTCTACAATAGCCATAGCGTTAATAAACAGGTGGGTTCGTAAAACTGCGTTGGAAGGTTAATAATTTGCGTTCCGAATAAGGTCACCCGAGGTTAATTAAATGCCTACATCAAACGAATCTTTCATACTGGGGAATCAGTTCGCCAACTCGGGCGATCACAAAATGGCACTCAAAATGTTTACAGACGTGTTGGCCTCTAACCCCAATGATGCAACCGCCTGGAACAACAGCGGAGTCGCTAAACTTTGCATGGGAGAGTGGGAGTCAGCTCTGAATGATTTCACAAAGGCAATAAATCTGGATCCAGAATACCGTGATGCATACCATAACAAGGCCTTGGCATATAGTGAGACCAAGGAACTCAATCAGGCTCTCAAAAATCTTAATAAGGCATTGGAGATAGATCCTACGCACTGGTCATCATATCGACACAGAAGTATAGTCCATCAAATGCTAGGGAATATAGAGAACGGCTACCAAGATTTTATTAAAGCCAAAGAACTGAATCCCGATACATACCTAGTTGATCAATGATAATAAAGAACTTTATGTAGTAAAGTTAACCTGTCACAGTGTCTTCGGATGGGAAAGTCAAAGATAAGCGGAGGATTTAGATAATGCAAAACATTGCAAGCCCAATCGTTAGTGTAGTTGGCGGCAGTAAGTCCGATTTCCCTTTACTTAGAAAATCCATTTCCATTCTTGATGAATTTGGCATCCCAAGTGAATTGAAAGTTGTGTCCGCCCACCGTACCCCGGATTGGTTGTTCCAATTTGCTGGAGACGCTGAAGGACGCGGCACTAAAGTTATCATTGCTGGTGCAGGTGGAGCAGCTCATCTACCAGGCATGATAGCGGCAAAAACAGTGTTACCAGTAATAGGCGTGCCAGTTCCACTAGAACACCTAAAAGGAATGGACTCACTACTTTCTATTGTGCAAATGCCTAGAGGTATACCTGTTGCTACTGTTGCAATAGCGGGTGCCGAAAACGCCGCCATCTTAGCCCTGGAAATAATAGGGGTCAATGACCTGAAAGTCAGAAACCAACTAAAAGAATGGAGAAACAAAACAACCGAATCCGTTCTAAGTGAAAATTCAGCCTAGGAAGCTAAAAACCCATGACAACTGTACTACCAGGATCCACGCTCGGTATGCTTGGAGGTGGACAATTAGGAAATTTCTTCGTCGAATCTGCCATTCGCATGGGATACAAGGTAGCTGTATGGGATCCAGATCCCGATGCCCCCGCAAAAAGGTTTGCTTCACAGTCTTTCACAGGCACATTCAACGATGAGTCAATAACATCTCAATTCCTTGAGTGTGTAGATGTATGTTCCTTAGAATGGGAAAATGTTCCTGTAGATTTAGTAAGGCATTTAGAACAATTTATAAGTGTCCGCCCGGGGAGTAAGAGTCTCGCATTAGCTCAAAATAGGATCACAGAGAAAACCTTCTTAATAAATAATGGGTTCCCAGTGGTCCAACACAAGGCAATAACAAATCTGCAGGACCTCGAGAAAATTAAACTGCCTAGACCCTGGATTATAAAGACTGCAACATCTGGGTATGATGGGCATGGTCAATGGAATATCGGACTGACAGACCAACTCACTGATACGAAAACATTGATAGGCGGTGACGGTCCTTGGGTTGTCGAACAACGCATAAATTTCGAGAAGGAACTTTCCGTGGTAGTAATCTCCAATGGCCACGGAGAAATTATGTCCTATCCACCTACTGAAAACCTTCACGAAAACAACATCTTAAGGACGAGCCTATTCCCAGCTAGGGTTACGGAGAAAATTCGGAGGGAATCCAGAAGACTCAGTGAAGATGTAATTCGCGCAATCAGTGACATAGGGGTTTTTTGTGTAGAACTGTTCTTGTTAGGAAACGAAGATCTAGTAGTAAACGAGATTGCTCCGAGGCCACATAATTCTGGTCACCATACAATGGATGTATTTACTATATCTCAATTTGAGAATCAGGTTAGATGCCTGTGTAAATTACCTACTACGGAACCCGTTTCTACTGAAAATTCAATTCTATTGAACTTGCTTGGCGATGAAATTTCAGCTATTTCAAACCATACGCCACAGATCCTGAATGATAACTCGACCAAGTTATATTCCTACGGTAAAACCTCAGTACGACCTGGCCGGAAAATGGGTCACATGATTTTCAGGGGAACAAACATGAAAGTAAAAGCCACAAAGGTGAGGAAATTTATACGGTCAAAGCCATAATATTAGTCACCCTTACGCTAATTATTGTTATGTCGTGCGAGTTTAATGACCAGTCGGTTACTGAAACCCTAATCGTTGAGCCAACTCTTACCCCTTCACCCATCAGAATTTCTCAAAAAGCCAACGTAGACCCCGCAAAAGGTGGCCCCGACGGTAAATTACCAACAACCGCTCCTAGACAAAGCAAAATCGACAAGCATGATTTAGAATCAACGGTCATCGCGATAGTTGACTCGAGGATCGGACAGTTACTTAACACACCTTTACCCACTTCGACTCACACTGCCTCAATATCAACTCCAATCCCGACCTTCACCCCGACTCCTACTAGTACTGCCATTCCTACTAGTACTTCCGTTCCTACTAGAACACCGACTCCGCCCACTCCTATCCCCTCACCCATTTCACAGCCTACTGGAATACCCTTTGGGATCCTAGCAACCGGATTCCTCTTAGAACAGGGCCTCGATATTGAATTAATCAAAGAAGCTATCAACATAATCACAAGCCCAACAATCACTCCAACCCTCACTCCAACTCCTACACACACCTCTACACCTTATCCAACCCCTACTGTTACAAGTACCGCTACGCCAATGGCCTCACCGACCCCCGAGACAAATACTATTGAGATCTTGAAAACGATAAGAGATTCCATAGTTCGTATTAGAACGAGAAACAATGGCGGAACCGGATTTCTAATAGAAACCGATGGGACAGTACTAACAAATTATCATATTATCGAGGGGGAGGAATCATCGATTACCATAGAACTCAGCGACCGAAGGATTGTCGATGGAAAACTTTCCAATTACGATGAAGAACTAGACCTCGCTTTAATAACGATTGCAAAGACAGATCTACCATATCTGTCAATCGAAACTTCTCGTGCCCCTGAGATCGGAGAAACAGTCTATGCTCTAGGCTACCCAGGCAACAGAAATTACAGTGTTACTTCTGGAATAGCATCTTCAATCACAAAACTTTCCGAGAATGGACCCATATTTATTCAAACTGACGCTGCCTTAAACCCCGGAAATAGTGGAGGCCCTTTGATTGACAAACAAGGGAATTTATTGGGCGTTAACACATCACGACTCGAGATCGCTGGAGGCAGGGACATTCAAAACGTAGGATACGCTTTGGGTATCAGCTTCATAAGAGAAACAATCTCTGAAATTATTGATTAACGAGTAATTTCTAGCCACTCCACCAATGACTATTGCCAACAAAGTTTTTATATTGCACACAACCGATCTTCGTGTTGATGTTGGGATTCTATTGGATAATCAAATAATAAAACTGGAACACAAAAAAATTGCAAAAACATGATCATATTTGTGCTACCCACATTCGCTGCAAGTACGCATCACATTGAACTTCAAATCGGCTCAAACCTTTGTACGCTGCGATCTCCCCGATCGATACCTAAAAATGCTTCGCAAACTTCCGCAACATATAAGTTTCCCCGACTATCAACGGCAATCCCATGTGGTGCTCCAAACAATCCCGCACCAGGCTCATATTTCACTCTTCCTCTAATCATGGGATTACGACTGGGTGACGTTGGAAGACCTGACCCAGTATCAACATCATCAACATCTATTCCCACATCCCCCCAACGTGACAGAAGTTTTCCGTTGGGACTCAAAATGCTTATCCTATGATCAAGCTCAGCAATATAAAAATTGCCATCCGGTCCTTTGCAGATATCATTTGGCAAGTTCAATCCGGTCCATTCTCCTGTAAAGTCTCCATTTCGGGTGAAAAACTGGACACGATTGTTATACCGATCGGCCGCATAAATCTTGTCATCATCATCAATATCTACAAACACACTATGGATAGTGTCAAACTGCCCCGGTCCACTACCATGACCTCCCCATGAGAATTTATACCGCCCACTAGAATCGAAACAATGTATATGCGAATTACCATAGCCATCGGAGGCATAAAGATCACCATTTGATGCAACAGCTAGATGGGTTGGTTTGTTGAATGGTTTCCCACTCTGAATCGGGGAATTGACCAGGGGTTGACCAATAGTGAGAATCAATCGACCGTGCCCATCCCAACACCTCACAGTATGATCACCTGTATCGCTAGTATAGATCAAACCATCCGGCCCCACGCTAAGCCCGTGAGGAACGATAAAATCATGCCCGATTCTCCCCCATCCATTTAGATAATCCCCTGATTTATCAAAAATCATTACAGCGTTATAGGGACCTCTGTTGAACACGTAGACATTATCATCTTTATCCACCGCAACATCAGCTACTTCAACGAATGGCCATCCCTTTGGACGTTTGAAAAACCCTTCTACAATCTCAAATTCATAGGGAGAATCTCCAAAAACTTTCATCTAACACCAAGCCTCCAATACTAGATTTGTTTCAGCATATTACCAGCAATCCATAATGGCTGCTTGATGTATCCTACCGAAGTGTCAGCTTTTTATCTTGCGCCTAAAAAGGATTATCCCAGGAGGCAAGATAGATGCAATGATCAGGGTAATGTCAGTGCCCGAAGACATCATGCACCCGCCACCACTCGATTGCTCATCGACAAGTTGAGTTGCCTGAGAATCGATTTCATCCCCAGATCCCTCTTCTTTGGCATGTACATCCGAAGATTCCTTCTGCTCTGACGTTATAGCTGTAAGAGCCGCCTTGGTAGGTTCGATCCTGCGGTCTTCCTGATCCTCTTCAGCAGCATCAACATTAACAAAATTGGGCGATTTAAGCGGCGGACTGGTTTCGGTGGAAACAAGATCTTCATTGCTTGGCATCATCGCCACCTTTTCTGTATTAAAAGTCAAGTCAAAGCCAGTCTTTGACTGGAACGAAGCAGTCGTGGTAAATTCATCGACCTCATCTGCCATCGGCGTGTTTTCATCAAACGCAGCTGACATCTGTCTGTCGTCATAGTGGAATGTGATATCGCCTCCAACAAAAGTCGCATCAGGAGGACCAACCACGAGCGCATACTTACCATCTCTTATTATGGATGCCATCGAAGTATAGGACCCAACTTTGGCAAAAACACATCGCTCAATACACTTGTTCATCGCATTCACAACTTCAAAAACGCTATTCTCTGGGGAGGTTCCATCAACTTGAACTGCCCCGGAATAGACCGTTGGATTTGGCGGAGGCCCGGAGGCAAATACGGGGTTTACAGTCAAACTAAATCCAAATAAGGCGAACGTGGCAGCTAAAAATTTAAAATGCCTCACAATTTTCTCCATCATCAAAAACATCGTATTAACACATACATTTACAAATACTTATACCTCGTCTTGTTATATACAATCCCCTTGTCCTCGACAACTTGACTGATTATAGATCTCCTGTCGCAATCGAAGTGATCACAACGATGATTCTCTTACTATCATACACATGTAACTGTGTAACTTTGACGTTTTCCCTCTTCCTATACAAGGTCAACATATCCACCTAGCCATATCAATGCTTCTCAGGGTATTATTGGACGCATTCTAAGTAACCGATTATGAACTTTCATACCAGCCCAGTGAAGGGGGATTTTGGCTCAAAACAAACGAACCCAAGTTATCACCTTTTAGCGCCATATGGAGGTACGAATGCCTACGACAGAAGACATAACGTTAATGTCACATCTCCTACGCCGAGCTGGCTTCGGGGCTAGCCGAGCGGAAATTGAGTCAAAAGCAGACAATGGCTACGAATCAACAGTAGAAGAATTGCTCAACACCGATTCTGAAGCCGCGGTGGATGAAAGTATGCTTTATCGGTATCTACCCATGACCGAAGTCGCCTTCAGCCAGGTTCAGGGCGTGACGCACTGGCTGTATTACATGATACATACGAACCACCCGCTCCAAGAAAAGTTAGCATTGTTTTATCACCACCTATTTGCTACGGGAGACGCAAAAGTTGATGCCCCTAATCATATGCTTCAGCAGATTCAAATGTTCCGAGATCATGGAATGGGCAGTTATAGGGACCTTTTAGTTGAACTAGCAAAAGATCCTGCAATGATTTTCTGGCTGGACAATAATCTCAATCACAAACAATCCCCAAACGAAAACTGGGGGCGTGAACTGTTGGAATTATTCTCCATGGGTGTGGGCAATTACACTGAAGATGACGTTAAAAACTGCGCTCGGGCATTCACAGGATGGACCATAAGTCCCAAAATACCCACGAATCCATACGGGCGATTTTACTGGGACTTTGAGTTCAAACCAGAGGATCATGATTATTCAGAAAAAACATTCCTCGGTCATAATGGAAAGTTTAATGGAGATGACATCATTGACATCATTATTGATCACCCAGCCTGCCACAGGTTCATTGCCAGGCATCTATATAATTTTTTCGTGGCCGATGAACCTCCCGTTCCACTTTGGCCAACCAACCCCCCAAGAGACCCCGAGGCAATTGAAATAATCGCAAATGAGTTCTCAAGTTCTGGCTATGACATGAAATCTGTTCTAAGAACTCTGTTCAATTCTGATTTCTTTAAAGAATCGTTGTACTTAAAGATAAAGAGTCCTATAGAAATGTTTGTTGGTACCATAAGGTTTACTAGAGACCTGGAAGGGGCCCACCCTGACATACCACTCATTGAAGACGTTGCAAAACAGCCCGGCTATATGGGCCAAACCATCCTGGACCCGCCTAGTGTTGAAGGCTGGCACACTGGTACCGGTTGGATAAATAGTGGGACATTGGCAAAACGCATAAACTTCGTTGTCGACAGAGTTAGCAATACCAAATTGCCGGGAATGCAAGAAGTTATTGAACGGATCAAGAGTAAGAACGCCTACGAAAACACTGATAAATTTGTAGAGGAATGTTTGGACCTGATAGGACCGATACAACTAAAGGACGCTTCCCTTTTGGAGATAAAAAATCACGTCCGAGAAGAGGGTTCTATTCGATGGGATAGTGAACAAGAACTTGCTGACTTATCTAGACGAGTCGGTGAAACCTTTGCATTGATAGCATCAACTAAGGAATATCAGTTTGGTTAATGTTAAGCCTGGATATTGTATAGGAGTGAGAGGATGAACCAACCCAATCATGAACCCGTGTTAGTTGTTCTACAGCTGACCGGCGGAAACGATTATATGAATACTATAGTTCCTTATTGCGATTCTAACTATTACGATAGTAGACCATCCTTGAAGATACCCGAATCAGAGGTGATAAAGATAGATAATGAACTGGGATTTCATCCATCTATGCAACCCCTGAAAGAAATATACGACCAAGGGAACATGGCTATTATCCATGGAATCGGGTACAACAACCCTTCTCGATCCCATTTCAGGTCCATGGACATCTGGCACACGGGAGAACCTGACGAAATAGCTAATGAAGGTTGGCTTGGGAAAGTGATAAGAGATCTTGACCCTAAAAGTGAAAATCCTGTAACAGCGGTCAACATCGGGCAAGGATTACCCCGAGCACTAACTGCACAGAATGCATCTGTGTCATCATTGGCTAGCCTAGCAAACTTTGGACTTCTCACAGGAGTTGAGCAGGAATATCAGCGCAACAAAATGTTGGATAAATTTGCCAAAATGTATAGTCCGTCAATCGGGACGGGGCCAGTGATGGATTATTTAAGTAGAACTGGTACGGACCTCTTAAACGGCTTAGATATTCTAAAACCCATACCATCTAAGTATTCATCAACCGTGGAATATAGTCAGGGTAGCGTCGGAGACAATCTGAAAGATATCGCCATGATACATACTGCCAACGTGGGTACAAAGATATTTTATGCTGAACATGGCAGCTTTGACACTCACGGGATTCAAGAGTTAACACACGCGAAATTATTAGCCGAGACAAGCATTGCAATCGCCGATTTCTGGGACGATCTAAAAGAACATGAGGCTGATAAAAATGTTGTTATGCTCATATTCTCGGAGTTTGGGAGAAGAGTAAGGGACAACGGTTCTGGTACGGATCATGGTGCTGCCGGAGTAGCCTTTGTCTTGGGTCCCATGGTGCAAGGGGGATTCTATGGAGAATACCCAGAAACATCTCCCTCTGCGCTCAATGAGGGAGATCTTGTCTCCAACATGGATTTCAGAAGTATGTACAGTGAATTGATCGAGGATTGGCTCAACTTAGATGCAGGTGCAATTCTAGACGGACACTACGAAAAACCAAGATTTATAGGCTGATGTTTACAACGACAGCCTCAGGGCGTGCTTGGACCTACAGTCACACATTAGGAGCATTTGCGACCTCAGGTAAAGGTTTCCTTCATCCTACAGACTTAGCTATTTCATCTGATGGTATCTTATACGTGGTAAGCCGTGGACAATTTGCTACCATGGACACTCAAATATCTAAGAATCGCCTCAGAATTACTAAACTAACTATTGATGAAGAATTTTTGGGAGAGTTCGGAACTGGAGACTTTGCCTGGCCTGCTGGGCTAGCTGTAGATCATGACGACAACCTCTATTGCTCCGATGAATTCGACAATACCGTGTACGTCTACAATTCAGACGGTGAAAAAATTAACCAGTGGGGGCAAAAAGGAAGCGGCATAGGCGAGTTCATCGGACCTGCAGGGATCATCTTTGACAATCAAAACCACATCAATATTGTGGATACATTTAATAATAGAATTCAGAAATATACATGTGAAGGTGATTACATAGACTCCTGGGGGATGAGTGGCGATGGACCCGGACAATTTGATAAGCCGTGGGGAATCACAATCGATAACAATGGGAACATTTATGTAGCAGACTGGGGTAACAATCGGGTCCAAAAGTTCACTAGTGATGGCACCTACTTAATGAGTTTCGGAGAAAATTCCCGGGGAGGCGGATTATTACGTCCGGCTGATGTAGCGATAGATTCCCACGACGATGTATATGTGACCGATTGGGGAAATAAAAGGGTTCAGATTTTTGCTAGTGACGGGTCTCCGTTAACCGCTCTCTACGGCGATGCCATGGAATTTTCCAAATGGGCTAACATCATTCTGGACGCAAATGAGGATGTCAGAAAAGCCTTTAACCGAGTGGAAGATCTAACACCAGTTAAGAAGTTTGATAGACCTCGGGGTATAACGATTGATGGCGACGATCGCATCATCATAGTGGATAGCACTAGATGCCGGTTACAGGTCTATCAAAGAGAAATTTCTTATACCGAACCACAATTTAACCTCTAGACCATTTCCTCTGTGGAAACCGTCCTAGTCAGACATCTCGACTTCTATAGCCGTAAAGGCTTTATCCAACCTATCTACAATTGTTTCAATTTCATTCTGCTTAACACATAGAGGCGGGCTTAGGCTCACTCCCTTGTCATTACCTGACAAAATCAAACGATTGTTTCGGAATTGCTCCGTTAATTTCTCCCCGAGGCGGAACTCCTCAGGGAACTTTTCCTTCGTAACATGATTTTTTACAAGTTCTACTCCTAAGAGCAAGCCCAGACCTCTCACGTCCCCCATAATTGGATGATCCACCTTAAGATCCATAAGCTTATCCTTGAAGTAACTGCCCATTTTTGCAGAATTTTCAACCAATTTATCGGACTCTATTATTTCTATATTCGCTAACGCAGCAGCCGCAGAAATCGGGTGCCCACCAGAAGTAAGGGCTTGCCGAAATATGTTCTCCGGTCCAGAGAAAACGTCGGCTACCTCTCTCTTAGCTATGGCCGCTGCCATAGGGACATAGCTACTAGTGATACCTTTGGCCACAGTCATCAAATCAGGTACTAGATCCCAATGATCCGAAGCAAACATTTTTCCAGTACGGCCAAATCCAGTAATCACCTCGTCAGCAATCAGTAGTACGCCATATTTCTGGCATATTTCCCTTAACATCGGCCAATATATGTCCCCTGGTACAGCCGCCAGGGCTGACGCGGATATCGGTTCACCTATAAAAGCAGCTATCGTTTCTGGGCCATGAAAGAGGATCATGCGTTCGACAGCTTCTGCACACCTCACTGCACACTCTTCTTCAGTCCTGGAGCCAAATTCACACCTATACGAATTTGGCTGTGGAACATATAACATGCCCGGAGGAGAAGGCTCGTAATCAACTCTATCTACTCCACTACCCATCCACAACACACCTGCGGTCGCCCCATGATAGGAGCCACGCCTACTGATAACTTTGTATCTACCGTTTTCTCCTACACGGCTATGGTATGATCTAGCTATTTTTACAGCCGTTTCATTGGCTTCTGAGCCTCCACTAACTAACCATGATCTCTCCAAGTTACCTGGCAGTATGGATGCAAGTTTTTCTGCCAGTCGAATCGCTGGAATAGTAGTTGTACCTTGAGGGAAATAAGGTATGCGCAGCATCTGTTCCTTCACTGCATCTGCCACTTCTGTTCGTCCGTAACCCACATTTACGGAACTGTAACCACCATTAACGTCAATCCAAGAATTACCTTCAATGTCAATCACTTCCACGCCGTTAGCGTCAACTATAATATCTGGACCACCATACTCCCCAGTTTTTATCCAATCCCGATTATGCATCCAAAGGTGATTGAGTCCAGCTGCTTTTATCTGATTGATCCTATTTTTTGTAACTGCCATCTTGATAAAATCCCTTCCTATCAAAAAAACTTAGCATAGCTTCAGATTATACCGGCCATACCGAATTCTTCGGCAATTTCTAGAAAAGATTGCTTTAGAATTACCACTATTTCGTCCACCTCTGATGTGGTTATACATAGCGGTGGACCGATCGTAAGGATTGGTCCACCTACTCTAAAGATCAAACCTTCTCTACTGAATTTGTGGTTGAGCCTTTTAGCAAGTTCGAATTCTGGGGGGAATGTAGCCTTCTCTTTGCGATCACTGACCAACTCAACAGCCAATAATAATCCTTTCCCCCTTACATCCCCAATTACTGAGCATGTTTCCATCAGCTCCAACAATTGCCCCTTTAAGTAATCACCGACCGATCGCGCATTTTCTACCAAATTTTCTCTTTGAATTATCTCTATGTTTTTCAATGCCGCTGCCGAAGCCACCGGGTGCCCACTCGATGTAAACACATGCCGGAGATAATTGTTTGCACCACCAAATTGATCGGCGATATCCTCTGAAACTAAGGTGGCAGCCAATGGAAAATAACTACTGGTTATGCCTTTAGCTACAGTCATTATGTCGGGAACTACATCCCAATGCTCGGAAGCAAACATCTTACCAGTACGCCCAAACCCACATATGACCTCATCCATCACAAGAACAACTCCATATTTATCACATATATCACGTATCATTGGCCAATAGGGATCACCCGGTACAACAGCACCTGCCGGAACAGCAATCGGCTCTCCTATAAAAGCTGCTATTGTTTCGGGACCATTTTGGAGTATGACGTCCTCCACTGCCTGGGCACATTTAATAGCACATTCCAAGTCAGACATTTCGCCAAATTCGCATCGATAGGAGTTAGGGTGAGGGGCATACAGCATTCCGGGGTATTCGGGCTCGTAGTCTGCCCTAGGATTCAATACATGGCCACCCAGCCACAACACCCCACCTGTCGTACCATGATATGAACCTCTCCGACTAATAATCTTATACCGGCCTTTATCTCCCCTACGGCGATGGTATGCTCGGACAATTTTTATGGCGGTCTCGTTAGCCTCTGAACCACCACTGACCGGAAACACCCTAGATAGGTTTCCAGGGGACATTTGTGTAAGTTTTTGAGCTAATTCTATGGTTGGTTCAGTAGTCGTACCATTGGGAAAATAAGGTAACTTTGTGAGCTGCTTGTGAACAGCGTCAGCGATTTCTCTTCTCCCATAACCCGCATTAACGGAATTATAACCACCATTAATGTCAATCCAAGAATTACCATCAATGTCTTTTACCCTGATCCCTTCACCTTCAACTACTATGAGGGGGTCACCTTCCTCCCCCATTGAGGTCCAGTCCCTATTATGCATCCACAAATATCTAAGTGAAGATCTACGCAATTCTTCAGATGTGTTTTTGGGCAAATCCATTTAGACAACCTCGTTACACCGGAGCTTCCTATATCTAAACCCCCATTATCAAGCATTTAACTAATCGTAACAACAGATGTTTAGTAGGTTTCATTGGAGGGTCGCAAGCATCCGGTAGGTCCTCCATACGATATTTACAGGTCTGAGGGTAAATTAATGCCTATATGACTTCACCTATGACATATTCTCCGTCGGTCCAATCCGGTTCCGATGCCAAATGATCCATAATCTTCATAAAGGATTCATGTTGTTCAGGCCGATTTGCATTTGCAACATAAGCCTCCTTATCTCGAAAAACAGCTACCCCAATCAATTTTCGATCATCGAGATCAGGCTTCATCACAAACCATCCCAACATACCAGCGGGGGCCTCTAAAGCATCCATTAGACCTAATAATTCCCCTTCATGACCTTCTTTCACGTCCATATTAAAAATAGAACCATACATGCAATTACTCCTGATTTTTCACGATTTTGAGTCCCGACCCATATTAACATGACTACTTGCCAGCCCAATCGATGCTAATTATGATGAAGTAGGATCGATACCTGCAATAAGAAATACACGGATTAGCTATGGCTATGTCGGACATCAAGGAAGACTCGGGCCAAACTCATTTATAGGGAGACTGCATCACGATGCCCCCCAAATATCTTGTTCTTGGTCACATTACCCACGACAGACGACCAGGAGGAAACACCATTGGAGGATCTGTATACTACGGCGCAATCACGGCAAGGAAACTTGGTTGCACAGCGGCTATGGTTACAAGTTGCTCAAAAGAGTTTCCATTCCCTAGGGAATTGGCCACAGTCAATAAGAGCATCAGCTACTCCTCAAACACAACTATATTTCATAACAAATATATTGATGTTGACCAAGATAAGTACAGGATCCAATACGTTGAATCAACAGCAAACCCTCTGGCGATTTCCGACGTTCCACCTCAATGGAAACGCCCAGAAATTGTGCACTTTGGGCCTCTTGTCGGAGAGATAGATTCAAATTTAATATGTCATTTCAATAATTCTTTAACAATCGCATCCATCCAGGGTTGGACTCGAAGATGGGATCGCAATGGAAAGATCCAGCAATTGGAATGGAAAGGGGATAACGTACTTCCATACGTTGATGCAGCGATATGTTCTACAGAGGATCTTCACTCTTACTCCGATATTACCCGCTGGAAAGATATGGTTCCAATTCTAATCCTAACAAAGGGACAAAAAGGAGCCACCCTTTACACCCAAGGCAATACATTCGAATTCGATTCAATACCTATCAAACAGATTGATCCAACAGGAGCAGGGGATGTTTTTACCGCGGCGTTCATCATTGAATATAAGGAAACAGGGGATCACGAACATTCCGCTCGTTTCGCCACCATAGCTGCAGGAAAAAGTGTGTCAGGATATCAGGGATCACGGATCCCTGATCGGTTAACCATAGACTCAGTGTCGAATAAATAGCACCCGGGTTGCCCACAAAGGCTTTATTTACATGGTGGCCCCAATCTCTCATTTCTTTCTTACGGCAAGTCCCGGAACATCCTTCCACTGTTGCTTCCCTAACCCCCTGAACAGCGCTGGGTATACCCCATCAGAAGTACTCACACTTGTTGCAATGTTGTCATCACAGCCTATAGATCAAATCCATGGCACGTCCACGACAATTTTTATGGGTTTCCAAACACCAAATTTTGCCTGTCCGGTTTGCGAGCAATAATCAACAATCCACAAGCGATAATGTAAGCAAAAAGGGCAAATAAAAACAACGAATTGTAACCGTTAGTAAACTTGTAAAGCAGCGTCCCCAAAGTCGGACCAAGCCCTAAACCAACAAGTTGGAACGGTCCTATCATACCCGATATTGTACCGAACGAATCCCTCCCATAGTAACTCGCCAACAGCATACCTCCGAGAACCTCAAGGCCTCCATTTACTGTCGCCCATATCAGTACTAGAGTCAATCCGATATAAGCTCCATCCATGATTAAAAATGCCGTAGTCGCAACCATAGCAGAGAGCACTACGACAAATGTAAGTGATCGGGGTGTATATTTGTCAGAAAGGAGCCCCCAGACAGGTTGTGAACACCCATCTAAAATAGCGGATATACTCCATACCATTGCCGCTAAACCTAAAGACAATCCGGAGTCGGTGAGGTAAGGGACTAACTGAAATCCCATTGTGCCCAGAACCAAAATTGTTAAGAACTGTGATACCGCTATTAACCAAAACGAATGTGTCTTGACTGCCTCCCTTGCCGTCCAGCTCATTTCTCTAGTATTTGATTGCGCTACCACATCAAATTTTTGTTTTCCTTGGGAGGAATCATCTATGACCCTTCCATCTGGTAATAACCCGAGTTCCTCTGGAGTTTTTCGTAGGATTAGAAAGAGCGGTACCGATAGGATTATCGAATAGATGCCCAATATCTTGTAGGCAATCCTCCAAGAAGCTATAAGAGAAAGAAATGAAATGAACTGTATGTTCAGAGCCCCATAAAATGGCCTTGCCATCGACACAAATCCCAGTGCCAGGTTTCGCCTTTCCAGAAAAAAATTTACCGCTATCGTACGTGGCACAACACTAATCAAAACTGGCGCGCCGATACCTCTTGAAACTATGTAAGCTGCCCCGAAATGCCATATGGATGAAGCTCCAGCTACCTGATAGAAGCATACCCCAATCAATACAGCAGTTACTGACATTACTATTCGAGGCCCCTTGGTATCCGCCAAACGTCCAAAAACAGGGGTCAAAAAACCCCCGATCCATGTACCTATTGTGACTGCAAGCGCTAATGTACTTCGATCCCATCCAGTGTCATTTAGGATATAGTCCTGAACTCCTGCGAGAGTAACTTGAGCAGACCCTGTAGAAGCAAGGGTACCCAGAGAAGCAGTGCCTAAGACAATCCATCCGTAATACAGACGTGTCCGAGGTACCCATTCAATAAGTGCCCTTATTCTTGACATCGAATGAGGTTAAATATTTTTACGCTAACGAACAATGAAGTGCCAGATTAAACTTTTTGCAATACAAAATAATGCCCCGGATTCCACGCCTGGCATACCAGATATAATTCGCCGCCATTGATATGCAAAGTCACATTGTGCATATGCTGAGCAAGATCTATCCCTAATTCCTCTTTCGGACGAATCGTCGATATGAGCTCATAAGTATCAGCATCAATTATGTAAATAGGAGCAGGCCTGCCTTCTACAGGATCGCGGAGGCAACCAATAACCGCGTACCAGCGACCCTGGTATTCCAGGTAATTTATACCACACAGGAAAGCCCCTTGCGGTAATTTATGCGAGGCGTGAAAACCTCCTTGCTCATTATGTACCTGTATTCTCGAGCTAGGACGATCAGTGATGTCTAGCTGGTTGTGAATCGGGTTGAGATTTATACCATGAGCCGTCGCAAATTTACCATCTTCTTCAGGATCTTCCGTTTTTCCACCAAATATCCCCGACCATTGCCTCGATTTCATATCAGCTGAGACAACATAATTGGACCCATAACCATCAGCGATATAAAGCTGATCATCGACAAGAACAATATCCGTTGGTTTGTAAGGATCGGCCTCATCCTTATATTCATCAAAAACTGGACGTGGCAAGATAAAATCAACCTCTCCATCCATCGTAAGAATACAGACCATTTCATCCTCATTAGCAGGTAAAATCAGACGTCGTTTTCCGTCAAATTCTCCTATGCAGGTACCATGAAAATTTAATGGGGTCAGCTCGTCAGATAGTCTGATAACTTCCTGAGCTCCCAAATCCGCATCAATACGCATAATGCCATATCCCGGCATACCGTAATAAATCTGACCTCCGTTCTTATCATCTATCGCGAATCCCCCGTGCAAATCGACTTCATGCTCCAGGGCCTCCTTGGAAAGATTACTTAAATCCTTACGATGCTCAAAAACAAAAGACCCCTGTCCACTGGTTTTAGTTAATGTCATATCTTTCCTCCTAATGAATTATATTTCTCACAGAATCCCCAAACATATTGACCGGCTGAAGAAATGGGAAATTCTTACTCTTTTAACATGGGGGGATTGTACCTGTCCTCAGGATCTTCCCAACCTCTGTATTTCGGCTCTCTTTTTTCTGCGAACGCCCTTCGAGACTCTAACAGATCTTCTTTATACCCGTGATCTTTCAGGGCCCCCGCAAGTGATTCAAGATCAGAGCCAACACTAGGCCTCATAGCTCGCATCATTTGAATCGTGTTCACGCGAGACGCAGGGGGGAGTGACAACATGTGTTTTGCCATATCAATCGCTGTAGGAATTAGTTCTTCCTGAGATGCCAACTTATTGATAAATCCCAATTCATACAATCGTTGCGCCGTGAACCTAAACCCCAGGGCCATTTCCGTAGCAATAGGATGGGGTAATTTCGCAATAAATCCGTGATTATAACCGCCCAATAGCCACCTTTTGGCCTCCGATACCTCAAAAACGGCTTCAGGTACAGCGACTCTAAGATCCGTTGCTTCCACGAGCATAAACCCACCGCCCATCGCATAACCATTCACAGCCGCTATCACGGGCTTCTCTAGTACTCCTGACATCAACGGGTCTTCTATCTCTATCTCCCGAAGACCTGGTATGCCAACTTCAAGCGCCTCTTTCATATCTTCACCGGCGCAGAATGCCCTACCCGTTCCCGTAAAAATTCCAACTTCAAGATCTTTGGATTCTCTAAATTCTGACCAGGCCTGGGCCAATTCCATCCTGACTTGTTGCCCCAACGCATTTAGCCTCTCGGGACGATTGATCTTGACTATGTAAACCTGGCCTATTATTTGGGTCTCGACTAACGGCACTTGACACATTCTCCAGAATTATTTTCCCAACACCATAGAACCCACCTATACCGTGAGGGATATTATCATCAATACATCTATGGGGACAGGCTCATTATTTTCCCAGATAAAGAATTTTGAATTTAGTCCCTTACTATGGCACCATAACATCAAACGTAGGATGATCGTTGTTTTGGAATATTGGATTATATCTAACCCGTAACATCATAACCTTAACCTATTTCAAGAATGGGAGCGGGATAATTGGGAGAAGTAAAAGTGAAGGAACTAAAATTGGGTAGCCTGTATTACGAAATTAGTAGGCACAATCCACCCGCCATATACATAGATCCAGGTGAAACACTATCGGTAGAAACTCAGGACACCTTTAACGGGCTCGTTCTAAAAGAAGGCGATCACAGGGATATCAAGCAAAAGCCATATGGCAACCCTCAGTCAGGCCCTATTTACGTAAACGGAGCTGAAAAGGGAGACACATTAACAGTACACATACACAAAATCGAAGCCCGACTAGGTCAGGCCGCCAACGATATGACCTACGGTAAAAATGGCATGTCTGAATTTCTCGGACCAGATGTACCCAGAGCAACTCGAATCTGTCCTGTCGAAGATGGGAAAGTATGGTGGAGCCCTCAGGTTCCTCTTCCTTACGCACCCATGATAGGTACCATAGGCACCGCACCAGAAATCGGGGTCCCTACAACTGGCCCAGCAGGCCCCTATGGAGGAAATATGGATCTTAAGGAGGTTACTGAGGGCGCCACTCTTTACTTGCCCATATATGTGTCGGGAGGCTTACTACACCTAGGAGATGCTCATGCATCTCAGGGTGATGGAGAAGTATGTGGAACTGCGCTTGAAATGCCCGCCACAGTAACAATCACGGTTGACCTCATTAAAGGAAACTCAATTGAGCGACCTAGAATAAAATCAAACGAACATATAATGTGCGTAGCAACCGGAACTCCCATGGAACGGTCGGTTGCCAGAGCGTATACTGATCTGTTTTTGTGGATGGAAGAAGACTACGGAATAAATAGATGGGACGCATACAGCCTCTGCACCCAGGTGGGGGAAATATCGGTCGGATATTTCTTAATAGGTACAATAGCCACAAAAATCCGCCTAGATTATGTACTACAAGCCGCCAAAATATAGAGCTGATTTCGCCCATATGCCCGTTATTAACTTCGGTCTTTCAAGATAAGATCCCCACAAGTGTTAGACGGATCCCTCAACTACATCCTTTTCAAGACTCCGAGGGAATTTTCCGTCAAATATCTCACCACCACTAGGCCAATCTTTCTGCGGCAACTCATAAAACATTTCAATCTCATTACCTTCCGGGTCAAGTACATATACCCCTATTGAAATACCATGATCACCAATACCCACGATATTAACTTCTTTTTGTTTCAATTCTAGGTACATCTGTTGTAGATCTTCAAACGATTGCATTTCCCAGGCGAAGTGATACAGCCCAACACCCCCTTTATCAGGTACTGGAGCATCCGGAGCTGCCGCGATCAAAGCCAGCTCATGGGAAGTCGTTTCACTCGCGCTCATGAACACCATTTGGCCAGGACGTTTGTTTGTAACGTGCAGTCCCAATATCTCAGAGTAAAATTTTTCACAGGCATCAAGGTCACGAACTCTAAGGACGAGATGCCCCAACTGTTTAGGTTTCAACATAATAATTTCCCTAACCCAATTAGCTGATCGTCACCAGAAACAGCCGGAGGCTTAAATAATGCCTCGGATTTTATGCGCCCTTATGTTAAATAAATTCGTGTTGCTCAAATTGGCCATTAGAGACTAGGTCAGGATCCACACCTAGCCATCTTTCAGATATGGTGGAATATATACTGCGGAAGTCATTGTTGAAGTGCAGATCACCATCGAGCCAATCCTCCTCCCTCAAAGAAGGGTAATCTCCATATAAGCCTCCCTCGACCGTCCCGCCAATAGCTAGCGCCACACCACCTGATCCATGATCAGTTCCAGCCGAATTATCCATGATCCTTCGCCCAAATTCAGACCAAACCAAGACCAGAACATCATCTTGCAGATTATGTTCCTTCATATCACTCATGAAATCTCCAATAGCGTCAGAAGTATCGGTCCATAACCTAGTATGGGTATCCAATTCAGCCGCGTGAGTATCAAAGCTCCCATAAGTGGTGTAAAAAACCCTGGTTCCTATATCCGCCGTAAGAACCTGAGCTATGTTTTTCATGGACTGGGCTATCGGGTTATTAGCATATTCAACACTAGAGGAATATTTTTCCGGGGCCGTCCTTAGGATATCGGCCCCTTTGAGAGCATCAATTCCTGTCTGCCCAATAAATTGAGATACCGTATCATGGGTCGTAGCACTACCATATATTTGTGAAAAAGCATCCAGCGCAAGGTCACGCGCTCCTTCACCCTGTATATCTGGCAAAAGACCATAATTCTCAAGGTCGCTGACTGACGCCACGGGAACTCCTTTACAGGATAGTGCCCGGGGTAGCCCTTTCCCAAAATTCACGCCAATGATAGGATTTTCTGCTTTCGGATCGAGTTCTTTCATGGCACGTCCCAACCAACCAGAGTCGCCAATCCCTACAGATTCTCCGGTATGCCATATATCGATAGAACGGAAATGAGATCGGTTCGGTTCTGGGTATCCAACACCATTTATTACCGCAACATTGTTCTCATCCCATAGATTTTTTATAGATTGTAAAGCGGGGTTAAATCCCAGATAATTGTCTATCTTAAGCACTTTGTCTTGCTCAATACGAACTTCTTTCCTCCAATCGTAATACAGGCCATCACCGTACGGTATTACGGTGTTCATAGCATCATTGCCCCCAGCCAGTTGCACTATAACTAATGAACGAGGTCTCTTTTCCACTACCATATTATTTCTCCCGAATGTACTGTATTTTGTTATCGGTTATATATTGTGCATTGTACCGTATCGATTATTTATTTCGCTCGTAAACCTGAATCCGATGGCGATTGGCCTCCGTCACAAAAAGCCTGTCTTTCTCATCAATCATCAGGGAAGTAGGTCCCCAGAATAGTTTTTCAATATGGGACGACTCTTCATGCGGATCGTCATTGAAATATTGTATCTCGGGCTCAAGGTTTGCTCGTTCCCTGGCACTGGCTTCCTCTACATTCACACCCAAAAAGTCCTTCGCCCAATTCGAGTCAGTCGCTTCTCCCCGCAGTTTCTGAACAAATTCCCCTTCAGGAGTCAACACTTGCACTCTCTCATTTCCCCAGTCAGCCACATATATATATCCATCCTGGCTAACCACAACACTAGCTGGTCTGGTAAATTCTCCGTCTTGCCTCCCGGAAGATCCATACCTCGCCACAAACTCCCCATCAGTAGTAAACCGTTGGATACTATCGTTCCCCCAGTCGGCCACAAACACCTCAGATTCAGAGTTTGTCCCAAGCCCCCACGGTAGGTTTAATTCCCCATCTCCACTACCCTGACTACCAAATGAAAGAATGAACTCACCATCATTGGAAAACTTTTGTATCCTGTGGTTCAGGGAATCTGATATCAAAACATTACCATCCTGGTCGAAAGCTATCCCTGACGGTCCATTTAATTGACCTTCAGCAGTACCTCTAGCCCCCCACCTTCCTAGATATTCACCAGAGTCCTTGTAAATAAAAACAGTGTGAAGATGCTCATCTGTTACGTATATCCTGTTTTGACTATCTGCAGCAATACCACAAGGCCACTTAAATGCACCATCTTCTCCACTTACACCCGTACCAAACACCCCAAAATATTCACCATCTTCATTCAAAACAGTCACCCGCCTGGTATCAGACGGTGCGTTTTCAGACGATCGGCTGACTACGTATATCCGACCATCGCTAGACATAGTCGAGTCGACAGGATAGTAAAATCCACGACCTCGCATTGTGGTCATGCCAACTGTTCGCGTGTACCGCAAAAAATCTTTTTGGACTAACTCTTCGCTAACCATATTGTCCTTCGATAACCCTTCCTTTAAAATATGGATGATCTTCATTCATCAATCGGAATGCTTTCCGATCGACTTCCAAATATTGCTCTAGGCTCTTTGGAATTCCGGAGTTGCTCCTATCAATTTCAGGACCCCCGCCACCTTTTCCTTACCTATTTCATCAATGCTGCCATCATTGACAGTGACGACTCCATTTCGGCTCGCATAATCAACTAACCTTTCTCGCGTATCGTCTTGCACCGATATCGATCCTACGTGATCAAGACATATATCGACGATTCGTTGGGGAGAAAGCTCCCCTTCACCGTCAGATACCACTCTTTTAAAGAGTCCTTGGGAACCTAGACTACTAACATTGCCTAGTTCCTCAGAAGCAAAATTCATTCTCTCAACTAAGGCACCAGTATCTATCCAGGCCGTACCTCCATCCCAACCCTCAACAGATGGGGGGTTACTTAAAGTTTGACCCATGTATTGCATCCGCAATTGTCTAGACTTAGTCTCATATTGAGGAGCATCAACCGACTCAGTCAGTCTCATTACTCCTGTGACCAACTCTGCAGGGCTTTTTATTTTCTCGTACCAGCAAGCCTCTGATTTGAAAAATTCCGAATTGAACAGGAATTTCATTACCGAGCGTATGTCATAATTGCTGTCAAAATATGCCTGCGCTAACTGATCAACCGCCTCCGAATCGCGTGGAGCTTGATACGGCCACTGAGGCACCGGAGGCTCATCAGCCACAAAGAAATGATACAAATGCCGTGCTATGAAACGAGCCGTAGCTTCCTGCTCACAAATTATGTCGATGATATCTTCCCCATTGAAGTTACCTCTTCGACCCAAGAACTCTTTTTCACCAGCATCGTGATCATCCTCGTCAAATGCATAGTGCCACGAAATCCGACCATAAGGCCAATCAGAGTCACGTGCCGACCGCAGCTCCATATATTCGCAATTACCGATAGTCCAGCCGGTAAAAGCCCGGGCGCATTCTTTCACGTCATCTTCCGTATAGTTACCCACACCCATGGAGAACAATTCGAGTAGTTCTCTGCCAAAGTTTTCATTTATAGAATCTTTATGGTTTTGTTGATTGTCAAGCCAAATGATCATTGCCGGATCCTTGGCCATTTCTACTAGAAGGGTTCTAAAGTCCCCCAATGAGTATCGTTTAAACATTCTTATTTGATCAGACAGAGACTTAGCATGAATAACTTTAGGGTATCCTGTGGCGAAAATACCGCTCCAGAACAAAGCCATTTTCTCCAATAGGGGGGTGTCAGTCGTCATCATTCTATACAACCAACCGTCCAATCCTCCAAGCCCCAGCATCATACTAGACTCGTCGGGATGGTATCTTCTCAAAAGATACTCTGACATCCATTGCGGATTAGTTGTGTCCAGCAGCTCATCTACTGTGGCTTCATATCCGATCTTGGAATACTTTTCCAATTCTGCACGAGTGGCGCCAAATCCAGCTCGACGCATGAGATGGGCTAATAATTGCATATCTTTCTCAGCCATATTCTCTCCTCCGCTCAATATACGTTTTTAAACCACTATTGCTGGGTGCAATTGTACGATCTGTACCTGACACGGTCAATAACAACAATAGGAATCAATTATCCTCTGTTATTGAATAACGCATGCCGAAAATATCCATCACATGGCCGAATTAGCCTGGCGCGCCTGGAGGGATTCGAACCCCCGACACTCGGTTCCGAAGACCGATGCTCTATCCACTGAGCTACAGGCGCATACTTCTAGTCAAACTTAGGTGATTGTATCAAATAACGGCTGATTGCAACCCCGTATGTGGGTAAAATACAGGCAAGATCGGTGGTCCTTATAAGGTGCCTTTTTGAGATGGAACAACTCTACTCAGACAGCATAGTCTCATTCATTGACCCTTGCCCAAATCCAACTGAATTTAAGAAGTGTAAAGGTTCAAAAGATCTGAGATGTTTTTCCCTATTCAAACCTTACTGATGGACCCATCCTCTTGCACAGCTATCTCGCCACTGTCTTCCAAAAATTCGAGATGTGCGACAAGTTCTGCCATTGCAGGAACAATGTTACCCCCAACCAATTTGCTGTTTTCAAACATAACTTCCGTCAAATCTTCCAGGGTGGCTCCACCCTCCCCCATTCTGTCTTTAAGAAGATCAAATCTATGATGATGATGCGCTATTATTTGAGCAGCTCTTCCTACACGACACCAGTTAAAATGTCCTTTGTTGTACAAACGATGGGCCGGAAGAACATTGTATTCATCGCCCAGCATTACTATCTTATCAAGGGACGTTAGATAGGTCCTCAACCCTGAGAATTCTGACGCATCTCGCAGATGATCTGGAATAGTCTTCAACACGTCATCTCTAAATATCATCTTCATGGTAGGATGGGGTGTTATTTCAGGAAGCACATGATCACCTGAAAAGACGACATCATCCACTATGAGGCAAATTTCATCTGGCGAATGTCCAGGGGTCGCTAATACGCTTATGTCCCCCACATGATCACCATCGATAAGAGCTCGATCTACCTTCATGTCTTTTTTACGTTGAAGATACTCCTCATCATATTCTATTAATCGGGATATATTTTTTCCTATTTTTTCTTCTACTAACCTTTGAAATTCTCTCTGAAGGGCAGTTTTACTCCTGTCCTGGATAGCTCTAGGTTGAAAGCTCTTAAGGGCTTGGTAGTATTCATGGGCGAAGATCTGGACCTCGTTATCAGCAAACTCCCATGCAGTACCATCATGATCAGAGTGCCCATGCGTCAAAATTATATTATTAAGATCTTTTTCAATTAATCCCACTGCTCCGCAGGCGTCAAGTAGCACTTCACGCGAACCTGGAGTGCCAAGATCTATTAAAGTCCAACCGGCGTTATCAATCAGATACGACCAAGTAGGACCGGTTCTCCCACGTCGCGTCTGAGCGATTCCAAAAGCATATATCTTCCGGCCCAGAGCCGACGTCAACTCTAGAATCCATCCGTTTCCGTTCGTATACCCTTCTCTTTTGACAGAGAATTTGATGTTGCGTTCAGACAAGTTGGGCACTCTTTCCATTCTGGTGAATTTAACATCCCTTGGGATGATGGGGTGAGCGAAGGGATTCGAACCCTCGATCTCCAGGGCCACAACCTGGCGCCTTAACCGACTTGGCCACGCTCACCATGAGGCAAAACAAAAGCCCGTCCTCCGGACCACTATAATCTTCTATAAAGGATACCTGCGTTTTCACTAAAGCATCAAGGTATTGGTTACCCTTGATCGATATTATCGGAACCCGATGTCAATGTCTCCAAGAAATCCCTAACAACTATATCTGACTTAGTGTGGTGCCTTAATGGCAGGGCTGGATCCACATTATAGACGTTACGTCGCCCTATTTTTGTTCGTTCTATGTAACCAGCGAATTCTAAATCCGATATTATCTTATGGGTCGTCCGCTCAGTCACACCAATGTAGTTCGCAATCTCACGAGCCGTACTGGTACTGTTTCGGAATATATAACTAAGTACCAAGCCATGATTTGTGATGAATGTCCACTTTGGGTTTTGTTCCATTACTTCCTCTTATCGGAAACATATTTCCTGACTAATTATTCTATCAGAATGGAATCTATCACAAGAATCCGAGATATTTCAACCTTATTGGTTCAATAACACCAATCAGACAGGAGATCCTAACCCCTTGATATATTTTGCCACCTCTATCAGCGTCCTGACAGCTATCCCGGTCGCTCCTCGAATTTTGTAACCCTCTGTTGATAACACTCTGCTCGTACCCGCTATATCCACGTGAACCCATGGAATATCAGCGGCAAATCGGCCGATGATCATCGCCCCGATGCTGGCGCCCGCACCACCGGTACCAGCATTCTTTATATCAGCGATATCACTCTTGAATTGAACCGCATATTCTTCGCAGGTGGGGAGCTCCCACAACCTTTCCCCGCAATTATTCCCAGCCTCCATAACAAGTTTCGTAAATTCATTCTTGTTGCCGAAGACTCCCATGAATCTATCCCCCAGCGCAGTACCCACCGCACCGGTCAATGTCGCAACATCAATCACTGCCTCAGCACCCAACGAAACCGCGTAACACACTGCATCCGCAAGTATCAACCTACCCTCAGCATCAGTGTTGTCAATCTCTATCGTTGTACCATCCATCACACGAACCACATCCCCAGGCCTTTGAGCTCTTTGCCCAGGCATATTCTCGGTGGCAGGAATCACACCTATAACATTAGCCTTTAAACTTAATTCCGAAATAGCTTTCATAGCAGCAATCACCGCAGCTCCACCGGCCATGTCACCTTTCATCGCCCTCATCCCACGATAGGATTTAAGGTTTAGCCCCCCACTATCAAAAGTTATCCCCTTCCCAACCAGTGCCAACTCGGTACCATCACGATCACGATCCCCAAAATATTTCATGACTATTAACTTGGGCGGCTCGGCGCTCCCTCGAGCTACACCCATTATGGCCCCCATGCCCATTCGACTCATATCATCACCATCTAGCACATCACAAATAATATCCGTCTTATTCGATATCTCTATAGCCGACTCCGCTAATTTAGTTGGTGTCATTACATTTGGAGGGGAATTACTAAAATCCCTAGACAAGTTTACGGATTCCGCAACAGTAATCCCCTCATTCAACTGATTCTGCAGAGAATCTTCGTTTGCCGAGTCATCAACGAACAATGCCAAACTTTCCAAATTTTGTCGGGACCGATTGGTTTTAAAGTCCTCATAGCGATATAGCCCCATTAAAGCTCCCTCCACTCCCCCCTTTATCACCGTAGATATGTCAACATTTCCGCCGGCAAATGACTCTACATCTAAAGCGACGGAATCACATCCTAAAGCCCGTAATTTTCTCAATCCGACGGCTACCGAGCGTCGTAGAGTTTCCTCGCCGTAGAGATCTTTAGCACCAAGTCCACAAAATATAACTCTGGGGACTTCCATCATCCCCAGCGTGTAAATCACCGCGACATTATCAAGGGCTCCGCTTATTTCCCCCGATTTCACAAGATTGCGAATATCATCCCCTACGGCTTCAAGAAGGTGACCCATTATATTCCCATCTAGTTCCTTTTCTTTGAATATTCCTACGATTAACCCTGATGCCCTGATATCTGAGATATTTCCACTGTCAATAAAAACGTCCACGAGTACACTCTCCAAATTAAATCTGCAAATGCTAGTCAAGGATGCGATCATCCCCCTGCTGATATAATGCAACCTATCATCGTCTAAGTAAACCAGATGATAGAGCGATGTCATCGGACCTCGTTAATATAGTGATTAAGGAAGCGTTACAAAAACGCAACGGATACGATAAATATGGACAAGAAAACACACTCAAAACGCGAGCATGAATTACTGCAAAGAGCCACCGCTGCACTTCCCCAAGGAACACTGGGCAATCTTAGCTATGACAGGATCATAAAAAAGGGTAAAGGCAGTCATATTTGGGACGAAAGTGGCAACAAATACATTGATTACCTCCTTGGATCAGGCCCCATGATCGTTGGTCATTCCCACCCTGAAGTCAATGCAGCTGTCCAAGAACAAATCGACATGGGGACAACTTTCTTTGCTACAAACGAGAAATCCATCCTGCTAGCGGAAGAAATCATCAATGCAGTTCCCTGCGCTGAGAAGGTTCGTTATTGCAGCACTGGATCAGAGGCCACTTTGTATGCGATGAGAGCTGCCAGGGCGTTTAGGGCCAGAGACAAAATATTGAAATTTGAGGGCGGTTTTCATGGAATGAATGACTATGCACTTATGAGCATGGCCCCAAAACGCCTCTATGATTTCCCACGATCCGAACCCGACTCACCCGGTATCCCGCAAAGCCTTCAGTCGGAGGTGCTAATAGCACCCTTTAATGACATTGATGTTACCGCCGAAATAATAAAACGCCACCATGATGAGATTGGAGGAGTTATCGTTGAACCATTTCAAAGATTAATCCCACCGAAACCGGGCTTTTTAGAGGGGTTGCGCACCGTAACGGAAGAGTACGAAATACCTTTAATTTTTGATGAGATAGTGACGGGATTTAGATTCTCTTATGGAGGCGCTCAAGAATACTATGGCGTGACACCAGATATTTGTACATTGGGCAAAGCCGTTGCTGGTGGATTTCCACTGACTGCTGTGGCCGGGAAAACTGAACTAATGGATCATTTTGACTCAAACAAGGTATCCCCTGATTCCTATCTGACACAAATCGGCACTCTAAGTGGGAATCCTATAGCAGCCGTCGCGGGGTTAACCACTCTCCGAATATTAAAAAGAGAAGGAACCTACAAACAATTATTTACTACTGGTCAAAAAGTAATGACCGGACTCCAAAATATTTTGGACGCTGCAGAGATACCAGCACAAGTCATAGGAGAACCCGTGTTATTTGATGTGTTTTTCACGAATAAGCCAGTCTCAGATTATCGGACAAGCCTCCATGGGGATACAGACATGCTTAATACCTTCAACGGGCTGCTCCTCAAAGAAGGTGTTTTTAAAGGTACAACTAAGTATTATTTTTCCTCTGAGCATTCCTCACAAGACGTTGATGACACCTTGAAAGCATTTGAGCGAGCAATAGCCGCCCTCAATGGGTTGTACTAACAGCGGATCTGGGCCACTGTGAAGATAATATAGCAAATGGCCGACGCGTAAACTATCAATAAATTAAACCAGATTCCAATTGACTTCATTTGATGCACCGACTATGTTGCTAAGCATGGGCTATTGACCCTTGGTAGTGACGATTCCTACCCTATGGCTTAATACCTGTATAGACTCGTGGCCCTAGTTGTTCGCCAAGAACAAGACGCTAGGGATACACCAGATAGTGACTGATCCTGCCGTTTTAGTTGCGAGGAGAATATTTATGCGCTCTGATGGAACTTCTGTTAATTTGATAAGTGACGGAACCTTAATGATTGACGGAGGTACAGCTTTTGGGCAAGTGCCCAAAACTCAATGGGAAACCCAAATAAAGCCCGACCGAAAAAATAGGATAAGGATGTCTATGAACAGCCTGGTGATAAAGACCGAGGACGCAAACATTCTTGTAGACACTGGGGCAGGAAGTAAGAGAACGGATCTCCTGAAAGAAACCTGCCATATCAACGGTAACAAACTAATCAGAGGACTCAAAGAGGTTAATCTAACCGCAAGAGATATAGACCTGGTCATATTAACCCACCTGCATTTCGATCATTGCGGCGGTTGCACCAAGTTAGATCGGAGTGGCCAGGCTATACCTATATTCCCCAAGGCAAAATATGTCGTTCAAAAAAGTTGCTGGGACGGCGCCAACCAACCTAATGAAAGAAATTCCGGGGTCTTTTTTAAAGATGATTTTGCTCCCCTTGAGGATAAAGGGCAATTGGAACTTGTTTCAGGAGACAAAGAAATAGCTCCAGGAGTGACACTTAAATTAGCGGATGGACCATCTCGCGGCCACCAAATGGTCTTTATAAATATGGGTAGTGAACGAATCGTATTTGCTGGTGATTTGATACCTACCCCACACCACCTACCTCCGGAATACATTCCTGCCTCAGACGAATTCCCAAATGAAACACTAGTTCAGAAAAAAGAGCTTCTACAAATGGCAATAGATGACGGTTGGCTGTTGGTATTTGGCCACGGTCAAGAGTACAAGTCCGGTTACATCGAAGAAAGAAATGGACGAACACTACTCTTGCCCAAGGATGTTTGATCTAGAGCCCTCAACTTGTAACCACACCAATCATTGGCCCATAAGGGTCTGATCCGATTTTCGTGAGGTAGGCCGACGTGATCATATTCTTCAGATCCGTGTCTGAGTCTGCGATAACACGGATGTAGTTGTCTGTTAGCCCCAAATAAGTAAAAGACGCATTTTTCTTCCTCTCCCGACTCTCCCACAATACATTTCTATTTCTGCCAGCAAATTTATTGCGGAATTTAACAAAGGAATTTCTACTAATTTCCGTCAACTGTCTAGACCTTGAAGACTTGTCTTGATAAGGCACAGTATCCTCCAAATAATAAGCACTCGTACCTGGTCTATTAGAAAACTTGAAAATATGCATATCTGAGAAATATGCAGTCTCGCAAATTCCCTTAGTCAAGTTGAAGTCATTATCAGTTTCTCCGGGAAAACCTACTATTACATCCGTCGTTATAGAGGCATCTGCAACGTTATCCCTGATTAGCCGCAAAGCCTCCATATATTTGTTGGCATCATACCGTCTTCTCATTGCAGCCAATATTCTTGGGCTGCCGCTTTGCAATGGAACGTGAAAGTGGGGGCAAAGCCTGGGATTGGACCATAGATCCAATAATCTGCCATCTATTTCCTGAGGTTGAATGGATGAAACGCGTACTCTCGGGACATCCGTCGACGAAAGAACTTCCCCGATCAAGGACGCTAGATCTACATTTTTTAAATCGAATCCGTAACTCCCAAGCTGGGTGCCCGTTAGTATGACTTCCTTGCAGGAAGTAGAGGTCAATTTATTGATCCTGCTTATTATTTTAGAAACTGGGACGCTCCGCTCCCTACCCCGGACTTTCGGGACTATACAATAAGAGCATACTTGATTACATCCTTCCTGTATCTTGACCATTGCTCTATTCTTTTCATTTAGAGACCCCATATGAAAGTCAGGAAATGTATTATCTATTTCAGTGTCCAGATGAAACAGATCTTTCACCCTCTCAATCAATGATTCTTTACCAGAGTTACCTACCACTAAGTCAACTTCCGGCATCCGTTTCAAAACTGTGGAATCTCTCTCAGCGTAACAACCTGTAACAATAATCTTCGCTCTCTTATTCATCCTCTTAGCAGCTCTGATTGCTTGTCTACCTTTCCTGTCGGCAATGTGGGTGACCGTACAGGTATTTAATATGTGTATGTCCGATTCGTCCTTTGGTCCCACAACAGTAAATCCCGCCTCTTCAAATTCCATTGAAATTTGAAGAGAGTCGGCTTGATTCAATTTACAGCCGTGGGTCTGTATCGAAACACTTGGATAATTAATCATTCTCTGTAAACCACTATGTTACCTCATGCGCACTCAAATGCTTGCCCATATTATAATCCCTATAAATCAAGGGAGGTGTTCTGAAAATTGAACTGCCAGAAAAAGATATACGACATCACTCAACCACTCTCTGAAAAAACCCCGATTTTGGCTGGCGACCCTAAGATTGTTTTTAAACCTCGACAATTTGGCAACAAAACTTCAGGAGTTACTATCACAGAAATAACCTTGGGATCCCATTCTGGAACGCATATTGACGCCCCCTATCATGTACTTAAAGATCAACCAGGGATCCAAGGCTTCCAACCGATTGATATGATAGGGAGAGCTTTAGTGGTACAGACAGAT
>CAZRSW010000008.1:0-20952 GCA_964602845.1 uncultured Dehalococcoidia bacterium | reverse complement strand
GATTACATCATCACACCTTTGAAGATACAAGTCCAGGATGGTGCGCCAGTACGGGCATTACTTATGAATGGTTGAACCTGTGAGATTCAAATCATAGAGAGTGCCCAACCTTATCCAGCAATGTTGACTACATCTGAAATATGGATTTTGTCAACCGAAATTACTGTCCAATAGACGACGGAGGACTGATATAATCCGTTACATCCGAGTTGTACGAAGACCAAGAAACCGTATGACATGGTACAGTGTGTGAGTCACATTTATCGAATACTTGCCCACGCTAGTCCACAATATATCAGTCAATACTTAGGGAGCACCTATCATGATAGAGCGAGTTTTCATAACTGGGATTGGCGCAGTTACTCCGGTGGGCCTGAACGCGGTAGACAGTTGGTCAAATCTAAAAAAGGGTGAGTCTGGAATCGGTTCAATCACCTCATTTGATACCGATGGCTTTGAAACAACCATCGCTGCCGAGATACCATCATTTGATCCAGAACCCCATGTTAGTAAGAAACAGGCACGTCGTATGGACAGATTTGTGCAATTAGGTGCAGTCGCCGCCCTAGAAGCAATACAAGATAGTGGCCTCAAGATAGATGATTCAAACAGTGACCGCGTATCCGTTATGGTTGCAAGCGGCATAGGGGGAATAATAACCCTTTCAGAACAAATCGAAGTGCTTAACGGTAGGGGCCCTAATAGAGTCAGCCCATTCCTAGTACCGATGATGCTACCAGATATGGCATCTGGTCAAATTTCAATGTTGCTAGGAGCTAAGGGGCCAAACTATAGCACTGTTTCTGCCTGTGCAAGTGGTTCTGATACTATAGGCATGGCATTTGAAGCAATACGAAGAGGCGATGTGGACGCAGCAATAACAGGTGGGGCGGAGGCGGCCATCTGCCCAGTAGGTGTAGCGGGATTTAATTCATGCCAAGCACTATCGAAACGAAATGACGACCCCAAAGGTGCCTCCAGGCCTTTCGATGCAGAGAGGGACGGATTCGTCCTAGGAGAAGGGGCAGGGGTGATAGTGCTGGAGAATCAAAGCTCTATGGAAAAAAGGGGAGGTACGCCTATAGCTGAAATGGTTGGCTACGGAGCTACTGCGGACGCCCATCACATCACACAACCGGGACCTGAAGGAGAAGGCGGCGCAAGAGCTATGAAGAGAGCCTTGAATCAGGCCAAGGTACACCCAGATGAACTCTCATATATTAACGCGCACGGGACCTCAACCCCATTAAACGATAAATTTGAAACGATGGCCATAAAAAATGTAATGGGTGAAAAAGCATTCACTACTCCAATAAGCTCCACAAAATCCATGACAGGGCATCTCTTGGGAGCAAGCGGGGCATTAGAAGCAGTTATTACGATAATGTCAATATCAGATCAAGTAGCCCCACCTACTATTAATTTGACAAACGCAGACCCCGATTGTGATCTCGACTATACTCCGAACCGAGCACAAAATCATACGATAGATATTGCTATGACCAACTCGTTTGGATTCGGAGGACATAATGCCTCAATCATATTCAAAAAATTGATCTAGGCCGGTTTACACAGTTCACACCTTCTAGGGAGGATCCCAAAACCAGGTGAAATACGACAAATGGTTGCTACCTAAACCGATTGAGACAAACCTGCCAAACCCCTCCGGTAGATACTCCGAAATAGAAACACAGATTTTGCTCAAGCGTAATCTAAGCACCCCAGAAGAAATAGAGGAATTCATACATCCAACGACAGATTCCACTCATGATCCTATGTTGTTGACTGGAATGCACCACGCCATCTCCAGGATCAAGACAGCCGCTCATAACTATGAACAAGTGGGTATATTTGGAGACTTTGATACAGATGGAATAACAGGGACCGCACTGTTGCAAAAAGGGCTGAAGAATTTTGGAATCTCAGCAAAAACTTATATACCAGACAGGTTAAATGAAGGCCATGGTATTAGTCAGTCAGCGATAAGTTTTTTTAGAGATCAAAACGTAAAGTTGATCATCACTGTGGATTGCGGGACAACTTCTACACATGAAATACGTACAGCTAATGATCTCGGGATCGACACAATTATCACAGACCATCACACCCCTACCTCTGAGCTACCTGAAGCATGCGCCATCGTGAACTCAAGCCTGCCCAATTGTAGCTATCCTTTTAAATATCTAACTGGGGTCGGAACCGCATTCAAATTAATAGAAGGCATGCACCAAGAATTAAACTTAGAATACCCTCAAAGCCTTTTACCCCTTGTCAGCCTGGGAACAATATCCGATGTTGGTGTGATGAGGGGAGAAAACAGATACATGGTCAAACATGGCTTGGAGATACTTCGCACATCAAAAATGACGGGGTTGGACGCTCTAGCTAATGTGGGAAATATTTCTAAAAGCAGATTTGACAGCGAATCATTGTCCTTCGGTATCATACCTAGACTAAATGCCGCTGGCAGACTAGAACACGCTTCCCTCAGTTTAGATCTTCTAGTGTCTGAAGACTCGAACCAATCTACGGTTATAGCAGAACGTTTAGAATATTTGAACAAGCGCCGACAAAAGATGACTGAACAAGCAATGTTGGATGCCCAGAGACAAGTTGACCGCCTCAACACTCCGATCCCACCTATAATTTTCGTAGGAAAATCAGGCTGGTCACCAGGCATATTAGGTCTAATCGCTGGGAGATTGGCAGAGGCTTACCAGAGACCTACAATAGCTGCATCAGGTGACTCGGATCTGTGTAGAGCCAGTGCGAGAAGTATTGAAGCATTCAATATGATAGAAGCCCTAGACAAATGCAGCACTTTTTTTGACAAATATGGCGGGCATCCAATGGCTGCCGGATTCCAGATAAGCCGGTCACAGCTCAATGATTTCAGGAAGAGAATGACTAGTATAGCGGCAGAAGAACTAGCTAATCATGACTTCTCATCTGAACTACATATAGACTCTGAGATTCCTCTAACCTGGTTACATGCTGAGTCATTACGTTTCTTACAATCCCTGGAACCATACGGGCAAGGTAACACCGAACCCATATTTATAAGCAAAGAAATATCGGTTGTTAGTGCTCGGACAGTAGGTAGAATGGGAGCCCATCTAAAACTAACTCTTGAATTTGCTGGAAAATTATACGACGCAATAGCATTTAGGCAGGGTGAACGCCTTAAAGAAGCTACAGGTTCAATAGACGCAGTATATAGCGCTGGCATTAACCATTGGAACGGGAAGGAAACTCTTCAATTAACCATAAGAGATTTCAGGCGATCATCCCAGGACTAGCGCCTATCTCGCCTTCTTTCCGCTCTGGTATTCCTAGGCACAAGTTCGGCTACTTCCGACTCTACCACTCCAGAATCTACTATCCGCGCCTTATAGGCTAGCAATGGTACGGTTAGTATCAGTACAAACAACGCGATAAAGTGCGCTTCCTGCAACCCAGCTATCCAAACGCGATCTTCTCTGTAAAACGAGATTAAAAACCGACCTACGGCGTATAAAGCCAAATATAAAGCAAACAACATACCGGGAGGTTTCATGCGAAATCTGAGATTCCAAATTATAAACAGAACGAGAAAATTCCATAGGATTTCATAGGCAATGACAGGATGTACTGAAAATCCTATACCCCTCGCACAGTACCCGGCAGCGCTTTGGAAATGAGTCCAAACAAATCCGAGGAACAATCCTGTTTCATGGGCACAATGCTCCCCATTAACTATGTCGCCCAACCTACCTACAGACTGGGCAAACAACATTGCGGGAGCGGTTAAGTCAGCCACAATTCCCAAGGGGTACTTCATCACCCTACAAGCGATAGCTCCACCGAGGAATCCTCCGAGTATACCACCCCATACGCCAATACCCCCGGACCAAATAGCAATGATCTTTTCTGGAGAATTAAGGTATCCATTGTCGCCACCCAAGTTATCGATGACATGGACCAGCCTTGCTCCGATTATACCCCCTATTATCGCCCAAACAGCTATAGAATATATGTCGTCAGGGCTCATCTCGATTAAGGTAGCCCAACGCCCCACAAGAAATACAGCAGACCCTACCCCAATCAAACTAAATAATCCGTGCCAACTCAAAATAAAAGATCCCATTTGAAATAAATATGGGCCCGCATTAATCTCTACCATGTACGAGTGTCTCCGAAACGATGATTCTCTAAAAGTAAATTGTTCTATTCTCTCATGAAAGTGTCAAGGCGAACATAACCAGAAGATCTATTAACTCATGTTAAAATTATCCAGTGAGCATGTCTAACACGATATCTAAAATGAGATCCGATATAGACGGATTCTTGGAATACCTTGTGGTCGAACGCGGTGCATCTCAAAACACAGTCATTTCTTACAAATGTGACCTACTACAACTCTTACATTTCCTGAATCCTGGTATACAGCGCAAATTAGACGTTGCCGGCTGGAAAAACGTGTCTAATAAAGACATAACTGCCTTCTCTAAACACATGGTGGTGAAAGAATACGCTGGTTCCACTAGATCCCGAAAATTAGCCTCGATAAAGTCTTACATGGCATATCTGCACAACGAAGGCTATATCGATAGCGACCCAAGTGAAGATATTTCACCACCAAGAAAAGTTAGGTCACTACCTAAAGCAATAAGTGTACTAGAAGTAAAAAACTTGATAGAGTCTACAATTTCCTCTTCTAACGCTGTTACCACCCTACGAGACTTTGCCATGCTTCACGTTGCATACGCCGCTGGTCTGAGGGTGAGCGAACTAATAGCTCTCAAGGTCCAGGATGTAGATCTAATATCCGGGGCAGTTCGTTGCCTAGGTAAAGGAGGTAAGGAAAGGATAGTACCTATTCATCCTGTAGCGATCAACAGTATAAAAAATTACCTTGCCAACAGCAGGCCAAAGTTAATAAAGTCTAGAAAGGAAAAAACCCTCTTCCTTAGCCATCAGGGAAATAATCTCACAAGGCAGGGTTTTTGGTACATTTTGAAAGAACGTGCAAATTCTATAGGCATAGCCTCGAAGGTATCTCCACATACCCTCAGGCATAGCTTTGCCTCACATCTTATCCACGGAGGGGCTCCTTTAAGGCACGTACAAGAGCTCTTGGGGCATGCTAGTATTACAACTACCCAGATATACACGCACCTAACAGACAGTTTTGTGAGAGAATCATATGAGTCTGCCCATCCAAGAGCGCATTAGTTATCGAGTAGAACCACAATAACATATGACCATATTGGTCTTACCAGGAGTATGATATGCCAAGCAAAGGGAAACAAAGAGCTGCCAGGCAAGCGAAATTACAGCAACGGAAGAGAAGGAATCGTTCAAAGCCGGATGTCGTTAACTCCATGCCTACAGGGGCGACATCTTCAGCCACCAGTCTGCCTACCACCACTGAAAAAAGCATGGCCACACCAACCCCCACTCCTTCAACCCAACCTCGAAAATCAGTTTTACCCAAGTCTAGCCGTAGTGAATCAACTAACATTAGCACACTCACATATCCTCATTTGTCGGGTGAACTCAGAAATATTGGGATCGTAGCATCTATTATATTAATTGCGCTATTTGGGCTAACGATACTACTTCGTTAATGCTCACGGGTTATAAAACAATAGCCCTGCTATTCCATTGCCACTTCCAATATTAATCGGGGCCCATGCCAACGACAAATCCATTTTCTGAAAGACTACGAAGGACTCCGAATAGACCGGGAGTCTATTTAATGCGGGACAAGTCCGGGAAAATAATTTATGTGGGAAAGGCATTAAGCTTAAAATCTCGACTAAGATCATACTTCTCAAATTCCCGTCATACTGAGCCCAAAGTCATATCTCTAATCAAATCACTCCATGACTTCGAGTTCATTGTAACCGAATCTGAACAAGAAGCCTTAATTTTAGAGTCCAATTTAATCAAGGCACACCGTCCAAGATTCAACTCAAGACTAAAAGATGACAAAAGTTACCCATTCATTAAGATAGATGTGTCAGAAGATTTTCCACAAGTTTACATAACAAGGAACGTAAAGAAAGAGAAAGATGCGAGGTATTTTGGTCCGTTCGCAAGTGCTGGCAGTGTAAGGAAAACGTTAAAACTTTTGAAGAAACTTTTTCCGTACAGATCGTGCACAAAAGCGATAACAGGTAAGGATGAGAGAGCCTGCTTAGATTTTCATATAAACCGGTGCGTAGGACCTTGCATAGGAGCTGCTGACAAGAAAGAATACCTCCACATCATTGAACAAGTGATCTTATTTCTGGAAGGTCAAACCAGCCATGTGGTGAATTCCCTTAGAGATAAAATGCTGAAATCAGCGGAGGAACTGCAATTCGAAACCGCGGCCTCCTTAAGAGACCAGATCAGAGCAATTGAGAAAGTACACGAAGGCCAAAAAGTTCTTACACTTTCCAATCAGAATATGGACGTGATCGCTTGTTCACAATGGTCATCAGAAGCATGGGTGGAAATATTTTTTGTGCGACATGGCAAACTCGTAGGCAGAGATAACTATTTAATGCAAGTGGGACAAGATGACAACCTTGTAGCCGTACAGGAAGCATTCATGAAACAGTTTTATGAATTTACACCTTACATACCTCCACTAATATTAACTCAGTTACCTAATCCAGCGGAAACCAAAACAATTGAGGAGTTTCTGACAAGCAAAACAAGCCACAAGGTCAGAATACAAACCCCGATGCGCGGTGAAAAGAAAAATCTGATAAATATGGTCATAGATAATGCCAACGAAGGAATTAATCAGCTACAGGGTGCCAGGTATGCTGAGATGGAAAACAATAACAACGCTATGGTAGAACTGCAGGAAGCCCTTCATCTACCTACACTACCCAAAAGAATCGAATGTTACGACATCTCTAATACTAGCGGGAAAAGTTCAGTGGGTAGTATGGTCGTCTTCCAAGATGGGCACCCTAAAAGTTCAGAATATAGAAGATTTTCCATACGAACTGTCCCTGGTATCGATGACTATTCGATGATGAAGGAAATGCTAAGCAGAAGATTCAAACGAATGAATAGTGACACAGATGGGACACCCAAAATGGGAAATAACCATTATCAATGGACCAAAAAACCTGACCTAGTCCTCATAGATGGTGGGAAGGGACATTTGGGGGCATCTTTACAAGTCTTATTAGATATGGGAATTGAAGATATTGCAATTGCCAGCATTGCCAAGAAAAAGGAGGAACTATTCGTTCCAGAAACTCCAGAGGCAATCACCTTACCTCGTAATTCTCACGGGTTGTTTTTACTTCAACGCGCGAGAGACGAGGCACATCGCTTTGCCATAACCTATCATCGCAACAAACGATCACGCAATGCAATCAAATCATCTTTAGACTTGATCCCGGGTATCGGTCCCAAAAAGCGAAGAGCTCTTCTAAAACATTTTGGCTCAGTTAAAGGTATTAAATCCGCAAATCTTGAAGAAATAGCATCTATTCCTGGGATGACTTTACGACTAGCGTCAAAAATACAAGAGACACTTTAAACTAGTCATTCAGCTTTGTATCTTTACGACATCCTCGTATCGCATCACAATATCAAAATCGTCTGGTACACCATTGGACTCACCTACTAGAACACCAAGATCATGACAGTCAGCGGTGGCCAACACAGCCGCAATACCGAACCCCATAGAATTATGAGTACGCAACAAATAACCGGCCTTTTTTGCGCAGTTATTGTCAAATGGAATCTCTCGTAAGAATTCCAATAACCCTGCGAACCCGATCTCCATCCTCCTGTCGAAAACAGGATCCATCCAAATCTCAAGGACAGTAGCTGATGAAATTGACGCATCTATTTTGCCGGAGATTATCTGGGTTATCAGGCTTACTGCCTTATCTGAGCCAAGCCGATATTCATCGAGGATCGATTTATCAAGTAACACCTGATTCAGTGTTCGTTCCATTGGAATCCCTCCAACGCAACCCTTTTTGCCTCTTCTGATGTCAATTCAACAGGGGAACCTAATGGACGCTCAGCTTGCATCGCAAGGTACTCGTCATCTTCCCATATATTCCCTTTATCACCCTCAAATTGTTGTACACCATATTGACCTTGATCAGGTTCAAAGTAGCTTGCCAATGCCAACTCAAGAATTTCTCTAATAGACAACCTGTCAGTGGCTGCTTTCGATTTTAACTTTAGATATAGTTCTTCATCTATATTTGCGAACAATTGACGCCTAGGTCCATCCATTTTTTTCCTTGCCATAACGAATATCTCCAAAATTATGTAGACTGACAGCCCACAACAAGATTTCAACACTATGCCAATATAACAATATGCAGATGATTATATAACCCCATTGCACTACAATGGAGATCTATACTTTACCGATCAGGGAGTCATGACTATGAGAATCATTCTCGCCCCGCAAGCATTCAAAGGTAGCATTTCGGGACTGGATGCAGCAAAAGCATTCAGAGATGGAGTTCTGCGGGTATTACCTGAGGCTGATACTTCATTAGTGCCCGTCGCGGATGGCGGGGATGGAACCTTGGAAACACTTGTAGATGGTTCTGGAGGCGAAATACACGAATGTACAGTACTAGGCCCTTTAGGAGAAAATCTAGTAGCCCAATGGGGATCAATGGGAGATGGTAAAACAGCGATCATTGAAATGGCTCGCACATCAGGGCTTGCCCTAATCCCTGATGAGAAACGTAATCCATTAACTACAACCACCTATGGACTCGGACAGGCGTTAAAATCAGCCCTAGACAAAGGCTACAGAAAATTCATTCTAGGCATTGGCGGTAGCGCGACGAACGACGGTGGAGCGGGGATGGCTCAAGCTCTTGGAATCAAATTACTTGACCATAACGGTGAATCTTTACGATTCGGGGGAGCAGCATTACGAGAACTAGCAGCAATAGATATGAGCTCCATAGATACTCGCATATATGACACAGAAATATTAGTTGCATGTGACGTAAACAACCCACTAACGGGTCCAGAAGGAGCATCCGCTATATATGGCCCTCAGAAAGGCGCAACCAAGGATATGATACGTGAACTGGACGCCTCATTAAAAAAATTATCGGACATTGTAGAAACAGATCTAGGTAAACAGATAGATAAGATCCCTGGGTCTGGTGCAGCTGGAGGCTTAGGTGGAGGTATAATGGCTTTCCTTAATGGAACACTCAAACCAGGTGTCGACATTGTACTAGATACTGTAGGGCTACGGGCAAAACTCAAGAATGCTGACCTAGTAATAACAGGAGAAGGGTGCCTAGACTATCAAACTATCTATAATAAAGCACCCATTGGCGTCTCCCACATGGCGAAAGAAATGAATATCCCAACAATAGCTGTATGTGGGATGCTAGGAAATGACTTTTCTGCCGTGCACGCACACGGAATCAACGCTGCTTGTTCCATCACAAACGCGCCTTTAACCCTTGAGGAATCTTCAGTCCTATCATATAAACTAGCCGCAGACGCCGTAGAACAAAATATGAGGTTAATCCTACTGGGGGCTCAGATCGAGGCAACCAGATCGCAGGGTCAAAATAATTAAATCTCCCTAGTCAGTAAAAATGTTAGAAAACACTACAATACTAGAGAACCAGACTCAACCCTATACTAAGTGTCTCAAATCAAGATTCCGCGAATGATAAACCCCAATATCCAACCTACGATAAGGAGCACCCCACCAGAAAACAGCTTGCCCTCTCCTTCTCTCTTGGGAAGACCGCTAAATTTCATGAATAGAAGGAATACTACCAAAGAAGTGGCTATAAGCCACACCGACAGATCTGAAGCACCAAACACCCCGCCCAACAATAGACCGAGCAGAGCCCAAAGATAAGGTAACTTCAAAATGGTAGCAATTGTCATGATACTATCCCTCTTTACCTAATATATGTGTTGATCTCATTAAGTTTGTACCATCACACTTTCGATACGACAGAATCAACCATATTAAGCCTCTTTCTGGTACACCTGTATACGGTGCCGATTAGTTTCTACAACATACAGTCGGTCATTATTGTCGACAGTCACGGAAACCGGCCCCCAGAAAAAAGGTTCCGTCTGCGACGAAATATGGTAGGCGTCGCTAGGGGTATGATCAAGTTTCGGTACTAAATTGGATAGCTCTCGGGTTTCCACTTCATCTGGATTGGAATTGAAGAAATCCTTTGCCCACAAGGATAACGTCGCCTCACCTCGCAGAACTTTCAAAGACTCGCCAGATTGATTAAACAATTGGACACGTTCATTCCCCCAATCAGCGATATATATAACACCCTCTCGGTCAACCGCGACACCAGTAGGCCTACTTAGATAACCAGTACTTGTGCCAGATGAACCGAACTCAGCTATAAAGACACCATCCTGATCAAATTTCTGCACACGGTCATTCCTCCAATCTGCAACATACACATCGTTGTTACTGTCAACGCATATACCCCACGGCAAATCAAATTGGCCCTTGCGAGTACCAAATTCTCCCCACTGACCTATAAAACGTCCTTCTATGGAATATTTCTGTATTCTATGATTGTTTTGATCAGCAATATATACATTATCTCTTGTATCAATCCCAATACCTGCCGGACCATTGAACTCCCCAGCACTCTTGCCAAACACTCCCCATTTTCTTACAAATTCACCTGTTTCTGTGAATATCGAGACCCGATGATTATATTCGTCTGTAACCAGTAATCTTTTCTTGCTATCAAATGAGATTGCAACAGGCCAAACCATCTGGCCATCTCCATCGCCATAGCCATATCCAAATTCGCCGATATATTCCTCTTCGAGGTTAAATATACCCACTCTTATAAACTCGCGCCTATCTGGGTCGCACCTATTTAAAGCGTATAACCTTCCCGCTCTACCAACCGCTATATCATATGGATTGGCAAAACCACGTCCATTATCTCCATTATTGGTGATACCTATAGTCTTCAAGTATTTTATTTTAAGCGTTTTCGAAGTCGACACAAATCCTCCCGCTAGCTTGGAATAAAACAACAACAGCTCGCGTCAGAAAGATTGTCAAGCCAATTGATATTCTCTGGTTGAGGCTATAACTCCCAAAGTCTTAGCAATCTGATCCTCGACAGTATTATCTCTCTTCCCAGTATCTTCATTTATTTGATCCAATGAGGTCACAAAGTCTATCAGTCCATCCCGAGTGGTTTGACCAACTTGGAGCGGGCCCATCAATTCCAAACATCCATCAACTATATCAATAGGTGTAATGCCGCCAGTATGTTTCTTGAGTAACCTCTGAGTTATATCAACAACGCCCGGCTTAGTTACATCACTGAGTTCACGTGCAGAAAAATTCACACGTTCAACGAGTGACCCACTATCAATCCATTCCATTCCCTCATGCCAACCCTCAACAGTGGGAGGATTCAATAGTCCTTGCCCCATGAACATTGTGTAACCCCAAAGGTCATGAACTTCTATAGTGGGGCTCCTGTAGCTACCCGCAAGTCTGATAGTTCCAACTATAGCCTCCACTGGGCCCTTGATCCGAGCATACCGCGCGTCGTCGGACTTAAAATACTCCGAGTTGAACATAGTTCTCAAAACGGATGCGATTTCATAATCTGATTTAAAATAAGTATCCATCATCTGACCAATAAGTTCTTCACCCTTGGGCGTAATTTCATCGGCTACAAAGTACTGAAAGAGCCTCGTCGCAACAAACCTTGCAGTGGCCTCCTGACGGGCAATGATCTCTATGACATCTTCACCACTGAAAGCTCCAGTCTCTCCCAAAAACGTCTTCTCCTCCCCATCATGGTCATCTTCTCTATACTCGTAATGCCAAGCTATTCGGCCGTATGGCCATATAGAATCCTTACTCGCTCGCATCGCCATGTACTCTGCGTTCCCTAGTGTCCAACCAGTAAACGCTCTAGCACACTCTTTAACATCATCCTCGCTATAATTTCCAATTCCCATCGAAAATAATTCCAGGAGTTCTCTTCCATAATTCTCGTTAACTGCACCCTTGTGATTATCATTATTATCCAACCAAATAATCATCGCGGGATCTTTCGACAATTCAACCAAAAGAGATTTGAAATTGCCCAACCCATATCTGCGAAACATATCTATCTGGTTTAGAAGCACACGAGCCTGATTTAGCTTTGAGTACCCGGTAGCAAATAACCCATGCCAAAACAGGGCGATTTTTTCCTCTAATGGGCACCGGGTACTAATCATACGATACATCCAATAAGACCCTGCGCTACCCAGCTGACGCAATTCTGACTGGTCCACATGGTAGCGTCTTATGATATCGTCGGGGATATTGTCAGGATCAGAAGGATTCAGCAGCTGCTCAACCTTGGTTTCATACCCAATCTCGAGAGACTCTTCCAATTCTCCCCTGGTGGCCCCGAAACCAGCCCTTCGCATCAAATGACCCATTAGATCGAAATCCGAATCACCGGTCATCTGCATCTTACTTTTCCATACACCATATTTAATTCGAGCTTATGGCTGTACACAGTCAGGACTTTATAAAGTCAAATTGTTCAAACCTACCATTCACGATGGGGGCCGCATCTAGGCCAAACCAACGTTCAATTATCGTCGAGTAGGTTGTACGAAAATCGTTGTTAAAATGCAGATCTCCCTCAAGTTGATCCGCCTCTTTAATCGATGGGTATTGCCCATATAACCCACCGTCAACTTCTCCACCTATCACAAACGAAACACCACCCGATCCGTGGTCCGTACCAGAGCCATTGTCCTTTATCCGTCGTCCAAACTCTGAGAATAACAAAACAACAACATCATCCTCCCTCCCATGCTCCTTCAGATCAGCATAGAAGTCGCCAACAGCTCCCGCTACTTCCTGCCAAAGTTTCTCATGAGATATCAACTCTCCGGAATGAGTATCAAAGCTACCATGTTGAGTATAAAACACTCGAGTACCAAGATCAGCGAACAAGACCTGGGCAATACTTTTCATACTTTGAGCTATTGGGTTAGTAGCATACTCTATCGTAGATGAGTAGGACGCTGGTGCAGTCCTCAGTATATCCGCTCCTTTAAGAGCATCTCTCCCTGTTTGACCAAGAAATTCCATCACTGGATCTTTCCCAGCACCACCATACATCTGCGAAAAAGCAGAAAGCGCCAAGTCTTTCATTTTATCATCTTGAATATCTGGGAAAAGACCGTATGTATCTAGGTTCCCTACCGATGCTACCGGCACTCCTCGCACGCCTAGTGCCCTAGGAAGCCCTCTACCAAAATTTACTCCGGTTAATACATTTTCGCTCTTTGGGTCCAAATCCCTTATAACCCTACCTAACCAACCTTCTGTCCCAATATCGTCCGGCAACGCGGTATGCCAGATGTCCATAGAGCGAAAATGGGATCGATTAGGGTTGTCATAACCAACCCCGTTTATCACTGCCACATTACCCTCATCAAAAAGTTCTTTGATAGGCCTCAAGTTAGGATTAAAGCCATACATGTTGTCGATCGGAAGCACCGCATCTTGTTCAATGTGTACCGATTTCCTAAAATCATAATATGCGCTGTCACCATAAGGGACTATGGTGTTTAGATAATCATTGCCACCCGAAAGCTGTAGAACTACTACTGACTTTTCCTTTTGATTACTCATAAATGCTATCCTCCGTCATATAACAGATCCATATGTGTCAAAGATCTCTCATCATCAAAAATTTTTAGTGTCGAGAAAACACTAGACTACCCGACACATGATACTATCGTTGCAATATTCATTCAATAGGCATCCAGCTACGGAGATCATACCATTTTTAAGCGAATTCAAGGCTATATTCCCTACTGACAAATTATCGTGGTCGTACCTTCCGATAGTACCTAAAACCAATCAAGATAGTTAGGGATATACAACACAGTTCCATTCATAAAGGAGGGATATATAAAGTTGAAACTAACCTCAAAAACTTATTCTCTCGAAAATACGGACGCCGCGATCTCGTTCTGCCTTGAAAAAGGCTGGACAGACGGATTGCCAGTTATACCACCAACCCCAGACAAAGTGGCCCAATTCCTTCAACATGTAAATCGATCTCCATCAGAAATAATTGGGCATGAGCCTGTTAAAGACAAGCCTATATCAATAGAAAAAATAGCAATAAATAGCGTAATGGCCGGCTGCCTACCAGAATATTTTCCCGTGGTATTAACAGCCATCGAAGCAATTCTTGAACCAGAGTTTAATCTGCACGGTATCACCGCTAGCACGATGGGCGCCGCCGTTCTCACAGTTATAACCGGACCAATTGTGACAACTCTGGACCTAAATGGTGGGATCAGTCTGTTCGGCCCCGGTCATAGGGCTAACGCTACCATAGGGCGAGCAATCAGATTAGTCCTGACAAACGTCACTCGCGCCCGTTCAGGTGAAATAGACAAAGCCACCATGGGTCACGCGGGGAAGTACACCTGGTGCATCGCTGAGAACTCTGATAAGAACCCATGGACTAGCCTTGGGGAAGACCGTGGATACAGCAAAGACAGCAACTCATTAACGGTCTTTGCGGGATTGTCCCCTATACAGGTGAGTAACCATTCCAGCAGTGAACCCGATGAGATATTAGCCAGTTTCAAAGATGCCATTTTTGCAACGGGATCAGGCCATGGAGAGCTGCTAATCGTTCTTTGCCCAGAACATGTTCACAATATTTCCAAAGCTGGTTGGGGAAAAAGTGAAATCCGAGATTATTTGTTCAACGCATCAACAAGATCAAACATCGCCTGGGCTAAAGGATCAAATCCTCCCGGTGACCTGCCAACTGGCAACACCAGTTCCCCGGCAACTTTAGGCCCAGAGGGCTTTACCATACTGGTTGCTGGAGGAGCCGCGGGAGCCTTCTCAAATGTAATACCTCTTTGGGGAAAAGGAGTGGGCTCTCAGTCAGTCTCAAAACGGATCAACTTATCCTGAGGTACACACACCACAATGAAATCTCAGATTTTAGAAAATGACTTGCCCGACCGTCTGGTAGAATGTTATACATAAACAACTCAAGAAGAATACGCTGAATTAATTTGCAGCAACAGTCATGGAGGATTATGAGAAAATGAGCACGGATACTACGGTAAAGGTACTCGACCCAACGGTTTCTTCCACATCTGAAAAGTCGACAATCGCCAACAGGCCTGAGTCACTGGAGGGGTATACTGTTGGGCTGCTTTCAAACGGAAAAAAGAACTCGGAAGAATTACTACGCTCTGTATACGATATTTTATCAAAAGAACATAAGCTGAAAAAAGCTGTTGAATATAACAAAGGCAACGCGTCCAGACCGTGTCCGCCTGACATTCTCAACAATTTGGCTAAAGAATGTGACATCGTCATCACCGCCTCGGGAGACTGAGGGTCCTGCTCATCATGCAGTGTGCATGACGGAATTACATTAGAAAAAAAGGGAATTCCCACCGCCGTCATTTGTACGGAACCTTTCGTATCAAGTGCTACCGCGATGTCGATGATATCAGGAATACCCGGTTATCCAATATCCGTGGTACCTCACCCCTTAGGAAGCCTAAATGAAGAGGATCTGAAAGGCAGAGCAAACCAGGCGGCACCAGAAGTAGCCGACATATTGTTAAAGGGCAAATAATCAGATCCCGTTATCGAAAATCTGAATTCCTTAAAAGGTCTTCTTTGAAGCTAAATAAGCATTTCGAACAAGCACCACCCTAATTTCCTAAATGCAAAATTTTCTGCGGTGAGATACGCCCTTCAATAATCTTCATGTTCCTAAAAAATGCCTGTGCATAATTAAGATGAATTGATGCGCCAAGGCGAGTTTTTAAATCATGTAATTCATTTCGCTTACCACCATGGTCCCAAGGGTGGTATCGCCAGATATATCAACATCGCCACTCCTGATCGCTAGATCAGAATTTACCCTACCCGCACAAAGACATTGGAACATCTCACAATCCAATTCTATGGTCACTGAAGGATCACTCAAAGAAGTGACTTCATGTGCTCTCCTTGATTCCATTATTATGGGTATCTCCCAAGAATGCTCTCCATTTATACGAAACAGGACCGAGTCCCCATCCGAAGCCCCACATTTCTTACCTACAACGTAAGGCATGATTTTAGACATCTGCCCATAGGTGTGAATAGCAACATCTCCATTCAAATTTCCTCTTCTTCCTACAGCCCGCCTTATATCCTGCTCATGAACCCAACAATCCAATATCCTCATCTCTAAAAGTTGCTCAACTGTTCCGGGTCCAATGGGAGTGTCAACTTGATCACCTGCATCAAATCCAGTAGCCAACGCGGTACCCCTGGCTCTCACTACATCGACAAGTTCATCAGTCAACAGGCTAATCTTTTTATCTTTCCTTGAGTCCACGTCAACTTGATTATTTCGACCTTGCGGGTTCTTGGAAACCGAAAAGTCGACAGCGGGGGGGTGCACCACTTCGCGACCCAGCAACCTATGTTCAATACCAACCAAATGCGAAACGCAATCCTTTACAGTCCATCCCGGACAATCGGTAGGAAAATCCCATTCGTTGGCTTCAAGTTCAACAACCACAGATATCACCGAGTCCCAGGCTGACTTCTGGAGGCATTTAAGTTTTTGGAAATATCCCGCCAAATCTCCCCCTCTCTTTAGTCTATAGTGGTGCCACTCATGCCTAGAATTATGTCGAATTCTGATTTTGTTACTGGTTGAACCGAAAGTCGAGAATTATTCACCAGAACCATATCCTTCAGCAAATCATTTGACCTTATTTCCTTCAAAGTCACTATTCTTTTGAAAGTGACACCAGCTTTTATATCCACCATAAACCAGATCGGGTTATCCTCTGTACTTTTCGGATCAGGATGATCAGATGAAGGATCCCAAGCCGTGAAATCTGGATAACCACTCCGAACAACCGTAGCAGTACCCACTACTCCGGTAGGCTTGGCATTGGAATGATAAAAGAGCACCTCGTCATCAACCTTTATTTCATCCCTCAATAAATTTCTAGCCTGGTAATTTCTGACCCCGTCCCATTCTGCGGTCTGATCAACCTCAGATTTCAATTGCTCGAACGAGTACGCAGTCGGTTCAGACTTCATTAACCAAAAGTTTTTAGCTCCCATCTAATTTCACCTTCTAATAAATACAGTTGCAGGTCTCAAAACATACCGTATACCAAGTCAATACGAAGTATCCTTTCTATAATCACCAACATGAAATTACTGATCCCGTTTAGCTTCCAGCATTTCAATCAAAGAAAATACTTCCACAGAGTCTCTACCTACAGGTTGTCTATCTACAAACATCTTCAAATCTAACAGAGATTTCTCATTCAAACCAAGTTGCATAGCAACGATCCCACGATCTCTGATCTCGTAAATATTATCTGGATCGGTAAAAACCAATAAATCTATTACATCGAAAGCTTTCTGAAAAAATCGAGATCCCAAGTATATATGCTTCAGATTCCTTTGCAATCGGGCGATGATTTCCCTAGAGGAAACAGGCTCCAGAAAATTTTCGTCCCAATCTACACCGTTACCACCGAGTGATTCCGTAAATAGTTTACGGCACTCCTCACGACTTATAATTACACCTCTGTTGTAGGGATCGATAAAGTAACCGTATGGTTTGAGCCCTATGCCTACAACAAAGTGTCCGGGCAACCCCACTCCAGCAAAACTCAACCCTAGCCTCTTAGCGACTTCTAAAACCACAATAGAAAGTGTGATTGGTATACCCTGACGAGTGGCTAAAACATCGGAAAGAAAACTGTTCTTTGGATCATAATATTCCTCCCTGTTCCCGGAAAAACCCACTTCATCGAATAAATATTCACTGATAGTATTGGCACAGGAAAGCAGATCTCCGCGATCGGAAAGCCTACGAGACACCACTGCCGCAAGCTGATCAAGCGACTCCAATTCATCATTAATGTTTAGATTGGGATATTCCACAGCGGCTATCAATAATGCTGCTTTGCCTAGATCAGCGTTATTTTCATTCAACGTTTCAGCAAGTTGTTGCTTTAAAAATTCTAAATCTTTCATGGTAGTTTCCCGACCCATCTCTCACTTTTAGCTAGAATACACCAATCCCACCTAATAGTGTCGATCCTGAGATTCTATATTACAGGTCGATACAAATTACCTGCTTTCTTTCAATTCTAATGATAACTATTAATGATAGGATGACAGAAAGTAAATGCGGAGGATCCTATGGGCAGACTAGAAGGTAAGGTGGCTTTGATCACAGGTGCCGGCAATGGAATGGGAGCAGCTGAAGCGAGATTGTTTGCATCAGAAGGCGCAAACGTAGTTATTGCGGACATACTTGATGCAGAAGGCCGTAAAGTGGAAGCAGATATCAAAGAAATGGGATTCAGTGCGAAATACGTTCACCTTGACGTAAGAAATGAGGATGAGTGGAATGACGCAATCAGGGAAACTATTAACACCTTCGAGAAGCTAGACATACTGGTGAATAATGCCGGAATCTTATTAAGGCATATTGTTGAAGAGACTTCTGAGGAAGAATGGGATCTAGTACAGTCCGTGAACTCCACGGGAGTTTTTCTTGGAACAAAAGCGGCAATCCCTGAAATGCGAAAAAATGGAGGAGGGTCCATCGTAAATATATCCTCCATAAGTGGGCTGGTAGGATCAACTGCCACGGCTTACTCCGCTAGTAAAGGAGCTGTCAGACTACTAACAAAATCTACCGCGATCCAGTACGGGCCAGAGAACATACGTTGCAACTCCGTCCATCCAGGGATAATAGATACAGACCTAATCAAAGATGAGATCATTAACGATCCGGTTGAAAGAGCTAAACGACTAGAGCAAACACCTTTGAACATGATCGCCGATGCTAACGATGTGGCTTATGGGGTACTGTATCTAGCGTCCGATGAGGCTCGATATGTAACAGGGTCGGAATTAGTGATCGATGGCGGAATAACAGCACAATAATTTATTGGAATTCAATCAGTTATCAAACAACGCAACTAGAATTCATGATGAATACCGATTAAGGCACCTGCAAATAATTAACGCGCTATATAACCCCCATCTATTACTAGCTCTGTACCAGTAACAAAAGATGCTTCATCAGACGATAAAAACAGCACCCCATAAGCAACCTCCATCACTTCACCAGTCCTTCTCAACGGAGTTTCCTCAGCAAGAATACGCCTGTGATCTCTCATCCACGGTGAGGATTTGTTGGACGAAGATTTCATTGGAGGCATAAACCCAGGATGAACAGAATTTACCCGCACACCATATGGGCCGTATCTAACAGCAGCGGCCTTTGTAAATATACGTACTGACCCTTTAGATGCATTGTATGCAGGGTGGCCAAGGCCTCCTATAAATCCCATAATAGATGAGATATTCACTATCGATCCTCTACCCTGACGTTTCATAATTTCAGCGGCTATCTTTGTTCCAAGGTAGACGCTGGTTGAGTTCACTGCCATGATCTTGTGCCATGCTTCAGTATCGAGGTGATCTTCAGTGATACCACTACTTATGCCAGCGTTGTTCACCAATACATCTATAGAGCCGTACTTGGCCACAACATAGTCAGCCACCCTGTTCCAATCAGATTCATCTGTCACATCACATTCCTGAAATTCTACGAGGTTTCCACTTTTTGAAATCTTCTCCGACAGCGCCTTTCCGGCTTCAACATCAATATCCATCGCTATCACAGTAGCTCCTTCCTCAGCAAACAATTGGGCCTCAGCAGCCCCCATTCCATTGCTAGCCCCTGTGATCAAAGCAACCTTGTCTTTAAGCCTCATAACTCACCTCTACTTGTAATATGTTCCAGCAACATGGATCCCCCCATCAGGGTATATCAATTACCACTCTCTTAGGTCGACAACCCAATAGCGCCCACTCCAACCATTATCAGACAAGCCCCCAATACCCGGGGCCATCTTAGATTTTCGTTTAACAAAAAACGACCCATTAATATAACTACCAAAATACTTGCTTCCCTCACCGGCCACACATAGCTCACCTTTGCCACCTCCATTGCCGATAATACCAAACCATATGCTCCGAAGGTCAGTATACTTACTCCAATGATATTGAATCGGTTTACTGTCCATTCTTTTTTTATGATTTCTTTGCCCTTTGTCTTGAGTATATAGGGTGTCATGAGTAATCCTGTCACAGTCGCCATCAAGTGCATATAGAGAAACCCTGAAACATGACTCACTCCAACCTTATCCCAAATCGAGTAGCAAGCAATGACAACTCCGGTGAGCAGGGAATATGAAATAGCTGGGTTCTTCAAAGATTCCAAACTCCAAAAAGTCGTGGTCATCAGCGATCTAGACCAATACACCGTGAAAACACCAACCACGATCGTCAGGATACCCATAACAGCCTGCGGTGAGACATATTCTCCCAGAATCACAGCCCCCAACAACGGCACCACCGCGGGACCGGTGCCTCTAGCTATCGGATATACCTCAGATAAATCTCCACTAGCGTAGGCACGACCAAGAAAGATGAAGTAGAAGACATGCAAAACTCCGGTCCCAAGCACAAAAATCCAACCAGTCACATCGATAGGGTTTTTGGCAGCGATTACAATTGCCAAAGGTATAAATATGACTGCCATAACGACTTGCACTAGCCAGATAAATGATTCCTTATCCCCACCTTTCTTAAACAGAAAGTTCCACACAGCGTGAGCAACCGCTGAGACCAAAACCATTATTAAGGCAGTAGTATTCAATCCACGCTCATAGCAAAAAAAATATCGCTTTCACTAAATCTTCTTTTCAACTAGACAAGCCAGACCGTTCAAGACCCAACTTTCAAATACAACTCATAGTCGTAAGGTACCACTGGATATGCCATCAGGAGGAATAAGATTCTATATCTTCCATAGAAAGTTCTATTCCGAAGCCCGG
>CAZRSW010000007.1:15515-78476 GCA_964602845.1 uncultured Dehalococcoidia bacterium | reverse complement strand
ATTCGAGATCATTCCCTGGAACTTTTCGGCCTATGCAACTCATGCCAAGCACAATAACTAGTACCTCTGACTAAACCAACATTGCAACTTCCACAGTCATGGTGCCTACTCTCGGCAATAATTACCACCTGTATCAACCCTTTTACTTCAATCATCCCATCATTGGGTCGCCCATCACTGAATCACTATTCGACAGGCCAAAAGATCTTGACTCCTGCTGAAACTCCATGCTAGAGTGCCCCTAACAACAGGACGTGGTGCTTACCTCGGCCGGTTGTCGTGTTATACAGATACCTGTAGGAGGGTTAGATATTATGAAGAAATCATTGCCGATGTTGTTCATGACATTGATAATGGCATTTTCGATTTCACTAGTGGCTGTGGGTTGTTCGTCAGATGATGAAGTTGTTGTAGAACCAACTCCAAATATTAAGCCAGCTACTTCTGGAACATCGAATTACCAAGGTAAGAGAGATACTGAGAAGGAAGCCCCTAAGCCAGCCCCTGAAGCTTCCAAGGCCGCCCCGACGGCTGCTGATGACTGCATAGGTTGTATCAAGTCTCCTGATGCAAACCCCATTCGCGGTGGAACCATTAAAACCGCCTGGGGTGCTACAACCAAGCACTTCGATATACACCAGGGAGGAGCAGCTCATATTATGACCTCCTTCTACAACAAGTTGATCGGACTCAACCTGGCCGACGGATTGAGAACCATCTCACCTGAACTGGCCGTAGGCTGGGAGATCGCACCAGACCAGATGAGTTTCTCTTTCGATTTGAGAGAGGGCGTTACATTCCATGACGGATCCGATTTCAACGCAGACGACGTGACCGCAACCTTCAACAGGATTATTTTCCCACCTGAAGGCGTCACAAGCACTGCACAAACACTCTTCTCCGCTATCGGAGGAATAGAGAAAGTTGATGACTATACCGTCAAGTTCACCTTGAGTGAGCCGCGTGTATGGCAGTTTGACCTTTTCACAAACACTGCCGCTGTCGTCTACCCGGACACCGTTCTGACTGCTAACAACAACGACCTCAGGACCTCAGTGTCCGCAGGAACCGGTCCTTTCAAGTTCGTTGAGAACAAGCCAGGCGAAGTCTGGGAATTTGATGCGAACACAAGCTACTGGAACCCAGAACTACCTTACGTAGACAAGGTCATGATGCAGCACGTGCCCGCATGGACCGACAGAGGAACAGCAGTCCTAACCGGACAGGCTGACTTCTCATGGAATGTATCGCGAGATACCTGGGATGAAGGTAACTCCCGAGATGATATCTCAGCAGCACTTCTGGCTAACTTCGGCGCGCTTGAAGTCAAGTGGAATAACGGCAAGGACCCATGGACCGATAACAGAGTTCGCAGGGCTATGCACCTGGCTGTAAACCGACATGATGCTATCGAGGTATACAGAGAAGAAACTAACAACCTTAGCCGGTGGATGTCCCCCGGTGGTGAAGGCGCAACCGCTGACGACGTGGTGAGAACCATTCCAGGATACAAACAGGATAACGCCGCGGACGTCGCAGAAGCACAGAAATTAATGGCTGATGCTGGTTTCGCAGACGGAGAAGGTCTGAGAACATTCAAACTGGTCTCTGCTTCCGTCCCTGGACACGCTGAAGTCCTTGCCCCGTTCTACGCTGATCAGATGAAGCGAAACCTGGGCATGGAAATAGAAATCAGCGCTGTGGAAAGATCTCTAGTGCCTGAAGAGTTCAAGAAAGACTACGACATGGTACTGAGCACTAGTTACCACTCGCCAATCAAGAACCACACACCGCTGTGGACTATAATGTGGACAACCGGAGCATCACAGAACTTCGGCAAGTACTCTAATCCAGACTTCGACGCAGTAGTCAAGAAGCTGAACGCCGAGGGTGACCCCGCAAAAAGGAAAGGCCTTTTCTCCGAGGGAGAGGACATCCTTGATGCGAGTCCTCCTCAGTTCCACTTCGGGTTCACTAGCCATATGCCTATGTGGAGAAACTACGTCAAAGGCCTCGTACTCGAAACAAGAGTCCAGGCAGAATGGGGTAGATTTGAGACAGTATGGATGGAGCCCCACTAGACAGATAGATCTGAAACAAAAAATAGTTTAGAATAGGCGGGACAGAAGCTGAGATCACAAATCTTAGCCTCTGCCCCGCCTTTCTTTATAAGGCTGTGATAACTTTAAAAGACTTCCCTTCGCTCACACCATGCAAATAACCACGTTTATTGTTGAGCCTTTTAACGTAGTATCCACAAAGAACCCTGAGTGATAGGATACTGCCCGCACTTTGCCAGACCAGTGCCAGAAACAATATTGGAGACACCCTCCATCCCAATCCTCAATCATGTTCAGTTATATAACCGGCTCGTGAGAGAGGTCAGATAACAAGCCTAATAACTGAAATACGTATTACGAACAGGTAGGAGCAGTCAAATATCATGGATGATTATGAACCGTTAGACCTATCCCAAATCTGTAACGCCGGAGTGTCGATACTGGGTCCGAAAGTGAATGTGAAGATCGGTCGAGCACTTTTTAGAGGCCTACCCTTTGAAATAGGGGATGACCCTAATCAATGTTATGTTGCCCCCGCCTGTAATGGGGAAACCGTCAAAATACCCGTGGGTAAACCAGCACATCAGGTAATATTTGCTCACCGACAACTACATTCCAATCTAGATGATGGCGGACCAGTTGGAAACTTGATCGCCAACTATGTGATCTGTATGCAGGACGGTAACCAAATCACTTTGCCCATCAGGGAACGTTTTGAGATCGCTTTCATACCAGGCAACACGGCTACCAGCGCATACGGTCGAGGACCAAGACCTGCCTCCCTGCCCTTCCTGGCAGTAACAGATGGAACGCACAAATTAATGGCAAGAGAGGTCGGACCATGGGATATGACAGGGCGACGACAAACCGAATCTTTAATGGGCTCAGCAGAAAATTATTTCCTGTGGTCATGGGCCAATCCAAATCCTGAATCATTGATAGAATCCATTCTGATAATCCCTCAAGGTCCCGAATTCATTTTAGCTGGTGTCACCCTTGGACATCTGGACGAGATCCCTTTCGCACGACAGGGCAGAAGGGAAGTGAAGTTTAGTTTCAAAGAACCAGTGCCATCAGGGTCCGAGTCTAATATGGAGATTCAAGTTGACCGAGGTGACTCTACTTACCCATTTGCCTTACCAAACGACTCAGATTTGAGCTTCTTACAATCACGTCGTAGTGGGTATGGCGAACCTAAAAACCATGGCATTAACCCTTCTTATGCGGAGATTTCAGCCATCCCATCAGCTACTGTATCAGTAAAGCAGAGCAGCAAAACCATAGGCCAATTTTCCTGGGGAGAACTGGAGTGTAATGGCATTATTGAAACTCCCGCCATGAAAGCTGAACTTGTAGATCGTGGCCGAAATTGGATCAAAGTTACCGTTCTCGATGAAGAAACAAACACTCCCGTATCATGTCGTATTAACTTCAGATCACCAGATGGGATTCCATACCAGCCTCATGGTCACCACAACCAAGTCAACTCAAACTTGGGATCCTGGCACATTGACGTGGGAGGAGATGTACGATTGGGTCAGATCACCTACGCATACATAGACGGCAGATGCCAAGGATGGCTTCCTCGGGGAGAAGTGATAGTTGATATCGCAAGAGGGTTTGAATATGAACCTCTACGAGAAACAGTACACATTAAACCAGAGCAGACCGAGCTCACCCTACGAATCAAAAGGTGGATAAACATGAACCAGAAGGGGTGGTTCAGTGGTGATTCACATGTGCACTTCTTATCGACTCAAGGGGCACATATGGAATCTCAGGGTGAAGACTTAAATGTTGTGAACCTACTGCAGTCACAATGGGGTAGCTTATTTACAAATACTGAGGATTTCACCGGTCATGCCAGCATTAGCCAAGAAGGAAATAACATAGTCTATACATCACAGGAAAACAGGCAACATTTCATGGGCCATATCATTCTGTGGGGGCTTAAAGAACCTGTGATGCCATGGTGTTCTGACGGGCCAGACGAGGGGGAAATAGGCGGACATATGGAGACGACCTTAGCACACTGGGCTGACGCAGCACATTCACAAGGAGGATGGGTAATCAGCCCTCATTTCCCCAATCCAAACGGAGAACCCCCCGCTCTCATCGCAACACAGCGACTCGACGGCATTGAAATGCTCCGACAGACGCAACCAAACCATCTCGAATATTATCGTTACCTCAACTGCGGATACAAGCTGCCCCTTGTGGGAGGGACTGACAAAATGAGTAGCGATGTACCAATAGGTCTATACCGTACTTATGCTCATATCCCAGAATGTGAAGAATTCAACTACTCCAATTGGTGCCGTGCAGTAGCAAGGGGACGAACTTTTCTCAGTGGAGGTCCCATTATATCTTTTACAGTTAATGGCAGTGATATTGGTGACACGGTCGAAATATCCACACCTGCGCAAATTGAAGTGAAGGCATCTGCTGAAAGCATCTTCCCTATACATTCATTGGAGATAGTTCAGGAAGGAAAGGTTGTTGCCCGAGTGGAAAACAGAGATGGAACTCGTAAACTGGAATTAAGTGAAAATTTACAGGTAGAAACCCACACATGGTTGGCTGCCCGTACAGGATCTTTCGATTACTTCGACATTAAAGAGCACAATGATGTGTGGAACAGGGGCGTTTTCGCCCACACATCGCCGATCTACGTAGCATGTGGTGGCGAATGGGAAATGTTCGACCCTGACACAGCTCTATACATGTTAAAAATGATAGAGGGCAATTTAACATATATAGAGGAAAGGGCTGGGGTTAGACCTGAAGGTACAATCAGCCATCACCACGGTGAGCACAACCACACTTCATACCTAAACCAACCGTTCATTGAAGCCAGAGAAATACTTAAAGACAGATTGGATAAATCGACCTAAGATCTATTAGATACAGACCGATAGGGAGAAATCCCCATAACGCCTTATAGCATTTATTATTCAGACTCACGACGTCACACAGGTTTAGGAATTAACCGATCGAGAGGATCTACGTCCTCTTACGATCCCACATTGACCTTCAGGGGCCTGGTGTGTATGCCGCATTCACCACCGCACTTGCTCGTTCCAAGCCATCGACCCGCCCGTTCGTCCGGACCAGTAGCTATACTAGTGCAAGGCGCACAGCCCAAAGATCGATAGCCCTGTTCATACAACGGGTTTACCGGGATTCCATGCATCGCCAAATATTGCCACACTTCTCTTTCATGCCACAGCAAAATCGGGTTTAACTTCTGTAATCCTTCATCTCTTTCTTCAATTTCCCTAAAATCAGTTCTAGTCCTACCCTCCGTGCAACGAAGTCCTGTTACCCAGCAGCTAACATCCATATCCTCTATTGCCTGCCTAGTCGGCTGAACCTTTAGATTGTCACAGCACTGATCAGGATCACTGAGGTACAGTTTATCGGGCTGAGGACTATCATTCTTAAACACTTGCAACTCTGGATAACGAGCCACTTCCTCTTGCATAAATGCAACGGTTTCTTCAGGCTTGTATCGGGTGGTTACAATAAACCCACGGATATCGGGGCTTATTCTTTTAACGAGATGCCAAACCACAACGGAATCCTTCCCCAAACTATTAGCCACTACTAAGCGATCCCCATGTTGCTTATGAGCATCCGCTATCAAGTCGAGGGAGCGTTCAACTTTCTGAGCTAAATTAAGCCCATCAACTAGAGCCGTAAGCTCTTCATTTAATAAATCTTGGACCATTGGATATCACTTCTCCTTACTATCTGAACAATTCATGCGCCTGCCATTATCGATTAAATAATGGGTAACAGGCAGAGATGGCGGCCTGAGGCCGCATAAAAATGCCCTCTTACCGAGGGCTCATACACAGATGGAAAAGATCATCCTCGTATCTCATAGGGCGCCGATTCTACGGTAATATCCCATTATGGTCAAGTTAGAGAATCAACGCTCTTTACACTGAGAAGTCAGTAAACAACCAAATGTCTATGCTATCAAGACCACTTAAATAAAAACATTTGATGAAGTCGCCACACATACCAATACCAGAACTCGCGATATATTTTCACATCTCGTCGCGTACAAAGACGAAAGCCTGGCGCAAGATAACCCTGCTATCATGCAAGGTATATAATGGCTTCGATAAAAGTAGACAAAATACGCAAATGCTTCAAAAACATCCTGGGTGCTGAGGTTTACCACAGCCTAAACCTTCGCTTTTATAAGTACTTCCAGGAATTCCACATTATGCTAAAGTATTGTACGTCAACCAACAATGTGTCGAGGTAAGATTCTGTATCATGCTCAGCCAAATTGAGGAAACACCTGACTATACTAAATTCTGCGAGAGTAAACTCGCAGACCCCTACCCCCTATACGCCAGGCTAAGATCCGAAGATCCCGTCCATTACAGTGACCGTCTCCAAACATGGATTATCACCAGATATGAAGATGTAAAATCAGCCCTCACCGATTCTAGATTATCTTCGGACAAGATGGCATTTTACATGAATACCATGTCCCCTAAAGAGAGAAAGAATCTGGATTCCCTCAGTCAATACATGACTCAATGGATGAGTATGAAAGATCGGCCGGATCATACTCGATTACGAGGGCTAGTGAACAAGGCTTTTACATCGAAGTCTCTACAGGACTTACTTCCAGAGATACAGAGGATCTGCGATGATCTCGTAGACAACTTCATTTCCGAAAATAAAAAAGATCTCTTAGAACATATCGCCTACCCTCTCCCTGCCACAGTTATCTGTGAGATGCTGGGTATACCAGCCAAGGACCAGACACAGTTCCGCAAATGGTCTAACGACATAGTCGCGTTTTCAGCAGGACTGGGTTCCATGATAGGGACGGTAGCGCAGCAAGCTCAATCGAGCCAAAAGGCACTGGTAGATTATTGCCAGAAAATAATCGCACAGCGCCGAAAACATCCGAGAAATGACCTTATTACTCGCCTAATAGCTGCAGAAGAAGATGGCGCCCAACTGACAGAATCGGAATTATATTCCATGTGTGTCCAGTTATTCGTAGCGGGTCAGGAGACTACCACCAACCTCATCGCAAATAGTGTTCTAACCCTCATTAATAACCCTGAAGCATTTAAACTACTAAGGGATAACCCAGAACTAATCTCTCCCGCTGTCGAGGAATTTCTTCGCTACGAAAGTCCAGTTCAACGAACTAGCCGTGTAGCCAAAAGTGATCTCGAAATGGGGGGCAAACAAATTAAAGAGGGGCAATCGGTAATTTTGATGTTTGGTTCTGCAAATAGAGATCCAGAACAGTTCCCCGACCCGGACGAACTCATCCTGGACCGTACTCCCAACATCCACTTGGCTTTTGGACGCGGTCCCCATTTTTGCCTTGGAGCCCCTTTAGCACGCCTAGAAGCCCAAATAACACTAACAACCATACTAAAGAATATGCCTACCATACAGAGCGTCGACTCACATTCCAATTGGAAACCTGTTGCCGGATTCAGGGCCTTAGAATCGTTAATAATCGAGCTGCCAGAGGTATAGGATCACCACGTAAAATTCGCAAATTAACGATCATGGTTCCACTCGAAATATACCTGGATAAAACTTCTTAGCCATCTCCTCAACTCCCAAAACAAACCTTGGTCCACTAATCCCAAGGAATTCTTCCCCGATGGTAAAAACAGCGTTGTTTCTTACCGCTACTAGATGATTAAACATAGGATTGCCTACAAAGTTATCCTTATTGGGGGTAATGATGTACTGTGGGTTTCTGTCAACGATTACCTCTGGACTGATCTGTCCATACCCATTAATGTCCTGAGCAATGTTGTTAAGCTTTAAGAGCCTAAAAACCGACCCCATTAAAGTATTATCTCCAGGAGTCCACAAGCCCCCCACATCTTGGAATACGGACGGACCATCACCATATGGCTGTAAAATTTTCTCTATCTCTGCAATCCTATACTCAAAATTCGAGGCCAGTCTCTCTGCCTCATCAACCGACCCTGTAATTCTCCCCCATAATCTAAATTGATCTGATAATTTCGTGAAATCATCACCTACCGTTTCTATAAGCAAAACGCGAAGACCAGCATTTTTAAGTTCCTCCTCGAAGTCCGGATAGAACAGAAAAACTAAATCAGGTTCCAATCCAACTACAGCCTCAATATCCATGTTGAAGGCGTCTCCCACTTTGGGAACATCTTGTGCTTCAGGAGGATACGATACAAAGTTGTGAGTCCCAGCGACACGATCACCCTCACCAATAGCAAATAAGATCTCCAGCGCCGCTGAATCAAATACTACAATTCTCTCAGGGGGGTGCTCAAATGTTATTTCTTTACCCTTCCTGTCAACTATCGTTGTCGGAAATTCAGAGTTCAATATATCTTGGGCCAAATTATCGTTACTCTTTGCCAGAGACACCACCCCTCTACCTTCAACATCTTTCGGCGTGGAGTCGCTCCTTGCGTCAAATTGTGGTGGCACCGAGTAAGAAAGTACTTTTGCAGGAAGAGGAGGTAAAGAAGGTGCTGGCAACACAGGTTTCTGAGGAATATATGTAGAACCAGATGGCATTTCTGCGTCGATCGGAGGTCGCGGGGTCGCAGGAGGCAACAACACACGATCCCCCATGCAGGCAATCGACATTAAAATTCCAAAAACCGCGAATAACCTGACATAAAACCGAAACAAACCCAACTGTTCTACCCTCTATCCGAGACAATTCATCCAACCCCAGGTCAGGTTTTCCATAGTGATTTCATTGGAGAACAACAAAATCACCAAACACCCCAAACCTTTCCTCGAAGGCGTAGATGTCAATCAAGGCGTTCGACCGGACTTGCTCCAGAGGAGTCTACCGTTGCGGGACAGTGTCGGATTTAAACCGACTTCCTATTTACACTCTAAAAAAGAGCACCTTGACTGTTCACCGAATTTACTTTTCAACACCGGCAATTCAATCATCCCGTTCCTCCAAATGTCAATAGTTTTCAAAAAAGACAGAGAGAACTGTTTAATCACCCTTTGACAGCCACTAGTATTAACAACTTTGAAATAATCTCCTGAACTTAGTTACACATACACAGTATCGATTTTACTAGTCAGGCCATTCAAAGAAATGTCTTGTACGATTGGTGACATATACAAGTGACAGCATGACCGGCACCTCAACGAGAACTCCAACAACCGTGGCAAGGGATGCCCCTGAACTCAGCCCGAAAAGGGAAATGGACACTGCCACTGCGAGCTCGAAGAAATTAGATGTGCCTATCAAACAAGCGGGTGCCGCGATGCTATGTTTCAGCTTAATGATACGGGCGGCTCCATAAGCTAGAGCAAAAATACCATAAGTCTGCAAAAGGAGCGGTACTGCGATCAATATTATTGTTTGAGGCCGAGAAAATATCGTCTCAGCCTGAAATCCAAACAGCAGAATCACCGTAGCGAGCAACCCCGCTATGGACCAAGGTTTCGCCGCACGGAGAAATTTGTCTATCACCCCCGTCTCACCAGACCTGTTAAGTATATTCCTAACGGTTATACCAGCGATCAACGGAAATACCACGTACAATATTACCGATGTTATCAATGTCTCAATGGGAACGTGCACATCGTTAACTTTTAACAACAAGGCAGCTATTGGGGCAAATGCGAAGACCATCACGAGATCATTTATTGAAACCTGCACCAAAGTGTAGTTTGGGTCGCCATCCGTCAGCTGACTCCACATGAACACCATCGCAGTACATGGAGCAATACCAAGTAATATCATCCCTGATATGTACTCATCCGCTGATACAGGGTCTACAAGTGGAACGAATATGACCTTAAAGAACAACCATCCCAGAGCCGCCATAGTAAATGGTTTTATCAGCCAATTAACAATTATGGTCAAGAATATTCCCTTAGGTCGTTTACCTACTCCTTTTACGGAAGCAAAGTCTATTTGAACCATCATTGGGAATACCATAATCCAGATGAGGACTGCGACAACAAGATTCACGTGGGCCCATTCAATCGTGGCGATGGTCCTGTAAATCCCAGGATTTAAATTACCCCAAACTGCCCCTATCACGATGCACAGCAATACCCAAACCGATAGGTAACGTTCAAATATACTCATTCCAAGATCACTCGTACTTCAAGCTACTAAATATTGGCCCTCAGATTGATATTCAGAAACGACCACAATCATTTATTCATACAGATCAACGGATAATGATGATAAGAGTTACTAACATTCAAAACAATCAAATTAGACATATGAATATTAAGATTCGATTAACAAAAAGTGATCCGGTTGTCTAATGACGGTAGGGACACGAGTTGTCGCAAGTTCTACGATCATCCTATAATTGTCGAATGCTCTTGCCATTATGACAATCCCAAGAAATGCCACTAAATATAAATCCGCAAATTCAGAGCCAAACACCAATGGAAAACACAAGTTCCGTGAGTAGCGATTACACGATCCTACTAGATAATTACTTAGGATGATGGAATGACAACAACTGCAGAGTCGCAAATCTTAGAATTAGATACCAACGTCTATGTACGACTGCATAATGGGCTAACCAATTCCGGATTCATAATAGGGGATAACGGGGTACTTGTTATCGATTCACTCAGGGTCCCATCCTTTGCAGTAGATCTCGTCCAAGACATCCGACGCGTAACCAGTAAGCCAATTAAATACGTGATCAACACTCACTCTCATTGGGATCATTCATGGGGTAATGAAAATTTTTCAGAATCAACAATCATAGGACACACCAACTGCTACACTGAAATGACAGATGTAGAATGGAATCGACAATGGATGGACAAAATCTCAACATCGGGTGATCCCTGGGCTCAAGAAGCATCTCTTGTAAAAATAACCCCTCCGAATTTAACTTTTGATAACAGCATGCGCTTGTTTTTTGGAGGTCGCGAGATATCTCTAAGATATTTCGGCAAGGCGCACACCAGTGGCGACATATTTATTTATTTGCCAAATGAAAAAATAATCTTCACCGGAGATGTTATCCAGAATGAAGGAGTTCCATTTCTGGGTGACGGGTACCCGGACGAATGGCCCCTAACTGATGACAGGATTCTTGAGCTTCCTGTAAAAATGTTTGCTTCTGGTCACGGGCCTGTTGGCAACTCCCAAGACCTGCGTAATGCTCGGGATTTTATCCACATGCTGGTGGATACCATGAAAATACACATAAAAACGGGGGATCCGCGCAAAATAGCAGTGGAACAGACTATATCAACTCTAAAACCCCGGTTTGGCCACTGGAGATCATTCGATGCCAAGTTAGAAGACGGCCTGAACACAGTGTATGACAAATTAACTCCTGATAAAGTTGTGCTATAGCTACCCGATGGACAACCTCGCATCCAACCACAAAAGCCATGATGGAAGGTTATTGGTAGCCACTTTTTACAACTTCACACGTATGAATGACCTCGAAGAGAGACGAACTGGCTTGCGCAAGATATGCCTCGACAATGGTATTAAGGGTACGATAATACTAGCGCAAGAAGGCATCAATGGAACTGTATGTGGTGGACACGATGTTGTGGCATTCCTCCTCAGATACCTGACACAGTGGCAGGGCCTGGCTTCAATGAAAGCAAGATTCGCTAAAACTGAAACTCAGATATTCAACCGCATCAAAATAAAGATCAAGACGGAGATCGTGACCATGGGTCAAAACGATGTTGCCCCCACTGATGGTACCGGAGTATACGTTGATCCCAAGGATTGGAACTCCTTACTAGAGCGCGAGAACATAACGGTCATAGACGTACGCAACGAATTTGAGATCCGTGTCGGTCGTTTCAAGAACTCCATCAGTCCCCAAACCGAAAACTTCCACAATTTTCCAGATTGGGCGAACCAGTTCGCCGCCAAAACGGATCCTAACACAAAAATAGCCATGTATTGCACAGGAGGTATTCGGTGTGAAAAAGCATCATCATACATGCAGCAATTGGGATTCAAACAAGTATATCAATTGAAGGGAGGGATCCTTCAATATTTGAATGACATAGATGAAAACGATAGCTCCTGGATAGGAGAATGTTTCGTTTTTGATGATCGCGTCTCGGTTACATACGGTTTGGCAGGGGGAATTCACAAATTATGTTACGGCTGTCGAGAACCACTATCTCCAGATGACACCAAATCGCGCTCCTACGAAGATGGAGTAAGTTGCCCATTTTGCATTGAACAAATTACAGACGCCAAAAAAGATAGCTCACGAGAACGCAGTAGGCAAATGAAGCTAGCACGACTCAAGGGCAAGCAACACCTAGGAGTGCCAATAACCAAGTCAGTGAAATGAACCAGGGTATGGCATAGTCCACCCACTGTGGTTCGTCTACAGATTTTGATTGTGGAGTCCGACCGTCACGTTTCGGAAAATCTGAGATGAATATCAAATTATGAACCAAACTAGACTTTTGTAATAACAACTCTGTTTAGAGCTTACGACCACGAACCGGATTCTGGGGATCGTTAAATCCCAACCCCGTATGTTCTCCTGCAGGTACAAACTGATCAATTGTTTCCAATGTAGAACTATCTATTTTCCAATCTAGACATCCAACATTATTCTCGTATTGGCCTACCGTACGAGGACCTATTACAGCAGAGGTAATTATTCTATTGGCAAGAACCCAGTTCAACGCTAGGTGTATGGGGGACCAACCTTCCGATAAACAAATATCCTTAAGTTTTGAAGCAATGCTTAAACTTTCATCCCTCATCTCCGTTTGTAGTATACGACTGTCTCCCCTGCCAGCCCTAGAATCTCCCGGAAGTTCCTGATTAGGTACGTATTTACCAGTCAAAACCCCTCTAGCCAGTGGGCTATAAGCCATAACACCTACATCAAAAGAGTCACAAAAAGGGAGCAGATCCACTTCTATGTCCCTATTGAACAAATTATACAAATCCTGAACACACACGATGGATGATAAATTCCTCAAGTCCGCTATCCACAGCGCTCTGCAAACTTGCCATGCATAATGATTAGACATACCTATGTAGCGAACCTTACCACTCCTAACAAGATCATTCATGGCTTCTAGGGTCTCTTCCAATGGTGTCGTAAGATCCGGCCTGTGCAGCATATATACGTCAATACAGTCTGTCCTCAACCGGGTAAGGCTATTTTCCACCTCTCTCATCACGTGATACCTGTTCAACCCTCCATCATTTGGACCAGGCCCTGTAGGTGCATTAACTTTGGTAACTAAAACGACATTATCCCTTTTACCTTCCAAAGCCTTCCCCACAATCTTTTCAGAGGCGCCCCCGTTATAACCATTCGCCGTATCAATAAAGTTGATGCCATCATCAATAGCCTTATGAACTATTTTTATAGATTCATTTTCATCTGCTGCATCACCAAATACCATCGTTCCAAGGCACAGCTTGGAAACTTTCAGTCCCGTTTTACCCAGATTAGAATATTCCACAAATCATCTCCCCGTTCTCTCTATTTACCGCCAATATTGTTGCCCCGAAAAACCCTTTACTCACTTAAATACTGAAGCACCCCCAGCTTCATGTTAGCTGAAAACATTACAACTTACGATTATTAGCATCACCTGCAGTATTCCTTCCCTCTTGGCAGATACAGATTAGATCACCTCTAAACAAGGTAACCACCAGAAGTGCCACACAGAACTTTCGGTCTAGACAAAGATACCTATCGGAGGCCCTTAACAGACTTCCTCAGCAAATCGGAAAGTGGGAAAGCTGAAGCAGCAAGTAGCAAAACAGCGCAGAAAACAAATGTTACTCTAAGACCTTTCGTGAACGAAAATAATAGATTCATGTCACTGTTTTCATTAATGGCTGACATAGTCGGCGGGTAACCCATAGTGACCATTACAGAAGTCACTATGGCTGTCGCAACCGCAACGCCAGTAACATTCCCCGAATTCCTCACCAATTGCAAAAAACCTGAAACTACACCATATCTAGCCGGTGCTACAACACTTAGTACAGAGCTGTTGTTTGGAGCGTTGAATATCCCTATTCCTGTACTTTGTATAACCATCCCTAAAACCACGAGAGCCAAAGAAGAATCCACCCTCAGAGTACATAGGATCAGAAGCCCTCCAGCAGAAATCACCAATCCAGCTATATTGAATACTACCCACCCGTAACGATCCGACAACCGTCCACTGAGAGGACCCATAATAGCCAAGCAAATAGCCGAAGGAACTATCAACCAACCAATCACGGTAGGGGACACTTTCAATACCATCTGTAGATAGAAAGGCACAAGAAATCTGATTGATTGCATTCCAATAAAGGAGATGTAATTACAAGCCACACCAGTACTAAAAACCCACGCTTTAAAGAGCCTGACGTCCATCATTGGAGAAGAGATTCTAAGCTCCCAGAATATGAACATACCCAATGCAGCTACGAACGCAGTGAAACAAGCAACTACAGACGCGTCATCCCAGCCTATCCTGGATCCCAATGTCATAGCTGCGAGAAAGGAGAGTAACACACAAGAAGATAGAGCGGCCCCGAACCAGTCAAACTCATCAGTGTCGGTACGAACTCCCCGATGCTTGCTCGCGTCCAACAGCAATAGAGCAGCAATCGCCGACACCAGTCCCATAAAAGATGTGGTATAAAGAACTGATTGCCAGCCCAACAAACCCACCAAAACCCCACCTGCCGCTGGACCAGCCACACCACCTACCCCAACAATACTCATTATGAGACCCAGGGCTTTACCACGATTATTTTCCCCAAATGATGAAATGATCATGGCGATTCCAGTACCTTGATTCATTGCAGCACCTACTCCCTGAATAACTTTGGCACCAATCAACCAAAAAATATGGGTTGCCACAGCAGATAAGAGACCACCGATGATGAAAACAACAAACCCCAGCAAGTAGACACGTTTTCTTCCTACCAAATCCGAAAGTCGACCCATGGGCAGAAGTAAGGCTGCAATAGTTAACCCATAACCAATAACCACCCATTGTGCTGTTGGCAATTCCGTATGAAAATATTCGGCCATTGATGGGAGAGCCACTGTAACTGTGCCAGCATCAAAAACCGACGTGAACAACCCTATTGCTACAGCAATAAAAGCTCTCCATTTATAGTCCATACGGGAGACTGGGGCACGAATTAGTAATTTTACTTGATGCACAATTTAGTATTGTCGGTGTTGAAGAAATATCTTTGGCCTGATAAACGAGTACCCAAATGTCACGTTCAACTGGAGTTCGCCTTTTCCATTTCAATTGATATTGACTCAACTTGCGCCATCCCGTGAACCATTACCGTAGGATTCAGTTTCTGAGCATGTTCCTTATACCCAGCCCGTTCTAACATGGCAGCTAATTTACCACCCTTTAATAAATGTATTGCCCATATAAGAGGATTCGGAACCACGGTTCGATCCAAATACAAGCGCTGATTCTTAGATCTGGGCCCATAGTGATAATGGGGAGCATTTTTGAAACAATCAAATGTTAGCAACTCAATTTCCTCTCCATTCTCATCTCCCAAGACGTGCAGCGCTATCCCCTCATCATTAGCTAGTTTTCGATATTCAATGCCTATTTTTACAGATCCGACATCCACGATAACTTCGCCCCTGTCATGAAGAACGGTGCGTCGATCTCTGACAGACATTTTTCTAGACTGGCTCACCAAATTTTCTATATCTTCATCCAGGTCAGCCGATTTCGCCATAGCTTCAAACTCTTTACAACCAGCTCTTCGTATCATCTGAGATAGCCTCGTGCGTAATTGCGTTATTGACCACTCAAGAGGGTCCCCAGCCGTAGTAACATCAATTTCGAGCCGTTCATTTTTGCCTGCAGGATCATAGTGATAATGGGGACCATAATCCAAACAATCAAATCGAAGTATCTCAGCCTCATCCCCATATACCCGCACACAAATACCCTGATCATGCAGTAGGTCTCTATAGACGATCCCAAATCTTATTCTACCTTCCCCAATTATCACTTCTTTGCTATTTGACACTCCTAATACCTCCCGCATATTCTCTTCTATCGAGGTCACATTTCAAAGTTATCGCAATTGTGAAGCCAGCATCAGAAATATTGGTCCCACTATAAACAAATCTAGTCAGGCCGTGGAACTTCAAAACCATTCACTATTAATCACTTGTATATACTCTCCATATCCCAAGCATCTAAACCGCATAACACAGCGGAATTTCCTTGAGAACGTAACGAGACACCCAAGCTATCCATCCTCTCAGGATAAACCCTGACAGACAAACATTGTTTACCATTCACAAACACTTCTACCACGCTTTTGTCAACAAATATCCTCAATTTTAGAGACTCATTTTCTGCTAAGCTAAAAGGCGCAGTTTCCGGGGGGCGGGATAAGGCAGCCGGATCCATCGACGAATAGGATGTATCAACCGTAATAACGCTCTCATTGAGAACAATCGCTCTAGGCTGGCTGACAGGTGGTACTACTTTTAATCCATTTTGTAGCAAGGCCCCCCTCTCATCAAACTCTTGAATTTTATAACCTCTATCCTTAAAAAAAGCGATTCGAGTAAATTCCTCTCTATCTGGTGATCTCAAAACATTGAGCTCAATCATAGGAGAATCCAGCGGATCTATCTCCAGAGACATCTCCATAGCATCTCCATGCACATCCTCTAGTAATATCTCCTCGTTAGCTGGCAATACAATCTCCTCAACGTGCCTGTGATTATGCCTCAAAGAAGCGATGTCACCGGCGGGTTCAATCATCAAAGATCCACTGCCATCCAAATATAACTGTCTAGGTATAGTCATGATCTGATTCCAATTACGCTGGTATTCCTGACTATCAGGCAACGGTAGGCCAGGATTCATATTAAAGATCACTATCACTCCACCATTGCCATCAGGAGTTGCAGATGGGGCATGAACACCAGACGGGTTTGATGCCCCAAAATTAAACAGACCGGAAGAACTGACCTTAAACTTATCCCTATCCAAGTCATAATCACCAATCATATATTGACCACCACTCATATGGCTGTAGAAAAGCAAGATGTATTTGTCCCCTAGCGGCCAGAAATATGGACAGGCTCCGTCATCACCCAGCAAGGTAAAACGATCGTTCTCCGTAAATGTATGCATGTATTCCCAATCTTCCAGATTTTCCGATCGGAAAAGAAAATCGGCGGCAATCCTGTGGCCCCCTTGTTTTTCAGGATAAGTCCCTGCTGACAGGGAAAAATATTGGTCTCCCTTTTTCCATATGCATGGATCAAATACCGTGTATCGCATTGGTTCATCAGATGGCTCTTGTACTGGTATCACAGCTCCTCCCGTAACCTTTTCCCAGTTCAGCAGAAGAGGATCCGAGGAAATAGCGACCATATTCCCAGCCTGAGTACCATGGTACATCGCTATAACCCTATTTTCTTCGACCAGGGTTGACCCAGAAAAACAACATTCCTCAGGATCTGGATATATCGCATAAGGCAAGTCGCGCCAATGTATAAGATCCTTACTGACTGCATGCCCCCAATGGGGACGTGGATCTTCGGGAGGAAACCCCTGATAAAAAAGATGCCAGTTGCCTTCCCAGAAACATAGCCCGTTGGGATCGTTGAGCATGTCCCCAGGGCTTGTGAAATGGTAATGGGGCCTATGCTTATCATTTGCCCTTTCCTTTCGTGCAGCCTTCATACTAACCATCAACGGGTTCACACTCAATTGCTCTTCCTGCTCGGCAATACTAGAAGAGAACTCAAATTTAGGAACCTTCGATATAAACCTGCTCATAACTCACTTTTTCTCCTAAACTAACTGAAATCCGAGAGAAGACTAACATCAAATATCGCTTTATTCTCTGTACAAAAACACAGGGATTTTTGTGAAGTTCCTATAGTATGATGAAAATCGATGCCCTAACACTCAACCTTCGCTAAAATAGATTCTAGTCATTGTTTAATAAACCTATATTCTACGGATGGTGGATTGCGATCACCGCTCTTGTCGTGAACGCCATCATCTCCGCGCCATCTTATGGAGCTACCGGCCTTTGGGTAAACTCTCTAGAATCTCAGTTCGGATGGTCTAGAACCCAACTCGCCGTAGCCTTCTCTCTAGGCCAACTAGAGGCTAGCATAGCCGGGCCAGTGGTAGGATATCTCATCGACCGGTTTGGTGGCAAAAAGGTTTGCATATTAGGCACCTGCATAATTATTTTAGGGTTCATTATCCTGAGCCAAACCGTGCCCGTAACAAATTCCAGAGAAAGTTGGGCTGACCCCGCTATTTTTTATCTGGCCTACACGACAATAATTTTGGGTGGATCCTTAGCAGGATGGATACCCATGACTGTCATCATCAACAACTGGTTCAATAAGCGTCGTAGTTTGGCAATGGGATTAGGCTCGGTCGGCTTTTCCATCGGCACTTTCGCCTTGGTACCTATACTTGCATTAATGATCAACTCAGACGCAGTGGGTTGGTCCAATACCTCTCTATTGATAGCACTAACCATGCCTTTGATAATATTCATGGTAGTCAAAGTAATTAAGAATAGTCCTGAAGAAATAGGTCTTCTACCAGATGGCGTGGTAGAAACCTCCTCTCAATTTCAATCACGGAACCTTGACAAGCCGTCACCAAGAAACTCGTTGGATTTTTCCATCTCAGAAGCTTTGAAAGAAAAAGTTTTCTGGATCATCGCTTTCGGTCACGGCTCTTCAGCGATGATGACAGCAGCAATGATGGTCCACCTAATCTTGGCATTTATGAATCAGGGCTTGTCTATCCAAGCATCCGCTACGATGTGGGGTTTCGCAATGGCAATCGCCGGCGCCTCACAACTCCTAGGAGGCCTTATAGGAGACAGATTCCATAAACCCATTTCAATCTGCATTTTCGGGTGCCTACAGTCAATAGGTGTAGCATTTGCCGTCCTTGTATCTACCGTGCCCATGGCCATTGTATTTGGATTAATATATGGGGTTGGATTCGGCACAAGAGCCCCCATCACAACTGCTATGAGGGGAGACTATTTTGGACGGAAAGCATTCGGGAAAATCATGGGTATTTCAACTCTCCCTATGATGGCCATGTCGCTGGTAACACCAATCATTGCTGCCAGTTTATACGACCACTCAGGAAATTACTTCATTGCCTTTCCATTGATCGGAGCCATGGGATTTTGCGGGAGTTTTTTGTTCCTGTTTTGCAAAAAACCACTACACCCTTCAGAAAAACATACTTTGAGAAAAGGGTATCAACCTAGACAATAGAAATAATGCCGAAAAACTGTCTGAAAACTCGGTCTTCCTTAGTAACGAGTGAAACACAGGCTATCACTTTATCGCATTTAGCTCTGATGGAAACGTTGGAATTAACAACCTTCCATCGCCGTAAGCCACAGATTCCAGTAAGGGTGATTGCACGCTTATTTGCCATTGGATATACCCAGTTAAACTATCTAACCCATAAATAGCTCCGTCTGAAGTAACTAAAACCACCGTCTCAGCATTCATAATAGCGGAACGAGCCACCTGCGCATCAAACGTACGTTCCCATAAATCTGCTCCAGTCTCTATGTCCAAAGCTACTACACTGCCCGACAAGATATTCCGGTTAACAGACAAGTAAACAGTCTCCTTATTAGCGCCTAACATCCGCGCATCCATTCCTCCAATGTCCCTTCGTTGCCATAAATACCCTCGAGGTAGAGGAGGCCGTGGAGCCATGTCCCACATCCAGAATTTCGTCCACCAATACCTCATAGCTTTTTCAAACGGGATGTCTTTCTCTTCTACCTTTAAAGCTAGGACATAACCACGATCTCCTGTGACAACGACAATTCCGTTGTGGGCTACCGGTCCTGATTTAGGTCCGAACCAAAGAGGAAAAGTAAGGCGTCTCTTCCCGTTTGACGAGTCGATGAGATTCAAATTCCCATCGGAGCTCAAGGCGATTAATACACCATCAATCAACTCCAGACTTCTAACCGCAGCCCCTCCTACATTGTGGTTCCATATCTCCGATCCAGTGGCCGCATCAAGAGCTAGCACATCCTCCGCGGTCAGATAAATAACCCCCTCTTCCACAATCGGCACGCCTGTCACCGAAGACCCGGCAACATACGACCAAATCGTAGCACCATCATTTCGATCTAGTGCGTGTACATCCCCTGACCGTGTGACCACAAAAACGAACTCAGCCGCCACCACAGGGGAATGATCACTAATATCATTCAAACGTTCCTCCCAAACCACCGATCCGGTCTGGAGATCCAGCGCAACCACCATTCCAGAATCAGGTGTCTGCCCACTGGTTATATATACTCTAGATCCTGCTATTACAGGAGAGGTCGTAAGAGCTCCCGTCGCAGAAAACACCCAATCTAACTCTCCGGAAAAATATGCCTGTCCCCCTAGGTTAGGCGACTCCGATGAAATATTAGTGGTGGGGTCAGATACAGGAAAGGAGATGTCGAAATAGTTCCAAAAGCTCGTTATGGATACAATCGCCAACCCGATAAACCCAAGAGCACAGGCCGCCAAAATCCATAAACTCGGCCTATTCAGAAACTTTATATCGCCAGGGAGAATCCAAGTCTCTATTACTTTCTTAGAACTCTCACTGTAAGTCGAAGGTGGCTGGTGCGAAACAGTTTGATCTTTAGCTTCTTGCTCCTCGTCTATCATAACTTCAAAGTACATCACAGCTATCCCTACTCAGTCAACTCAAAAAAGCAATGTCACTTCCTTAAATTTACCTAGTGCGAACAATGATTTAAATGACTTCATTTGGAGAAGCTGTTAAAATCTATTCACATTAAAAATCACCATAAGTATATTGTGGCTAACGGAATTTAGATTTAAATTAATCAATAGTAAATGAGGTTTAATTTATGTTTAACAAATCAATCTGGCGATTCTTTACTGTTGCTGCAATCTCTGCTGTATTTGCATTAGGCGCAGTGGCTTGTGGATCCGACGAAGAGGCAGTAGAAGATAAGAAATTAACGGCCGCGGAGGTGACGGCTGACTACACTAAGACCCAGGCGCCAAGCAGAGAATCTCCACCTAAAAGAGACGAGGAGAAGGAAGCCCCTAAGCCAGCCCCTGAAGCTTCCAAGGCCGCCCCGACGGCTGCTGATGACTGCATAGGTTGTATCAAGTCTCCTGATGCAAACCCCATTCGCGGTGGAACCATTAAAACCGCCTGGGGTGCTACAACCAAGCACTTCGATATACACCAGGGAGGAGCAGCTCATATTATGACCTCCTTCTACAACAAGTTGATCGGACTCAACCTGGCCGACGGATTGAGAACCATCTCACCTGAACTGGCCGTAGGCTGGGAGATCGCACCAGACCAGATGAGTTTCTCTTTCGATTTGAGAGAGGGCGTTACATTCCATGACGGATCCGATTTCAACGCAGACGACGTGACCGCAACCTTCAACAGGATTATTTTCCCACCTGAAGGCGTCACAAGCACTGCACAAACACTCTTCTCCGCTATCGGAGGAATAGAGAAAGTTGATGACTATACCGTCAAGTTCACCTTGAGTGAGCCGCGTGTATGGCAGTTTGACCTTTTCACAAACACTGCCGCTGTCGTCTACCCGGACACCGTTCTGACTGCTAACAACAACGACCTCAGGACCTCAGTGTCCGCAGGAACCGGTCCTTTCAAGTTCGTTGAGAACAAGCCAGGCGAAGTCTGGGAATTTGATGCGAACACAAGCTACTGGAACCCAGAACTACCTTACGTAGACAAGGTCATGATGCAGCACGTGCCCGCATGGACCGACAGAGGAACAGCAGTCCTAACCGGACAGGCTGACTTCTCATGGAATGTATCGCGAGATACCTGGGATGAAGGTAACTCCCGAGATGATATCTCAGCAGCACTTCTGGCTAACTTCGGCGCGCTTGAAGTCAAGTGGAATAACGGCAAGGACCCATGGACCGATAACAGAGTTCGCAGGGCTATGCACCTGGCTGTAAACCGACATGATGCTATCGAGGTATACAGAGAAGAAACTAACAACCTTAGCCGGTGGATGTCCCCCGGTGGTGAAGGCGCAACCGCTGACGACGTGGTGAGAACCATTCCAGGATACAAACAGGATAACGCCGCGGACGTCGCAGAAGCACAGAAATTAATGGCTGATGCTGGTTTCGCAGACGGAGAAGGTCTGAGAACATTCAAACTGGTCTCTGCTTCCGTCCCTGGACACGCTGAAGTCCTTGCCCCGTTCTACGCTGATCAGATGAAGCGAAACCTGGGCATGGAAATAGAAATCAGCGCTGTGGAAAGATCTCTAGTGCCTGAAGAGTTCAAGAAAGACTACGACATGGTACTGAGCACTAGTTACCACTCGCCAATCAAGAACCACACACCGCTGTGGACTATAATGTGGACAACCGGAGCATCACAGAACTTCGGCAAGTACTCTAATCCAGACTTCGACGCAGTAGTCAAGAAGCTGAACGCCGAGGGTGACCCCGCAAAAAGGAAAGGCCTTTTCTCCGAGGGAGAGGACATCCTTGATGCGAGTCCTCCTCAGTTCCACTTCGGGTTCACTAGCCATATGCCTATGTGGAGAAACTACGTCAAAGGCCTCGTACTCGAAACAAGAGTCCAGGCAGAATGGGGTAGATTTGAGACAGTATGGATGGAGCCCCACTAGACAGATAGATCTGAAACAAAAAATAGTTTAGAATAGGCGGGACAGAAGCTGAGATCACAAATCTTAGCCTCTGCCCCGCCTTTCTTTATAAGGCTGTGATAACTTTAAAAGATCACTCACCGAGTATGTCGGATAAGGTATAAATGCAAAGATATATATTTAGACGCCTATTACTAGCAGTCGCAACAGTGTTCGGTGTGACAATACTAATTTTTGTTGCCATGCGTATCTTACCAGGCGACCCTCTTGAAATGATATTTGGCGAAAACATCGGAATATATCTTTTGACTGAGAAGGAATTGCAGGACTCTCGGAAAAGCCTGGGCTTAGACAAACCTCTAGTCGTACAGTACCTGTCATGGATGGCTGATGTCGGCCGAGGAGATATGGGATCCTCTTTTTGGACAGATCAACCAATCTCAGACACAATATTAAGAAGAGGCCCTGTAACCATGCAGATAGGCATCCTTTCGGTCGCACTCTCATGGCTTGTAGGGTTGCCCGTAGGGATCGTTGCTGCTGCGTGGAGAAATTCTCCTATAGACTATATAGCCAGATTTTTCATCACGTTATTTATGGCCATTCCAGCTTTCTGGTTAGGCCTAACGGCGATCCTTTGCACCGTCCTCTTCTTCAGCTACAAACCACCGATAACTGTGCATCAAATGTGGACCGACCCCTGGAAGAATTTTCAAATAATCCTAGGCCCATCAATCGTAATGGGCATAGGGCTAGGAGCCTCCATAGCTAGAATGGCTCGTACTCAACTTTTGGAAGTCTATAGAGAGGACTACGTACGTACAGCGAGATCCAAAGGGTTAAGAGAAAAAACTGTCATGTGGCGCCACGTCTTAAGAAATGCCCTGCTGCCGGTCATCACTGTTTCCGGCCTACAGTTCGCATTTTTACTCGGAGGTTCGGTTGCGGTCGAAAGAGCATTTTCAGTTCCTGGACTGGGAACTGCCCTAGTATTCGGAATTGAGGAACGAGATTGGATGGTCATCCAGAATTTGGTTCTCCTCTATGGCGTGGTATTTGTGATCATCAACCTAGTGGTCGATCTTGCCTATGCCGTAATCGATCCAAGAATAAGGTATCAATAATTCGACAACCGATGGAGGAAATTTGACCCTTGAGTCAAGGAATCACAGGTAACAAACAGAGAGGCGTATCAGGTTATATTGTCTCATTTTTTGGGGTCATCTGGAGGTTCGCCCGATCCTCTATTCTTGGATTCGCATCCATGATAGTCCTAATAATTGTAGCAGTAGTCGCAATCCTTGCCCCCTATATAACTCCGACAGACCCTCTCCTGGCAAACTATCGAGCGCTCTTGGAACCTCCAGGCGCAGACTTTCCAATGGGCACTGATGGTCTAGGGCGTGATACCTTCAGCCGAGTAATCGCAGGCACGAGGCTAAGCCTCCAGGTTTCCTTCGTGGCCGTGGTAGTAAGCAAGATTATCGGATTTTCATGGGGAATCATGAGTGGTTATCTTGGCGGTAGATTTGACATATACAGCCAGCGAGTCCTCGATGTATTGATCTCTTTCCCGAGTGTGATACTTGCACTGTTGCTACTGGTAGCTCTCGGATCTGGTACTGGCACGGTCACATTAGCAATAGCCGCCACAGGCATCGCAGGTACCACTCGAATAATTAGAGCGGTAGCCTTATCAGTAAAAGAAATGGATTATGTTTTGGCTGCCCGAACTATCGGCGCCAACCCAACTAGGATAATGCTGCAGCACGTCTCACCCCAATGCATAGCTCCACTCGTGGTGGTAGCAAGTACTAGCCTTGGTGGAGCAATATTCACGGAAGCCGCTCTCAGCTATCTTGGGCTAGGAGTACCCCCGCCACAACCGAGTTGGGGAAACATGCTGGGTGGAGTATTGGTTGCCTCATTCAAGCCACCGTGGTGGCTTGTAGCTTTCCCGGGTATGGCTATCACAATTACTATTCTGGCATTCAACCTGTTCGGGGATGCTCTACGAGACCATATGGATCCTAGGCTCAGAGGTAAATTAGAGTAATCAATGCACATCCTTCCAAAACAGATCCATGGTGTATATTTATCCATGTAGGTGCTGTCTGCCGTGTTCTTATAACAGTTCTTCAGGAGGAAAAACAGATCCATGACTAGTGAGAAATGTGAACTTATCGCCCACCTGTACAGAAGAGCCGGCTTTGGGATAACCAAGGATGAATTGTCGGCGTTATCGAGCAGGAATTACGAAGAAATAGCTGAATCACTACTGGACCCGAGCCAAGACTCGGGGGTAAACATAGATACATGGCGACGTTATCACAACGGCGCCCACCATCAAATATACAGAAATGAGTGGATTTATAAGATGGTTAATACAAGGAATCCACTCGAAGAAAAAATGGCACTCTTCTGGCATCATGTCTTCGCCACGGGACAATCCAAACTCGAGCACCCCACAGTGATGGGCATACAAATAGATATGCTGAGAAGAGTTGGGATGACAAATTTCAGAGACATTTTAGTAGAATTGTCCAAGGATCCTGCCATGATATATTGGCTAGACAATAGTGAGAATCATAATGGCTCGCCGAACGAGAACTACGGCCGGGAATTGTTAGAATTGTTTTCAATGGGCGTGGGAAATTACGATGAAGACGACATAAAAAATGCCTCACGGGCGTTTACAGGGTGGACTTTCAATCAACCCGTCCCTATCTACCCGCATGGAGATTATCCAGCTACCTTTAAATTCGACCACGACGATCACGACTTTACGGAAAAAACATTCCTTGGAGAAACGGGTAATTTTAATGGTGAAGACATCATCGATATAATAGTGAAACAGCCTGCCACAGCTAGATTCGTCGCGCGACATCTATACAATTTCTTTGTTGCTGACGAGTACCAGGTACCCGCCTGGAACGAAAATCCGCCTAAAGATCCTGAAGCAATAGATTTATTAGCAGAAACATTTCAAAAAAGTCACGGGGACATCACGAGGGTCATGAGAGTACTCCTGAATTCCGACTTCTTTAAGTCTTCTCGATTTAAGAAAGTCAAATCTCCGACAGAATTTATTGTTGGCGTTCTTAAATTAACTGGGGAATATAGCGATCCCACTGTTATAACCCCGGATTACGGGTCCATGGGTACACTTATGGGACAGGAATTGCTTAATCCTCCCACGGTTGAAGGTTGGCACACAGGGCTAGAATGGCTAGACGCAGGCATTTTGAGTGAAAGAGTCAACTTCGCAGTAGAGTCCGTTAGTGACACGTCAAAAACCAGAGTCAACCAAATATCACAGGATGAAAATGCCACCAATCATCTTAATGATGCTACAGCGGATAAAATATTTGATTATTGTATGGGCGAGTTCCCCGGCCTTTCCATAACAGAAGCTGATAAACAGAGAATCTATGACACGGTTGAAACCAACACCAGGGATACAAAAGAAAAGATAGTAAACTACTTACAATGCATTGTTTCAACACCTGAATACCAGTTGACCTAAAGACTCTAATTCCAGTCCAGTATGGGAGAAAAAATGACAACAACCGTTAAAGCCAAAGAGAACACCCTGGTAGTATTACAGCTGACCGGGGGAAACGATTTTATGGATACGATCATTCCATATACCAATGGCATTTATTATGATTCTCGTCCAACACTAGCGACTGATCAAAATGATGTTCTACCATTCACCAATGAATTAGCCTTCCATCCAGCATTCGCTTCTCTAAAGAAGCTCTATGACGAGGATAAAGTTGCTATCATACAGGGCATAGGTTATGAAAATTCCAGTCGATCCCACTTCCGAGCGATGGACATCATGCATACTTGCGAACCCATCAAGATAGGCACGCAAGGCTGGCTCGGTAGGGCTATACAGGAGATAGACCCTCAGAAAAAGAACGTCTTGACGGGAGTGAACATAGGCCGAGGACTCCCTAGAGCTATGACATTAACCGGCGTCCCCGTCGCATCTGTAGGTGATTTAGACAATTATGGTCTTATGACTTCTATTGAAGATGCGGCATATCGATCCAACATGTTAGACAACTTCAAGAACTTGTACACTCAGGCCATTGGTAGTGGCCCAGTATCAGACTTCTTGGGTCGGACGGGGAATGACATACTGAGCAGTGCTGAGCTCTTAAAAGATGTTCCGAGCAGGTATGAATCTACAGTGGAATATGCCAATAATCCTATAGCAAAAAGCTTAAGGGATGTCGCTAGAATACACACGGCGGATATGGGCACTCGAATTTTCTACGTACAACATGGGGGCTATGACACTCATGCGGATCAGGGACCAAACCATCCTCGATTACTCAAGGAACTTGGTGATGCAGTGTACGATTTTATGCAGGACCTCAAGGAACATGATGCGGCGGAGGAAGTAACCATACTTATATTCACTGAATTTGGCCGAAGAATGCGTGATAATGGAAGTGGAACAGATCATGGAGCAGGAGGAGGAGCATTTATAGTGGGTGAAAGTATAAATGGAGGGTTGTATGGAGAATATCCCCCACTTGATCCTTCAGAATGGCAGGACGGTGAAAACCTCAAATTCACTGTAGACTTCAGAGGCGTCTATGCAACGGTTTTAGAACAATGTCTAGGTTTGGATCCTGAACCAATGGTTTTTGGATCATATGAACAACTAAAACCATACCGAAATGGTTCTACTGAATAGAGGTTGGTGAAATGAATACACAGGTGCAGACCGAAGAGAAATTTCCTTATGGGTTACTACGTGCGGGGTTCCCTTATCTGAAAACCATCGGTATGAGAAGAATCTTGAATAGCCCCATAGATGTGGCGATAGAAAGTGAAAATAGAATCTATGTGTTAGTCCGTAATGGAGCAGCAACCTTCATCAGGGTTTGGTTTTTTGACGACGCCGATCGGTTACCGGACAGATTTGAGGACATTGGATCATATGGAGAAGAAGAGGGACAGTTCCAATGGCCTGTGAGTGTGATTCTAGATTCAGATAAGAATTTGGTTGTTTCAGATGAATCGTTGAACAGAATCACGACATTCTCAGCTCAAGGTGAATACCTGCACTCCTGGGGGGCCAGTGGTAATAAACCCGGGGAAATCGACGGGCCATCTGGGATTGCCTTTAACCAGAACGGAAACTTATTAGTTTCAGATACCAAAAACCACAGAATACAAGAATTTACTCCGGAAGGGACGTTCATAAAGGGTTGGGGAGGATTTGGCCAGGCCCACGGTGAGCTCAATATGCCATGGGGTTTAGCCGTAGACAGGTTTGGTGACGTCTACGTCTCTGACTGGGGAAACAACAGAATTTGCCGATTTGATAGCCAGGGCAACTTCATAGCCTGTTTCGGATCAGAAGGCTCAGGCTATGGATATCTTCAGGGTCCTTCTGGCATAGCCGTCGATGCTTTCGGAGACATTTACGTCGCAGATACAGGCAACAATCGAATCCAGTTGTTTAACCAGGAGGGTTCCTATGTCCAGGAGTTTCTTGGGGACGCTACACTCGCTAAATGTGCTAAGGATTACATGCTGACAAATGCGGGATCAAACAGATTGCGAGATATGTCGGACTTGTCAGTTCAGAAAAAACTCAGAGACCCTCGATCTGTGAGGCTTGATGAAAAAGGCAGGATGTATATCCCCGACCATTTATCTTTCAGGGTACAGATCTATCAAAATGAAACGATACCATTGGATCAAACCCAGTATGGCCCGCCAAGAACCAGTCCCACATTACTACAAGAATAACCCTCCGCCTTAATTTGAAATAAATAGAACTCACAGAAACAGATTATCTTCGATGGCCTCAAATGTTTAATCCCTGAACAGTTGGGTTAGTCCTTTAAAATTCCTCAACCAGTTAAAGGTACAAGATGGACATTACAGACGTTTTAGTTCTGGGAGGGGGGCCATGTGGAAGCGCAGCATCCTCGATGGCGGCTAAAGCAGGATTCTCTGTAACTCTCTTAGAAAGAGAAAAATTTCCCCGACACCACATAGGCGAATCACTACTTCCAGCGAGTATTCCCCTATTAGAAGCATTGGGCGCAGCGGATGAGATTTCCAAGGCAGGATTTCTACCCAAATTTGGTGCAACTATGGTCTGGGGAATTGATAAATCACCATGGACCTGGCGTTTTGATGAGACAAACTCTGAACATATTAGCTCATACCAAGTTTCAAGAGCTGAGTTCGATAACATCTTGTTGAACAATTCCAGAACCTTGGGTGTAGATGTGAGAGAAGAAAGCCAGGTCACCGACATCGATCTAGAGCATGATCTTGTAACCAAAGTTAACTTCCTTGATAAAACAGGCAAGAAACAGTCTATCAAGGCCACATTTATCATAGATGCAAGCGGGCAGTCAGCCCTTTTAAGTCGAAGACTGGGGAACAGAAAATGGGATCCGAATTTTCAGAATTTGGCGGCTTACAATTATTTCTCGGGGGGAGAAAAATTAAGTTCTCCAAATGAGAACAATATTTTTATTGAATCGTACCAAAATGGATGGATGTGGAATATCCCACTCAAAGACAACATAACAAGTGTAGGTACGGTAGTCGACGCCAATAGTTGGAAGGGTCATGTGAAAGATAGTGATTCTTTCTTATCATCCCAAATAGATTCAACCCATTATTCCAAAGAAATGCTATCTCACGCACGTCCAATGGGAAATACCAGGATTGTAAAGGATTGGTCATATAGAGCCAATAATATGACTGGTACTAATTGGGTAATGGCGGGTGATGCAGCCTGTTTCATAGACCCATTGTTCTCTTCAGGAGTTCACTTAGCTCTGATGTCAGGGGTGCTCGCCTCTGCTGTCGCAGTCACCACTCTCCGGAACCCAGTCATGGCGAAACCGGCCGCGTCTGAATATGAACGGATTTTCCTTGAGGAATATTCTCACTTCCGAGAGTTAGCTCGGTTGTTTTATTCCAGTAACAGGACAACAGATTCATACTTCTGGCATGCTAGAAGAATACTGGGAAACAAGGATAAATATGATCCACGTTCAACATTCATCCGGGCGGTCGCAGGACAATCTCACCTCGGTTACGAACGAATGGTTCTTGAACGAGGACAACTACCGAAGAGTTTCCATCAAGGTATGAAAGATTACCAAAACGAATTAACTGACAGAGAAAGTAAGCTCACTTCACTAGGATCATATATAACCCAGACGATTCCATGCCTCGCTCCTGGAACTTCGGTAAGACGGGGCACAGTTCTGGGAGACGGAGAATTTATAACTGGCACTCTCCTATACTCAGAATCCAGACCAGATGGCGTTCCATGCAGTACACTGGTTGACAATTTGATCCGATTCATCAACGGTCGTCATACCATAAAGGAAATTGCATACAAAATTTCCACCAATTATGACGTAACTGTAAGAGGCGAAGTGGTAAATAATGTTCTCAGAGCAATCCATATCTTGTACAACGATGGGATCATTGCAGAGCTTAAGTAGAAAAGGAGCATTCCATGTCCCCGAATACTTCCATAACTTATGAACCAAATTTAGAGATCACTCTTAGAGATGGTGTAAAAACATACGCTGACCTATACAAGCCATCAGGTCCGGGAAAATACCCCGTATTATTGTGTAGAACACCCTACGACAAAACTTCGATAGCTAGCAAAACAGGCTTTTTAGATGCTATAAAAGCCGCAGAGAGAGGCTACGCTATTGTCATTCAAGACGTACGTGGAAGATTTTCTTCTGAAGGGAAATTTTACGCTTTTACTAGTGAAATAGAGGACGGATTTGACTCCGTAGAGTGGGCAGCCTCTCAAAATTGGTCCACCGGAAAGGTGGGAATGTTTGGATCATCATACGTTGGCGCAACTCAGTGGCTAGCAGCAAAAGCAAAACCACCATCATTAATAGCTATAGCACCTACCGTGACAGCATCAGACTACCACAACGGTTGGGTCTGGCAAGGAGGTGCCTTCGAATTGGGTTTTAATCTATCTTGGACTGCCAGTCATGTATCCGCCAATTGGCCGCATTTATCCGAGCAATACGATCTCCCTGAAGAAATAGAAGGGCACTTGATCGCAGCTAGAGATTCTTTAACTGAAAATTTCCACCACCTCCCGCTTAGTGAAATGGCCCTCTTTAAACAGGGATTCGCCAGATATTATTATGATTGGATAGATCACCCAGAATATGATGAGTACTGGGATTCAATATCTATTGAAAAATCCCATGGCAATATCGATGTACCGGCACTTAACATTGGAGGTTGGTACGATATATTCTTGGGCGGCACTTTAGCAAATTTCACAGGAATGCAGCAAAATGGCCCCTCGGAAATAGCCCGTAATGGGCAACAGTTGATTATTGGACCCTGGGTCCACGGTAATACTGGTATCTTAGCTGGGGATTTTAGTTTCGGCACAATGTCATCCAGAGACAGCGTGGGGCTACAAGACCATATATTAACTTTTTTTGATCAATGGTTGAAGAAAGATAGTCCTCCTAGCAAAGCAACACATCCTATCAAACTATTCGTTATGGGAGAAAATGTATGGCGAGACGAAGAAGAATGGCCACCCTCAAGAGCCAAAATGACCCCTTATTATCTTCACAGCAACGGAGAAGCAAACTCGCTCTCTGGTGACGGTGTCCTTAGTAAACACAAGCCCCATGATGAGCCTCATGATGTTTTTATGTACAACCCTCAGTTCCCGGTCCCAACAACCGGGGGTGGATTGTGCTGTGACCCTGTATTTACACGATCAGGAGCCTACGATCAAAGATGGGTAGAACAAAGACAAGATGTGCTGGTCTACTCAACCCCACCCTTAGAAGAAGCTATTGAAGTGACGGGACCAATAAAAGTGTCACTATTTGCAATGACATCGGCTGCAGATACCGACTTCACAGCTAAATTGGTGGATGTGGATCCATCTGGCTACGCACGCAACTTGACGGATGGCATAATAAGAGCGAGGTATAGGAATTCTAGGATTAAGGCTGAGTTACTTAACCAAGGCGATATTATCGAGTATGAAATAGATCTCTGGGCAACCAGCAATCTTTTTCAGAAAGACCATCTTATAAGACTAGAAATTTCCAGCAGTAATTTCCCACGATTCGACAGAAATCTCAACACCGATGCTGACATAGGTAAAGATAGCAAATTCGTACAGGCTCTTCAAACCGTATACCACACAAGGAAGTACCCGAGTCACATACTACTTCCCATTATTCCAAGATAATTTGCGTAACTAGGATTCCAAACTGCTACACCAAGACCCAAACCTCAACTCAATGGAGTTGAGGTACCTTCCTCAATAGCGGACTCAGGTTCAATAGCCTTGCCAGTTTTTGGATCTACTTCAAACAAACTTGGGAGTTCAAGTTCATCGGCAATTTCTCGCACAGCAGGCAACACTTCTTCTCCCATCAACCTCAAGCTCCTCATCTGTTCTTCATGAGTCATTGCCCCATCACCATCCCAGAAAAAAACGCTCCCCGGACGCAAATACTCCAACACATGTCTAATCTTGGGTATAACAGTTTTAGGTGTCCCACTTATTATTGTGTAATCATTAATCTGGTCCTCGTATGACCTGCTAAGAGCGCCTCCACGATTTGCTGTGGAAACTTTCTGTGTGGGCAAAACCCTCTTTCTGGAAGTCAATCCCGGCAATCCTAGAAGAGCAGGGTTAACAGTGCCTTCATTCCCGGCTAGAAATGGATTACTAGGCCCTTGCACAAACTTACGTGCCACTTCATCAGCCAATTCTTCAGTTTCATCTACATGCACTTTCCATAAATACCCGAAGTTTTGCGGACCCGCTTCATACCCTTCCTCCTCAGCTGTATCTTTATACACTTGGAAGGATTCAACTGTCGGCCCTAACTGGGTTGCAAGCATAACGTACGGAATACGCTGCCTCGCGGCCCACATTACCGAATCCCTACTCACTACCCCAGGCAGCATGATAGGAGGATGAGGTTTCTGGTATGGTCTGGCCCAGGGGTTCACATATCGGTACTGATAGTGCTTACCTTCCCATCGAAATGGACCCGGCTCAGTCCAAGCTTTTACGATAAAATCGTGAGCCTCTTGAAAGCGTTCCCAATTGTAGGCGGGAGGCGCATTGTGGGAAACCATCTCACGCCCAGTACCTCTGACCCATCCAGAAACCAATCGCCCCTTGGATATCATATCAATCACTGATAATTGTTCTACCAGCCAAAGTGGATCATCCCAGATAGGTAAAATATTCCCCAGTATTACTATCTTTGCCCTTTGGGTGATACGTGCCAAAATTGATGCTTCGACATTCACGACCCCACCCATACAAAACGGGGTACTATGGTGTTCGTTAATCATCAAACCATCGAATCCCATCTCCTCAGCGTAAACCTTCTCATCCAAGTATCTGTTGTACAAGTCAGATCCGATCTTCGGATCATAAACATCGTTGCTGACCGTCAGATCCATGATGGGTGTTCCTGTCGCCCCAAAAAATCCGGACTTCGGATCCTGATACGGTCTTTCTGTGAAATGACCTATAAACATTTTTCAATCTCCTTGCTCAATACCTAATAACCGTTCAAGATAAAAAAGATAGGACCTTATCACTAAACAAATGAGCCTGCTCGATTTCAGGCCTGTGACCACACTCATCAATAATCTCCAGATGAGACCCTTTTATCACACTCTTGTATATGTGCCCACAATCTTTCGGAACAATAGCATCATCACTACCCCATACAATCAAAGTGTCAAGAGTCTTAAGCCTCCCAAGTAGATGTTTCAAAGTCGGATTATACATATAGGGCTTCCAGGTCATACGACACGACTGTTCCCTCGCAACTTCCCATGTCTCAACCTTACTTTCCGAAGGATCATCGGGACAAATAATTTCGAACTCCGAAACCAGATCAGGATTCAGGAAACTAACCTTCAAATAGTCCTTAGGAAGGTTTAAAAATATATCGTATATTTCACCTTGTTCTGGCTTAATTCCAGTAGCTGAAACAAGTACCATCTTCCGGAATTTTGTCGGATGCATAACCGCCATTTCAGCAGCCAGCCACCCCCCCATGGAAAACCCCATAATATTTATCTCGTCCAATCCCAAATCATCCAAGGCCTCAAGATACCACCCAGCCAAATCTCTGATGTTCGCAACCCATTCCAACCGATCTGATTTATCATAACCAGGATGGCTCGGCACCAAAGTTTTATAAGACTTGGAAAATAGGGAATGATATTCCATCCAGCCGGGGAACCCCAACTCACCATGGAGAATCAAAAGAGGTTCTCCGTCACCTCCACTGCGCATCTGTAACCTTGTACCCGCCACATCAACAATATTCTCGGTGAATGCTGACAACTTATTACTCATATATTCAATCTCCATACAAGTTTCCCAAGAATAATATCTAAACCTACACTTATGTCAACAAATATCAATATTGGCCTATACAAACTTTTTCTATGATTTTCCTTAACTGACAACACACATTTCCGACCTATTGTATTTATTGTACAAACCCAAGTCGGAGTGAACCAATCTAACCCTTACCAACATACCTTCGTTCCAATTCTTACTAGAGATGATGCCAAAAATCACAATATACAATTACAGTCGGCTTCAAATCGCATACCTTATCCTGTAAACTCCAGTCTCCACTACTAAACTAAGATTTTGTATGAGTAAGGACTATATCAATCACATGAAGTGTCCCAAGAATATGAGTAACGGACCCTGCGGTGGAGTTAGGCAAAATGATTGCTGCGAAATACTCCCAGATATGAGATGTATATGGGTTAACATCTGGCAGGAAATGAAGACTGATAAAGTACCAGCTAGCCTGGTGCTCGAATATCAGGCGCCTGCGGATCATCGTCTAGAGGATATGTCCGCTTAGCTGTCAAGGGATTCAGAGGCATGACTGAAGAATACATATCCAAGTTTGAAGAGACTCTTAGAAAGGGTATATTTGCTGTTACCGCAGAGGTCAGCTCACCTGATGCACCTTCACCTACAACCCTAATTAAACGAGCGAAAATGCTCGCACCATACTGTGATGCCCTGAACATTACCGATAGCCCAAGCGCAAATCCACACATATCCAGTCTGGCTGCTTCCGCAATACTGGTTGACAACGATATGGAACCCATAATGGGTATTTCATGCCGAGATAGAAACAGGATCGCGATGCAAGCCGATATTTTAGGAGCGAATGCTTTAGGTATCAAGAATATGCTCTGCTTAACGGGGGATGGTGTCTCATCAGGGGATCATCCAGAGAGTAAGGCGGTATTTGATTTGGACTCTACTAATTTAATCTCTATCGCTTCCGGGATGGCAAAAAATGGAGAATTTCATAGTGGCCGAAAACTAGAATCAGCTCCAAAATTATTTTTGGGTGGGGCGACTAATCCCTTTGTGCCCCCATTTGAATTTAGGCCACATATGCTCCTGAAAAAACACCAAGCAGGCGCGCATTTCTTCCAATCACAGTACTGTTTTGAGATTGAACCGCTGAAGAGTTTCATGGACGATGTACTAACTCTAACCGATGGCAATCCACCCCCGATACTAGTGGGAGTAGGACCATTACCTTCAGCTAGAACAGCCAGATGGATGAGAAAAAACGTTCCTGGGGTCGTTATACCCGATACCATAATAGATGCGATTGATAGCAAATCACGCGAAGACCAGCCAAAACTAGGATTGGAAATCGCCATAAAATTGGTAGATTCTATTAAGCAGGTTCCTGGAGTCGCAGGGATACACATTATGGCATATAAGTGGGAAGGGGCTGTAAAAGACATCGTTGAAGGAAACTCCTTACGGCAGAATATAATCGCTGGGCGTTAGAAAGCATATTCACTAGACTGTTACAAAGAATTGCTACGATCATATCTTCCGTATATAACCTAAAATCAGAAAGGCGTATTAAGAGCTTCTATGGCCCCATGATTTAAAAGAGCTTTATCGTAGGTTGTAACCGCTTATCCCACAGTATCCCATACTACCCATTAACCCTATTATTGCCCATCCTTTCCAGTCTATGTAAGATGGCATAATCAAGCTAAATCTCCTAAGAGGGTATAAACACATGAAAAAATTAATGACCGGAAAACAAGCCTTGCTTGAAATGCTCAAGATCGAAGAGGTAGAGTACATATTTGGTAATCCGGGGACAAGCGAAGCTCCTTTTATAGATTTACTAGGGGACTACCCAGAGTTCAAATACATACTCACCCTTCAAGAAAGCGTCGCAGTGGGTATGGGCGAGTCCTACGCAAGGGCTACGGGGGAAACATCTTTTGTCAGCTTGCACGTTGACAGCGGCCTTGCAAATGGCATTGCGCTAATGCTTGATGCCTTAAACTCTGGAACACCTATGGTGATCACATCGGCAAATTATGATGCCCGTAAGATCAATGAAAGCAAAACCGACCTAGCCGATCTCGTTAGGCCTGTAACGAAATGGTCTGTTGAACTTAATCTTCCGGACCAAATACCCGGCGCACTTAGAAGGGCTTTCAATGAAGCGAACAGTTATCCAAAGGGGCCGGTCTATGTTGGATTTACGGCTAACGCACTCGAAGGTGTAGCCGAGATGGATATATTACCCTCAAAAAAGGCTTATGCCACGACATATCCAGATCCTAACGGTGTTGAACAAGCAGCCAAAATGATTGCAAATGCCACAAACCCGGTATTGATCGTTGGTGATCGTGTCTCTGATGATGATGCTCTAGGCTCCGCTGTGGAATTCGCCGACTCACTGGGGTTACCAATTTACCAGTATGGCGGTGCAGAGGTGTCATTCCCTACAACCCACCCTCAGTATATGGGAATTCTATCTCTAAGACTCCTCTCGGACCGAATCAGGTTGAAGGATTTTGATGTCATCATAGCAGTGGGGCTAGATGCCTTTGAAGATATATTCTATTGGGGCAACAAAATACTTCCTAGTAGTGCCAAACTCATCCATATAGACCCTATAGCTGGAAGAGTAGGTAGATCTGAACCTACTGACGTCGGAATTATTGCAAACTGCAAAACCGCTTTAGATAAGCTTAATAAGCAAATGCATGGGAAGATTCCGCAATCAGTTATAGACCGAAGGAGAGACGAAATTAAAAAAGAAGTTTGTTTAAAGCGCACGACCTATGAGGAATCAGTGCGAATTGGATGGGATGAAACTCCCATGAGTGCTGCCAGGATGATGTATGAACTTTCGGAGTCAATGCCATCCAACGCCATCATTGTCGACGATGCTGTCAGCAACCGCGGCGCCCTTCGTCACTACTTCAATGCCACGAAAAAAGGTGATATCCGGGGTATCAGAGGAGGATCGATCGGCGGGGGCATAGGAGCAACTATGGGTGCTCAATGTGCAAACCCTGACAGGCCTGTTTTCGGCATTATTGGTGACGGAAGCGCGATGATGACTATCCAAGGGTTGTGGACAGCAGCTAATGACAATATTCCATGCATCTTTGTTATCTGTAATAATGGGATGTATAGAGTGTTGAAAGTGAACTTCAACATATACCAAAAAGATATCCTGGGTGAAACCGAACCTGCGGGCGCCAGTCTCCCATACTCTGACTTTCCAAGTCCATTTAATGTTGCCGCCATAGCCAATAGCATGGGCGTCAACAGTGAAAGAATCCTAAATCCAGAAGATATAGGACCGGCAGTGGATAGGGCTCTCAAAGAGAAAAAGCCTTACCTTTTGGACATCGTAATAGATGGATCGCTGTAATCCAGACAGGAACTACCCGGCTATCCGTAATATCGCGAATACTCTAGGAATTAGGGTTATTCTAGCAATCTGCGGAGCAGGGTTAGTTCTGTCATCTTGCAACTCAGCTACTGATTTTCCTGAGACCACTAACCACGAAATAGCCCCAACATTTTCGTTACAGGATTCCGACGGGGCAACTGTATCCATAGAGTCGATCGTTTCTAAACACAAATACACAGTACTTCTTTTCTATAGAGGTTACTTTTGAGGGATATGTCAACAACAGTTGGTTGATATAAAAACACATTATAGATCTTTCACAGAACTCGATACTCAAGTAGTGGCTGTAAGCACTGACAAAATCATCGACGCTCGAAAAATGTCTGCCAAAATAAACGGACGATTCCCGATATTATCTGATGAAAGTGGTGAGATCGCCAGATTATATCAAACCTTTAATCTCCTAAAGGACAACCTTTCAACGCCATCGGTGTTCATACTTCGGCCCGACCTTTCAATTCAATGGAAACATATAGCAAAATCAACACAGGACAGACCCTCTACAGATGAAATTTTGAAACAGCTAAGAGGACTTGCAGATATCCACTGAACTCAATGGAGCATCTTATTTTGTAAATTCAATGCTGTGGAATTATATTAAATATCTACTTGCTCAATGCGAACATTGTTTTCCGTAGAAGGTGAGCTTTCAACCACGCCCGATATACGGCATTTTTGTAGCCATGATAGTAACAAACTGAATATTTGTCTCAGGAGGTAGATTGCTAATATATAACACTGTTTCTCCAACATGATTAACATCGAATGTAGGCTCCACCATGGTTTCACCATTAGCTTGTGGCACTCCAGCCTTCATACGTTCGGTCATTGGAGTATGCGCATTCCCAATATCAATCTGACTACAAGCTATGTCATATTTTCGGCCATCAAGCGCAATCGACTTAGTTAGGCCAGAAACCGCGTGTTTCGTTGCCGTATAGGCACATGAATCAGGCCTGGGAGCATAGGCAGAAATCGAGCCATTATTTATTATCCTGCCTCCCATGGGGGATTGATTTTTCATTATCTTAATGGCTTCCTGTGAACACAAAAAGCTGCCTGTCAAATTAACATCCACCACTTTTTGCCATTCTTCAAGAGGCAAATCCTCCAGGAGCACTCTAGGAGCTCCTGTACCAGCATTGTTAAAAAGAACATCCAATCTTTCAAATGATTCATAGGTCTTAGAAAACAATTCGGCCACGGATCTAGCATCTCCAACATCCGTAGAAATGGCCATCGAGGTCGACCCATTGCTTCCCGCTTCTTGAATTGTTTCTAGCAAGGGCTCTGTCCTGCGTCCAGCTAACACAACAGAATATCCATCATTCATTAAATGAAGTGCGGATGCCTTGCCAATTCCTGTACCAGCTCCTGTTATTATTGCTACTCGTCCATTCTGTTTCATAGTCATGAAATCTCCAATCCCTTTGTAGGTAATAGCATTACTAATTCAACACTCCGGAATGCCCACCATCAAATTTTGCCTCTCAATGTATTATAAACTTAGTAAGTCTAATACTATCAGTACCAAACCCAGTGATACATTATAGATACACCGAATATCGGGTAATATTCCAAGATCATAGAAAGCCCAAGTCGAACTATAGCTCAAACGATCGAGTAAATCAGTATAGTTGGTTTATCATGATGTTTTACTAATTTCCCAATTTACTGACAACGCAGGAGGTACCACAATTTGGCAAGCATACTCATAAGAAATTGCTCCATCATCGACGGGACTGGCACTCCCCGATATAACTCCAATATTCTAGTTGAAAACGACAAAATTCAAGCAATAGGCGAATTAAGCAACGTTACCGCAGAGACAATCATTGAGGCCGATGGCCTGATATGCTCCCCAGGATTTATAGACACCCATACTCACTCGGACGGTATCCTTCTCACAGAACCTCAACACGCCAATGCCCTTCGACAGGGAGTCACTACAGAAATACTTGGCCAGGATGGGTTGTCGTATGCCCCTTTATCCAAAGAAAAATATTTGGAAAATCGCACATACCTTTCTGGAATATTAGGCCTGCCTCCCGCTGAGTTAGATATGTCGTCAATCGAAAGTTTCAGAACCCATTATCATAAAAAAGTAGCGATCAATACAGCCTATTTGATTCCCCATGGAGCCATACGGCTTAACGTATTGGGTTTTCGGGATAAACCATTAGATAAAGCATCTATGGCACACGCCAAGGACTTGATCAGGGAAGGCATCAGCCAGGGAGCGGTAGGTATCGCTACCGGTATGTCGTACTTCCCAAATGCCTGGAGCGATACTCAGGAACTAATCGAACTGTGCAAAACAACTGCGAACTTGGGAGGAGTATACGTCACCCATCTTCGAGACGTTAATACTGAACGAGCCTATGGAGGTGGTGGAGTTCCAGAAGCACTAGAAATAGGCAAAAAAAGCGGCATACCAGTGCATTTTTCCCACTTCCGCACCCAAGAAGATAATGCTGGCAAGGTCGCTGAACGAGTTCATTTGATCGATGAGGCCAAAAAAAGTGGGGTGGATATCTCCCTGGAACTCTACCCATATCCCACAGGCAGCACATTCCCTCTATCATTTTTACCAAGTTACGCTCATGAAGGCGGAGTAAACGCGATCATGGAGCGCCTCCAAAACCCAGCGAGTCAAAAACGTATTGTTAACTACCTTGACGAAGAATCACCAAGAACTCTCGATGATGCGGTCTTATCATACGTACCGTCAAACACTTCGCTAGAAGGACTTTCCTTGAAACACATTGCTTCCGAAAGAGCCTTATCGCCTGGCAAAACACTCTGTGATTTGTTAGTTGAATCAAATTTACAAATTGGGTACTGGGCATCTCCTCCCATGAGTGTATCAATATGGGACCAGATTAATAGAGACTGCATGGAGCTTCTAGCAAGGGATGACTATATGGTTGGGAGTGATTCAATCCCCTTAGGTAGTTTTCCACATCCCAGAGCATATGGCACATTCCCGAGAATTATTGGAAGATTTACAAGAAAATACAAGCGTATGAGCCTAGAAGAAATCATCAATAGAGTAACAGACAAACCAGCCCGTAGGTTCAATCTAAAGCATCGTGGTAGGATTGCCATTAATTATTTCGCCGATCTCACACTGTTCGACGCTGAAAAAATCTCAGATCGCGCAACCTATGACGACCCCGCACAATTTCCCATTGGAATCCCACACGTGATAGTAAATGGGGAAATTGCCGTCCTTGACGGGGTTTGCACTGGGGCAATTGCCGGAAGAGCGGTGCCGTAGCAATATTTTATAGGCTGTAAGAGCTTCCTCCCAAAAAACTCAGGAAGATGATTTACACGAAATATTGATAGCATTAGCCCGAGGCAAATCGCCCCCACATCGCCTAAACTATTAAGGTACAATCCGAATGATGGCAATCCATAGCGGCGTGTAAACTGTGTTGTCCAAATAGCGTTATGGTTAAGTTAGATCAGGATAAATTTTGGTACATGTAGCCCAAAGGATCCTTTTTATCTGGTGTCATTAAAAAGCAAATGGGAACTATATGGAAGAGTCAAGTAGAATTGAAAAGTCTGTTATCCGATCCCTAGATTCTCTTAAGTGCTGTTACGAGTGGATTCCAGTCCATCCCGACTATGCCGACACTATTTCCTTCTGCGATAAATACGGCTACGACCTGGATCATTCCGGGAATACAATACTTATCGTGTCAAAGAGAGGGGAGAAGAAATACTCAGCCTGCATTGTCAAAGGTTCTGATAGGTTGGATGTAAATAAAAAAGTTAAGTCCCTGATGGAAGTAAAAAGGCTGTCCTTTGCCAGCCCAGTCGAAACTAATGACATAACTGGTATGATGATCGGTGGAGTTACTCCCTACGGACTACCTTTGTCGATCCCCATATACATAGACGACAAAATCATGCTCCTCGACTACGTAATACTTGGTGCTGGTAGTAGATCGGCTAAGATAAAGGTTGCACCGGAAAGCCTTCTCAATATACCAACTGCGACGGTTATCACAGGGCTTTCACTAGATTAACCATTATCCCGACCAGTTATCAATGAACGACCTCTGAAAATCATTTTCAGGCGACTTTCGGAAATCTCCAGCCACACCCTTCCTCAGATTGGATATCACTGAAGTGATTCGACATCGGTCCGCTCCATTTCGAATCAAATAACAGCCTACGACCGTGCCCGTGCGCCCCAATCCCCTGAAACAATGCAAATATACTACCCTGCCCTCCGTAATTTCTGTCTCAATAAAATCCAGTATTTCCTTCATTACTTTTTTGGATGGAACAGATCGATCAACAATCGCAAATCGACGATACTTTATACTCTTGCATCTCAGATTTCCTTCGAGATATAACTGATCCACATAATGTGGCCTTTCATGCTCCTCTGTGAGATCAACGATAGTGCTCACTCCTGCATCTATCAAGCTAGACACTTTACTACCTGTCGTATTCCAAAATCTCAACTTGGTTGCTATCAATCCCCGTACAGTGTGGACGACAGAAGCGCAAAAAATTGCCGGGTTCCAAGAAAATTGATTCCCAGGATATTCCCCGGCCAACAACTTACCCTGTACAACCCAATATGCAAAGGGATTCGGGGAATTATTAAGAGGGTCTGACATGCTACTACCATATCATCAATGTAAAATATAAGAAAAAGAGGTGTCAATGGACTCAGATAGACATTCTAATTTGGTTTGGATAGACCTGGAAATGTCAGGCCTAGAGGATGACCACGTGATATTAGAAATAGCATCACTGGTTACTAATAAGAACCTGGAGGCACTGGCAGAAGGCCCGGCTATAGCAATATATAGAAATGCTGCAGAACTAAACAATATAAATGAATGGTCAAAAGAGCAGCACACAAAATCGGGATTATTGAAAAGAGTTCACAACTCTGAGATAAACACACATTCAGCGGAGCAAGCAACCCTGGACTTTATAAAGGAATGGGTTGATGAGGGTAAATCCCCGATATGCGGCAACTCCATTGCGACTGATAGGAGATTTATCCGTCGGGAGATGCCTATCCTCGATAATTTCCTACATTACCGTATGATTGATGTGTCCACCATAAAGGAATTAGTCTCTCGTTGGTACCCAAACGAGACTTTACCAGCCAAGAAAGGGACACACCTTGCTATGTCCGATATCAGGGAAAGCATCAAAGAGCTACAGTCGTATAAAGATAGGTTTTTCACCATACAAAATAACATTATCGGATCAGATAAAGGATCCAAAAGATCAAACTAGATGTTGAGGCCTACGAACATGATAACTCTTATTTTAGATATGCCACTCAAAACTACCAGAGGTCTTAAAAATAGACCGATCACCTTCATATCCGTTTTGACCCAACACTCCAATAAAGGAGACTGATCGATGATCTACAGAAACCTGGGCAGAACTGGTTTAAAAACATCAATTTTGAGCTTGGGAACCGGAGGGGCAAGACGCCTTGGGCAGGACACGGGGTTGGGAATAGATGGCCAGAAGAGACTGGTCGCAAAGGCCTTGGAACATGGCATTAACACATTCGACACTTCCTGTCAGTATGGCAATTCAGAAACCATACTAGGTAAATGTCTCACCGGCGTAGACAGAGAATCTTACATATTGTCGACCAAATGGTCACCGGAAAATGTTGAAAATACAGACAAAGACTTGTCAAAGGAATTAGAAAAATCAGTCACTGAAAGTCTCAAACGACTTCGTACAAATCATATAGATGTGATGCTTTTCCATGGAATCACACCAACTATATATAAACCCGTTGTGGATAAATTGTATCCAACAATGATTAGGTTGAAAGAAAAAGGCTACCTGAGACATATTGGTTTTAGCACAAAATTCACGGAGGATCCAGGGCAAGATGCGGCATTAATAGCTCTCGCAAATGATCCTGAAGCCTGGGATGTTATCATGCTAAAGTACGGGATATTGAATCAACATGCCGAAAAGAAAATACTACCACTGGCCAGAAAATACGGCGTCGGTGTGATGAATATGGCTGCGGTTAGAGTCAAATTGCCTGACCCATATCTACTCAAAAATTTAATTGCAGATTGGAAGGCTAGAGGATTAATCGCACACGATTCATTGCCCCCAGACAATCCCTTGGGATGGTTGCTTCATGATAATGTGTCATCAATCATTTCCGCTGGATATAAATTTGCAGCGGAACCAGAATCTATATCAACGGTTCTAACAGGGACGGCAACTATAAATCATTTGGAAGAAAATGTGGAAGCCCTTAAATATCCCGAGTTATCCCCTGACGATAACCAAACCTTAAAAGACCTGTTCAGTCATATAGTTGAATACGCTTGACCACTAACATAGTAAAATGATGAGCATAGATAGATAAATACAGTAACTTCAAATGCTAACAAACCCAGATACATCAAAAGATTTCGTGCGGGATATCGTTGAACGGGATATTTCCTCAGGGAAACACAAAACCGTGGTCACAAGATTTCCTCCAGAACCTAATGGGTATCTACATATTGGTCATGCAACATCTATTTGCCTCAATTTTGGCATAGCGATGGAACATCCCGGAAGCAGGTGCAATTTAAGGTTTGACGATACAAATCCAACCCGAGAAAGCATGGAATTCGTAAATTCGATAAAAGAGGATTTGAACTGGCTTGGATTTGATTGGGGAGAACAAGATTTGTACGCCTCAGATTATTTTTCACAGCTTTATTCTTATGCAATTGAACTTATCAAGAAAAGCAAAGCCTACGTCGATAGCCAAACTCAGGATGAGATACGGATCAACAGAGGGACATTAACCAGCCATGGTGAAGAAAGCCCCTACCGTAATAGAACTATTGAGGATAACCTCACTTTATTCTCTCGTATGAAGGCGGGCGATTTTGAGGAGGGTTCTCATGTCCTAAGGGCAAAAATAGATATGTCCTCCCCAAATATCAATATGCGCGATCCTGTAATTTACAGGATTCTTAAGGTTCCCCATCATCAAACAGGAACAGAATGGTCGATATATCCCATGTACGATTTTGCTCACAGTCTTTCGGATTCCATAGAACAAGTAACTCATTCGTTATGTACCATGGAATATGAGGACCACAGGCCTCTTTACGAATGGTTCCTCAATCAGCTTGATATGTTTAAGTCACGGCAGATTGAATTCGCAAAATTCAATGTGAGTCATACCGTCCTTAGTAAGCGAAATCTACTTAAACTAGTTAATAATAAATATGTCGATGGATGGGACGATCCCCGCATGCCAACTATCTCCGGTATGCGAAGACTGGGTTACACTCCATCAGCAATTAAGGACTTCTGCCACCGAGTGGGTATCACTCGTAGAGATAACACAACAAACCTTGGATTATTGGAACATTGTGTCAGGCAAGATCTTAATAAAAAATCCAATAGAGTGATGGCTGTTCTAAACCCAGTCAAAGTAATCTTGCTAAATTATCCAGATGATAAAACCGAACATCTGGAAGCGATAAACAATCCTGAGGACCCATCAGCAGGAACCAGGCAATTACCATTCGGAAAAGAGTTATATATTGAATCAGATGATTTTATGGAAAACCCTCCGAGCAAATTCTATCGTTTGTCCCCGGGCAAAGAGGTGCGACTGCGGTATGGATACTTCATCAAATGCATTAGAGTAATAAAAGATGACGACACAGGCAATGTATCCGAAATACATTGCACATACGACCCTGAGACTCGAGGTGGTTCCTCACCTGATGGTAGGAAAGTGCGAGCTACCATTCACTGGGTATCTGCGAAACACTCAATATCCGGTGAGGTTCGCTTGTACGACCGACTTTGTATAGATGAAAATCCCGTTATTAACGACGATACAGATCTGTCGCTACTCCTGAACCCCGACTCTCTCATAATAATGAGAGAAAGCAAGTTGGAACCCAGTCTTTCAGAAGCGCATAAAGGAGACAGATACCAATTCGAGAGGCTAGGCTATTTCTGCGCAGACGCCAGAGAGTCAAACAAAAATTCTATCGTTTTTAATAGAACAGTCACATTGAGAGATACCTGGAAGAAAATACAAAGATCCAATGCCTAACCCATTTATCGGGCTTGCAATCAGTCTTGTGGTATCACAAATATTAGAATTTTAGAGAACTATGATTTGGAACTTCCGAATACCCTTGATTTTGGGCAACTCTCTGTTCGATGTTCATAGACTCTTCACTTAATCATATTGGACGGCTTTCTCGCATAAAGAAACCCAAAGCTGCCGAGGAATGCAATACTTCCCAAAATATAAAACGCCATGTTATAACTGTTCTGCACATCGTACCAATATCCCGCAAACAACGTCCCAGACGTCATAAAGATCATCATAGGAATCATTCCCAGTCCTAGTACTTTCCCAAAGGCTTTCCTTCCGAAGTATTCCCCTCGAATCGACGTAGCCAATGGCATCCGGCCACCGAACGATCCTCCAAAAACAATACAAAATACTGGAGCGAGGATCCAAACATTCTCCTGATTAATTAAAGTGGCATATAAAACTGCCATAGATTGAAAGCATCCAAGTACACAAAGACCTATATTCTTAGGTATCCTGTCTCCGAAATACCCTCCTATTATCTGAGATAACCCTGAAATCCCCATAGTAAAGCCCCAAATTAATGCCCCTGTTTGGACAGATATACCCTGATCCCTAAACGCCAGAATGAGATGTAAAGACATAGTCATAATAAGCATTGTCGACAGACCATGGCATAATGAAATCAGCCAGAAAGCCGGAATCCGCAAAATCTCGATGGCGCTGTAATCTGGATTATCAATAACATTATTATAACCGCCAGTTCCCGTTGAACTAGCGGACCCAAAACTATTTTCCGCACCGCAAGTGGTGCAATTCAGATCGTTTCGGCTGACTCGTTCCCCACATGATTGACAGATCTGATTACTGATCCCATCGGGAACTTCTCCATATTCTTCTGGATTATTTCTGACCAACTTACTCACAGGAAAAGCTATGATCAGAAAGAACACCCCTAACGCTAGTGCCGTCTTTTGCCAACCGACATTGCCAGGAGCCACCATCCAAGCCAGTGCTGGTACAAGCAAGAAACTACCCATTGAGAATCCAATACCACCTATGCCCATAGCCAAGCTTCTTTTTTTATCAAACCAATTATTAAGAGCCGTCATCAGTGGCAACCAACCACCTGCTGCAGCTCCCAAAAAGATGATGACGTAGGAAATGTAAAAGGTTGGCAAATTTTTTGTGGAGCTCAAAACAACAAATCCAACCGCAGTGGTAAGAACTCCCATTAGCACGACCTTTCTGGACCCAAGCCTATCAACGACCACCCCAATGAAAGGACCAACCAATCCCGCCTCTAATTGCCCCAGGGAAAAGGCTATAGAAAGTTCTGTCCTAGTCCAGCCAAATTCTCTTTCCAAAGCATCAACCCACACCCCTACACCACCAAACACGGGGGATCCTGTCGCGGCATTCAGTAGTAACGTTAAAACAACCAACCACCAACCATAAAATACCGACCTGGGCAGATATCTATACAGTTTCTCTCGAAACATCTATATACGAACCGGTAAGTTTTTTCTAAGTTGAGTAGCCAAACTATTCCTGGAGACAGTGTGATTCATTAATCATGAAACCTACCATACCGGCAACTCATTGGATAAACAACGTTCAGATTCCACGTTATCGTTGGAAATTACTTCAAAGATACCTAGTTGAGAATATTCGGATGACTGGACAGGAGGAATATGAGCTATATCACGCTTATGAAATAGGGGTTCAAAGCGAACTTATGTCAAATTCGGTCGATCCTTTGAGAACATTCTTTATGGTTTTACATTCACTCACATAATTGCCTCTAAGATAACCTGTTGATATGATCAAAACAAATTTACTAGACTCCTCCAAAAAAGATAGCGAAAAGGAAAATCATGGAATTTCTGTCACAAAAACAACTGATTAATCTAAGATCAATAGATACTCCGACCGTTGCAAACGCTGTAGAGATGCATAAAACCCGCGACAACACAGAAGGTTTTATGGGTTGGGATATAAAATGCCAATTCCCCGACTTAGGGGTTATGGTAGGGCAGGCAGTTACAGCAACCTTAGACACCACAACGCCCGGTAGAGTTCATGAAAAATCAGCTCGATTCGATATGTTTCATGCGGTAGAAGACATGCCGGCACCTACTGTAATAGTCCTTAAAGACATCAGCTCCCGCCCATTTCATGGATGCCATTTCGGCGACGGGCTAGCTAATATTGCTAAGCGTCTCGGAGCCATTGGCCTCGTCACAGACGGGGGAGTACGAGATGTAGAAACCGTACACAATATGGGCTTTCATATGTTTTCTAAGGGACTAGTCCCAGCCCACGGAAACTTCGGTTTTTGCGAATCGCAAATCCCGGTAGAAATTTCGAATGTATCGATTAGGCCTGGAGATGTAATACACGCTGATGTTAATGGTGTAGTCGTATTCCCTACGGAGCTGGTTGATTTTATTATTGAATCGGCTCACTCTGTTCACAAGAAAGAGTCGGAACAATTCAGCTGGGTTCAAAGCGACGATTTTTCATTGCGTAAGCTTCGAGATAGGTCATAATAGTCAACTAGGCGACAATTGATTCAAAAATTGTAAATTGGAATAGCTGATAGTATGGCAATGGGTCCATTGGTAATGCTAACAATATACATTCTCATTTCTCATAATCATTCGAGAAGGAGCGTAAATGGCAAATCAAACAAATCAGATATTAAGACCGGAAAGCCTGATCAAGGAATTCGAGAATAACGACGTTACTCACATCATCACAATACCTGATAGTGAAACTAATTATTTGTATGAGTTAATGGAAAAACAGGACTGGCTAGACATTGTACCCGTATCCAGAGAGGGAGAATCCATGTCGGTAGCTTTAGGATTAAACATCGTAGGCAAAGTCCCCGTAGTGTTAATTCAAAATACCGGCATGATGGAATCGGGAGACTCAATAAGAGGAATGGCCCTAGATGCTGGATTTCCTCTGGTTATGGTGGTCGGCTACAGAGGTTGGACAAGGCGGGGTAAAACGCCGGACACCGTGGCCCTTTATACAGAACCATTCCTAAACGCCTTTAACATTAACTACTATATTGTTGAGCATGATGCCGACGCATCTCGAATAACAGACGCTTTTGAGGAATCTCACTCAACAAACCGGCCTGTCGTCGTCCTTATAGGCGATGAATACCACGGATTCAACCGATAACATACTAAAAAAGAGAGAGGCTATTTCTCCATATGATTGAAGCAAAAAAAGTATTCGAAGCCTTTCAAATACATCGTGATAATGCCATTGTTGCCGTACAGGGTACATCTGGTAAACACTGGAACCAAATCTCTACAAACGAAAAGCGTGACCTGAATATTGGTGGGGCTATGGGGCAATCAACCGCAGCAATTTTCGGGGTCGCATTAGGAGTTCCTGAGGAGAAAGTAGTACACTTCGACACTGAGGGAGCCCTTTTGATGAATCTAGGAGTTTTAGCCTCAATCGCGGGTAAACAGCCAAAAAATTTTGTACACTTCTTACTCGATAACGAATGTTACGCAACAACAGGTGGTCAGCCAGTCCCCAACGCGGGAAATATCGATTATTCGATGATAGCCAAGGGCGCCGGCTATGCTAATACCTATAGCTTTGAAGACTTGGAAGAATTTTCAACCACTCTTGAAGAAATCATGAACCAAGACGGACCAGTTTTTGTGTCTATAAAGGTTAAACCAGAAGTGGAAAACCTTCCTATAGGTCTAAGAGAGCGCAAAGTTTCACGAAGCAGAGATCAAACCATCAGTGCCTTGCGGAAGGATTTAGGGCTGTGAAAACTAAAGTGAACAGTATCCAAAGACCCGGCAAGCAAGAAACAATAAACCCAAAACTACATATATGACCAATTTTAGTCGCCAAGAAGAGCTCGTCCTTGGCTTAGACATTGGTACTTCTGCAGTCAAGGTCACAGCGATCAACTATCGTGGCGAATCTGTCAGTACCTGCGAACAAGGCCTAACCGTGAGAAGCCCAAGGCCAAATTGGTCAGAACAAGATCCTAGAGACTGGTGGGAAGCTACCAGTAGAGCACTTCAAGAAATAACTTCAAAAGTTTCACCAGATCTAATTTCTGCCGTAGGGCTCACTGGTCAGATGCACAGCCCTGCATTACTTGACGAAACCGACAATGTGATTCGACCTTCAATACTCTGGAACGATGGTAGAACAACCCCACAGTGCGAGAGGCTAACAATGGCCCTAGGCACCGAAACCCTCACAGATGCCATCGGCAATCGCATTTTAGAAGGATTCACTGCACCAAAAATCCTCTGGTTAAAAGACAATGAAAAGCCCAATTTTGACCGTCTTTCTAGCATACTAATCGCTAAAGATTACATAACTTTCAGATTAACTGGTGAAAAAATCACAGAACCTAGTGACGCTTCTGGAACACTAATGTTAGATTTAAGAACGGGAACCTGGTCTACCAAAATGCTGGATGCATTACAGGTTTCCAAGGATATGTTACCAAGAATCGTTGAATCGACCTCTACCGCCGGATATATTAGCAAAACCGCGGCGAAAGAAACGGGTCTAACAGTTTCCACTCCCATCGTAGCAGGCGGCGCTGACAATGCTGTTTCCGCTCTAAGTACGGGAGGCGTAACTTCAAGGACTTGCCAAATAAGCATTGGAACATCAGGAACCGTCTTACTTCCAAACGAACATCCCAATGTAGATAGCTCACTTAAATTACACTGTTTCTCTCATTGCATCCCAAGAACCTGGTACTCAATGGGTACCATCCTTTCAGCTGGCAACTCTCTTAAATGGTTTAGAGAGAAAATCCTTTCAAACATGTATCCATTCTCTGAATTGGATCATGCGGCGCAAAACACTAACGCTGGATCTGATGATCTTATTTTCCTACCCTATTTGAATGGAGAACGGACCCCACACAACAACCCACATGCCAGAGGAATTTTCTTTGGATTAAACACTAGTCACACATATGCTCACATGACTAGATCTGTCATGGAAGGTGTCGCATTCGCGCTGAAAGAATCGGTTAATATTATTAACCAATCGAGTGAGTCACCTTCAAAATATATAGTGACTGGAGGGGGCGCCAAAAGTAATTTATGGGTAGACATTTTGTCAAACGTGCTGGAGGTTCCATTATATAGAACAACGTCCATTACTGGTGCATCTTATGGCGCTGGAATGTTAGCCGCACTAAATCAAAGATGGTTCACATCCGCAAAAGACATCACCAACCTCTGGGTATCAAGTGAATTAAGCTCTATCCCAAACCCGGACATGAAAGAAACCTATCACGCTTCATTCGATAATTACAGAACCTTATATCAAAAACTTTCATCAATGTTCAAATCATGATCGGCCGGATCTCGCTGTGAGGATGACATTTCCCATAGTGAGTTAATTTCATAGAGGAGAGAAACATGACTAATGTAGTTGACGGCGTTGTCTCACATTCCAAAGGGGATAAAGTAAAATTGCAAAGCATAATTGTCCCGGACCCTGGCGACGATGAAGTTTTAGTCAAAGTAAAAGCCTGTGGCGTCTGTCATACAGACTTACACTACCGAGAGGGTTCAATAAATGACGACTACCCATTCCTGCTGGGACACGAAGCTGCCGGCATTGTACAAAAAGTCGGTGGAGGAGTTACCAATGTTGATGAGGGTGACTTCGTGGTTATCGCATGGAGGTCACCGTGTGGGAGATGCAGATCTTGCGTGAGGGGTAAACCTTGGTACTGTTTCGACAGCCAAAATGCAACACAGAAGATGACTTTGAAGGATGGCACCGAGCTTACACCTGCATTAGGTATAGGGGCCTTTTCTGAGCTAACCTTAATAGCTGCGGGACAAGCCATTAAAGTAGATCCCTCTGTAAAACCAGAGACCGCTGGGCTCATGGGGTGTGGAATAATGGCGGGTTTAGGAGCTTCAATAAACACGGCAGGCATTTCTCAAGGCGACTCAGTTGCCGTATTCGGATGCGGTGGAGTAGGAAATGCTGCAATCGCTGGAGCTAAACTAGCAGGAGCACAAACCATCATAGGAATCGATATAGCTGATAACAAGCTAGCATGGGCTAGAGATTTTGGCGCCACCCATACTATAAACGCATTAGAAAATGAGCCGGTTCAGTTGATACGAAACATTACCGGCGGACACGGGGTAGACGTGTCCATAGACGCCGTAGGCACGGAATCAACTTATAACCAAGCGTTTTATGCTCGTGACCATGCCGGCATGCTTGTTCTTGTCGGAGTTCCCAATACCGAAATGACGCTGGATCTACCATTGATAGAAGTCTTTGGCCGAGGAGGAGCATTGAAATCCTCCTGGTATGGCGATTGCTTACCGAGTAGAGACTTCCCAACATATATTAACCATCACTTAAAGGGCACATTAGATCTGGATAAATTCGTAACAGAGACCATCGCACTCGATGAAATAGAAGATGCGTTCAAGAAAATGGAAGATGGTCAGGTACTAAGATCTGTCGTGTTGTTCGACTAGATGCCTACCCTTCTTGACACCAACTATTACCCTCAGTGATGTACTGAGTTTCACCTACTTCAGACAACTCAATATATTGTTGAAACACACCAGATTGACAATTCTTCGAAGCCTCAAATCTGTTCATTCTTGCTGAAATGTCAGGATCATACCCTTTCAGGCTCTCAGTGATGACCCTACCTTGTATATCGCCTGGTATTGGGATCCCCATTATCTGCAGTATAGTAGGCAAAATATCAACGTTGCCTGTTGGGGTAATTATGCGTTCATGACTCCGAAAAGAAGACCCTCTCGCCAAGAGAACATTGTTCATCTCGTAGCGACTCATGGAACCATGCGTACCCATATCTATCCCCCCACCGATTGAATAGACATAACCTCTGAACCCAGAAGGATTAACTCTCGAATTCCACCTCATAGAGACAGTAATATCAGGGGTGCGAATACCTTCAAATCCGATCTCAGAGGCGGATATTGTACCTTCGATCGGCCCTATCTTGTCCGAAGTAATTATCACACCACACCACATCTGTTCCATCAACCAATCAACAACCTTCTCGGCTGTGGCATGATCAGACTCACCAACATAAATGTGGAAGCTCCCACCATTTGGAGCTAAGAGAAGTTCCCCTTTCCTATACCCAAATCTATAACCTTCCTTGGACAAGCTGTCAGTCAGCCCGATGCTTTCGACGATCGATGAATATCCATGATCTGATAAAACTAGAACATCAGCATCACGGCAATTCTCTGAAGATTCGATGTAGCTAAGTAATTCCGCAAACATTAAGTCAACTTCAGTCAATGCCAAATTGGATCGCCCAGATCCCACACCATAAACGTGCTGAGACTTATCAGGTTCCGACGACCATATAAGGGCAACATCTGGGTCACATTCCCCCAGTATATGGTTTGTGAAAACATTCATAGCATGCCGAAATCTCGGTGAATTCGGTAAACCCTCAGCAGGCCAGTCTCCATACATTTCCTTGATTTGACCGTGCAAGTCATGTGGAATACTAAAATCAGGATGTATTGTCGCACCCCCGACAATCTCGCCCATGGGATTATGGCAGTAGGCGTTGCCACTAGTACCAACACCCACTGCCATATATTCTTTCCCGTGTTCTAATAGAATTTCCTGTATGGTCCTCGTCAGTAAAACCCTATTCCCACTAGATGCTATCTCGGAAAGTTCTGGCTCCATAGCATTCAAAACTCGGCTGCTATCAAAGTCCGACGGTACAAAGGTATTCCCAAACAGACCATGTAAGCTTGGATTCGTGCCGGTAACCATGGTCGCTGCGTTGACTCTAGTGACAGACGGGAATACCGGGTGGTGATTCTCAAAGAAGCAACCTTCAGCCCCAAAACGATGGATATTTGGCGCATAATACTCATTTATCTGTGCAGGCTGCAATCCATCGATAACAACAATAATTAACTGTGTCATTAAATCCAACCTCCTCTAGGTAGGCTACCTATAATTCCCACCCCAACACTTATTTTTAAACCTACTAAAAGATCGCTACATAAAGTAATGCCTCGTTCCAGTTGTATGACTACCGAATCATACAGACAGAATGAGTTCTTACTGCAATTATCTCAGAGATTATCTGATACAAGACTTTGCTTACTTTTCAGTATTTCCGGCCAGCAAATTAATATAACAACCAATGATATGAGACCCATTATGCACGTGAGGATCAAGGCACTCAATATGCCAATCTCTCCTGCTGTAAATCCTGTGATAATTAATCCGATGGGCAACCCATATACTGCTAATTGCCTCAACCCGATAATCCGACCTCTTACATCATAAGGGACTAGATCAATGATCAGCATTAATAAAATCACAACCGTCACTGATTGAGCTGTTCCAATTACAAAAATTACTGGGATCGAAAGGTAAAACCCATGAACTGCCGACATCACCATAATCCCCATATGCCAGACTGCAGCAGCACAAAACATGACTCTACCTGGATACATTTGGCCAGAGAGGGTAGCAACAATTAACGATCCCAAGATAGCACCAGCCGCGTAAAATCCCATTAGTGCCCCGAGTCCACTTGAGTCAGTAGCAAGTACATCTTTTGCAAATACTATCAGCAGGCTATTGCTGAATGGATAAGCAAAAATGTTTACAATGAAGGCTAGTAGCAACAGACTCAATAAAACAGGTCTGCCTTGAATGTATCGAATTCCATCCCAGAGATCTGCCCATAGGCGCCCTTCCTTTAATACTGATACGTTGCTCAACAGGCGAATTCTTATAACCAACACCAACGATGAAATGTACAAACAAAATATGACAATAAAGCACTGGGAAAGACCAAATGTTGACATGAGTAATCCACCGGTGATGGGACCAGCTATTTGAGTGATATCTCTGCCTGTTCGAGAAAGAGCAAGCCCGCTCTGTAATCGATCCTGACCAACCACATCCGGTAATAAAGAATTTCTGACAACCTGATCAAAAGTTTTGGAAAAACCTGATATTGTGGAAAGGATCAAGACTAAAAAAGGCGAAAGGGCATCCGAGGTTGAAAGTAGGAGAAAACTCGCTGCTATAACAAGAAGGACCGTTCGAGAAACAACATAGAGCATACCTCGGTTGAATCTGTCAACAACAAGTCCAAAAAATGGAGCTCCCAAAGACCCCGAAAACCTAAGAGCTGCGTAGAACCCTAACAACAAAGGGGAATTAGTATGACTCAAAACATACCAAGACAGAATCAACATCTCCATGAAGTCGGCCCATGTGACAGCAAGATCTGCCGCCCAAAGCAGGCGATAATTACGTAGAGTTAAACAACCAAAGGTCGTTCTTAAAACTTCCATCATTCAAAGAGATTACAAGTTGGCATCCCATCATATTACACGACAAAGGCTGATATCCACATCTAACAAAAGGAGTGTGTATAATCATAGTCTCAATTAATGGTCAACCAAAAAATCTGGATCAATGAAATGGATGAAGATGTCTCTATAGCTACGTTAGCCGCTGGTTGTTTCTGGTGTATTGAAGCCGTTTACGAGCTAATTGAAGGTGTGTCCAAGGTGGTGTCCGGATATACAGGTGGACACACTGATAACCCCTCTTACGAGGAAGTTTGCTTCGGAGATACAGGACATGCGGAGGCAGCAGAAATTCATTTTGATCCATCAGTGATAAGCTACAGAACCATACTGGAAATTTTCTTTTCATATCACGACCCTACGACACTAAATAAGCAAGGACCAGACATAGGAACGCAGTATAGATCAGCTATATATCATCATGACAAAGACCAAGAAGTCGTAGCGGGAGAGTTGATCAGAGAGCTGGATGACGCAAAGATATGGCCCAGCAAAATAGTTACCGAGGTTACTCCCGCTTCAATATTTTATGAGGCTGAATCGTACCACCAATCATATTTCCAAAACTATGCTTACCAACCTTATTGCCAGTTCATCATTGCACCTAAAGTAATAAAGCTCAGAGAAAAACATTCTCATCTGCTCAAATCTAGTGTATGAGTAAAGACGATATGCCTAATAGAATCACCTTCCCACTAACAGAAGAGACATCCCTCTTGTTTTCAGACGACTTCATCGAATATTTATTACATATGCACGATACATTCAGCGGTCAAATAGAAGCTTTAAGACTAGCCAGACAAGCGACACTCGTAAGAGCTCACAAAGAGGGGATTCATGTATTGCGGACCTCCCCCGCGGATAAGAACATCAATGACTGGACCATCGGACCTTTACCGGAAGAACTGAGACGCCCGGGCATTGAAATTTCTGGACCCGCCTCAATTACCCGTATGTTTATCAATGCGATCAACCCAAGTCAAAATGGGATCCGGGCTGTTGGATATCTCGATGATGATGAAGATTCAGGAGGACATTCACTTCAATCTACCTTAGACTCTACCTTAAACCGCTTGAACGCCGTGGAGGGGAATCTCACCTATCGAGACGAGCTGAGAGATAGAGATTACACTGTGGTGGATGGCAAGTTGCCTTTTTTCATGCATCGCGAGAGAGGGCTCCATCTTGATGAACCGGAAGTTCTTATAGACAAGAGTCCGGTATGTGCAGCAATACTAGGAACGGCATTAACCTTGTACTATGCAGGCCAAGCTCAAATCCGGAAGGATCAGGGCGTTTATTTCTATCTGCCCAAATTGGAAAGCGCAAGTGAGGCAAAATTTTATAGAGATTTTTTTGATGCTACCCGCCAACACCTCCATATACCTGATCATGGCATTATCAAAGCAATAATCCTGATCGAATCCTTGCCCGCAGTGTTTCAAATGGATGAGATGCTTTATTCATTAGGGGAATACGCCGCCGGCCTTAATGCGGCACGGTGGGATCTCAAGGCAAGTATCATTGAGTATATTATGCCGGACCCAAATATGGTTTGGCCTGACAGATTTGAAGTGGACATAAAAACAACGGAATTTCTCTCAGTCATATTTAGACGGCTCATTGCAATTTGTCAACAACGTCATGCAGTTGCTATCGGAGGGATGGCTACCGCCTTGCCTAGCCCAGATGAGGAAATAAACAAGATCGCAGCGACATCCATAAGGGAAGATAAAGAATGGGAGGCTGAACAGGGATTCATAAGAGGCTGGGCTGCTCATATATATCATATGGAGACAGCATCAGCCCCATTCCAAAAGAAAGACATTGCCCAAGCTGCGTCTCGTGAAGGTTTCACAAATCATCTTGATCCAATTAGAATCGACGTTCCGATGGGGATTGTTTCTTTGGAGGGAACAAGGAGAAATATCCGTACTTTGATAGAGTACATAGAGGGCTGGATGAATGGAAGAGGTGCAAAATCCATAGACAACATGCAGGGGGAAAAAGGCAAAAGACCAGCACTCATGGAAGACCTAGCCACTGCGCGTATATCAGTGGGCCAAATAGCTCAACGGATAATACATGCCGCCGTCTGCGAGGAGACTGGTAAAACCCACACGTTTTCTTTGATCAAGCTACTGGGAGAAAAAGAACTAGCGAGCATATTACGTTATCAAGAAATGCTCCATGAAAACCATGACCAGTCGCGAGCAAAATTAGATCGAGAACGATATGATATATCCCTGAAGATTGCTTTCCAATGGATCAAGAACTACACGAGGTACGACTTCAGGAGCCTAGCTTCATATTCAAGAGAGGAATTGCAGTCCATCGGCCAGGATAACCCCGCTTTCTAGCCGATCTTCATTTCTCACACCAGCATTTTGGTTGAAGTTAAAATGAAAACGAGTTAGGAGAACTCGTCCCTCAACTCCTCATAAATCCTCTTCATGGCTATAGATCCGATCGTTAATACGCTTCCCACATTCATCATCCTATATCCTTCAGCAATCCAGCGCCTAGCTTCCTCTGGCGTAGCGAAAGTAGTAGCCAATGATTTACCAGTACCCTTGATGCGTTCACTAACGTCCCTCATAATACGTTCCACTTTGGCGTGGCTAGGTTGACCGGGAACCCCAAGTGAAGCGGATAGATCTGCTGGACCGACAAGTAATACCTCAAAATGATCCAGGGCCAATATCTCATCCAATCTCTCGTATGCCTCCACGCTCTCCATCTGCAGTATCAGGAAGGTTTCGTCATTAGCATGTTTGATGACGTCTCCAGCATCTACACCCATGGGGGCAGCAAACCACGGTGCAATCCCTCTCTCGCCAATTGGTGGATACTTGGAATATTGTATTGCTTCCAGTGCTTCTCCCGGATTATCGACCTGCGGTACCATAACCCCTACTGCTCCCGCATCATAAGCCTTCTTAATGTCACCAGGATTGTTCCATGGCACACGAATGACACCAGCAACGCCATGTTGTCGAGCCATGATGCACAAAGGCCCTATCGACTCAGTACCCCAGGGAGAATGTTCCTGGTCGATCCATACCCAATCAGGTCCTGTCTGATAAATGGTAGCGGCCACGTGGAATTCCCTACTGAAAACTGAAGAACTCAATAATAGCTCCCGATTTCTAATTTTTTCCCTTATGTTGCTAGGATACATAGACCCTCCTCTGATAATAAGTTCATCAATATCGTAAGTTACGAGATGTATAACTACTCGTCCGTTCTATCACGGCCACTCAAGAATGCCCCTATTGTAAATCGATTCAAGAAACTGATTTGTCATAACTTCTGAAACCGCCACCCTTGATTCTATCGCACCAAATCGTATCAATCCATCGTGAACCAACTGCCATTGATCCGGATCCATCCACCCAAAACCTTTTTCCTCAGTGATTGCTGACGAAGCATCCCTAATCTCCGTAAGTAGCATAAACCTCATATGGTCTCTATCTTCTTTGTCAGCATATTTCATTACGATATCCAGAGCCTCCTCCGGATTATCTATAGCGAATTGACTAGCTTTCAACGTGGCTTTTAAAAATCGCTCGGCATTATCAAAATTATTTTTGACCGTGGATTCAGTGGAGACATACGTTAAACCTAGAGTTGCTAAGTCATAATCAGCAGCCTCAATCAAGTTAACATTGAATCCCATGTTGTTCACTATGTTGGGCTCGTTAGATTTGAATACCGCCAAGACATCTACCTTACCTTCTATTAATATCCTAGGATCAAATCCCACCTGGACTTCATCAATATCACCACGCTGAACATTATTAGATTCCAAGATGGCAAGATAATCAGGGGGCACGCTAATCTTGTATCCGAATCGCTTACCCTCCCAATCAGACGGAGTCACGATGCCAGAGTTTGTAAGTGACATAAAAGCTTGCTGACCTCTTTGCCCAAAGAGAGCCAAAGCCACTATAGGGACTTCTTGATGAGATCTAAGTTTAAATATTGAATTTACATCAGCGGTTGTGAAGTCAACCTTTCCGGCAAGCAATAAACTGATATTCTCCCCACCGCCACCTGAGTGAAGGATTTCCACTTCTATATCTTGATCCCTAAAGTAACCCAATTCTTTAGCAACATAGACAGCAACAAACGGAAAATTGGCTTGTGGTTTATAACCCGCCATAAAGGTAAGCGACTCAGGACTTTTGCCACCAACACAACTAACAGCAGCAAAAAGCACAATAATTATGACGAACAACAAGTGAATTTTCAAAATTTCTACTCCCTTAAATCAATATGTTTTGGTCGAGGAATGCCAGAACATGAATTTCTTCTCCAATAATGACAGCCCTGCCATGAGCAATATCCCAGTGAATGCAAGATAAAATATCGCACCGAAAAGCATATGTGTATCCAAATTCCCATGAGCAACCATTATCAAACTACCAAGACCCTTATCCGAACTAAACCACTCTCCCACCACTGCACCGATAATCGATAGAGGAAGTGAAATTTTTAGAGCAGAAAAAAGATACGGTAGACTATATGGAATTCTCAAATGTATCAGAATTTCAAACTCTGACACTCCCATGGTGCGAAAAACTAACATCGAAGGAGCATCCACTGAGCGGAGTCCTAAAATCGTATTGATCAGTACCGGGAAAAAAGTTACAACCGATACTATGAATACTTTAGGCAAAAGCCCGAATCCAAACCATATGGCGAACAAGGGCGCAATCGCCAGGATCGGAGTGACTTTAACCAGTATCGCTACGGGCATCACAGCTCTTTCTACAAACATATATCTTGATGCAATCACCCCAACTCCAAAAGCCACAGAGGAACCCAATATCAGGCCTAATAAAGCCTCAGTGAGAGTGTATAAGTTCTGCGAAAATAACAATGCTGATTCACTTATACATATCGCGACCACTCCACTGGGTGTAGGCATAATATAGGAGGGTATTTCCCAAATTCTTACCGCAGACTCCCACCCTAATAGCAACAAGCCAATCAGGATTAATGGCGGGATGAATACTTTGTAGCTCCCTACGACCTTCATCAGGACCTTGATTCCATCAACGAAAGTATCTGGTCAAATATCTCATCTTCTTCTTGTAAATTTCTGATTTTACGTGAATCCATATCGACCTTTGTTAGGTCCAGTTCCCCCACAACCGAAGATGGCATCCCGGAGAAAATAACAACTCTATCGGCTAAAGTCATTGCCTCGGATATGTCGTGAGTCACCATGAGAATAGTGATACCGAGTCTGTCTCGTAGATCAAGTATTAAAGACTGCATAGTTCGTCTACTAACTTCGTCAAGGTTTGCGAAAGATTCGTCCAAGAATAATATTTCCGGTTTGTAAACTAATGATCTTGCTAGAGCAAGACGCTGTTTCATACCACCGGATAGCTGATAGGGGTAATATTCTTCAAATCCTTCTAACCTGACGGATGAGATCATCTCTTCAACCAAACAATCCTTCAAGGATATATTCCCTGCATAAACCCTTTTCGACATACCGACTGTAAGTGGCAACTCAACGTTTTGTCTCACTGTTCTCCACGGTAGTAAGGAATCCTCTTGAGTAACATATCCAATCTTCATCTCATTTCTCGCACAAGATGGATGATTGCCCATAATTTTTACAATACCTCTAGTTGGTTCAAGCAATCCAGACAGCATTGTCAACAGCGATGTCTTACCACATCCACTCCTGCCAACCAAACATACCAACTCTTTATTTTGAATACTCAGATCAACTCGGTCAATAACATGTAGGAATCCCGAAGTCGTGCTATACGAGAGCGAAATATCCTCCATATATATTGAACAATCTGTTTTCATCACGACATCAACCCTATACAGCCTCTCTAAGTTTTAAGTCAATACAAAAATCAATAGCAAGTATAATATAAGAAGTAACTAATCTACTACTTAAATCAAGCTAGTTAATAAGGATGATGAAATGTCAAGAACCTATCCAATGAATGGTCCTGTTGCACGAACATTAGAACTCGTTGGCGAACGGTGGACACTTTTAATCTTGCTAGAGATCCTAAAAGGGAGCCACCGCTTTGCTGATATAAATGGATCGCTGGTAGGTATTTCTCCCAATTTATTATCAACTCGCCTAAAATCCTTGGAGGAAAACGGCGTTGTAGAACGACGGTTCTACAGTTCGCATCCCCCCAGAGCAGAATATATACTGACTTCCAAAGGGCACGAACTGGGTATTGTTGCAGGCGCTCTGGCTGTATGGGGATCAAAATATCTTGCCGATGATATAAGTCTCCTCCACAGCAGATGTGGAGAGAGAGTGGATGTCATCTATTACTGTGACAAATGTTCCGGGAGAGTCAAAAGATCTCAGGTCAAACTCTCTTAATTATCAAATAGTGTAGTATTCATTCCTCACAAGGCTAATGTGGGATGCCAAACTATGGGTAAATTTGGAACCATAACAATCTATGGTGAAAAAGATTTATGATCGATATTTCTTAGGCCATGGTTTAATAGGACTCGCACATTCTGAAACTTTGGGCTGCACAGAATTATATGAATGAAGACTTTGCAATAAAAGTTAAGGACCTCACAAAATCCTACGATACCCAATTGGCCGTGAAGGGAATAGACCTCCAAATTAGACGGGGGGAAATATTTGCCCTTCTAGGACCAAATGGAGCTGGCAAAACCACGATTATAGAAATCCTAGAGGGGCATCGCAACCGAACTTCCGGTGACGTAACCGTGCTGGGGCACGACCCAGAGCATAATAATCCATCTTCCCGAGATAGACTTGGCATCGTACTCCAGGATAATGGGGTTGAACCTTACTTAAAAGTTGGGGAAATACTCGAGCAATACACAGGCTTTTATGAAAATCCGAAACCTGTAGAGGAGATCCTTCTTATTACAAACCTCTTCGAACAACGGGATTCCTATCCCAAACAGCTCTCCGGGGGGCAGCAGAGGAGATTGGACTTTGCTATTTGTCTGTGCGGTGACCCTGATCTTCTGTTTTTGGATGAACCTACCACCGGATTCGATCCCTCTGCCAGAAGATCAGCATGGGACCTGATACTCCATCTAAAATCACTAGGGAAAACAATATTGCTGACTACCCATTATATGGATGAGGCCGAAGCACTGGCTGACAGGATAGCCTTAATGCAAGAAGGGTTGATAATATCAGAAGGCAAATTATCAGACCTGAGAAATTCACAGGAAGACACTACCATTTGCTTCACTCTCGCTGACCCTAATCAAGAATTCCCCGAGGATCTGAAATCTCTGGTTAGTATCATTGGCAACAAGGTTACTGTCAAAACAGGAGACCCCACATCCACGCTACACAAACTTACTAAATGGGCAATCAACAACAAAACCGATATATCGAACTGGGAGATAAAAAAACAATCATTGGAAGACGTTTTCTTAGAAACATTTCGGGATAACCTTCAATGAAAAGTATTAAGCTAGGGTTTAGACAAATAATCTACGAACATAAAGCCTTCAGGCGTAATCCAGTATCCGCATTTTTCACCTTTATTTTACCCTTATTGTTTCTTTTCATACTGAACATAATTTTGGGAAATAACACTGCGGAATCATCAAATGGGCTTATCAATCTCTCTACCATGTACATCCCGACAATGGCCGCATTCTCGATAATTAATTCCGCATACACAAGTATGGCAATGAACCTATCCATATCGAGAGACAGAGGTATACTAAAAAGAATCAAAGGTACACCTCTACCAAAATCTTCTTTCCTACTTGGTAAAATAGCTCATAACACCCTAATATCATCCACACTAGTTTTCATCATCATAGTCGTTGGCGAATTAATATTTGATGTACGGGTACCTAGAAATAACCTACCTGCACTATTCATAGTACTACTCTTGGGAACAGCAACATTTTGTAGCCT
>CAZRSW010000007.1:9825-15415 GCA_964602845.1 uncultured Dehalococcoidia bacterium | reverse complement strand
CGCCATTTTTCCACTATCCATGCGGCCAACCCTGCTGGAGAATCATTCAAACCGTAGCTCAAAGTCTGAGGCTTCGTACGCTGCATATGGCCATAAGCTCCTTCATTTTCCTGCCACCAAGTCCGATGTTCAAGAAATTTTTTTTCATCCCCACTTAGTGCCGCATCAAGATCGGTAAGGCCACTCGCCATGGTAAGGTGTATACTCTGTACAACATCCCCGTGTAGCGCCCCTAGAGCTGTACTAATTGCAGCACCCCAGTCACCCCCCTGAGCAACAAAAGACTCATAACCTAGCTCTTTAGTCATTAACTTGGTCCAAATTGAGGCAACCTTTGCAACATTCATCCCTGGCAACTCTGGTTTCTGAGAAAATCCATAGCCAGGAATAGAAGGTACCACCACATCAAAACTATCCGCAGCACTGCCACCATGGGATTCCGGATCTGTAAGCATCGGTATGATGTCTAACATTTCCGCAAAGGTACTAGGCCAACCGTGGGTTATAACTAAGGGAAGAGGGTCTGGCCCCTTACCTTTTTCATAAATAAAGTGCACATTCAAATCATCTATATCAGTAGTATAGTTTGAGAATGAGTTAATTTTGCGCTCTTGGTCTCTCCAATCAAATTCATTTTTCCAGTATTCACACAGTGATTTGACATAACCGAGTTCAGATCCGTAATCCCAACCACCTCCAGAAATTTCACCGGGCCATCGGGTGTCTCCAAGACGTCGCTTCAAATCTTGCAATAATGCATCGGGGATATCAATTCTAAATGGTTCCATTCTACTGCTCCATAACCTTCTGGGTTGTAGCAATGTTAACAAAAGATTACCATCTTTCAAGAACCTAAGGAGATAAGATACATGGGAGCACTAACCAACATAAAGGTACTGGACTTGTCGAGGATATTGGCCGGGCCCTTTGCCACACAAATCTTGGCAGACCTGGGCGCAGAGGTCTGGAAAGTAGAATCTCCATGGGGTGATGATACTAGAGGATGGGGACCACCTTTCGTTGGTACAGAAAGCGCTTATTACCTATCAGCAAATCGTGGTAAAAAGAGCATAGTAGTGAACTTACGTCACGACATGGGTCAAAGAATTGTCCAAGACCTCGCAACCCACGCTGATATCCTCGTTGAGAATTTTAAAGTGGGTAACCTTGCCAAATTCGGCTTAGATTATGAGTCTCTGGCAAAAAACAATCCAAGTTTAGTTTATGCATCAGTAACCGGATTCGGACAAACAGGTCCGAGGGCATCCGAACCCGGTTATGACGCTGCCCTCCAAGGCATGACAGGTATCATGAGCGTCACCGGAGAATCATCTGGCGGACCCACGAAGGTAGGCGTAGCATGGATAGACATACTCACAGGACTAACATCCACAATCGGGATACTAACCGCGCTATATGAGCGAAATATCAGCGGTGTGGGCCAACATGTGGACGTTTCTTTATTCGATGTTGGCATCGCCAGCATGGCAAATATAGCTCAAAGCTATCTCGCTAGTGGAGAGGTGCCAGAAAGGTTGGGAAATGCCCACCCGCAGGTGGCTCCCTATCAAGATTTCAAGGCCTCGGACGGCAGTTTTATGACTGCGGCAAATAATGACGACCAATTCCGACGTCTCTGTGAAACAGTGGAATTGCCTGAAATGGCAAATGATCCAAGATTTCTAAGTAACGCTCTAAGGGTACAAAATAGACCTATATTAGAAGAACTATTGAATAGCAAAATCGGGGAACAACCAACAACATATTGGATATCTTCGCTCAAAAAAGCAGGTTTAACCGTCACCCCCATCAACACAATGAAAGAAGTCTTCGAGGATCCTCAGGCCAAAGCTCGAAAATCCCTATGGGAGGTGACCCATCCTTCCCTAGGCAATATAAATCTACTAGGTTCTGCTCTACAACATCTGAGCAAGACACCAGCGACTCCACAGGGCCATCCTCCGATACTCGGTGAACACACTTTCGAGATACTAAGAAACGTACTAGGAATGTCACAGGGAGATATACAACAACTCGAATCTGACGAGGTAATTAAGGGACCTAACTCCAAAGTTTAGATTTCACATTCTGGAAGGAGTAATATATGAAAATTAAGCAGATCAGAGCCGTACAACTTAACATTCCCCACACACCACCTACCGCAAAGCCCCGTAGACCAAACTGGAATAATACCGCTCCTAGAGCCTTACCTATTAACAAGTACCCTGAGTTCCCTACTACGCCTGGAAGAATGCAGGGTGCTGGTACGAAAGAAGACTTTTGGGTCCAGGTAATTGCTGAGGACGGCACCTGGGGCTTGGGACAAACGAGCTTTGGTGAAATAACTGCCTCATTGGTGGACTACCACTACGCCCCTCTGCTAGAAGGCCGCGATTGTTTCGCCTTGGAATTCCTAAATGATCTAATGTGGCGATCTTCCCAGAGAATTGGAGCAGGTGGTTTGGCCACTGTCGCACAGTCGGGAATAGACCTAGCGCTATGGGACCTTAAGGGAAAACTAATGGACCAACCAGTCTACAGCCTAATAGGGGGACCATGTCGTGATAAAGCCTTGTGTTACGTGACATCTGATGATTTGGATTGGTCAATAGAGCTGGGATTTAAACATTTCAAGGTGTCCAATCCTGTGCACTACGATATGGGCATCTCGGGTCTTAATTTGATGGAAGAAAAAATCGCGAAGGCAAGGGATACGGTTGGTCACGATGCGGAATTAATGTACAACCCTACTATGTCATTTAATGTTGAATTTACTGTACGAATGGCCGAACGCCTCAGACCTTACAATCTGCGATGGTTGGAGGAACCCTTAATTCCTACCGATTTAGAGGGACATATGGAACTTCGCAAGGCTATCAACTGGATACCTCTGGCCACGGGAGAAGACCATCACGGCAGATGGACATTCCGGCAGTTGGTCGAGAACAGGTCTGTCGACATCCTCCAGCCAGATATGAAATGGTGTGGTGGCCTTACCGAGGCCTTGAAAATATATACCATTGGAGAAGCAGCGGGGATCATCACTATTCCACATATGGCAGCGGCGTCACCCTGGGGGCAACATTTTGCGATTTCCATGCCAGAATCCCCCATGGCAGAATTTTGGATGGGCACAGATCCAGGAATCCCACTGGAACAAGTCTGCCCAATACCTGGGATGCCCATGCCAAAGGATGGTTACGTCTCCCCTTCAGATGCCCCTGGATTCGGTATGGAAATAGACGACAATTGGATAATTCCGTGGGATCACTCCATAGCATATAAAAGGTCAATGATAAATAGTGCTTTCAAATAAATAGGTGTCATCATGAAGATAAAAAACGTCAGAGCATTTCCGATCAATATAGAACCCAACCCTACAACGAAAGCCCGTGTAGAAAAAGACCCTAAAGGGGGCGACTTTGTCACTCCTATGGCAAGATATACGACCGATCGACCGGGAAGAAGTTGGGCCGCAAACTGGGAAAGAGTTGCTTGCGTGGTAACCGCAGAAGATGGGACCTGGGGATTAGGATTATCTGCCGCCTCTGGACCAGTATCTTCTATCATTAACGACCATTTTTCCGAATTGCTGGTAGGGCTGAATCCAATGTCAACAGAAAAGCTTTGGGATATGATGCGTAGAGCTTCAGCGGCTCATGGTACAGCAGGACTGAACAGCTATGCTATCAGTGCTGTGGACAATGCAATTTGGGACCTAAAGGGGAAATTGATTGGACAACCGGTATACGAGCTATTAGGGGGGCCCGTAAAAGACCAGATATTCTGCTATGCATCAAACACCGTGCTTCAATACAAAACCAGCGATTACATTGACTGGTTTATGGAACTGGGATTCAAAGCGGTAAAAGTCTTTCTCCGGTACGGACCAGAGGATGGGATTTCTGGGTTGAACAAGAACATCGAGATCGTTCAAAGAACCCGGGAGCAAATCGGGCCAGATATGGAGCTCGCTGTAGATGCCTGGATGTCACTAAATGTGGAATACTCCGTCAGAATTTCTGAGGCACTAAGACCATACAACATCAAATGGTTAGAGGACTACACTCTTCCCGAGGACATGGACAGTTATACAAAAATTCGTTCTAGGGTGCCAGCTCAGATACTCGCTACGGGCGAACACTGGTACACTATCCATCCATTTGCGGAGGCCGCCGGAAGAGGTCTCGTGGACATTCTCCAACCAGACATACAGTGGGTGGGCGGAACAACTGCCAGTGTAAGAATATGTCACATAGCAGAGGCTCACGGGCTCACCGTTATAGGACACGGAGGTATGAACTATCCATATGGGCAACACCTTGCTTACGCAATGCCAGTGATCCCCTGGGGTGAAAGATCAGAAGGAGTATCTGCTCCAGGTGTTCCCTTAGAAGAAATGGTATCCCTGCCCGGAACTCCCGTGATTAAAAACGGTTATGTTAAACCATCTGATGCCCCAGGATTCGGAATAGAAGTGACACTGGATTGGCTAGAAGATCGGCTAGTCTAAATTTGACGCATCAGTCCTTTAGAGCCTTGATCCACACACTCCAGATATCAGGCGGAGAGGCGACCATCCCTGAACGCCTGAATAAAATTCATACAAAAAGGATCTTTGCCAAGTAGCATATCCGCCGCTAGCATAACCCTATCCGTTTCCATGTCTAGAGCTTCAATTCTATCAATGCGACTCTCAATAGGATTGAGAATGCCAGAATCCACTCCAGAGCTCATACACAATCTGATAAAAGTATCATTGATCAACCTTCGGGCAGGTAATCCAAATGATACATTGCTCAAACCACCAGTAATATGAACACCTCCACCAAATTCACTCCTCATGGCGGACACCGCTTCGAGATAATGAAGCCCAAAACTCTGATCCACGGATATGGGAAACACAAGACCGTCAATATGGATTCGATCGAGAGAAACACCTCTATTATCACATTCCGTCAACATAAGTCGTACATTATCGATCCTCTCAATATCATTTGTAGGCATGCCCTCGGCCCCAGAAGCTGTAACAACTACATGCGCATCATATTCCTTAACTAAATCCAACGCATCAATACGTTCTAGTGAAGCTGAGTTGACCATTGGAGGGCCCTGCGGGCTCCCACACTTTGCATAGGTTTCAAGCCCATACTCCAGGATTTCCATACTAGACGAGTCTATACTAGGGGGCACTTTTGCAAAGGTACAATAAAGAGATACGACCCATTGCATAGCTTTCTTCTGCAGATCAAGATGATAAGAGATTTCATCCACATTGAGGTCCAGGAACTGACTCCCCGCCAGTTCCTGTCTCTTTACTTCAGCCAGTATAAAATCCGATCCTTTTCCGCAATCATCACTTACTTCAGACATGCCTTCCAAAATAGCAATCATGAAGTGCTTCACACGTCCTTCACGGTAAATCTTGTTATCCTTAAAATTATCAGGAATCGTTAGGAAAGCTGGTTCACCAAAGATGTTTTTAAAGAGCACAGCCTCGTTCCCGTCATTATCAAGCCCCACCCTTCGGCCATCTCTTCTGACCACTCTAGTAGTGTGAATGTTTTCACCGATCACTACGAAATTATTG
>CAZRSW010000007.1:0-9725 GCA_964602845.1 uncultured Dehalococcoidia bacterium | reverse complement strand
CCTTTCCATGTAGCAAATGTAAAAGCATTGGCTAACATGGAGTAGTAGGCCATTATCAACATAACCGCAATAGATATCGGATGCACCAGTAAAGCAAATAGGCTATGCCCAAACCTTTTACAAACTATCAGCCAAGACAGAGAAAATAATGACAGTGACAGCGCAGAATACATAACGAACTGGGTTTCTACCACACCAAAGACAACTCTAGCAATCAACGTGGACACGGGTAGGAACCCACAGATACCTAGTAGGAAAGACATTGATGCTAAAACGCTCAAACGATAATTTAAGGCAGGGAACACACTTCTAGATATACCTCTAAATGCCGCAATGTTCCCTCCATATGAAAGAGATCGCACCATACCGCTACCATCTGTTAAAACCCACTTTAGCCCAAGCCTTTTGATCATTCTACCCAATTCGAAATCATCAATAGCGTTGTCCTTGATGGCCTCATGACCTCCCGTCTTAAAATATGCCTCCCTCTTGAACAGCATAAATTGCCCGAATGTTGCAGATAAATATGCATTATCTCTCGAATGGGCGATCTTCAGCGGAAGCCAACAAAATATTGCCCAGTCTATGAAAGAATATATTAGTTTTTCTATGACGCAGTTGATAGTCCGACTTGGAATGACGGTTAGAAGATCTGCGTCTCTTTCAGACGATTCAATCAGAGCATGCGTAATAGTCTTAGATGCTATAACAGTATCCGCGTCAACAAAAAGAAAATGATCTCCTTTGGCCATATGAGCTAATTGATGGCAAGCCCAATGCTTACCGACCCAACCAGCCGGCAAATCATTCCCCTTCACGACAACAATCCTTTTATCTTTTCTTGCCCAGCACTCGACCAATTCAACGGTCCGATCAGTAGATCTATCGTCCAATATAATGATCTCAATATTGGAATGGTCTTGCTCCAATAATTTCGTTATGCATTCATTAATCCGGGTCGCCTCGTTTCTAGCAGGTATCAGCACCGAGACCTTGGATGAACTTAAATTGAAGGGTCGATTACCGTCGATTTCTGACAGTCTATTGAGGAATCTATTGTTCCAAAGTGCAACAACCAGACTACATGCCGCTAGAAAAGTCGTAAGATACTGCGCGATCTCTAGTAGAAATATCACGTCGTCCTCCCCACATATTTCCCAAGCCATTCCCTTAATTGAAAACCACCAGAGTATTCCGATCTATGTTTATAAACCACTATGGCAAAATTCATCACCCAAAAAAAACCAATGTGGTCCTCGCCCCACAGAAATTGGAATATCGCGAGGAATCCCGCTAAACACCCTGTCACCGTTATAGCATGATTTTTCTGGATCGCATGCAGAACACCCAGCAAAATAATCCCTGCCGGCAGTGCAATCCCATTAGTCAATGCTATCCAGGACCCCCAGCTGGGAGCAAGCGCCTTACCCCCTTTAAACTTCAAAAACGGTGACCACGCATGACCAAGAATCGGAGCTAAAGCTATCAAAGATAATAATATTGTTCCATTTATCCCGCTGAAATCATCGATCAATCTCATAGCCAAACAAATTGGTATGAAACTCTTGGCTATCTCTAGAATCAGTACAGCCATACCTACTACCCACCCAGAGGATCTCCAAGCATTCGTTGCACCAGGATTACCATCACCCACTTCTCTGACACTCTTACCAGAAATAGATTTAACTGCTAAGACAGCCCAAGGAATAGACCCACTCATAAACCCGATCAGAATCCATAGCAATGTCATAAAGATCTGTAGCCTTGAAGCACGAGATCAACCTCCTAGTCTTATGAGACAGAATTTAGAGTCCTTACGTAGATCAACCAGCACTACCCGACATAGACAGCATTGACACTATCCACACCAATTATTAGCATGCGATACTACAGGATGCTCCGAAATAACGCACTTTCCGACGGCATCCAACTATGATCACTCAATCTTATTGGAGAAGCAATATGTGCTACAACGATACTTTATTCGATTTGAAAGAAAAGACCGCCGTCGTCACGGGGGCGTCTTCCGGTCTAGGAGCCTATTTTGCCGAATTACTAGCTGAGCGTGGAGCCAATGTGGTCCTCGCCGCCAGAAGACAAGACAGGTTGAATTCGATGGAAGAAAATATGCGGGAAAGAGGCATGTCCGTTTTATCAATAGCTTGTGATGTAGATGACTCCACGCAAGTACATAATTTGTTTGAGCACGCAGAAAAAAGATTCGGGCGAGTAGATATAGCGATCAACAACGCTGGCCAAATCGCTGAGGCCGGTATCGTGCCTGAACGTATACCAGATGAAAAATTTGAACAAACAATCCAAACTAACATAATGGGGTTATGGTATTGCTGTAAGGAAGCAGGCCAGAGAATGTTATCAGACGGCCTAGGAGGATCTATAATCAATATGTCTTCAATCGCCGGACTAAATGGCATGAGAGGAATGCCAGCAGCATATCAAGCCTCAAAAGGGGCTGTCACAATGCTTACAAAAAATCTCGCCTCAAACTGGGGTGACCGAGGAGTCCGAGTAAATGCAATAGCTCCCGGCTGGTTCTCAAGCGAAATGACCGCACCTTGGATAAAAAAAGACCTCTTTCTAAAACACATCAGCGCAAACGCACCGATGGGTCGCATTGGAGAAAAGGAGGAACTAGCTGGAGTATTGATACTATTGTGCTCAGATGCTTCGAGTTTTATCAACGGTGAAATTATATCTGTTGATGGTGGAATGAGTGCATCATTAGGTATGCCATTTTTCACAGAAGAGATGTTTGAATTCATGGAAAGTGCCATCCCTAATGATGGCGGGAAAAGGCTTAGACCTTAACACGGGCAGCATTGCGTGGTCAGCCACAATATGATTGCCATGCAGGAGTCAATTGTCCAAAACCTTTCAATATAAAAGTTCATACCCATAGTAATATTGTTTGAAGTATCTGGTAACGTATTAACGACTAATCAAGATCCTATGACCTTCTGGATGCGACCCAATATTTATCTCGAAAATGCAATTAAAGGAATGCCAAGCCCAGATGAATGTAATAATCAAGGAAATATTGGCCGGAATTAAATCATCGTCTTCAAACCTATTAAGAGAATTAGACAAATTAGAATCATCTCAATGGGAACTACCAAGCAAATGTCATAAATGGGCAATAAAGGATGTAGCTTCCCACATGGTCGCAATAGATGGGTTCTACCACAACAGCATTATGCGAAGTCTACGAGGTGATTTCGAGCCTATAACTGGCATACCATCTCCAGATGAAATGGAAGCGCAGGTTTTGTCGGACGGCATTGCGGCAAGAGCCGTACAACTATCAGAAACGACACTTAAAACTAAGGAAAACACTCTCAATATTCTGAGTGATATGGAATCGCAAATTAATTCCACTTGGCATGATGTCGCACCCGATCAGTGGGACTATCCAACTTACCATCCATTAGGCACGATATCCTTGGAGTTAATGCTTGGTACTAAGCTAATTGAAAATGCCCTACATATGTGGGACATATTTTCAATCATAGATACTGAATATTCTATACCTGAAGATATTGCTCTATTGATAATGAAAATATGGACCCAGCGAGACATCAGTGAAAGGATATATACGGCAGACTTTGACCAAGGATTTTCCGTTAGCATTGATCTTCGTACTGAATCCAGCACAAACTTCAACATGGAAGTAGCCGGCCCTACTTTAACCATGTCCGAGTATGTTCCATTCAAACCCTCTGTGCCAGACGTAGTAATCCACGCTCCTTTTTCAACATTCGTACTACTGTTGACCGCACGATCCAACCTTCATGATGAGCTATCATCAGGCTCGGTAAAGGCTCAGGGTAGTACAGAAGAGCTATTGAAGTTCCATAACTGGTTCAGAGGTATTTAGACCACTTATATAGATTAGGACCGCTCAAAAATTAGGTTGCTCTGAGTGATGATGGATTCTGTACGTGGAGTAGGCAACGCTTCAATAGGAATCTTGCAAACCATGGTGTATGCAGGGTCATAGACATTGCCAACATCATATTCAACAAAGGTCCCTATAAGTATATTGGCATCGTCATAGGATAAATCATAATCTTGAATCAGCCACCTGAGCATTTCCGAAGTCGCATGTTGCAACGCCTGATCCAATGGCCTAGCATTGCCAAGCGTAAATATATGTGCAGCGTCATAGCCTCGTGGCCAGGACATTTTAGTGTTTTTAATCAATCCCAAACCAAATTCAAGATCCATAGATATTTCGATCCCTGTGCCTAGGATCTCACCATCTGACTGCCATGCATGCCCGTCACCTATATGAAACAATCCTCCCTTCACAAAAACGGGTAGGAAAGCAGTCACGCCCTCTTGGAAGCCCTTGTAGTCCATATTGCCTCCATAAGGACCTGAGGTCGCCGTCGAAATCGCCTGACCCCTATCAGGAGCAACTCCGAAGCAGCCAATCATAGGTCGTATCGGAACTACAAGAGACGCAAGTTTATCTGATGGACTTTCAATCTTGGCAACGCCCAATTCACTATCCAGAACGAAGTTAAAAACCTCACCAGACAATACTTGTGAGTGGCCTGGCTCCAACACGTTAGGTGCAATTTCGGGGCGGCAATACCCACGTTTTCGATTTGGTTGTATCTTGTTAAAAGTAACTGTCAAAATATCCCCAGGCTGAGCCCCATTCAAATAAAATGGCCCCGTCTGTGGGTTACCCCTATCACAAACAATTTCCTCATTCGCGTCAGCCCCGCCGGCATCAACACTACTGGTAACTACAAGATCACCACTATCAAGGAAAAGAACTGGATCATGTGAACCAATTGATAGATGATACTTACTCGGCTTAAATAAATGTTTCATCATACATCCTCAGAACTGTCGTAAATTTTTCTTCTCTACAATGTGAAATATACCAACCTTCCAAAAAATATTGCAGCTACAATAATATTATCCGATCCCTGCACTGCCAATAATGAGCCACAATCTCAAAACCCGCGGAAAGAAGAACCATGTTGAAAATATTTCGAGCGACCAGATGGGCACCCACTCTTTTGATAGTGATCGGAATTACTTTTGTTTCACACGCCCCAGCGAACAATATAGATGCCGTAATGGACACTGCTAAGTTACATGGCATTGGCTTAGATATTGTCTACCACATATGTAGTTTTGCTTTACTTACTATCTCTGTCCTTTTGGCGTACAGGGTCAGAACATACACAAACTTAACACTTATCGGTTCAGCTATTTTTATCTTCGGCATTGTAGACGAATTGCATCAAGGATTTATTTCTGGTAGAACCAGTAGTATCTCAGATATGATCTTAAACGGTGTAGGTGTAATAACCACGATAGGATTATTACTAATTATCAAAAAGATTAACCTATACAACTAGTTTGGCCAGAAAACTGACTACCATATGTCTACCATATTTTCCTTTGGAGCTATACTTTTCGACGAAATAGAAGGGCACTACTACTTAGGTGGAGCGCCTTTAAATTTTGCATGGTATGTCAAAGAGTTTGGTTACAATATAAGCATGATAGGGTGCGTCGGCAAAGATTCCCTCGGCGATCAAGCCATTGAAATTATAAGTAATTCAGGGATCAATTCTCTAATTGCCAGGTCTGAGAAACCGACGGGAATTGTAAAGGTCAAATCGGATGGCGGTTTTGTAATCTGTAGAGGTAGTGCATGGGAAGATATCCCCATGCCTGATTTAACAGGCCGCAAGATCAACCTTCTGTATTTCGGCACGTTGGAACAAATTTCTAAAACGAATAGATCAACTTTGAGATCCCTCTGCTGTATGAACCCTGCTCAAGTCATATTGGACTTAAACCTGCGTCAAAATTTGTATAGCAAGCAAACAATAATGGATAGCTTGGGTTTAGCCTCTATAGTAAAAATCAATGAGCCCGAATGGAAAGTGCTTCAATACATGTTTCGAATCAACGACCCAAGGGATCTTATGGTTACCTACCAGATACAGACTTTAGCTCTAACACGAGGTAGCCAAGAGGCTTCGCTGTTCATCGGTAGTGATACATACATATCTAAACCTCCGACGGTTCCCACCATTGAGACTACGGGAGCTGGAGACGCCTTTAGCGCAGCGTTGGCAGTAGGCTTATTGGAAGGAAAGGATCCTGCCATGATTTTAAAGATGGCCTGTAAAGCAGGCTCGAATACGGTTGCCGCAAGGGGCGCCCTAGTGAAACTAGATCCGGCACTAAGAAAATACTTGTCTGGCGAGGATTTAAACATTCCCTAACTGAGAAGTTACAAACCTATGCTCAGAAGATTGACTTGACCAGATACTAGAGTGTGACGGATCATTTAAGTTGTATCCCTTAAAACAAATACCGTGAAGGTTGGTTTCTGGAGGAAATGGACATGACTTCTGAAGTTACTGGTAACATGCTGAGCCGGATGGTCAGGGCCTCCTGCTTTGATAAAAATCTATTTGAAGATGTAGAAGCGGACAGATCAGCGACAATGCAAGCACTATTTGTGGTCGCTATTGTCGCTCTATCAACCGGGATCGCATCCCTAGCCAAGACAGGACTTTTAGGGCTATTGGTGGGGGTTTTGGTAGGAATTGTTGGATGGGCCATTTGGGCTTACATAGTGTATCTCATTGGCACAAAACTACTGGGGACTAGCGACACCTACGCAGACTGGGGGGAGTTAGCAAGGACTGTCGGTTTCGCCCAATCCCCAGGTATTTTCAGAGCGTTGGGCATTCTGCCCGCCGTTGGCGATACTATTTTCGTGGTCGCATCACTCTGGATGCTTATTACAACAGTTATAGCCGTACGCCAGGCACTAGACTACACATCAACGCTAAGGGCAATTGGAGTCGTCCTGTTGGGTTTCATACCTTATGTGATATTCATGACTCTCCTATTGACCATTTTAGGGCAGGCTGAATAACTAACCGAATAAGATATACAGAATTTGTGCTGATGTGACTCCTTAAAAGCGCCAGCCTACACCAACCGGTATATTCAAACCCTAGCGCATATTAGTTCACAACGAGGGCTGATATTGCCAACCTAGTCGCAGCGACTGTATTTCAAATATTCCTCTGATGATACTAAACCAGTCCGATTGTCCAAACCAAGGATATCTGTTCCAGCATATATTCCAGTAGAAGCAGGCTGATTTGAATAATTAATGTTATTTATTATTATGTGAGGCAGGAGCACGATATGAGAATAGAATCATCTCAGCATAGCCAATATTGCCCACATTGTGGAAACTCCCTACCCGTGAATGATGACTTTTGTGAAACCTGTGAAGGGAATGTTGACCCAGTTCCCAGCTATGCGGTCGAAGAGATAGAGAAAGCTCTTGAAGAGGGCACTCTGGAAATAAAGTGTGTTGGCTGTGGCAGATCAAACTGGTATTACCTAAAATTAGCGGGCTCCTATCAATGCCAAATCTGCGGTCATTTACGTGGTAGAGGAACAGATATACTTAATATTGACATGCAAGACTATGCAGACCCAGACTATAAGTCTTATATAAATTCCTTAACCTTGTCTAAACTTATCAAATCAGTGCTATCGTGTTTAGCTATCATCGTCCTCGTTCTGATTTTCTCTGTTGGATTTTTCCCTTATTAGATCGGCACATGTAGGAAACAATTGCCATAACGCAGGTCCGTTTCAGGAGGGGATTCGCACCAAGTGACCTTTTCCATACCTATATTCACCCACGATTATTTTATACATGAAATACACGGTGTGGATGACATCCAATATCAGGGCCACAACCGAAAGTAGCCAATAAATAAAGAGAAATGAAACGGCTTATATTGCTAGTGCCTAATCAAAAACCTCATGGAACCACGGTGACTGTCACGCGGATACCCTATCGCTACATTACTTTCTATACCATATCGATTGCCATGGTACGCAATGCCAACATTAAGGTTTTATTAGTAACCCACTACTGTCCTTGAACTTCTGGGTAATAATCATAATAAGGTCTATTAAGGTCCATATACCGAAGCAACCAAGGGTCAACAATGCAACAATCCCGGTCCCTATCCTCCCGACGTAAAATCTATGCACTCCAAAGGCTCCGAGAAGGACACATAGGATAATGGTCCCAACAAAGCTTTTCTCGCTCTTAGTTGAATCTGTAACCAATCCCTTGTCGGTGTAAAATGCCACAGCTGCCTCCCCAAGACAGTTAATACCTTTTTAGCCCAATGCTCGCATGATTAAGCGAACAGGCCATATCCCCTTTTATGGTAATAACTAGCAATATTATTGTGCAATGCCTTTCTAGTCTAGCCCCAGCCACTTGCACATAGAGGCTTCGTCTTTCATCCACTAGTACATGGCATGCATTGCGCGCCACAAAATCTTGAATAATAGCAGCACTTCCTTACCACACACATATACCCGAGGTTGGTGTCCAAGTATGACCTACCATCTCAACGTGCGCTTCAGCCACTTCCCATTCAACGGCCCAACCATGATAGGATCTTAATTTGACTTCCCATTTGCCATTTCCCACATATCGCTCGACCCATCTATCCGACCCTTCATCGACTTGAGAAGAATACCTAGCATAAAAATTATTCGACCAACTAGTTTGCATCATACAGTCAAAACAAACGGAACTTGAAGCATCTGTGCGGGAGCAACGTTCTTCTCGTTCGCTAGACGTTTCATGGTCTGGGAAAAGAAAATCTCCAACTTCGTTTATGGCTTGGCCTTTTCGAAAGCTGGGAGTATCCACTTCTGGCGTTGGCGTAGCGGTGGCTAACAGCTCGACATCACACCCTACCAAGAGCAAGGCTATGACAACTATTAACCACTTCATCGCGGTATCATAACACTTATAAACATACTGGATTAACGGTCACCTCAGCTCCTTTAAGCTTTCGCTTATCACGAGGAGACATAGAGGGCTCGTCCTCTAAAATTCTCCATGGAACTGAGATGCCCATCTAATGGTACACCCAGCATAACCTTGAAAGGGCAATTGGTCTTTCATCCACTACTACATGGTATGCGCACAACAGAAAATCTAGAGAACTTATCCAAACAGATAGAAGAAACACAGAGGAGCAGATAATAAGTCTTAGACAACAAGCAAAGATACTAGGAGTACATCACTCCACATTGAGCAGAATGATTAGTGGTAAGAGACCCTAGAATGAGGTACTGAAGACACGTTATGAGGCCCTGCTTGGCACCATAGTGGTGCCAAGCAGTAATAATAAATAGGCGGGGATGGATGGTAATACACGCCTTTTAAGCGTGAAAGATAGTAATGGTGGAGCTGAGGAGGCTCGAACTCCTGACCCCCTGCTTGCAAAGCAGGTGCTCTCCCAACTGAGCTACAGCCCCGCGGCAAAAACATGGACCCCGCTACTACGATTACGATGTTAAGCCAAGTGTCTCTCACCGAGAGTGTCACAGGGCACCTTAACCCTTGAACAGTAGAAGGAAACCAAAGATTCAGTTTGTCGACTCAATAAAGAGTCTTCTTCGAACAACTCACGATGGGTTCATTATCCAAAAGAGGTGAGCGCTGTCAGAGAGCTCCTCCACCGTTAAGTGGATCCGGCTCAATCCATCAGACACTCAATCCTCCGCCCACCGATAGACCTGAAAACCTCCTGTCTTACAACAGATGATCTTCTACTCCCTTAAAAGGAGGTGATCCAGCCGCAGCTTCCGCTACAGCTACCTTGTTA
>CAZRSW010000006.1:74789-96974 GCA_964602845.1 uncultured Dehalococcoidia bacterium | reverse complement strand
ACCTGTTATAGGTTGACGTTTTTATACAAATATAAGAAAATGCTCGGAATGAGGTCTAAACGATATCCTGGAAAGTTATCCCTCTGTTGTTTTCTACTGTAGGTATCGTTGAGTGTCTGGTACCGGTTTTATTGCTGGGCTACGCGTAGATCTTAATAATATTTAGGAGCTAAACGGACATGGTAATTTCAACTGCGAACCCTTTCGCTCCAGGTAAGCCAAGGGCTCCAATAAAGCCTGTAACGACTAGTCCTGGAGATTCTGGACCTGATGGTAAACCCAAGGCGATTAAGACACGCTGTCCTAGGTGTTCTACAAGATTGCGGGTTAGTTACGAAAGTAATGAATGTTTGAGTTGTGGTTATGTAGACTATGAGTATGTTTCACCTCAGGAGAAGAAGCAAAGTAACAGTATTATCACTACTGGTACAAGATTCGTGTTGAGATATATAGGGGAATTCCCTGCTTTAACCGAAACCGTCACCCATGTAAAGTTGTACCGAGTCAGGAACAGGGTTGTATATGGTGTGAGGTGCCCTTTTTGTGGTATCGGCATGGCTCAGTCATCGTTGTCAGGCAAAAGGCGTGAGATAAGAGAAGAACGTTACAAGTGTACAACCGGCCATAGGGTCTCTCTTTGCCCGAATCGTGAAGGGGTACTGGGCTGGAAATAGTCTCAGCTAGGCAACGCTTAGCCAAGGTATTGCTAGCGCTGGGCTGATGAATTTTTGTTTTCTGGATATTGAGGAATGAGATCTAGTTGAGGTTGTGAGCCTGTGCCGCTACTGACGGAATTGTTTAACCGCCCAAGTGGCCAGCCGTTCGTTGTTTGCGATATTTCACCTCCGAGAGCCGGTGATGCGGAGTCTTTGGAAGATTTATCTTCCCTGAAACCAGACATGTTTGCCGTGGCCTATAATCCCGGAAAAGGGGTGTCTGCGAATTCGGCGTTTGTGGCTGCGTGGATGGAAATAAATACTTTAATCCCGACTCTATTTATGTTGGCGACCAGAGACATGAATCGCATTGCCGCGCAGTCTATTTTACTGGGATCTCACCTTTTTGGGTTACGGAACGTAGTTTCGGTTATGGGGGATAAATTTTCAGAGGAAGATGCAAACGAATGCTTGGGAAATTATCATCTCCCTGCCACTGAAATGATCCGCTCTATCAAGCAGATGAATCAGGGATATGATTTCCGAGGGAGATCTCTACGAAGACGAACGAATCTGTGTGTCGGATCAACTATTAATCTCTCCCGTGATTTGGACAGGGAGGTCACTCTTACTCTAAAGAAGGACTTAGCTGGGTCCGACTTCTTTATAACACAACCTTTGTATCGAGCTTCCCAAGCTGTGGCATTTATGGAGAAATATGAGGAATTGACAGGAGGCAAATTAACAACCCCCATAGTCTGGGGGATACAGATGATGATTCCTGGAGGAATATCCTTTGCTGAAGTCCCATATTGGGTCACCAGGGATTTGTCGCGATCCCGGGGCGCGGTAGACATAGCCATGGAAGTTATCAGAGACTTTATGGCATCAGGATTTCAAGCTTTTTACATTGTCCCTCCTATTCATGTCGGAGGGGCAAGAGATTATGGATCTGCTGCGGCATTGCTCGAGGGTATAAATGCCGGTTGACCTTGATGGGAGGTTTTTCTACAATGCGGTGGCACGGCTATCGCTAGTGTTTGACATATCTAGGAGATGATTTCTTGGCAAACGAGACGGGGAAACGATATTTTTGTTCCAAGTGTGCCTCAGAATTTGTTGTTATACGTGGGTCTGAGGGGAGCATTCGATGCTGTGGTGAGGATATGTCGAGGAAATGAGAATCCAGTAGATGATTAGGTTGGTACTATCCTTCGCCATAGCTTAAAATGGCGAACCGTTCCAGGAGTATTTGTCAAAGATGGGGAACCAATTAGGGAAGAGATACCAGTGTGAGAGCTGTGGGGCCATGGTACTGTGCACTCGTGCCGGTGATGGTGATGTTAATTGCTGCGGAAAAACTATGGTGGTTCAAGACCCTCGAAAGCTACCTTCTTCGGACTGATAAGAGTCAGAGCCCACTAACGAACTCCAGCTGCTGAAGCAGTGCGGTATTGCTCGTCGGCATGATAAGAGCTTCTAACCAAAGGTCCAGATGCTACGTGGTTGAATCCAAGATCTTCCCCTATGGATTTCAATTGTGAGAATTCTTCGGGGGTATACCATTTCATTAATGGGGCGTGAGCTTTAGAAGGTCGCAGATATTGACCAATAGTAAGAAGATTACAGTCTACAGATCTCAAGTCTCTTAGTGTTTGTGTTATCTCATCCCAGGTTTCGCCCAACCCAACCATGAGACCCGATTTGGTGACTATTGACTCGTCAAATATCTTTGCTTTACCCAACATTTCTAAAGATTTGTTATAGCTGCCTTTTGGACGCACCTTGTGAAACACTCTTTCAACCGTTTCGATATTGTGGTTGAAAGTGTCGGGGTTTGCATCAATCACTTTCTTTAAAGCGTCCCAATTCCCTTCAAAGTCCGGTGTCAAAACCTCAATTTTGCAATTTGGTAGCCTCTTTCGAATCTGGTGTATGCATTGGGAGAATATGAATGCACCACCGTCAGGTAAATCGTCTCTATTGACGGATGTAATCACCACATAATTCAAGTTAAGAGTTTGCACGGTTTGACCTAGACGAATCGGTTCTTGGAGATCTAATCCATTCGGGGTTCCGGTCTTAACCGCACAATAGCGACATGCTCTTGTACAGATATCTCCGAGAATCATAAAGGTCGCAGTGCCTAAGTTCCAGCACTCCCCAATGTTAGGGCAATGGGCTTCTTCGCACACTGTGTGTAAGTCACCACTACGCAGCAAATTTTGTAAATTCTTGTGATTTGGCCCTCCTGGCACTTTGACCTTGAGCCACTGAGGTAACTTTCGTTGGGTGGTCATTTCAAATTCTCTTTCGTCTATATTGGTACTAATGCGACCAAAATGATAACAGAAACATACAAGGGTGTGGTCTTTCGTAACGAATGCGTGACCTAGGATGTTATATTAGGTCGTACCTTGTACTTACATTATCAGGAAAATGGTTATTACGTATGGATGACGATGCTACTCAGGATTATGCCGAGCCAGAAATAGCCAGGTTGAATTTAACCCACATGTCTGTGTCTGGGGACTCAGTGGGAGAGTTCGATGGGCATGCCATAAATGTTTTTGGTGGGATCCCGGGTGAGGTTGTCGATGCAGAAATTTATCGGTATAGGAGACGTAAGAAGCGGGTAATAGCTGCAATGGTTGTAAAGGTTATAAGACCATCTAAGCATAGAGTAAATCCTCCCTGTAGATATTTTGGACCTTGTAGCGGTTGCCAGTGGCAACATATTCGGTATCCTCATCAACTGAGCTTGAAAAGAAAGATGGTAGAGGATCAGTTGATGGAATACCCGTTGTTGGCCGATGTGAGTGTACGTAATGTAATACCTGACTCAAACCAACTGGGATACAGGAACCACGCTAGGTTTGCTGTTAGATATGGTGGACAAATCGGCTTCTCGAACCGGATTACCAGGCGTTTTGTCAGGATCGATCATTGTAAGCTCATGGATAAGAAGATCAATGAAAGTTTAAAAAAACTGCAAGGCCTCGTATGTGAAACATCTAATCTGTCTGTGAGAGTGGGGGTTCACACATCAGACTCTTTAATTCAACCGAAATTGACTAACAAAAAAATAGATGTTGAGTCTGGTCAGAAGTCGTACCGTGAGGTTCTTAATGGACGTGTATTTAAAGTGGCTTCACCCTCCTTCTTTCAGACTAATACTAAGCAGGCAGAGAAAATGATCGATCTGGTTGGAAAAGCTCTAGAATTAAGGAAAGATGAAATATTGGTCGATGCATATGCGGGAGTTGGCACCTTTGCCTTTAGCCTCGCCCCTCGGGTTAAGAAGGTAATAGCTATCGAGTCTTCCTTGTCCGCGGTAAATGATGCTATAGAGTTTGGATCGGACCTTGCTAATGTTGAATTCCGTCATGGGAAAACGGAAGAAATCCTTAACGGCATCAATGGGGGCATAAATGCCTTAATACTTGATCCCCCCCGAGTTGGATGCCACTTTGACACCTTGAAAGCTGTCCTCGATCTAAAGCCATCTAGGATGGTATATGTCTCATGTGATCCCCAAAGCATGTGTAGAGATATAAATGTTTTAGTGGAAGGAGGATATACGATAAATGACGTTGATATACTGGACATGTTCCCTCAGACTTATCACATAGAATGTATAGTGAGTTTGTATACTGGTCCCCAGGTAAGGTCATTAAGTTGAGGTACTTTGAACTAATATACTGTTAATGTTAAGGGAGGATCAATAAGTGGTTAGTCACTCAATTGGTGGTCCCGTTGTGTTGGTTTCTAAATCGCCAAGAAGGAGAGATCTTATATCAAAATTGGGTATACCTGTACGCTACTGTGAATCTCAACTCCGAGAAGATGATCCTAGAGAAGATGAAATGGCAGAGTCCTACGTTTTGAGGATGGCGAAATACAAAGTTGACGGGGTTTCGAATCTAGCTCGTACGTCGATTGGCTTGATTGGATCGGATACCGTAGTAGTTAATGGTAAGAATATTCTAAGGAAACCTACGGATCCTCGTGATGCTATGGATATGCTCAAGGACCTAAGAGGTAAATTACATCGGATAGTGACGGGTATAAATGTTAAGGTGGGCCCTTCTGGCCATCACTTATCACGAGTTATGTCGACCAAGGTGGTCATGAGAAATTATTCAACAGATGAAATACGCAGGTATGTCTCGACTGGCGATCCACTGGACAAAGCGGGAGGGTATGGTATTCAGAATGCTAGATTCCGCCCTGTACGAGATATTGAAGGCTGTTATACCGGTGCCATGGGGCTACCGCTTTGTTCATTGGTACAAATGTTGAAAGTAACAACCTCGATACTATTTGATAAATCTGATCTTGAGAATATAGAAAGATATTCTTGCCAGTACAGAAATTGTCGTATTGCCAGTTATAAGGAGCCTGTCTCATGATGGGTATGGGTACGTTAGAGGTCATTGTTATCTTGCTAGTAGCTTTTGTATTTTTGGGTCCTAGGAAGATGATTGATGGTGCCAGATTTCTTGGTAAATTGGTCTTACAAGTGCGCCAGATGGCTGATGAAATCCCGAATATTAATTTAGATGAAGATAAAGTAGTTGAGGAAAATGGCATCAAGTATGATGGCGAGCGTGAGAGTAGTGGTAACTCTTCTGCGCCATCTCGTTCCGATAGTCAAATCGACGAATCTATTGAAGCCCCAATATCCTTTAAGTCTAAAAAATCTAATAAGGATTCTGAACAACCACGTATCCCTATGACAAATGTGACTTCTTCTGAAGAGGAAAAGTTAGATTGATGGAAAAGGAACTAACCTTAAACCAACATCTATCGGAGCTTAGATCGAGGTTGACTTGGTGTGCAATTGTAGTGTCTGTTGCGACCGCAGTGGCGTTTATATTTCACCAAGATATCCTAAGAGTACTCATGCAGCCAGCCAGGGGATTCGTCAGCGTTCCGTATGAAAAACCAGTTTACACGAGCTTAACTGAATTTATAGGGATAGCAATGAAGGCGTCGCTTCTTGTAGGAGTGTTTGCATCAACGCCATTTCTTCTTTGGCAGCTTGTCCGATTTGTTTCACCTGGCCTGAAACGGCAGGAGAAACGATATCTTTATTCTCTCATGCCCATTAGCCTAGTGGTGTTCGCGTGTGGAGCCGCATTTGGGTATTACGTACTTTTCCCTCCTGCCGTTACCTTCTTGATTAATTTCGGAAGCGGGGTGGCTACGCCACTTATTAGGATTGGCAGCTACGTTAATCTGATGGTTTCTTTATTGTTTTGGATGGGGCTTATGTTCGAGATTCCTGTCGTACTTTTTTTCCTATCCAAGGTCGGAGTGGTTACTCCAAAATTTCTCAGTAGGAATAGAAGATGGGCTGTAGTCCTAGCGTTTGTATTGGGAGCCCTCATCACTCCAACATTTGATCCAATAAATCAGGTTTTTGTTGCACTACCAATTATTCTTCTCTACGAATTAGGAGTAATTCTTGTAAAAATAGGGGTTCGATCCAACAGAAGCCGAGATTGAATCAAAGGGGTTCCTCCATCAAGCAAGTGAGAGATGCCGAAGGAATAGATTACACGTCTCAGTTTTGGGATCATGAATCGATCGAACTATTCCTGTTCGTTCTTGGCCTCAGACGTACTTTGGCTATCTTGAGTTTGGTTTTTTTCAGAATGTTGTGAGCTTCGAAACTCTCTAATGGCCTTACCCATGGCTCCTCCTATCTCCGGCAATTTGCCAACACCGAATATAATTAGCACCACGACAAGGACTATTATCAGTTCCATAGCACCTATATTAAAGGGCACTGTCCACAATACCTCCAGCAAGTTTTGAGTAAAAAGCTTTTGGGCACCTCATTGTAAGGTTAATATTAACAGATTGGCTTTCTGCCGAGAATACAGGTACCGAATTTTATCGCGTGGTTATGAATTCGACTGTGAAATGGGATATAGGAGTATGTCGGATCCTCTTGCACCGATAGAGCCCCAGAATGTACAATGTGCCTCTTGTATATTTAGAAACCGATGGTTTCTTGAAATGGCTACTTTGGGAAGAATTCCGATCTAGAATGCCTTTATGTGGATGAGTGCCGATATGGATACAAATAATTTGATGCCGCTAGAACCGAACGCCAATATTGACGATTTTTCTTCTGGCGATACTGTTCGAGTTAATGTCAGAGTAGTGGAAGGGGAGAGAACCCGTATTCAGGGTTTTGAGGGGGTTGTTATTCGTAGACGAGGTGGCGGTAGGGGAGCTACATTTACTGTCAGGAGGATATCTTATCAAGTTGGGGTTGAGAGAACTTTTTTTATGTATTCACCCAACGTAGAATCTGTTACTGTGACGCGTCGTGGAAGGGTTCGTCGTGCTAGGTTGTATTATCTACGAGGCAGATCTGGCAGATCTGCCCGGATAAAGGAGGCTCGCCGGGGCTGAGCAACGTTCCGCTAGTTCGGTTATATGAAGTTCGGATCACTCAATGACCGTAAAGATATTGAATTGTAGATAAAACATGGGGGCACCGTGCAATTTGTTGAGGTAGCGGTAGATTCTCCTGTGGGTGGCAGCAGAACTTTCAGCTACTCTGTGCCTGAAGGAATGAAATTGGTAGCTGGGCAGTCTGTGTTCGTTCCTTTTGGTAGTCAGTCCCTTCAAGGTATTGTCTTTGAGCTTTGTGATACTCCTCAGGTCGAGCAGGTGCGGCCTGTGGAAGGATTGATTCAAGACGATGTTTTACTGAATGATATCCAACTACAAATAGCTTGTTGGGTTAGTCGGCATTATGTATGTTCTCTTTTTGACGCTGTTAGTCTTATGTTGCCCCCTGGTGGACATAGAAAAGTGGGTACGTGGATCAAAATAACTGATAGCCACTGTTCACCATCTCTTACAGACTTCCAAACTCGGATTGTTGACTATGTTGCCGAGAAGGGAAGAGTTCGTCAGGACAAGCTAATTGGCAAATTTGGTGACAGGTCTCGTCGTTCTATTAATCTGATATTGAGCAAGAAGGTTTTTCAAAGGGAGAAGGTCCTAATCGGCCCACGCGTGAGACCTCAATTTTTTTCTTATCCGAAAATAACGGATACCGGAAAAAAGATGGTGCTAGGTAAGTCCATGTCGAGGTCTCCTAATCAGTTTGCCCTTCTGAATGTGTTAGAAACTGATGATAGGCCGGAGACAATGGCACAGGCTCGAAAGAGATACGGCGCTTCAGCTGTTAAATCTCTCTTGCGGAAGGGATATATAGAACAAGTTGATGAACGACTTCATCGCGATCCTTTAAAAGATAAAACCTACCCATTGGCCGAACCTATTCAACTACTCCACGAACAAAAGGTTGTACTGGATCAGGTGATCGATCTGATTGAAAACCCTGACAAAGATCCAAGAGCCTTACTTCTACATGGTGTAACGGGTAGCGGTAAAACGGAGATTTACTTGGACGCTGTCCAGAAGTGTTTTGACTCGGGCCGTAGGGCAATTGTGTTGGTCCCGGAAATATCTCTCACACCTCAGATAATTGAGAAGTTCGAGTCACGTTTCGCGGGGCAAGTTGCTGTGTCTCATAGTGGTCTTTCGATTGGAGAAAGATTCGACCAGTGGTGGAAAATATGGAATGGTGATTATGGAGTTGTGATTGGATCTAGAAGCGCCATCTTTGTGCCGCAGTCTGACCTAGGGCTGATTATAATCGATGAGGAGCATGAGTGGTCTTATCAACAACAAGAGAGAGGGCCGAAGTATCACGTTAGAGATGTGGCTATGCAAATCGCTGGACTTACTAGGGCGTCAGTGGTTTTAGGGTCCGCTTCGCCGGCGGTTGAGTCTTATTTACGTGCCACGAGTGGTAGGTATGTCTTGGCTGAACTCAAGAAGAGATTCAATCCTAGCATAGTTGCACAGGCATCTAGCAAAATATCTAGTTTTGATTCCCAACGATTAGTCCCAGTTCAGATTGTTGACATGAGGAATGAGCTCAAGAGCGGTAATACTAGTTTGTTCAGTGATGCACTTATGAGTCAATTGAAGGCTACAGTTGATAATGGAAGTCAAGCTATATTGTTCTTGAACAGGAGAGGCACTTCAGGGTACTCACAGTGTAGGGCTTGCGGGTATACAATCCGTTGCCGCAGGTGTGATATTACGTTAACTTACCATCACGATGGTAAGTTCTTACTCTGCCATTATTGCGGACGCAAAAGTAACATATTTCGTGATTGTCAGAAATGCCAAGGATCACGGTTTGTAAGATATGGCATTGGTACAAAAGGGGTCGTAGAAAAAGTACAGGCTTTATTCCCTGGGACTGGCGTTATCAGGTGGGATCGGGACTTATCGTCAAGTGCTAGGAGACGGGAGGAAGTGCTTCAAGGTTTTAGAGAGGGAAGATCCCAGATTCTCATTGGTACACAGATGATAGCAAAAGGGCACCACTTGCCGCAGGTGACTTTTGTCGGCGTCATATTAGCAGATGTTGGATTGGAACTACCAGATTTCAGGTCAAATGAGAGGACCTTTCAGATGCTATATCAGGTCTTTGGTAGAGCTGGGCGAGGTCTAGAAAAGGGAAGGGCTGTTGTTCAAACTTTTCAGCCGGATCACTACGTCATAAAAGCAGCGGCGGCTCAAGATTATCAATTGTTTCTCAAGACGGAATTGGATTACCGTAAAAGACATGGTTATCCCCCTTTTACTAGGCTCATAAGAATATTACGTACTGACTTAGATGATTATGATTGCAGACGTAAAATAACTTCATTAGTAGATCTGTTAAGGAGTCAGAAAGAAGCATGGGGTATGTCCAGTGTTGATGTACTGGGCCCGACTCCAGCATTTCCCGCCTTTGTGAGAGGAAGATACCGGTGGCAAGTTATATTGAGAGGTTCGGACCCTAGATCATTGCTCGATACTGTGGAAATCAATCAATTGCAGGGAATAGGATCTATCACTCAAGGAGGGTGGACCGTGGAAGTTGATCCTGTGATGGTCAACTAGGAAATCTAACTCTTGATGTAAATATGTTTGAGCTTGACTTGGTATAATTGTAGATGGCTTTGTTTTCATGGCTGTAGGGAAAATGGGATGACAAAAAAGGTGATTAAATGCAGGATTTTAGGAGTTCTTTGGCTGAGGCGAAAGAAAAAATTGGTCTGATGATGGTGCGTCTTTGACTTAGATTCAAAAGCAAAAGAAATAGAAAACATAGAAAGAGAGGCCTCCTCTAAGAATTTCTGGGACTCTCCGCAAGAGGCCCGTGACAAGATGAAGTTGTTGTCAGATCTGAAGACTGAAGTGACTGAATGGAGGATAATTAAGCAAGACGTGGAGTCTTTGGAAGAACTATACTTCCTTGCTCTGGAAGAGAATGACAGAGATTTATTCAGGAGTATGTCTGAAGAAATCTTGGGTATAAACTCAAGAATACGCCAGCTAGAATTCAAGTTAACGTTGTCCGGATTATATGATCGGAATCATGCCTTGGTTGCGCTGCACGCTGGAGCGGGGGGTGTCGACTCCCAGGATTGGGCGAGTATGCTCTTAAGGATGTATATCCGATGGAGTGAGAGACGAGGATTTACCAGTGATGTTTTGGATAGTTCACCTGGTGAGGAAACAGGTATAAAAAGTGCCATGGTTCAAGTGAGTGGTGATTATGCTTATGGGTATCTAAAGTCGGAGAAGGGTGTGCATAGGCTAGTGAGATTATCTCCGTTTGACGGAGACCACAGCCGCCATACCTCTTTTGCTCTTATAGAGGTTCTTCCTAAAGTGGAGGAGGAAAGTGATATACAGATTGTACCCGATGATCTAAGAGTGGATGTTTTTAGGGCTGGGGGACATGGTGGACAAAATGTTCAGAAGAATTCTACCGCCGTGCGTATCACACATTTGCCAACTAATATAGTGGTAACTTGCCAAAATGAAAGATCTCAGCACCAAAACCGAGAGATTGCTCTACAGATCCTCAGGGCTCGGTTGACTGATTTACAACTTAGAAAAAGAGCTGATGAAATGGCTTCTTTAAAAGGGGAACATATCTCCGCGGAATGGGGCAATCAAATAAGGAGCTATGTCCTCCATCCCTACCAGATGGTGAAAGATCATCGTACTAATTATGAGATGTCTAATACGACGGAGGTTCTTGATGGGGGGATAGATGATTTGATTACAGCCTATTTAGAGCATCAAGTTGGAGGTAAATAGAATGTTAATGCGGATGCGGCTAAGCCCGGTGTTGCTGAGAAACTTACTGTTTAGTGTTATTTTGGGGAGTTTTGTGGGAATCTTTTCTTGCGGCGGCTCTGCCGTTGATGATAAAGCTAAAGAGGATATACAAGATTCATCACTAATAACATTGTCGCCTAGCCCAACGAAGGTAGAGGCAAAAGTTGTGGATGAAGTATCTCCCGGAGGCATTTTTAGGCGACTGTGGTCTGATCCGCCTACGTTGGATCCTCACTTAACCTCAGATACCACATCTGCGGCTATAGTTGTAGAAATATTTGGTGGTCTCGTTGCATTTGATATGGGCGCCTCACTCAGCTTGATTCCCGATCTCGCTGATACTTGGGAGATTTCTAGTGATTCACTGACTTACACTTTTAACATTAGAGACGATGCTACTTTTCATGATGGTAAACCAGTAACTGCCCAGGATTTTAAGTGGTCTCTGGAGAGGGCCTCGACTCCTGATACTGGATCTCCCACAGCTGACACATATTTGGGCGATATTGTTGGAGTCAAAGATGTACTTGATGGGAAATCGGCTGACATTACCGGAGTAAAGGTCATCGATGAAAAGACGTTACAAATAAAAATAGATTCACCAAAAGCTTACTTTCTAGCAAAGTTGACTTACCCGACGTCATATGTTGTGGATCAAGAAAATGTTGTGTCAGGTGGCCGAAGCTGGACAGATAAACCAAATGGGACAGGACCATTTCGCCTTGCTGAGTATAAGATAGGTGAGACCATCGTTTTGGAAAGGAATGAGCGATATCATCTAGAGCCAGCAAAGCTTAACAAAGTATGGATGAATCTTGCCGGTGGTTCTTCAATGGCGATGTATGAAAATGATGAGATAGATATAACTGGAGTTGGGTTGTTTGACCTTGAGAGGATTAAAGATCCAGCTGAGCCTCTTAACAAAGATCTGGTAATTGCTGAACCTGACTATTCCATTCGGTACATTGGCTTTAATACCGCAGAACCACCATTTGATGATCCCAAGTTCAGGCAAGCTTTAAACCACGCGGTGGATAAAGATCTTATAGCCCGCGAAGTGTTTTCCAGCCTGGTTGTTCCAGCCTATGGAATATTACCTCCAGGCCTTCCCGGCTATAACAGTAATTTCGAGGGGCTTCGTTATGATCCCATTCTTGCAGAAAAGCTCTTGTCCGAATCACGATATGCTGATCCGAACACACGCCCTAGGATGGTTATTACAATACCGGGCACGGGCGGTACGGCAGATCTTGACCTTGAAGTTATTGTTAATATGTGGAAGGAGACGCTAGGCGTAGAATTCGAGATCCAACAGGTTGAGTGGGCTACGTATTTGCAGGATCTAGATCGTCGTAAATTTCAATCTTTTGGGGGCCTTGGTTGGGAGGCTGATTATCCGGACCCTCAGGATTTCTTAGATGTTTTATTTCACTCTGCGAGTGAAAATAATCATGGTGGTTATAGAAATGATCAAGTAGATCAATTGTTGGAAATCGCTAGAGCGGAGCCAGATAATGGGAAAAGGATGAGCATATACAATGATGTTGAACGGATGATCGTGGATGATGCCGCTTGGGTTCCTTTATGGTTTGCGGGGGAAAGGCATGTACTGATCAAACCGCACATTAAAGGCTATAGAATAACCCCGATGACTATGCCCAAGTTGCGGCATGTATACATTGAGTGAGTTAATCAAGTGGCATGTATGGATCGATTTGTTAGTATTGTGGGACTGCTGGTCGTAACGTATGGGGAAATACATCGTCAGGAGAATAATTTGGCTTCCTCTGATATTGACAGCCGTTTCTGCGGTCACATTCACTTTGGGGACTTATGGGCCTGGTGACCCCGTCCAAGTGGCTTTAGGCACGAAATATAATCCAAAAACAGCTGATAGGCTTAGAGAATCCTTGGGTCTTAATCGACCAGTTTTAATTCAATATGTTGATTATATGTGGGGAGTTGTTAAAGGAGATTTTGGAGAAAGCTTCCGGTATCGGGGTAGATCTGTAAGTTCGCTTTTGTTCCCTAAGATGTTGGTGTCTTTTCAAGTGAATTTGGTTGCCATGACGGTGAGCGTATTCTTGGGATTACCGTTAGGTTTTTGGTTGGCCCACAAGCAAGGTTCTTGGATGGATCCGGCAGCAGTTACGGTTAGCCTTGTACTGATGTCTGTGCCAATAATGGTGAGTATTCCTTTAGTGTTGTGGGGCTTATGCCTAAAGTTGAGTATTGTGCCATGTTCTGGTTGGGGAGGGATCATAGATTTAAGAATTATAGTCCCTGCTATAACTATGGGAATACCTGGCGTGGCGGGCCTGGCTCGGCTGATGCGTTCCAGCACCTTAGATACCATGAACATGGATTTTGTAAGGACTGCGCATTCAAAGGGTCTCTCAAACCGTTTGATTGATTCAAGGCATATATTAAAGAATGCTCTCATGCCGATCGTGACAGTTTTGTCATTTTCCTTGGCCGGTATGTTGACGACCGGGTTTATAACTGAAAGGATCCTGGGTATACCGGGAGTTGGGGATTTTGCAATCCAATCTATATTTAATCGGGACTATCCAGTGATAATGGCTTTCACCTTAATCCTTTCGTTTGCCTTTGTCATAGCTAATCTGGTTGCTGATGTGGTATACACAATCATAGATCCCCGGATACGATATGGTTAAATTGAGGCGCATCACATTGGGAGAGGGGCATGGGTCTAGGGCGTTTTATAGGCTAGTTAGGAAGAAAATCGCGGTAAGTTGTATTTTAATAATCGCGTTAATTTATTTAGCAGGTTTGTTTGCTCCATTCTTGGCGCCGTACGAATATGATCAGCAGGATTATACGGCTGTCCGAAAAGCTCCATCGTTACAACATTGGGCCGGTACGGATCTGAAGGGTCGAGATGTGTTTAGTAGGGTGATTTGGGGAGTACAGAATACGGTAATCATAACGATAGTAACGATGGGAACAGGTGGGATTGTTCTTGGTGTTTCTTTAGGACTCTTGTCTGGATATTATGGTGGTAAGATCGATTCGATAATAATGAGAATAGGGGAGTTATTTGCCTCATTCCCTGACATATTATTGGTCATAATATTAGCGGCGACTCTGAGACCCAGGGTTTTAGATTTTGTGAGGTGGCTGGAGGATAATACCCTTTTGGATGGTTTGGTGAAAACTGGAGTTGCTGATTACCTTGTGATATCCCTAGCCCTAGTTTCTTTTAGCTGGGTTGGAATGGCCAGGTTAGTTCGTGGTCAGGCCCTCTCAATTAAGGAAACGCAATATGTGGAAGCTGCTAGAGCAACGGGTGCTTCTATTGTTCGCATTATGGTGGTGCATTTGCTTCCAAATGTGATAGGCCCTGTTGTTGTCACAGTTTCAATGGGGATGGGGTCTTTAATTGGAACCGAGATTATATTAAGCTGGCTTGGCCTTGGCATCCAACCTCCGAGACCTAGTTTAGGGACCATGCTTTTGGAGGCGGGGAGTATCAGTGCATTAAGGGTTGTCCCATGGATGTTAATCGGCCCTGGGCTTATTGCATGGACTTTGATTCTGTGTTGGAATTTGTTGGGGGATGCACTCAATGATGTGTTGAACCCTCGTACTAGGTAAATTGAACAAGAATTGGCCGAAATATGTGGTCGATCAGGTTGCCATGTTGGTGGGTGTGTACTACACTTTAGTATGACGTTTGTCTTGAAGGTATTGTACTTGTTTTGCTAAAGAGCCTTAAAGTGGCCTTTCATAGCTAAAGCGGGTGTGATAATTGCTTGACATCGTGTCTTGAGGCTTAATATGATGTGCTCGTGAAAAAGTGGGTACTTGTTATATGGTGGTGGTGGCGGGGTTTTGTGGTGTATATAGGTTAATTAAAGAAATATCGAAAATTTGTTATAGATTACGTTTAGATAAAGAGGGGGACAAATGAGAAAGCTACTTAGCCTACGAGGCTTAATCACCGGTCTGGTTTTCTCAATGATACTGATCGTAGCTGTCGGTTGCCAGGGAACGAAAGGACTACCAGGATTGCCAGGATTGCCAGGTAACCCAGGTAATCCGGGAGAACCTGGTCCGCAGGGTGAACCTGGTTTGCCAGGCTTGCCGGGTAACCCGGGTAATCCCGGAGCTCCTGGCGCACCTGGTCCGCAAGGCCCTGCAGGACCTGCGGGAGCAGCAGCAGTATCACCAGGGGCAAGTGTTGATGTTAGTAAGTCAACTGTTGTCATAGGTGAAGGGTTTAGTGTTGGAGGTTCGGGTTTTAAAGCTTATGAACCTGTTGTAATACAGGCCGTTATGGATGCTACTTTTTCGCCGATCGTTGCTGAGGTTACGGCAAACGCGGCAGGAGCGTTTCATGTTGAGGCTGGTGATATAGGGACTAAAGATACCGCCCGTGTAGGTACTACCGCTACCATATGGGCTAGTGGTGCTGATGGCAGTGTTGCTAGTGCACCTTTGACCTTGGCCAAAAGCGTGAAACATGTATCGCCGAGTTCCAGTCTGGCCGCTACGCCTGCTGAACCTGGCGGCATATCGGTCATTTATGGTGCTGGTTTTAGCCCTGGGGAAGCAGTAACAGTGGTCATTGAAGGTGTTGGTAAGATAGCCGCAGGTAGTGAGGCCAATGACGCAGGAGCCTTTACTGTAGATGTAAAGGCAAGTGTTGATGTAGGTTTATATACCCTGAAGGCTGTGGGCTCTGGTGGATCAGAGGCTAGTGCACCGTTGTTGGTGGCTTCTAAGGAATAAGAATATAGTGTATGTGTTGTCGAGGTAGTCCCATGAGGGTGACTCGATAGCAATAGAGAAAGTAAAAACGTCCGATATCACACTTGATATCGGACGTTTTTACTTTCCGTTTAATTCTCCTCTTCCAGTTGATTTTGTGGTACGGTCAGCCTAAGTGACCTCAGTCGTCGACCGGAGGTAGATGTTATATGTATGTGTATGCCGTTGTAGTGAAGGCTATCTCCCGCGTTGGGAATCTTCCCGAGCTGATGTAGAACGAAGCCCCCTAATGTATCGAAGCCTTCTCCCTCAAATGGTGCTCCTATTTGGTCTTTTAAATCGTCGATTGATATGCCCGCATCCACGTGAAATTGGTTCTTGCCGATGGATTTTATTCTTGGAGCTCCACGGTCAAACTCATCGTGAATTTCTCCGACAATTTCCTCTACTATGTCTTCGACAGTGACGAGTCCTGATACTCCGCCATATTCGTCAACTACTATAGCCATTTGCAAGTGTTTTTCCTGAAAGTCAGTTAATAAATCCTCTAAAGTCTTGGATTCTGGGATGAATAGAACAGGCCTAAGTAAGTTGGCCAATTCGATCTGAGAGTTGTCAAAATTGGACATTACTCGGAGCATATCCATTGAATAGGCAATCCCCTCTATTTTGTCCATGTTAGTTTTATATACGGGGATTTTACTATGTCCATGGGTCAGCATTACACGGGCAACGTCTTCTATGGGAGTAGATAACTCTGCGGTGGTCATATCTACTCTGGGGGTCATTATTTCACGGGCGATGGTTTTATCGAGTTGAAATACACCTCTTATCATACGAACTTCGTGTTCTTCCAGAGGTTTACCTTCTTCATCCAAGTGGAGGCGGATGTCCCCATTTTGGTGATCCCGCCGGATCGTCGTAATGGCATTCTTATAAGCGATAAAAAAATCCTCGATACGCCTTGATATGGAAGTCAGTGCTTTTTGGGGTTCGATATTTATTACTCCCTGTATGTGTATATCTCTAGATTTTTGAGGATGGTACTTTGTTAATTAGTCTATTCAGGTGATTCAATTAGATTAGTTCTCGTTTTTGAAAATTCTGGCTGGGCTACCGATCGCTTTAGAATTGGGAGGAACATCTTTATTTATCACGGATCCTGTGCCTGTTATGGAATTGCGTCCGATATTAACGGGTGCAACGAGCATAGTATTGCACCCAATAAAAGCGTGGTCACCGATTGTGGTCATATGTTTTTTGTTTCCGTCATAGTTACAGGTTATAGTTCCTGCTCCTATATTAACCTCACGCCCTACTTTGGCATCTCCTATATAGCTGTAATGCCCGGATCTACTGTTTTCGCCGATATGACTATTTTTGATCTCCGCATAATTTCCGACCCGCACATTCTGTTCTAATAATGATCCTTTCCGTATATGACTAAATGGACCGATAGTCACGTTACCTTCTAATACCGCTCCCTCAATTACTGAAGAGCGAACCATACAATTGGGTCCTATATTGGTGTCTTCGATGATGGTATTTGGGCCAAGGGTACAATCCTTTCCTACTTTTGTGGTCCCTCGTAGATGGGTGTTGGGAAGAATTACTGTATCGGGTTCAACTACAACTTGTTGGTCAATGTAGACCGTTTCCGGGTCAGTTAAGGTAACTCCGGATATCATAAGGTTTTCTATAAGGCGTTTTCTGTACAGATTCTCTGCTAGCGACAGCTCTAGTCTGGTGTTGATTCCTATCGCTTCTAACTCATCACTTGATGAAATAGATTGCACGGATAACTTTTGGGTAGTAGCTATTTTAACTAAATCCGTAATATAGATTTCACTGGTTCTTGAGGGATTAATAGCTTCTAGAGCTTTCCATAACCAAGAGCTCTTGAAGCAATATAACCCAGCGTTTACTTCATCAATGAGGCTTGTTTTTGAGTTGGATTCTCCTGACTCTATTATTGACTGAATCTTGCCGTCAGAAGTTCTAAATATACGCCCCATGTCGTTCGGGGATACAAGAGTGGAAGTCAATAAGGTTATGTGGGAGTCATTCTGTTGATGGGCAGATATCAAACGATTGATGGTTTTGTGACTAACAAATGGAACATCGCCATTGAGAACCACAATATTCTCTGAATTGCCCACCTTGTTTTTTGCTTGAAGCAACGCATGCCCGCTGCCCTTTGCCTCCCTTTGCACTGCGAACTTGGTGCGGTGATGGACGGTATCATAAATCGTAGAATAATCGTCAGGGACTACAGTTATTGTCGGATCGGTTATTGAGGAGGATTCTATGGCGCTCAGCACCATACTGATCAACGCTTCCCCGCATATCTTATGTAGAACTTTAGGCCGTGCAGACCTCATACGGAGACCTTTGCCGCCAGCTAATATAATCGCCCTAGACGTGCTCATAGCCGCCTAGGCCTTCTCTGGACACATGGTCTCAGTCGCAGGTGTTACTTTATTAGGATATTCTTCCAATTTCTCCAATGCTAGCAAATAGTAAATTTACATGTCAATTGCTTCGGGCTCCGATCCTTGAAGTATTACAATGTGGTTACCCTTTCATATAACCATGCCAATAGGGTTTCTACGCCTTCTATACCACTGACAAATAGATCCGCGTATCGTAACAAATCATTGTTCATATTTTCAGATTTCACAGCTACAGAAAATCCCTTCAACCCCACGTTTTTTTTCATTTGGTAAAATGTCTTGATTGCATCTAGATCTGTTGTATCGTCTCCTATGTATATAGCTGCCATCAATTGTTCTGAGGAGACGATCGATTCTAATGCTGTTCCTTTGTTGGGACTAGATCGGAGCCGAATTTCCATGATTTCCCTACCCCAAAAAATGTCGATAGATTTCGGGATGGTGAAAATACGTAAGGCCTCTTGCAATTCATATTTTGCACGATGGATATTGCTCATCCTGAAGTGTACGGAAGCACTAATTTTCTTGAATTCCCAGAATATTCCAGGTTGTCTGACGGTCCTTTGTAAATTGCTGAATAATTCCCGCATATCACTAAGGTCAGGCTCAGAGTATTCTTGGAAGTACTGGTTTCCCTCTATGATAGATTCCGCACCATGATTGCCGAAATATGCCACCTCTTCCAAGTCAACCAAGTTAGCCAATTGGGTGGCGTCGCGCCCAGACAATATTGCTAGGTATGGCAGATGAAGTGAAAGATTGCGTAGTAATGCGAGGCAGTTGAGGTCGATGGATGCTTCAGTTGGATCATTTTGCAATTCTGATAGGGTTCCATCGAAATCAGTAATTAACGCGGGTTTATTACTTCCCAAAAGTGCCTTTGCTAGTGCGTTGTTATGTCGGAAATTCTTGGCTTTCATTATCGTCATTTGATTGGAAAGTAATTTATTGGGCTGTCATGCCACCGTCAATGACCAATTCAGATCCAGTTATGTACGAGGATTCGTCTGATGCCAAAAATACTACCCCCCAAGCGACGTCCTCAATGGTGCCTATCCTCCCCAATGGGATTCGGGATTGAGATGCAGCACGCCCAGACTTGGTCGATAGCCTTTCAGCTATCATATCAGTGTCGATAGGTCCAGGGTGTACCGAATTCGCTCTTATAAAATCCGGAGCGTGTTGTATGGCGGTAAATTTTGTTAATGCCCTCACACCACCCTTAGAGGCACCGTAGGCACCTCCGTGGCTGTTTCCAACCAAGCCAGCGGTGGATGAAATGTTGATTATTGATCCACCACCTGATTTTTTCATAGCAGGTATGACGTATTTGGTCCCCAAGTACACTCCCCTCAAATTTACCTTCAGAATGTGGTCAAACTCCTCGGTTGTTGAATTCTCAATAGGTACTGTACTGTATATGCCGGCGTTGTTCACAAGAATGTCAAGTTTATCGTATGCCAGTAATGTTTTAGAGATAATGTTGGTCCAATCTTCTTCGTGCGTTACGTCCAATTTTGCGGTCTTCGCTTCGCCGCCCAGGTTATTGATTTCGGTAGCAACGTCATGACATCTCGACTCTTCAACGTCTCCCAGGACCACGGTTGCGCCCTCTTTAGCAAATAATCTTGCTTCGAACGCACCTTGGCCTCGGCCTGCACCGGAAATAAGAGCGACTTTACCATGAAGTCTTCCTCTCATGTTTATAACACCCCACGTTTTCTAATTGATGCACGCATTGAGTTTGTACAAATCACCTGTCGTGCGATCGATTGTAGCATTTATGAGAGGACAGTTGGACGCATTCTTGACAGAACACCTGTTCTGTTCTAAAATGTTCTAATATTGGTCGTTGTTGGTAATTGTTTGGAGGTATGGAAATACATGGATTGGCATAAACAAATGTCTTTTCTGCATCTAATAGATCGAGGTCAGATTTTATTGTCAAATCGGTCGGGGGATGCGGATCTGGGTGAAGAGGTGTTGTATGTCGGTGACGTAAAAGGGGGGCCGATTATGGGAAGCAAGGGCATAATCAAGCGATTGTATGCTCGGAAGGCCTTGGTGGATATGGGGCCATCCGGTATTTGGAACGTCCCATATTATTTTCTTGGGCAAACGAACGTTGTTTGAAATATGGAATGCAATATGCGATTACTTTGTAGTTTAAGAACTGCCGGCAAAGTGATTATAGTGTGGGAGCGGAAGCCAAAGGCGAAAATTATTCATGATTTAATGTGAGAGTGGAAGATCCCGTGCTCAATGTGGTGCAATAGTACAGATGCGACTAATTCGGGCTTTTGGAGTGGCACATCATGAATACTATCTTCTAACCAAGTGGTGTGGTGCGTTTTCAAGACTTTCTCTGCGGCGAGTATTGTCGCTTCCTTGCGTGAGATTTGTGCCAGATCAGGGCTCGCATTCAGTTTTTGGGAAGAGCGGGCTGGCATGAGGAGAACGGGACAATTAATTGTAGGAAGAAGTTTCATGGGATGATGGTCCCATAGGGCTTTTATGATTTTTAAGTGGTTTTCCAAGGAGAGCTTAGCTGTTATCGTGTCATCCTTTTTTGTGGTGAAATTTGCGATGATAATGTCCTCGAGGGAGGCTCCGAGAGATGTTTTATCTCTGAGGGGCCAGGTGCGTGAACTTAACTTGCGGCGTAGGGCGGTTTCCGATAGATTGTCGAAGGCAGGAGGAGCCATTTCAATTAGGGCTTTCTCGAGTGAATTCCCTGGGAGTGTCGATATTTGAATCAGTCCCCCATCTATAAGGGCAATGCCCGCTACTTCATCGGGGTATGTGGAGGCGAATTCGACGGCGACATTGCCTCCCCAAGAGTGGCCGACAATGATAGGGCGTAGTACGCTGAGTGTTTCTAGGGCTAGATGGAGGTCGTGGGAAATGGTAGCGAAGTCATAGCCCGCGGCTGGCTTATCGGAGTCGCCGTGGCCTCTCTGGTCGAGGGTGGTGATCGATGTGTAAGGGGCGAGAAGGGGTGCGACTAGGTCCCAGATTTTTCTAGTAGACGCTAAGCCGTGGAGTAAAACCAGATTCGGGCCATTACGGCCCCAAGTAGCCACTTGGAAGGTTAGGTCACCTAATGTTATTCGTTGGTTTTGTGGCGAGGGTGGGGTTGGCATTAGTTCTAGGGAAGATTACAGACACCAACTCAGGTTACCAATGGTGATTTGTAGGGGAGGTCGGTTGTGGGTGATAAGGCTATATATTGTTGTTGGTCTGTATGATTATGTTGGACCTTGACCTCCACTTTGGCTGCGGAGGTATTCCTCCAACTCGAGGACCATGTCGGTACCTGTTGGCATATCCTCAAGTTGGGATATGTCTTTATCGTATTGGCCTTCGAGCTTAGCAACATACGATGTCACATCTGGTTGCTTTGATATGGCTCTTGTGACCTCGCTGGTGAAGGCCTCCCCTGAGAGTTGTAATTCACTCATGTCGATATTGAAGTGGACCAGTCTTTTTAACCGCTGGAGTAGGGCGTGACTAGCGATTGGGTTGGGTGAAGTTTGCACATAATGCGGGCAATGGGCCCAGATATTCGCGTGGGGCATTTTATCCCTATTACAGATGTCATTCAACGCGGAATGTATGCCGGTTGGGCCCTGATATCCAGAATTCCGTATGCCCAACCATTGTGACTTCTTGGCCAGGCCTTCGCTGCTTGCTCTACCTGTGACCCTTACGTCTCTGGTATGAGGAACGGCATCAAGTAGTGCCCCTAGTGAAACGATTAATTCAACTCCGTTTGCTTTAGCCACTTCCATAACAGTCTCAGTGTAGGTTTTCCATTTAAGGTTGGGTTCAGTTCCTACGTAAAGTAATAAGCCGTTCTGGGGGTTTGTTTCAGGCACATAGCTGTAAAATTCGTTGCATGGCCATTTAATGATTCTGTCGCCTTTCCCGTTAATGCGGCTTTGGGGTCGGACGATGGTAAAATCATAGTATTCCTCGGGATCAATCTCGGCAAATCGACGTCCAGGTAATTTGCGTACCATGTAACGAATGGCCCTAGTGGCCGCTTCGGCAGCATCAGGCCAGCCAGCAAATGCCACGACCATAGTCGGCAACTTTGCATCTTGCTGTTCGTGAATGAC
>CAZRSW010000006.1:72584-74689 GCA_964602845.1 uncultured Dehalococcoidia bacterium | reverse complement strand
CAGCAAATGCCACGACCATAGTCGGCAACTTTGCATCTTGCTGTTCGTGAATGACCAGACTAGTCATAGTCAATGATTCTCCCTGACGTGGACATTAATCCGGAGTGTAACATTTTCCCCAAGATATGCCAATAGGTAGGCATATAAATCATCTATGTTGTGGTTTTTTAGAGGTCGGGAAATAGATCAACAGTCGCTTAAAATAGGTTAGATATGTTTGAGATTTCAGGGAGCGAAAGGAGGGAGCCTAAAGTGGCATTTAATTCAAGTTTAGCTGGAGGTGGAAGTAAATCAGAGAGTTAAGAGAGTGTTAAATACAAGGGATTGGAATTGATCGTGGGTTTAAATAAGATGGACTCCTCGGGGGTATCATTGGTCGACATTATTCGATTTGACATTATCATGGGAATTATTGCTATACCCTGTAGGCGTTTCAATGGCTTGTAGACGTAATTAATCTTAGGCTTCAAGTCACTGCTAATAAATCATATGCTACAGATAGCATTACTTTCGTCCCACTAATTAAGCTCTTTATTCCTATTGATTCGTCCGTGCCATGAGCTCTTGCCAACATTGGATCATCAGAATAATCTGATCCAGAGAATCCATATGTTGTTACACCCAAGGGTCTTGTGAATCGGGAGTCCGTGAATCCCGTACTTATGGCTGGTATAAGGTTTATGTCCGTGCGGCCCATCGCCCGATTTATTGCCGTCTTAATATGTGTCGCCAACTCTGAATTGAATGGTGATGAGTTTGGGACGGCCATATAATCTATTTCGTAAGTTATGCCTGGGATATCCTGGGTGATCTTATCTAGTTCTGTTCGAAGGTACGCCTCATCTTGGTTTGGGAGAGTTCGGACGTCACATGTTAATTGTATTTGCTCAGGTACGCTGTTGGATTTAACGCCGCCTTTGACCATTGTTGGGGTTATAGTCATCCTGGAAAGGGCCTTAAGCATGGATGCCAATTGAGGGTTTTGTTCCTCTTGATCAAGTATGATGTCATCCACGTTCGATGAGCTTGGTATATGTTCTATAGCGAACTTAGATAGATGTTGAAAGATATCAGTAGATATGTTTAGTTCTGGTTTATACGATTGGATCCTTTCCAATAGTCTGGAGAGACGATATAAAGCGTTGGTTCCTTGCCAGGGCACAGAAGCGTGAGAACTGTCCCCGGTCACCGAAATTTCGATCTGAAGGCGGCCTTTTTCCCCGGTACCCAGTACATACGCGAGGGATCTAGCAGCTTCAATGGGTGATCCTCCGCCTTCATTTATAGCGAATGGGGCCGTGATTTTTGCCGGATGGTTTTCGGCTAGCCACCCAAACCCAAAGCGGCCTCCATGCTCCTCGTCGGCGGCTGAGATAAGAGAGAGATTATCTCTTAAAATGACGTTGTTTTCTTTAAGCACCCTCATAGCCATGAGTTGGGCTGTTAGAAGACCCTTGCAGTCCGACGCACCTCTACCGTATATTCTATCCTCATGGATCTCGCCGTTAAATGGTGGGAACGACCATTTAGAATCATCTTCCACAGGGACTACATCTGTGTGTGACATAAATAGCAGTCCGTTATCACCAGATTCACCCATGAGGCTAGCTATTATGTTGCCTCTATTTGGAGCGGATTCTAGTATTTCAGAAGCAATCCCACTTTGTTGAAGCCAATCCTGAACATATTCACATACTTGCGTCTCGTTCCCAGTGGGCATGTCTCCAGTGTTTATGGACGGTATTCGAACCAAATCTTGCTCTAGTTGTATAAGGTCCGATTCCAGGGAGTCTATTTGGGTTAACATACTATCCAAGGTCCTCATATACTTATCCTTTGATTCTTGATTTAGAACAGAATTATGTTCTGTGGTTTATGTGAATACATGTATAGCCAGAAGTAGCAAGGCGATGGTTTTAGCATCCTGTATTTCTCCGACTCGAATCAGTTTCCTCACTTTCCGTATCGGAATTCGGACTAATGTTATTTCTTCATCTTCATCCATAGCTAGAGGACTGTTGAACAAGTCCTTAGCGAGATATCCATATAAATATTCATCTGTGAAACCAGGGCTGGACCAAAATCCGCCCAACAGTCTCAGGTTT
>CAZRSW010000006.1:63518-72484 GCA_964602845.1 uncultured Dehalococcoidia bacterium | reverse complement strand
ATATTCATCTGTGAAACCAGGGCTGGACCAAAATCCGCCCAACAGTCTCAGGTTTCGTGAAGCGTAACCGGTTTCCTCCCTGAGCTCGCGCATGGCTGCGGCATCAGGTTCTTCTCCATCTTCTACCATGCCTGCCGGGGCTTCCAATAAGTCTAGTCCAACAGGGTGCCTATATTGTTTAACAAGAATCACGTTCTCGTCGTCGTCAATTGGTATTACTACTACAGCTGATCTGTGTTCGACCACTTCCCGTTGTGCAAGTTTCCCGTCCTTCGTCATAATGGTATCTAGTCTTAAGTTCAGGATTTTGCCGTCAAAGATTTTTTTGGAGGATAACACCTCAATTGATTCAGGATTTTTTTCCATATGTCAGAATTATAAGGGCATTATTCTGCTGGACGCTGGGATCTATAGGCGAGGCCAAGCCTCATGTTCAGTGCTGTATAAAAAAAAGCGGGTTCTTTTGCTCGAAGAAATTGTGCTTTATTGGGGCTTTTCTTAACTGAAATCCTTTCGCCTGGCTCTAAAATAGAATCCATGAATCCGTCAGCACTGATTGCGGCTTTGGATTCTCCGGAAATCTCTAGTGAGATGGTGGAATCGGGTGACAATATTAGGCAATCTCTGAGTCCTGTATGAGCGGCAACTGGTTGTAATATCATCAGGTCAGCTTCAGGGAAAACTATCGGTCCTCCGGCAGCCAAGGCGTATCCGGTGCTGCCCGTCGCAGTAGCAACTATGACGGCATCTGCTCTGTAGTTGGTCAAATGGGCGTCGTTAACCGAGGCTTCTAGTTCAACAAGCCTGGATATATTGTCAGTTCCAATAGTGACATCATTGAGAGCGTGAAGGGTAATTCTTGGTTTATCGTCAGTCTTTGAGATTATGTTTGCTTCTAGCATCATTCGTTCTTCTAGACGGATGTTGCTACTTTGATGATATTTATCATCGAGATACTTGGGGAGTTTTTCTAATGCTTCGTCTCGGTTTAGCTCAGCCATGAAACCAACTTTCCCCATGTTTATTCCTACGAGTGGTATCTCAAATGTACTTGTTACTCTTACCGTTCTTAATATAGTTCCATCACCGCCAGCAACGACAACGATCGATGTATTTTGTAATTGTTCTCGTTTCATTGAGAGTTCTTCAGCAGTGCTAATCCATGCCGTTTTTTTTAGGCCAAGATTCTCCACCAGTTCCTGTACCATGCTGGCTGTGGCTGGCACTTGCGTGTTGTATACAAATCCTATATGAGGTTCTTTTACCATACTCTTGGCTCTCGCACACGACCGCCTTTTACTAGGGATAACCTCGTGATTGGTTCGAACGTTGGTCTATTATCCTATCAGATCTTTAGCGGCTTGCTGAGCTAGATGTATAATCGGGCTTGGATATAGACCGAAGATGAATGTAGCTAGCCCCGATGATACCAGTGCGATAGTTAGGGCGCCGTTAGGACGTATAGTTTCGCTATCGGTTGCTTCTCCTAGGAACATCACTTTTACTATCCTTAGGTAATAATAAGCTGAAACTACGCTATTTATTACTCCGATGATAGCGAGCCAAGTAAATCCTGTTTCTACAGCGGCACCAAAAATATATACTTTTGACATAAATCCAACTGTTGGTGGTATGCCTACGAGGGATAACATAGATATTGTCATACAGAGGGCCATTACAGGAGATCTCTTATATAGCCCATGGAATGAGCCGATGGCGTAGCTATTGGTCTTGAAAGCTACGGCAATCAATATTGAAAATGCAGCCAAATTAGTTCCGATATATCCGGCTAGATAGAAGAGAATGCCAGATGGTCCAGATAAATTTCCGCCCTGTGATGTTGTAGCCACTGCGGCTAGCCCAATCATGATATATCCCGCTTGGGCTATAGTGCTATAGGCTAATAGACGTTTGATATTGTCCTGTTTTATGGCTATTAAGTTCCCAACTGTCATTGATATTGCACTCAAAACTGCTATCAAGTTTGCCCAATCCGTACTAACGGATTCTAGGCCGAATGCTGAGTACAAAACCCTCATAATGACTGCAAAACCCGCTGCTTTACTTGCAACCGAGAGAAATGCGGTTATTGGGGTTGGGGCACCTTCATAAACATCTGGGACCCACATTTGGAATGGGACTGCTGATAGCTTAAAAGCAAATCCCGAGATTATTAATATCGTTGCAAATGGAAGGGCTGCGTCTTGTAACAAAGATCCGGTAGATTCTTGGGAACCAATGACGTGAGCAATCTCGGTCAGGCTTGAGGTTCCGGTTAGTCCATATATTAAAACCATGCCGTACAGTATTACCGCTGAGCTGATCGCGCTGAGAAGCAGAAATTTGATGCCTGATTCAGCTGATTTGGAACTTCTTGCGAAGGCAGCTAATGCCGCTAGAGGTAGGGAAGCCAATTCTAATGCTACATAAATCGTTATGAATTCAGTGGCCGACGCGAGTAACATCATCCCAGTCGCTGAAAGGAGTATTAAGGTGTAATATTCCCCCTGTAACTTTTTAAAGCTTTGTGCGTATCTTGTAGAAGATAAAATGACCAGCCCGGTTGCGATTAAGACTAGGTATTTGATGAATATACTGAAATTGTCTACTTTCAGTATTCCCATGAAACCTTCATCAGGTCCTCGGTGGGCTAGGTATGCACTCATACAGAATGGTATGAGCAAGCCTATTAATGCGATGTAAGGTATCGGAGACTTTTTCTTAAGTATCAAGTCAGCCGTTATTATTACTGCGGCTAGGATCGCCATTGCGAGTTCCGGTGATAGTAAGAGTAAGTCGTTGGTTGTCATATTTTAATTAGCTAACCTAATTGATTGGATTATTGGTAAGATGCCTTCACCGAAAGCGTCCGATATAAATGCTGGATATATTCCCACCGCTATTATTGTTAGAGTCAAAATGGCTATAGGTATCATTTCTGGCAGAGAGGCGTCGTTTAAACGACGGTATTTGTCCGGAAGAGGTCCCAAAATCGTTCTTTGTATCATCCAGAGGATATAACCAGCAGTCAATACTACACCAGCAGTTGCGATCAGTGTTGGGATTTTCCAGGCAGTGAATGATCCTAAGAAGATTGTTATCTCTGAGACAAACCCACTCGTTCCGGGTAATCCTAGGGATGCTAAGCCCGCTATCACAAGGGATACTGATAGAAATGGCATTCTCCTTGCGAGGCCCCCCAAGTCTGGTATATGTCTGCTGTGAGTCTTTTCGTATACGAAACCTACGGTTAGAAATAATAGACCTGTTATCGTCCCGTGGGTGAACATTTGCAGCGCTGCACCCGTCATACCCAAAGGACTTACGTTGATAGTTGCAACAGATGATAAGCCTAGCAACACAAATCCCATATGGCTTACACTGCTGTATGCTATGAGTCGTTTGAGATCTGTCTGCCGGATTGTTATTGCGGCTCCGTAGATAATATTTATAACAGCCAGAATTGCTATCACCCAGGCGAAGTATTGTAGTTGTTCCGGAAACATACCAGCTGAGACTCGAAGCATCCCATATCCACCCATTTTGAGTAGCACTCCTGCTAGCATCACACTTGCTGCTGTGGGTGCATCTGTGTGTGCGTCAGGAAGCCAAGTATGGAGTGGGAATACAGGTAGTTTGACAGCAAACCCGATAATTGTCAGGATGAAAATCCAGCTTGCCGGAATCAGCAAATCAGCTTGGGGTATTTTTTGGGGTAGGATGGACATATCAAACGTACCGGTCGAAAAATATAATGCTAGAATCCCCACCAGCATAAAAGCGCTTCCCAGTATAGTGAAAATCAAAAACTTCATCGCGGAATATTCTTTGCGACCACTGCCCCATATCGAGATAAGTAGGAACATAGGTATTAGTTCTAGTTCCCAAAATAGGAAGAACAAAAAGAAGTCCATGGAAGTAAAAACACCTATAACGGCGCCCTGTAATACCAGTAGCCATGCGAAATGCTCTTTTAATCTTAAAGTCAGGTTCCACGATGCGAAAACTGCAACAAGTCCCAATACGCCGGTTAAAAGGACCAGTGGGGCGCTGATACCATCGACGGAAAGGAAATAATCCACTCTGATCGAGTCAGCGGGGATCCAATCATTTATCCTGTCGACCATCTGTATGCCCCGACGGTACTGATTGAAAATAACTACTGTCAATGCGAGTTCAACTATTGATGTAGCTACGGCAAAACCACGGGCGGTTTTACCCGATAAGAAGAGCATGATGAGCACCGCAGATAATATGGGTAAAAATATTGCCGCTGTTAGGTAACCACTGAATTCTTCCAAGTTACTTACTGCCTAGTCCAGGAATATGAAGATTATTGATATAATTATGATGCCCAACGAGGTTGCGGTTGCATACATTTGAGTCTGCCCATTTTGAAGCTGTCTGAGAGCACCGCCAATATTGGCACCAAGCCAACCCACCACATTAACGGTACTATCCACAATGTTTCTGTCCAGCCAATCTGATATATTCGCGATTCGAGCATAATAAAGCTTTGTCGTTATCAGATCCTCGTATAGTTCATCAAGATAATATTTCTTGGAGAGTAATATATGGATGGGCCGAAAAGTCCTACCGACGGTTTCTGGGTAAATCACTGGATTTGTCTTATACATTAATATGGCCAAGATAATTCCACCTAGCGCGATTGCCGATGAGACTAATGCAATAGTAAAACTGAAGTCGGCACCTTCGATGTGACCGTGTAGGCCTAAAGGTAGGGAGGCATCCAGGGAATGGCTCATCCAGTGAGCTGGTATACCTAGAAATCCAAATAGTGGATTGGCAAAAAAGCCAGAAATTATAGCAAGAATCGCCAGCAGAATCATTGGAAGTATCATATATATAGGAGGATCTGCTAGGTGAACAGGACCGTGGGAAATTGCTGAAGGATCTTTGTCACTTCCACCACGGAAGGTACCTCCAAATGTTAGTAATAAAGCTCTGAACATGTAAAAAGCAGTCATGAATATACCAAGCAAAGCGAGTAAGGAGATAAACATGCCTAGTATACCTCCTGAGGCGAGCGAATTAGTAAGGATTTCATCTTTGCTCCAGAATCCGGCTAAAGGAAAAATACCAGCAAGGCTCAGACCGCCGATTAAAAAAGTGAAATATGTTATAGGCAAGTGCTTTCTCAAGCCTCCCATAAATCTCATGTCGAAAGTTCCTGTAGCATGGTTCACACTTCCGGAGCCTAGAAACAGTAATGCTTTGAAAAAGGCGTGGGTGAAAAGATGGAATATAGCGGGGCCATAGGCGCCTACCCCCATTGCTAGCATCATGTATCCTAATTGGCTCACGGTTGAATAAGCTAGCACCCGTTTAATATCGTTAGAGACGAGACCCATGCTAGCAGCAAAAACAGCTGTGACTGCACCAGTGAGACAAACTACAGTCATCGTATAATCTGAAGCTAAAAATATTGGGAAAAATCGCCCTACAAGAAATATGCCGGCAGCCACCATGGTGGCTGCATGAATAAGGGCGCTAACAGGTGTGGGGCCTTCCATAGCGTCGGGCAACCATGTGTGTAATGGGAATTGTCCTGACTTCCCAACAGCACCTATAAATATACCCAATGTTATTAGTGTGATGGCACCACCACTGACTAGTGTTGGTAAGTACTGATTGATGTCCTCTATATGTAAAGGATTTGCGGTTTCTGGGAAGAGGTGGGCCTTAGAAAAAAGGTAAATCATCGCAATTAGAAATCCTAAATCGCCTACCCTGGTTACAATGAAGGCTTTTTTGGCCGCAGTCGCAGCCGCCGGTCGATGGAACCAAAATCCTATTAATAGGTAAGAACACAATCCTACTAATTCCCAAAAGACGAACATTTGCACTATATTAGCGGCCATAATAAGGCCAACCATTGCGACGGTGAAAAGCGACATGTATGAAAAATATCGGGCATAGACGGGTTGGCCTAGTTCTCTAATAGGTATGGAAGAACCATGAGGTTCAGCTTCATGATTATTTTGCGGGGATTTCATGTAGCCAATGGAATATATCTGAACCATTAGGCTAACCCCTGTTACGATGACCAGCATGATTGTGGTCAATGGGTTTAATAGAATTCCGACAGTAAACTGAAAGCTACCTATGGTTAACCATTCTAGAGGCTCTGAAACAGGTATCACATTCCCTTTTATAATTGTCTCAACGAAAGTTAGAAGAGATATTATGAAAGACGCACCGATGCCCAAGATAGCGATAGGACCAGATAGTACGGAATAGCTGTTGAAAAATGGCCTGATTATGAGTGCTATCGTAAAGAAGGAAATTAGAGGTAGAAAGAAAATGCCCCATATACTGGTTTCATTAAGCATACTTTAAAGTTTCCTCAAAATTTCGTCGGCGACGTGCTCTCGGCCTTTTGGAACGTATATTTTATATGTGGCTCTCTCTCCCCATTGCATGAGTCCAGATGCCGGCATAATCTTAGTTGGGAGGCCTTCGGCTTCAAGGGTGTCTTTCCACATTTCAGCGCTAATTAAATTTGGGGCCTCTTTATATTCTATCCACATGTTTATTCTACTTTTTCATCTCTGTTGCATCTGTTACTAATATCGAGTCACGAGATCGGTATATTGCTATAACGATAGCCAATCCAAGTGCTACCTCTGCTGCGGCCACAGTGATGATAAAAACGGTAAACACGTGACCGGTAAGCATTGAAATAGCAGCGTGATTAGGGTCAGCTATCATGGAGTAAGGTATGGTGTATCTTGATATCGCTACAGCGCTTAGATTCACACCGTTGAACATTAATTCTAAGCACATTAAAACTGATATGGCGTGTTTCTTTGTTAAGGCACCGTACAATCCTATGGAAAAAAGGATTGCACCAATTATGAGGAATCTTTCAAGTGTCAAAGTTCTACCTTTCTCTCACTAAGGCCAGCGCTCCTATTACAACAGCAAGCAGCAATACAGATACTGCTTCAAATGCCAAGACAAAGTCTCGTAGCAACAATTTCGCTAGGGATGGTACGGTGTTGGCAAACAAGTTATTCATACTTGGTTGAATGTTTCCAGCAGTGAGAGTGTTCCAATTCGTTGAAGAAATGGAATATATGGCTAATCCCATAAAAATGATTGAAATAATTGCAAGCGGCACCCTCATCGTATGGAACGCGCTCCCCTCTTCGAGATCTTTGGTCATAAGTATCGCGAAGATAATGAGGACAGATATGGCGCCCACGTATATAAGTACCTGGACAGCTGCTAGAAACTCTGCTCGGAGAAGAATAAATAGCCCTGCTACACCAATGAACGTGACGATGAGGAATAGGGCGGATCTAAAGAGGTCTCTAAGTTGCACAACCGCGATTGCTGATATTACCGTGGAAAAGGATAGTATCCAGAAAGTTATCTCTGTTATTGGAGCGGCCTCTATTCCTTCGCCCAGCGTCATCTGTTTCCCCATTTATTTTGCTGGTCTTTCAGGGAAGGTTTCTCGTGCCTTCCTACCGAGTTCCAATCCGCGGTAGCTCCTGATATCGGATCATGTTCTATTTCAGTGAGTTGAGGCCTAAACCAAGTACTTGGTTTTTTCTCTGACGCCCTCAATTGATCCACATTGATGACCAGCTCGTTTCGTTTGTAGGTACCTTCTTCAAACCCACTTCCCATATGTAAAGCATCGTACGGACAGGCCTCCACACAAAGTCCACAGAACATGCATCGCCCGATGTCTATATCAAATACTTCAATGTCATAGCTTTGACCTTCTTGCAAGTTAATGCCACTTTGGCCCGTTACGATCTCGATAATGCCTAGTGGGCAATATTTTGCGCAGCTAGCGCAACCAGTGCAACGTTGGTCGTACCAAGCAAATTCCTCCCCACGGAATCGGGGATTTTGTGGCAAAGTTTCTGAAATGGTCTCGAGGCCAATTAAGGCTCTTAACGTTTTGATGGGATTCGCCATCATGTAAACTGCTGGGTTTCTCTGCTCAATCTTCGCAAGGTCTATGGGGCTAGCCTTCCTATTAGGGTATTGGTAAATGTTGAACATGCGATTTGGAGTAACTAGGTTGCGCATAGTTATCCCAAGCCCCCTGATCATCCCTGTTCCATACATCGTTAATTCCCCTTTGCGCTCATGTTAGCAAGAGGAGACGGTATCGGATGATCTCTACTTACCTTTTTATGGCGTGTTATTTTTGTAATAGCGTACACAACTACAATAGCAATAATCCAGTTTATACTTCCCATGATAGCCTGATCTTGTGTCGTTATGTTCCCAGTAATTTCATCCGATAGAATTTGCACCTCGATTGCGATTAATGCAATGTTGAATATTCCCAGAGCGAAAAGCCCTTTCCAGGCGAATCCCATGATTTGGTCTACCCTTAACCTGGGCCAGGTCGCGCGGACCCATAATAATAGAAAGATCACAATGAACGTTTTGAGTACAAACCAAAACTGACCGGGGATGGGATCAATACCCTTTGTGCCACCCAGAAAAAGTGTGGTTATAATAGCAGCTGTTATTATTGGTGCCATGAACTCAGCTAAGAATAAGACCGCAAATTTTATCCCACTATATTCGGTGTTGTAGCCAGAACCTAGCTCAGATTCGGCTTCGATCTGGTCAAATGGTGTCCTACTCATTTCTGCCATCGCCGCCGCAACAAATACGAAAAACCCCAGGGGCATAACCAGTAGGAAAGGAATAGATTGGCTAGCCACTATGTCTGACATAGCCAGAGACCCGGCCAATAGCAACACGCTCGTAATACCCAGTGCCATAGGGATTTCATAACTGATCAGCATTGCTGCGCCTCTCATACACCCAAGGATAGCGTATTTGTTTCTTGACCCCCATCCTGCCATAAAAATAGCGATCGAGTTTAATGAAGTTATGCCTACAATAAAGAGTATCCCAATATTCAAGTTGCCTAAGAAAGAATTTTCACCAAACGGTATTACTGTCAT
>CAZRSW010000006.1:59472-63418 GCA_964602845.1 uncultured Dehalococcoidia bacterium | reverse complement strand
AACATTTCTCTTAAAGGTGTCAAGTTAAGGAGAGATGGCGCTCTAACCTTGAAACGGTACGGAGCAATACTTCCGTCACTCACAATGTAATAGCCAAGCTCGCCTTTTGGTCCTTCAACGGCAGAATAAGCTTCTCCACTTGGAGGTCTGATAAAATAGGGAGTCTCAGTCCTAATAGGTCCCGTATCGATTTGGTCCACGCATTGTGCGATTATTTTGACGCTTTCACGCATCTCTTGAACCCGGACAAAATATCGATCGAAAGTGTCACCCATAGTCCCGATGGGAACATCGAAATTTATCCTATCGTATACTTCGTAGGGATCAGCTTTGCGGAGATCCCAATTAACCCCTGCCGCGCGAAGTATAGGGCCTGTGACGGAGCAGTTGATCGCGTCAGCATCCGTTAGGATGCCTACTCCCTCCGTCCGTGCTAAAACGATTTCGTTGGTTGTAATCAGAGATTCCAGTTCGTCTAGATAATGAGGAAGCTCTGTCAAAAGAGAGGCGAGGGCGGGCCAAAATTCCTCTGGAGCGTCCTGAAATACTCCACCTGGGCGCATATAGCTTAGCGTGATTCTAGCTCCACATAGCATCTCAAACAGGTCTAATATGCGCTCTCGTTCCCGAAAGCAATATATTAGGGGTGTGGCCAACGATCCCAAGTCGTTTAGTAAAAATCCTGTAGCCATAAGGTGGCTAGCAATACGTTGTAATTCAGCACTAATTACACGGATATATTGGGCTCGCTCTGGTACAGGGATGTGGGCGAGTTTTTCGACTGTTCTTACATATCCAAGATTGTTGGACATGCTTGCGGTGTAATCCATTCTGTCAGTCAAAGTAACTATTTGGACATAGTTTCTGGTTTCTGCTAATTTTTCGGTTCCTCTATGTAAGTACCCGAAGACTGGTTCTAGGTCAACGATTTGCTCTCCATCAAAACTGACTCTGAGTCTGAACACGCCGTGAGTGCTTGGATGTTGCGGTCCCAGATTTACTGTAACGGGTTCTGTTCGAATTTCAGTCAATGGTGTTGATCCTTGATTTAACCTAGGTAATCTTTCCTTAACGGATGACCTTCAAACCCCTCCCAAAGCATAATTCGCTTAAGGTTTGGGTGACCTTCAAATTTTATGCCCATGAGATCCCATATTTCCCGTTCCTGTAAATCGGCACCTCTCCAGATTTTGGTGACAGAAGCAATCGTAGGGTTGTCTCTGCCGTCGCAGGCGCATTTTAAGACACACTTCGAATTTCGCCTCATCGAAGTCAAATGATAGATAATCTCAAAATGGTCAACGAAGTCAACAGCCGTTAGGGCAGTCAAAAACGAAAAATCCAACCCCTCGGGGTCTTTCATAATTTTGCACACCGGTAATATAAGCTCTGACTTTACCCATACAACCTCCTTGTCGTAGGACAAGATACTGTCCGGCAGATTTGCTTCTATGGATTGGGCAATGTCACTCCCATTTGCAACCGATGTCAATTTTATCCTCGTTTAACTATCGAATAACGTTTGATTTTTTCGTGCAACTGCATTATTCCATACAGGAGTGCGTCCGGTCTTGGTGGACAACCTGGGACATAAACATCTACTGGGATGATGTGATTCACTCCAGGCACAACACTGTAAGAACCATAATATGGTCCCCCACTAGTAGCACATACTCCCATTGAAATGACCCACTTGGGTTCTGCCATTTGTTCGTAAACCCTTTCGATGGCAGGAGCCATCTTCCAAGTTACAGTCCCCGCAATAATCATAAGGTCAGCTTGCCGAGGAGAGGGTCTAAAGACCTCCATGCCAAATCGTGAAATATCAAATCGGGACATTGCACTTGCCATCATCTCAAAGGCACAACAAGCTAGGCCAAAAGAGAGTGGCCATACAGCAGATTTACGACCCCAATTGACAAGAGCATCAACTGAGGTGACAGCTATATTTTTCTTGAGGTCATCTGGGACTTCCAAAATGGGTTCACTTAGGGGCGCAATACGGTTTCCCTTAATCTCATTCACGTAATTACCTTCTTCTCGGTCCATGTCCCAAGTGGTAAGGTGAAGCGGGATCTGTTCTAATTCTTCCGACGGATTGCTAGAATTCATGATCAGGTTATGAGGTCTCCTTATTTTGAGTTTACTATGCCCACTCGAGCGAGCCTTTTTTCCAAGCGTACAACCAACCCAATAGCAATATGCCAATAAAGACGGCCATCTCGATCAAAATGAAGAGTCCGAACTCCAGAGAGAGAGTTCCGAAATTAGCGGCCCATGGAAATAGAAATACAACTTCGACGTCAAAAATCACGAAAAGAAGGGCTATACTATAATATCGAAAGTTAAAGAGGTTCCAACGCTCAGATATGGTCTCAAATCCACACTCATATATGCTGGACTTTATGACTGATGGTTTTTTGGGGCGTATCTTCACTAGGGATAGAAGGAAAGACCCTATTAGCATTCCAGTTGGCACCGCAACGGCGAGTGCCGCGAATATTGCGATAAGACCGTACTGTCTAAAATAATCGTCGAGCATTGTGCCAATTGGTTACTTACGGGTTCTAGGGTTAAACCGGACGTTTAGATACTTCCTCTGATTAGGGCCATTAGCTCCACCAGTCCAAGTACCGAATATAGCATATCGCTGCAGGAAATGGCAAGCTGAAACTGCCCAGACAGTTCGGAGTAGTATAAGAGTGGGATGGTAATAAATTGATGATGAGGATGATAGCCCAGGATGTTTGTTAACCCTAGTGGATCTGTTAGCACGTTTTGGAAGGAAGGCTTTATCCTATTAGGGTTGGTGTTTGTTATGAATTTGTCCTATATTGACGAAACGAGAAATTTGAGTAAATGAACGAGAATTAGCATGACGAGTCAAGACAGTATTCCGACTATACTAAAAGCGTATAGAGATATAATCGATAATGCGCTCAGGGGAAGTCTAGCTGATGAAAGCTTGCCTGTATACGCTATGCTGAGATATTGCATGGGCTGGTCGGATTGTGAAGGTGAGAAGGTCAATGGTATTACGGGCAAAGCCGTTCGACCTTCGTTGTGTATGTTTGCGTGCGAATCCACGGGGGGTGATGTCAAATATGCAGTTCCTGCAGCCGTGGCCTTGGAGCTCATTCATAACTTCTCACTAATTCATGATGAGATTCAAGACCATGATGAAATACGACATCACAGGGACACGTTGTGGAAGGTCTGGGGTGTGCCCAAGGCGCTAGTAGCGGGGAATATACTTCGTGTCGTGGCTGATAAGGCTCTCGAACCTCTGTATCAGTTAGGTCGTCCGGAAGCTATGGAGATAGGGAGGAATTTAGTCACCGAGGCCTGTTTAGAAATGATTGAGGGTCAATATTTGGATATATCATTTGAGGGACGTCTGGACATATCCCAAGATGAATATATAGGCATGATCTCGAGAAAAACGGGAGCCCTGATACGCTGTTCCGTCAATCTTGGCTCTTATATAGGGTCCGTTTATACATCTGATGCTTTGGGGTCAGAGAGCGTTTCAAGATTCCGAGAGGTTGGTGAGCATCTAGGGTATGCTTTTCAGATAAGGGATGACATCCTCGGAGTATGGGGTCGCGAAGAGGATACTGGCAAGCAAGTTGGGCTGGATATAAGAAGGAAGAAGAATTCATTGCCTATTGTTCATGCGTTAGCGACGGCTGATAAGAAGGAATTGGTTGTTTTAAAAAAGATTTACTCGAAGGATGTAGTTGGTGACAATGATGTTGAGAGGGTATTAGATATTTTGAAATCCCTAGGTAGCCAAAAGCACGCAGAAGATTTGGCGTTCCAATACTGTGAACTGGCTATAAAGGTCCTGGATACTATCGATATTGATACTAAATCTAGGGGTGAAATGGAGGATCTTATCAAATTCTTGTTGGTTCGCACATATTAATCTGTGATAGGCTGGGGA
>CAZRSW010000006.1:57329-59372 GCA_964602845.1 uncultured Dehalococcoidia bacterium | reverse complement strand
AGGCAAGGCTAGGAAGACGGATATCGAGGAAAATCTTAATTTATCCACTCTTTTTAAGAACATGGACGGATCGGATGGTCGGTTCAGATTTGGTTCTTTGTTAGCCGCATCTTCTCCGGTTTCAAGTAGTCGAATGCGGCAATGGGTCTCGGAAGAATTTGTGGTTGAGTTATTGTGTTTACAGGAAGATCTTGTTGTGTATGAATGCAAGGATGCGGGAATTCCCTGTGCAGTTATTAAGGGAATCAGCAATTATACTCACATTGATACAGTTCATGAAGGATCAACGATATGGTATTCCTTGAAAGTAGCTATACGTCCTCATAAATGGATCGGGTTTTATGTGAGATCAATGAGACGGAGGAAGGCAGAAAAAGCCCTAGGACGTTTATTAATGCGTCTGGTGCTGGTTGATCCAAACTGACTACCGATGCCTTTGAAAATGGAGAAATATTTTTCTGACTTGTAAGATAACTACTGGATCGGGTTAAAATAGGTGTGTGCTGATATTGTTTTATGTGGAATTGTGAGGGATAAATTGAATGAATATTACTGAGACGGTGATGAGGACTTGTTCTTTTAGCTTGAAGGTTCCTTCCACTACTGCTCCTGAATTCATCGACATAACTGAAGAAGTTGCTAAATATCTGAGTGAGTCAGAGATATCCAATGGGATAGTGGTGGTTTTTTCGAGACATACGACGTGTTCAGTGGTAATTCAGGAAAATGAACCGCTACTGTTGGATGATTTTAAGGCCATGCTGAATAGGCTCTCACCTAGTCAGGGGATCTACAAGCATAATGATTTCAGCGTCAGGACCGTTCACATGCATGAGAATGAGTGCGCGAATGGGCATTCACATTGTCAGAGTTTAATTTTAGGAACGAGTGAAACGATTCCTGTTTTACAAGGTAAAATGTCCTTGGGAGAATGGCAGAGAATATTCCTGCTTGAGCTAGACGGAGAAAAGGCACCACAACTAGCTTACAGGGAAGTGTTAGTTCAGATTATGGGTCAACCGTAAGTAGTAAATCTCTTTAAAGAATAATAGGATGCCGACATGACCAAGATGGCTTGGGATAAGGTCGAAAGAGTTTCCTTGGCGGAGGCCTATTCCTATTGTGAATCTATAGTACGAAAGAATAAGGAAAATTTCACAGTAGGCTCGTGGCTATTGCCAAAGAAATTGAGACCGCACCTTTTTGCTTTATATGCTTATTGTCGCCACACGGACAATCTAGGTGATGAATTAGAAGGTGATAGCAGGCCGTTGTTACATGAGTGGTCCGAAGAGCTTGAACGTTGCTGGTTCGATAACCCTAGTCACCCAATATTGGTGGCGCTTCAACATACCATTGAGCAACATCAATTGTCCCGGCAACCATTCAAAGACCTGATTGAGGCGAATGTGATTGATCAAGTCAAGATGAGGTATGAAACATTTGATGACCTTTTGGGATACTGTAAACTATCCGCCAATCCGGTCGGTCGCATAGTTATGGAAATCTCAGGATATGATGATCCAAAGGCGCTTTTATATGCTGATGCGATTTGCACCGCTCTTCAATTATCCAATTTTTGGCAGGATGTGTATCGTGACTTCCAAATCGGAAGGATTTATCTGCCGATGGAAGACATGGAAATGTTCAAAGTTAAAGAATTTGACTTGGAATTTTGTAAATCATCAAGTCAAATGAAGAAATTGATGGAATATCAGGTGGAAAGAACAAAGTCTTATTTTAAAGAAGGCCTAAACCTGTTGAGTATGGTTGATTGTAAATTGCGATTTGATCTAGCTTTATTTTCTTTTGGAGGTATGGAGGTGCTTAAGCTGATAGAAGACCAGTCTTATGATGTGCTGTCTAAGCGAGTGGTTATTACCCGGATAGGTAGATTGAGAATCCTAAATAAGGCTGTTGTGCATATTTTGATGCAAACATCGAGAAATAAGGATTGATTGCAGGTAGCAGATGGGAACGACCCTTGAGGAATCTTATGAGTACTGCAAAAATGTTGCCAGGGCGCAGGCAAAAAATTTCTAT
>CAZRSW010000006.1:42102-57229 GCA_964602845.1 uncultured Dehalococcoidia bacterium | reverse complement strand
GGAATCTTATGAGTACTGCAAAAATGTTGCCAGGGCGCAGGCAAAAAATTTCTATCTGGCATTTTTAACGCTACCGAAAAAGCAGAGATATGGCATTTTTAGTCTCTATGCTTTTTGTAGAATGTGTGACGATATCGCAGACACAGAAGGTTCTATTGATGAGAAACGCGCGCGATTGAAAAAAATAGAGTTATCGTTAAAGGGTATGGAAGAAGGATACATGGATGGTGTGGATGGTAATGTGCTAACTGCCCTTGCAGATACTACGAATAACTTTTCAATACCCCTAGAGTATTATGGTGAAATAGTTGAAGGAGTTTCCCGAGATCTCGATCTAAAAGTTGTTTCTACTTTCGACGATTTGAAGATATATTGCTATGGAGTGGCTAGCGTAATAGGGTTAATATGCCTCAGGATATTTGGTGCGCCCACAGGCTTGGCAGAATGTGGTGCTATACAGATGGGATATGCTATGCAGCTTACGAACATTTTGAGAGATGTGGACGAAGATCAACGGATCGGTAGAGTTTATATACCACTTGAAGATCTGACAAGATTTGATTACTCGTTGGATGACTTGCGGAATCGGAGGGTGAACGATTCATTTTTACGGCTGATGTCGTTCGAAATATCCAGGACAAAGGAGTATTTTGAACGATCCAAGCAGAATTTCCATTTAATACCACCTACGTCTCGAATGTGTCCCCAGCTTTTGCATTCTGCTTATTTGACTATTTTGAAGCGTATAGAGAAAGATCCTGGCCAGGTCTTTTGCAGGAGAATCGGGCTAACAAGGAATCAAAAATTAGCATTAGCTTTGAGATTATGCGCCCACGTCTTTCTACGCCCAAAGTAATCTTAGTTGGAGGCGGGCTAGCGGGGGTAGCAGCTGCATTATCACTTCAGAAAAGTGGTTGTGAGGTGACCTTGATTGAGAAGAGACCCTATCTTGGCGGCAGGGCGTTTTCTTTTGGTACAGGGTATAGAGAAACTGAGGTGGATAATAGTCAACATGTTTTTCTAGGCTGTTGCTCGAACTATCTAGAGTTTCTACGTTGTACTAGCGCTCCCCAAGATACAAAGATGCAGAAGAAGTTTTGTTTGGAAATATCGTTAGATGGTAAGAAAGGAAAGCTGTCTAGCGTGCCTTTTCTTGGGAAAGCTCACCTACTGCCATCCTTCATAAAATATCCACATTTGAAAGTGCATGAAAAGATTAGGGTAGTTCTATTATTGTGGAAGATCAGCCTTTTGGATATTTCCCCTAGTTCAGGAAATCTTGACAGCTTGTCTCTGGAAGACTGGATGATCCAGAATGGGCAATCCAAAAATATAATCCGCCGCCTGTGGGATGTGTTCATCCTTTCAACCTTGAATGACAGCAGTGGTTGTGTTAGCGCATATATGGGTTTGAAGGTTATCCAGGACGGAATATTATCCTCTCCTACGGCTTTGAATATTGGATGGTCTAACGTAGGTTTAACGAGGTTGTTAGATGGTGCCAACAATTCCTTAAAGGATTTAGGAGCTGACATAGTGATGGGTGAGACTGTCAGAAATATCGAGTTCTGTGAAGATCGATGGCATGTCATTACTGCACGTGGCAATCGATTTTCTAGCGAACATCTGATAAGTGCTTTGCAGCCACATGACTTACTAAGCGTTTTGTCCAATAATTTAAGAAAATACGCTATGTTTGATTCCATGGACGGTATTGAATATGTTCCTATTATCGGCTTTCACGTTTGGTATGACCGAGAGATAATGCAGGAAGAATTCTTAGCATTTGTCGATAGCCCAATCCAGTGGATCTTTAATAAGACGGCTATGATTTCCGGGTATAGCTCTGAAAATGATGGACGTCAATATTTATGTGCATCAGTTGGAGGGGCACATGATCTGATAGATACGCCTAAAAGTGAGCTAGAGGCCTTGTTGATGAATGAAATGCTGAGACTGTTTCCCCTATCCAAAAAGGCTCTCATTCTTAAGTCCATTATTGTCAAGGAACCGTATGCGACTATTCGAGTCTCCCCTGGGGCTTCTACCTTGAGGCCCCGTGCAGAGACTGAATTACCAGGGTTTTACCTAGCTGGAGAATGGACCGATACGGGATGGCCGTCCACTATGGAAGGTGCCGTGAAAAGTGGGCTAACCGCTGCGGACACCTTGATGTCCAGAGTTACAGGTGGGTAAATGTCCGACTAAAGTTACTGACTAAGATAACCACTGGGTCGTCTGGTTACAGGTTCAAATAACTTTGACGGTAAATTAGTCTTGGTGGTATATTGATTCTATTGTTGACTTAGAAGATCAAGAAAATTTTTCATCTATCACCCTATACGGTCTAATTACAATTTAGTGTCGCCATCGGTTCGATGTCGATATTCGCATAAATGTGGACGATGGAATTTGAAAGGAGTCTTGTTAAATTATGCCTGACCAACGGATTATATCCCGAGATACTGGGATTGAAGACAGTCAATATAAATGGGGATTCGAATTTGATATTGAATCTGAGGTAGCACCAAGGGGACTGAGTGAGGATATTGTCAGATTTATTTCTAAGAAAAAGAAAGAGCCCGGTTGGTTGCTAGAATGGAGATTAAAGGCTTATAAGCATTGGCTTGGTCAGGGGAACGATGCAGCACCGAAATGGGCGAATGTGCAATTTGAAGAGATTGATTTTCAAGACATAATATATTACGCAGCTCCCAAGACTGGAGATGATGCGCCTAAGAGTCTAGACGAAGTGGATCCGGAATTAATTCAGGCTTTTGACAAGTTGGGTATACCCCTAGAAGAGCAAAAGAAATTGACAGGTGTCGCTGTTGACGCTGTACTCGACAGTGTATCAGTTGCTACGACGTATCAGGATATGTTGAAAGAAGCCGGAGTGATTTTTTGTTCTATGAGTGATGCAGTCCGGGAGTATCCGGAACTAGTAAGGAAATATCTAGGGAGTGTTGTCCCATATAGTGATAATTTTTACGCTTCATTAAATTCGGCTGTTTTCAGTGACGGGTCGTTTTGCTATGTGCCACCTGGCGTGAAGTGTCCCATTGAACTTATGACCTATTTTAGAATAAATGAAGTGGATTCCGGGCAATTCGAACGTACCCTCATCATTGCGGATGAAGGTAGTTATGTAAGTTATTTGGAGGGATGTACGGCCCCAATGCGAAAGACTCACCAGCTTCATGCGGCAGTCGTTGAGTTGGTGGCTTTGAAAGATGCTGAGATAAAGTACTCTACCTTACAGAATTGGTATCCAGGAGATAAAGAAGGAAACGGGGGAGTCTACAATTTTGTGACTAAAAGAGGGGCGGCCAGGGGTGACAACTCTAAGATATCATGGACACAAGTGGAGACTGGGTCTGCCATTACTTGGAAATACCCCAGTGTGATACTCCAAGGAGATGATTCTACTGGGGAGTTCTATTCGGTTGCGCTTGTTAACAATTTCCAACAGGCTGACACCGGAACCAAAATGATTCATATCGGGAAAAATACCAAAAGCACGATAATTTCTAAGGGAATATCTGCAGGCAAGGCTCAAAATACTTACAGAGGGCAGGTGTCGATTTTGCCTAAAGCAGCCAATGCTAGGAATTTCACCCAATGTGATTCTTTATTAATCGGAGATGAGTGTGGAGCCCACACCATCCCATACATAGAAGTTAGAAATCCTACTGCCCAGATGGGGCATGAGGCAACAACGTCGAAAGTGAATGATGATCAGCTATTTTATCTTCAGCAAAGGGGCATAGATTTAGAAGAAGCTAATTACATGGTGATCAATGGATTTTGTAGGGGTATATTCAAGGAACTTCCATTTGAGTTTGCTATGGAGGCGTCACAGCTTCTGCGTGTCAGTTTAGAAGGAGCTGTTGGATAAATGGCCAATAATGAAAGGATTATTGAAATAGTCGATCTTCATGTCTGTGTTGAAGAGACCGAAATACTTAAGGGGATAGACCTTTCGGTTGGTCTGGGAGAAATACACGCTATTATGGGGCCAAATGGCTCTGGTAAGAGCACTTTGGCAAATGTTATCGCAGGCCGTCCTGGGTACCAAGTGACTAAAGGTGACATAATTTACAAAGGTAGTAGCATTCTAGATTTAGAACCCGAATCTAGGGCTAGAGAAGGTATTTTTCTTGCCTTCCAATATCCTGTGGAACTGGCTGGTGTCCGGACTTGGCAGTTCCTAAAAGCCTCAATCGATGCGATTCGGAAACATCGTGGTCAAGATGAGCTGAGTGTAAGGGATTTTGATCGGTTGTTGGAAGAGAAACGGAAAGTTGTGGAGATGGACCCTGACCTAGTGCGACGTTCTGTGAATGAAGGTTTCTCAGGGGGCGAAAAAAAACGTAATGAGATACTTCAGCTAGCTTTATTGGATCCTCAGATGGCGTTACTTGACGAAACAGACTCTGGTTTGGATATCGATGCTCTGAAAGTGGTTTCAAAGGGGGTGAACTTGTTTAAAGGCCCCAAAAAGTCTGTCCTTATCGTTACTCACTACCAGAGGATACTTAATTATATCGAGCCAGACAGGGTGCATGTATTAGTAGATGGTCGTATAAAAAGAACCGGTGGGAGGGAGTTGGCGATTGAGTTAGAAGAAAAAGGCTATGAGTGGATTAGATCTTCGAAAAACATAAAAGAGACAAAAGAATAATGGTTAATGTTGAGGCAAATATCGACCAGTACTCGGCTGATTTTGATAGGTTGCAAAGAGGTTCTAGGTCGTGGCTGAACGAATTGCGATCAGAGGGTATGAATAAATTCATAGATATTGGATTTCCGATTGCTCGGAAAGGTAACGAAAAATGGAAGTATACCAATATCTCCTCCATAGCAAGGACCCATTTTGATCTAGCAAGAGAGGCAACCGTTTCGCTTGAGGACATAAAGAATGCGGCTCCTTGGAATGATTCTTGGGTGAATGTTGTTTTTGTTAACGGGATGTTCATTGGGACATTCTCAGATGAAGGATATGATGGGGTTGAAGTTGTTAGTCTTGCTTCGGAAATAGATAGGGATGAGTCGTGTTCGTTTGCAAGAACTCATTTGGGGATGCTTATCGATTATAGTGATGATGGATTTGCGGCCTTGAACACAGGGCTGATATCTGATGGAGTAGTTATAAAAATTAATGATGGTGAAAAGTGTAATAGCCCTATAAATCTGATCTTTTTCAACGCTGGACATTTGAATTCTGCTAATCATCCGAGAGTATTGGTGGTTGCTGGGTCGGGAAGCTCATCTACAGTGATCGAAAATTATGTGGGTGGTGGAATCGAAGAGTCATTTACAAATTCCGTTTCTGAAATATTCGTTAACTCCCATGCTTCGGTTGATCATTATAGATTGTTGATGGAATCTGACGATACATATGATGTTGGCTATGGGAGGGTAAAAATTAAAGACAATGGGGTATTTAGATCTAGATCCTTTTTTGGAGGTGCTCGACTTGGACGCTATGATCTCAATGTGCTTATAGAGGGTGTAGGCGCTTCCTGTGACCTTAGAGGGCTCTATATAACGTCAAGGCATCAACATATGGACAATTTCATTAATATCGATCATGTTAGCCCTAATAGTGCGAGTAGCTTATTTTACAAAGGTATTTTGGATGGTCACTCTAAAGCAGTCTTTGGAGGCAATGTCCTTGTTAGAAAGGATGCTCAACAAACTAATTCGGTACAAACCGATAAAAATCTGGTGCTTTCTCCGGATGCGGAAGTGAATAGCAGGCCTTCGCTCTTCATATATGCTGACGATGTTAAGTGCGCCCATGGTGCCACCGCGGGTAATATAGATGCTGAGACGGTCTATTATATGAGGAGCAGGGGTTTGGATTTAGAAGCCGCGAGTAAGTTGCTGATATATGGGTTCGCAGAGGAGATCATAGGATCCGTAAGTGTTGATTTATTGAGAGACTATTTGGAAGGAAAATTTCTATCTTCCTTGCCTAGATACAAGTTTGAGTTTTAACTTTGTACGATATTCAAGATCTATACCAAGAAATAATAATGGACCATAATAGTAGGCCCAGAAATTTCAGGGCTATCGAAGATCATACTTCGAAGGTGGATGGATTTAATCCTCTATGTGGTGATCAGGTAACTGTTTATTTAAAGATCGAATCGGGAGTCGTGGTAGATGTATCGTTTGAAGGCGAGGGTTGCGCTATATCAAAATCCTCTGCTTCTATGATGACTGAAAGTGTGAAGGGCAAAAATCTTGATGAGGCTAAGATACTCTTTGCAACATTCAGAGAGATGATTACTAGAAAACCGGATGAAAATCATGAAGATGATTCGTTAGGTGATCTGTCAATTCTGCAAGGTGTTACTAGATTCCCTGCCAGAATCAAGTGTGCAACTCTATCTTGGCACGCACTACAGGCTGCTCTAGATGGAGAGGTGTCTAAGGTATCTACAGAATAACAAAGCACTCTGATATAGGGGGAGGTGACTAATGAATGTACCTATAAGAGTAGACTATGGGGTTAGAGCTTTGGTGGATATTGCTTTGCACAGCGGTGGAAGTAATGCTGTACGGTCAGTAGACACATCAAAGAGAGCTGTTATACCTCATCCATATCTCGCTCAAGTTCTGTATTCATTATCGAAAGCAGGCCTAGTGAAAAGTGTCAGAGGGCCAAGGGGTGGGCATATATTGGCAAAAAAACCACATGATATCCGTCTTAGTGCTGTTATGAAATGTCTTGATGGTTCAGAAATGTTAGTGAGTTGTTTGGGTGATGTCGATTTTTGCGTACATGTGCCCGGCTGTTCTCAAAGGGACGTTTGGAAAAAGGTTGAGGATTCCATATTCAATGTTTTAGATTCTGTCTCGATTGGTGATCTAGCGGAAAAAACTAAAGCAACGATCAGGAGCAGCTCGTCATGATGGACTACGAGTTGATGTGGACGATTTAGAACGATATCGTAAAGGGCATAGTTGGAATTTTCAAATCTAAGGGGGTTACTTGTGGGGTACTTAAGAGTCTCTAAAATCGAGGAAATTTTGCCCGGACAGGCTCGATCTTTCGAAGTTGAAGATTTGCAGGTGTTAATTTGTAACGTCGATGGGGAATTATATGCGATAGAAGACGTTTGTACTCATGATGAGGCTTCGTTTGCTCAGGGAGAGTTGGACGGTTGTGAAATCGAGTGTCCTCGCCACGGGGCCAGGTTTGATGTTACAACAGGTAATGTTACTGCGTTACCGGCTGTACTTCCGCTGGAGACTTTCCCTGTGAGAATTAATGAGGGCAATGTTGAGATAGATATAGGCTAACAAAATTTAGCAAGGAAATTTTTGGAGTTATTGTATTAACTTATGTTTGATATTAACGAGGTCAGGAAAGAGTTTCCTATCTTAGGGCGTAAGGTGAATGGCAAGCAACTAACATATATGGATAATGCCGCAACTACGCAGAAACCCAGATGTGTTATTGAAGCCTTGACTGACTATTACGAAAACTATAATGCCAATGTCCATAGAGGTGTCCATACCTTGAGTGTGGAAGCTACCGATAGGTTTGAGGCCGCGCGTGAGAAAGTGGCATCATTCATAAATGCAGAGACGTCCAAATCGCTTATTTGGACGAGGAATGCCTCGGAGAGTCTCAATTTCGTCATGCATTCATGGGGGGCTAAAAATATCTCTGCAGGTGATGAGATCGTACTAACCCCGATGGAACATCATAGTAATCTTGTGCCATGGCAGCAGTTAGCCCGGCAGAGAGGGGCGTTGATTAAATATTTGGAGATGACTCCTGAAGGTATCTTGGACCTTGACCGTTTGGATTCGGTTATCGGTGAGAGAACTAAACTCGTTTCCGTCACACACATGTCGAATGCCCTGGGTACCATTAACCCGGTGAGAAAGTTAGCAGAGATTGCTCATTCTGTAGGAGCAAAATTTCTTGTCGATGGGGCTCAAAGCGTTCCTCACATGGCTACTGATGTACAGGAAATTGGCTGTGATTTTTTGACGTTCTCGGGTCATAAAATGTTAGGTCCTACCGGGATTGGAGCGCTTTATGTGCAGATGGATACATTAGAGACCATGGAGCCTTATTATACTGGTGGGGAGATGGTGTTAGAAGTAACGTATGAGGATGCTTCTTGGGCAGCTTTGCCTATGAAATTTGAAACCGGCACTCCTAATATCGCGGATGTCATTTCATTTGGAGTAGCGATTGACTACCTGAATCAGCTAGGAATGGCAAATGTGAGAGAGCATGAGAGATCATTGACTGAATATGCTCTCCATAGATTTGAGGTTGTAGAGTCTGAAGGGGTGGATGTGTTTGGCCCACGAGATGTGGATTTGAGGGGAGGGATCATTTCATTTAATGCTAAAGATGTTCATCCACATGATCTAGGGACATTCTTGGATCAAGAAGGTATAGCTATCAGAACTGGTCATCATTGTGCGATGCCTTTGGTTAAGAGTTTTGGCCTATCAGCTACCGCACGTGCTAGTTTTTACGTATACAACACTAGAGAAGAAGTCGATCGCTTGGTGGAGGCACTTCTTGCAGCATTGAGGTATTTTAGGAATGATTCGACCCAGTCTTGATGATTTATACCGAGATAAGGTTATTCTCGATCATTGTAGGAATCCGAGAAATAGTAATGAATTGAAATCCCCCGACCTGAAGGCGGATGCGGTGAATCCCTTTTGCGGAGACGAGATACATTTCCAACTCTTGGTGGATAGCCATGATTCAGTACAAGCTGTAGGGGCTCAGGGAGTAGGATGTGCAATAAATAGGGCTTCTGGTTCGCTATTTTCTGAAGCCATTATTGGGAAGACGATTAATGAGGTTAGTGATTTTTCACGTGCTTTTAGTCGTATTATGGAGTCACACGATTTGCATGAGTCGGAATATGCCCGTCAATTTGGTGCCATATCTGCTTTGTTCAGGGTAAGAGAATTTCCGGTACGTATAAAATGTGCGTTACTTGCGAGTTCAGCTCTCACAACCAATCTAAGGTAGGTGGTGTTTTCATCTGTCTGTCCATACCTTCTCCCAAAAACCGTATTCGCCTCTGGAAAAATTCGGATTGAAATCCCTTATATTAGATTGCCACGTCCATAGTGATATTTTTGTCGCGGGCATGAATCTGTAGCCATTTTCTAATATAGATGTCTGTATTTGTTTAATAAGGTGTCTTCTCTTTGCAACATCATATTCAATTGCTTGCTGCTCGAGTAAGCGATCAAGTTCATCGTTCTTGTGACCATTTGTGTTCCATCCACCTCTGCTATGAAGGACTCCCAGAAGATATCCGTTAGGGGAGGTTTGGGGGATCGTTGGTCCTACCATTATTTGGTAGTTACCCGCAATCCAGGCATCTTCTGCGTATTCTTTCCTGCTAAGAAAATTGACCACGGGTTTAAATCCACCCTGTGATAGCTGTTGTTTGATAATTTTTACACTCTCTACGTACTCTTCCCCAAAATCACTTGATTTTATTCGGACGTTGATCGGTAGTACCAGTTCGGTGGTTTTTAGAGATTCTAAAGTGTTGTCTGCTTTGTCAAAATAAGGTAGCCAAGATTCTCGGTCTTGAAGCCAGGTAGGTGTGGCTAAAGGAAATCCTGAGGAAAAAAATGCCCGGCCTTTCCAGGCATCCCGGATAATTGTGTCTGGATTTAGTGAAGCCATTGCTGCCCTGCGTACTTCTTGGTTGTCGAAAGGAATCTTCGTGGTATTGAATGAAATTTCTAGACCGATCCCAGATTCAGGGTACAGTAGGAAATTGCCTGGGTTATATTCGTCACTGGGGAGGTCCATATCTGATAGTGATAATTGGTGAATGTCTAATAGGGCCACCTTGTAAGCGGCATGTCTGGTCTTCGAATCTGGAATGGTGTGGAACCTTAGGGATTCCAATAATGCCTGGCGATCTGGGTCATCAGTATTTTGGCTATTGTTAATCATGACGGATAAAGTCTGGTGGGTGTATTTGGAAAGAGACCAAGGACCCGATCCTATAACCGGTCCATCGTCCAGAGGTGTAGGGTCTCTTAATACAGCTGCAGAAATCACCTTACTTCTACCATCCGCTATAGCGGATAAAAAGTCTGCATCAGCATTGATCAAACTTATTTCTAAGATTGATTTCGTCACGACTCTTATATCTTTTATCATATGCAAAATATGGGAGTTGGGGAGTTCTTTCGACCTCTGGCGTTCTAGACTTGCCTTTACGTCGTATGAATCCACCGTTCCTAAGTCCTCGTACTTGGTATTGGTGTGCCAGCGTACTCCGTCCCTAATATGGAATATAAAAGTTTGATCATCTTTCATGATCCATTTGGAACATAGATCACATTCGGTGGATCTCGACGGTAATGTGATATCACCACCAGCTTGGAATCTGAGAAGTCGGTTATAAGCAACGCCGGGACCCCAACTAGAGAATGACAGAGATGGTTCCTTGTGAGGGTCAAGAGAATCGTAGGGGATTTGGGATGCTAAATTAAGCGTCCCGCCTTTTTCCTCATTAGCCAGTACGGGTGTCCTATTCTTCGATTCGAAGGGGAGTTCAGTCGCTGTAGGTTTGCGTATAGGAATGTTTTTGGGTTGAGAGATGATATTTGTAGTAGGGGTTGGGGGATGGGAAGGTATTATTGCAGTGGGCCGGGGTTCGATCCTTTGAGGTGTATTAATCTGGCGGACAGGGGTGATGGGATCTTTCTGCTCATTAAAATTCTCTGATATGGCCGGACTAGGCGGTCCGGTATTTGCCCCAGTGGTGCAGGCGTATAAAGATAACCCAATTACGGTTGCGTAGATCAGGATTGATATTGGTCTGTGTATGATGGATGGATAATACAAGACATACCCAATTGTTTAGATTTAGAGGAAACGTTATCTTATAATTATATTCAAGTACCGGTAGTAGTATAATTGAGACTCCTCGAAGTGGTGCTGATTCGCGGTTATTTGCTTCATTGGTTGTGTTAGTATTGTGCTTATAGACACTCATGTTCATCTGGACAAATTTGATGATTCTGATATTACCCCTATCATGGATAGGGCTGCTGATGTCGGGGTTGGATTCGTTATATCCGCAGGTACTACTATCAAATCAACTAAGAGGTGTATAAACCTTTCTGTGAATCGTCCTAATTTTTTTTCTGGTGTGGGTGTTCACCCGATGGATCTTGAAGCACCATTAAATGACGGTGATTACGAAACATTAAGAGATCTTGCTTTATCCTCAGACAAAGTAGTTGTCATGAGTGAAATCGGCCTTGATTTTATGGATAATATGCCCGATAGGTCCTGGCAATATAGTGCATTCCGAGAGCAAATATATTTAGCGCGTATGCTTGACTTACCAATAGTCTTTCACAGTAGGAATTCACATAAGGAATGTTTTAGGATATTGAGAGAAGAGCGCGCGTATCAGGTTGGTGGCATAATGCATTATTTTCAGGGCTCTTTATATGATGCTGAGGCAGCGATTGATTTGGGGTTTTACATATCTATCGCACGGCCTATATTTCGCTTGGATTCTTTGCGTGATGTTGTAAAGAAGTTGCCTATCGATAAGATTGTTTTAGAAACAGATTCGTTCCCACAACCCTTTAAAAAAAATAGGATGAATTGGACAGAGCCTAGGCATCTGAGAGACATACTTCAAGAGGTGTCATTGATTCACTCACGAGAGATTGATGAAGTAGAACAAATAATTTTTGAAAATACTAGAAAGGCGTTGAGATCTAAATGGGCCAATATTGTTAAACACATCCCTAGCGCTTAATTTGTGGTGGGTCCAGATATGTACGATAGTAACATCAGTATCGGTAAGAGTAACCATGACATTGCCCAGCCTACGAAGCTTGGAAAGGCAGATTTCACCAGGCTTATTCCTTGAACGGAGGCTAATGCGTATGTTCCTGAAATCAGAATCCATATCATCGTGACAAGAAAGGCGAATTTGTCAATATAGGGGAATGTTGCAAATAAGAATATAATCGCTGGGCTATATGAGATCCCTATACATCGGGTTGTTTCTCTGAACGTACCTTGTCCGCCCCAAAATTTGCAGAGTGTTCCGGATATGAAAGCCCATAGTACCCATCCCAATAACACGGTGGTAAAGCTTACCGTGAGAATTTGCATCTGCTGAGTCAGGTTGCCAGGATCGATTGATATGGAGCGATATCGTATTGCGGCACCAGTGGTAACACCGCTGAGGGCTACAATAGCTAGCGATTGTACTACTGATTCTGGGTGAGTTTTAAAGTACAGGAATGTTTTCCTGTCCAGTAGCGATGCTTTGATGATATTTCTGATCATGTTGAACCAACCAATTTATGAAATGCATTCCGAAAGTTGCCTAGAAAATGATCTGGTAGTGTAAAATCTCCTTTTGAGATATAGCTTAGAGGTAAAGAAAGTAGGTACGAACATAGACACTTCAATTGCGGTACAAGCAGGCTTCTTAACGTTAGTGGGCATGGGAACAGCGATTCTGTTGTTATTATCCTTAATCCTTTTCATAAAATTAAATGAGATCATAACAAAAAGAGTTGAGATGAGGCGGACAGTAGCTCACTCAGATGCGCCTATTTTAATGGATGTGAAAGATCAGATGGTCGCTGCGTCGGTGGCAGTGGCTGTATTGGCTACACAGGCGGATGGAAGTACTAGAGATGAAGGCTAGCGAACATTTTTAACAATACAAATTGAACGAATTTACAGATTTTATAAACACCACGGGTCTGGCTAATTTAACTTGGCGGGGCTTAATTATGATTGCCGTCGGGCTGGCATTCATATATTTGGCTATAAGGCAAAAATGGGAACCTTATGAGTTATTGCCTATAGGACTCGGAATCATCGCGGCTAATCTGCCCTTGACTGGGCTAGTTGCCTTGCCCTCAAGTAATGCTGGCTTCCAAGAGGCGGGTATTTTTGGAGTGCTGTTTCACTACGGTTTGTCATTCTGGAATATATTACCCCCGATTATATTCTTAGGTATTGGAGCTCTGACGGACTTTGGCCCGGTTATAGCTAACCCAAAGCTATTATTACTTGGTGCCGCTGCTCAGATTGGCATATTTGTTGCTTTCTGGGGAGCTCTAGCTTCTGAACAAATAGGAATGGCGTTTACGATAGACCAAGCGGCCGCTATTGGAATTATAGGAGGTGCTGATGGACCAACCACTATCTTCCTTTCTGCCAAATTGGCCCCGGAATTACTTGGTATAACGGCGGTTATTGCATATTCATATATGGCTGCGATAGCTTTCATACAGCCGCCTTTAATGAAGCTTTTTACCACGAAATCAGAAAGACAACTGGAGATGCCGCCCATCCGAGAGGTCTCTTCTTTTGAGAAACTAGTGTTCCCCAATGTTGCTCTTATACTCATAATTTTGGTCGTGCCAAAATCCGCTCCTCTTATATCAATGTTCATGATCGGCAATCTGTTCCGGGAAAGCAACGTTGTTCCAAGATTAACGAGTGCCGCTTCTAATGAAATTCTCAATATATCGACGATATTCTTAATGTTGACGGTGGGTACTCAACTGACGGCAGATAGGGTGTTTGATTTGCAAACAATCGTTATTCTCTGTCTGGGGCTTGTCGCATTCTCGTTTGGAACTATAGCTGGACTCCTGTTCGCAAAATTAATGAATGTATTTTTAAAGAATAAAATAAACCCCTTGATTGGATCTGCCGGTGTATCAGCTGTGCCCATGGCCGCCAGAATATCTCATCATATAGGTCAGGAGGCGAACCCTAAAACGTTTCTATTGCCTCACGCGATGGGTCCGAACGTGGCAGGGGTTATAGGATCGGCGGTTATTGCTGGCGTATTTATATCCCTGGTGTAGGTGAAATGATAAATAAGCTTCGTGTACGTGTTGGTGACAAATGGTATTTGGTTGAAGTAGAGGATATCAATCAGTCGCCCGTGAGAACTTTTGTCAATGGAGAACTGATTGAAGTTATCTTAGAAGAGGTGTCAGAAGATGAGGTTACGTCCGAGCCATCAATATCGGTAATAGGAAATGAGCAAGAGGAATCACTTTCTACAGACGATCGTAGTAGCAATACTTCGGGTCCTGTCAAAATATTTCACTCACCTATGCCCGGCATCGTAGTGTCTATGGCAGTTAAAGAGGGTGATCAGGTTATAACGGGTGATGAAATATGTGTCTTAGAGGCTATGAAGATGCAGCAGACTTTGAGATCAGATTGGTCGGGCATTGTGAAGTCAGTTCGTGTTTCTCCGGGGGATCAAATCCTTGGTGGAGCAGTGATTATTGAGTTAGAATAGATCATTTTCCAGATACGTCCAATAAGGTCTCCTGTGCGATCTCAAGTTCCAAATGCTCCCTTACAGGGTGGATGAAAGAAATAGACTTGCGCAGTTCGATTGTTGCCAATTCATGTTTTCCTTGATCCTTGTACAATTTACCAAGATAGAGATATGCTCCCCCTAGCTCTGCATCCAGCTCGATAGCTTTCGTTAAATCTGTTTTCGCCAAAGAATACTGTTTTTCATAGTAATAAGCAGCGCCTCTACCCTTGTAGGCAATTGCTAGTTCTGGGACTCTTTTTATTACCATGGAGAAGGTATTAATGGCATCCTTATATTCTTCAGCTCGAAGCTCGCTTACTGCCTTTGTGTATAGGAACATTGAATCTGAAAATGCGGAAGGTGTGGAGGCAATCGTGTTTCCGGCTTCTATAATTGTCAAAGGGGTAGCCTCAGTTGTGGCTTGTTCATTGACTATGGCTGCAGGTTCATTTTCTGGAGATGACTTGCAGGAGGACGTGGTTAGCGCGAGGAGGACCAAAGGACTGATAAGTTTAATTAATATATGGGTATTTACATTCATAAGTCATATGATACACATTGATGCCATGTTATAGGGTAGCATAGAAAATGTCCTGTCCTATGTGCATGGATCAAATTATATTATGGATAATGGAGGGTTGTTGTGATAAGGAGCTTTTATGGAATGGATCCGGTTATTCATCCAACTGCTTTTGTTAGTGAGGCCGCATATGTGATTGGGGATGTTGAAGTGGGGGAAGGTTCGAGTATTTGGCCAGGCGTTGTGATAA
>CAZRSW010000006.1:0-42002 GCA_964602845.1 uncultured Dehalococcoidia bacterium | reverse complement strand
ATTGGGGATGTTGAAGTGGGGGAAGGTTCGAGTATTTGGCCAGGCGTTGTGATAAGGGGCGATACTGGCAAGATAAAAATAGGTAAATTCACCAATATTCAGGATAATTCTGTGGTACATGGGGATGCAGATGTATATATTGGTGATCATGTTGTGATTGGTCATCGAGTAATGTGCCATGGGAGAGATATTGGTGACAGAGTTCTTATTGGAAATGGAGCTGTGATTAATGATGGTGTTTTAATAGGAAATGACTCCATATTGGGTTCTTCAACAATGGTCATCGAAAATATGGAGATTCCCCCAAATTCTATAGTCATGGGTATCCCGGGAAGAATTAAAGGTACAGTGAAGCAACGACATTTGGACCTAACGCGAGAGATCGCGGAAATTTACAAGATAAAAGCTCAAAAATATAAATCCCAAGGGAATTTGGAGTAGGTTCGGTTCAATTGTGCGGTGATATTGGCAGTACAACAGGTGTGTTTGTCAGCGGGTGAGGGATGATTTTCATCTTGAGGTCATAGGCAGTTTCTAAATTTTGTTTTGTGAGTACTTGTTCTGGGGTGCCATCCGCTACCATATTTCCTTTATCCAGCATTATTATTCGGTCCGAAAGTTGTCCAGCTAATGTTAGATCGTGAATGGCTATTAAAGTTATTCCTTGGCGGATAATGTGGTTTTTTTTGATAAGACTCAAGGTGTCTATTTGACGTTTTAAATCTAGGTTGGCGGTTGGTTCATCTAGTAGCATCACAGGTGAACTCTGCGCTATAGCTAGAGCAATCATAGCTCTTTGCATCTCTCCTCCGGAAACCTCACTTAGTTTTCGGTGGGAAATATCCCATATATCGGTTATGGTCATGGCGTCTTTGACGGCCTTGAGATCTTTTTCACCTTCCCAATTAAATAGGCCTAAGTATGCATTCCTTCCTAACATCACGAAATCCGATAAAGTCATCCATTTAGGTATTTCGGGGTTTTGTGGTACTACTGATATTAGCGTAGCCCGTTCTTTTGGCGACATATCAGCAATCGACTTGCCGTATGTTGTCACGGAGCCATGGGATGGGACTAAGATTCCCTGGAACATTTTCAGTAGTGTTGTTTTACCGCTTCCATTTGGGCCTATAAGCGATACAAATTCTCCAGGTTGGATACATATGTCTATATTTGATATGACCTGGTTATCCTTGTAGGAGAAGCTTAGGGAGTTAGCTTCAATCGATTCCATTTATATAATTTCTCTTCTTCGGAAGCTGAGTAGGTACAAGAAAAATGGGGCCCCAAAAAGCGCTGTTATTATTCCTACCGGAAGCTCACTTGGACTTATAGCAGTTCTTGCGATGAGATCGGATACAACTAGAAATGTAGCGCCTAAAGTAGAACTTAAGGGAATTAGTGTTCGATAATCCCCTCCCCACAGTAGACGAGCGGTGTGAGGGGCTATTAAACCAACAAAACCGATGATACCACTGAAAGAGACGGCAGCCGCTGTAATAAGGGTCGATGCTAATATCAGGATGTTTTTTGCTTTATCAACATTTACCCCTAGATTTGTGGCGTAGGATTCGTCCAACTGTAATATGTTTAGGATCCTACTGTATGAGAATATTATTGCTAAGCCAGGGGTTAGATAGATTAGTAGAAGAAGATTATGATTCCATTGGGCTCTTATTAGGCCCCCCATTAACCAGCTCAATACTGGTCGTAAATCAGGTTCACTCTTTAGCATCAAGATGGCCGTGATTGCCGTACAGAAAGCACCTATAGCTGCTCCAGCAAGTATGAGAGCAGAAATCGACGTCGATCCTGATTTCACAGATATGAAATATGATATAGCTACAGCACAAATGCCGCCTATAAACCCAGCCACTGGGACGGAGCTTATACCCCAAACAGTTATTGGTATGCCCAACGTGAAAATTATTGTTGCCCCAAGCCCCGCGCCTGATGCTACGCCTATCAGATAAGGGTCCGCCAAAACATTTCTAAATATACCTTGGTAGGTAGCTCCTGAGACAGCCAGTGACGATCCTACTAGCACGGCTAATATCACTCTAGGGAATCTTATCTGCCACAATATAATTTCAGATGATTCAGACCATTGGGAAGTCAGAGTTAAAAATGGCACTTTGGAAATTGCGATTAAGAAGACGGTGTAGGGATCTATTGATACGGATCCGATTGATGATCCCAGGATGCAACAGATTAAGGTTGCCAATAGACTGATGGTGATTTTTACCCAGGGGGCTGAATATCGTTGGGCGGCCATGGTGTTCTCTTGACGTTTTAAACTGTTTAATATTCTGGATGATAATGGGCCTGGAGGCATTTCAGATCCTGGAGAAGCCTAGTGAAAACAACTTGAAGAGATCGCGTGGGTCATGGCATTGGGAAAACTGTACACCGGACAAAGCAACTTGTCCACGTACCTGCGGGTATCGTGCGACACGGACCACTATCAGTAGTGGTATCGAGAGGTGGCAGTCGATTTGCTTTTGATCAGGATGATGAAAAGTTGTTTTTTGAGAGCGCCTTAAATTATAAATTACTCTCCAGGAAGAATTTCTGATGGTCTCTCAGACTGTCCATTGCCTCCATCGATATTTCCATCCATAAAACTACTAATGTCTTCACCGTCTATCTGTGGTGGTGGTGGTGGGCTATCAGGTGTTTCCAGATCCAGCTCCATCATCTTTTCTAATTCATCTAGCCCTAATTTCAGCCGGCCTTCCTCCGTATTATCATATCTAGCAGGAATTAGACGACCAATGATGACGTTTTCTTTAAGTCCAGTGAGACGATCTCGCCTCCCGCTTGTGGCGGATTCTGTAAGCACTCTTGTTGTTTCTTGAAACGATGCGGCGGCTAGGAAACTATCCATATGTAGTGAGGCCCGAGTGATGCCTAGTAGTATCGGAATAGCGGTAGCAGGATCACCACCTTCTGCCCTGCACTCGTCGTTTGTTGCTTCATATTCTCCTCGGTCCATAGGATCGCCTGGCAGCATTTCTGTATCCCCGGCCTCGTGTATCTGAACTCTTCTCAGCATCTGTCTTATGATGACCTCAATATGTTTATCGTGTATGGGGACTCCCTGGGATCTATAGACTTTCTGGACTTCTTCTATGAGGTATGTTTGAACTGCCTCTCTACCTTGAATTTCCAAGATCTGCTGAGGATTCTTAGGCCCTGAAGTGAGGGATTGTCCGGCTTCTACGGAATCACCGTCTGATATCTCTAAGTTTGCAGCTGCCGGGATACTATATTCTCTCTGTTCTTCGTCGGTCCACGTTATCGTGAGAGTATCACCTGCTATCCCAACGGTTCCGGAGTTTCGCGCGTACACTAGCTGTTCCGTTGACGAGTTTGAAAGTATTGGCATACCTATTATGACTGTATCCTTATTCTTCACCAGCCGATCATAGCCTTCCACTGGATATTCGTCATGCAGTTCTTCATTGTTGAATATACGAGCGATTCTTCCTTCAGGTGATGCAAGTATTTTTGCTGTGCCGGATATCTCTGAAAGTATAGCTGCTCCTTTTGGCGATCTTGCTTCAAATAACTCTTCAACTCGTGGTAAACCACTTGTTATATCCACGCCCGCGACACCGCCTGTGTGAAAAGTTCTCATAGTCAGTTGGGTACCTGGTTCTCCTATGCTTTGAGCGGCGATTATACCTACCGCATCTCCAATCATTATTGGTTGAAGGTTAGCCAAGGAAAGTCCATAACATTTCCTACAAAGACCCTTCTCAGATTCACAGGCTAGTGGAGATCTAACTGCGGCCGCAGTGATCTTGGCATCCCGTAGTTTTTTGATCTCATCCTCTTGAATCGGCTGGTCAATATCGACCAATACTTCGCCAGTTTTGGGATCAGCGATGGGATGTGCAGCGTATCTGTACTTTATTCTATCGTAGAATAAGTCCTTCAGAGCTTCATCTTCATAGTCTATGATTGATAATCCTTCTTCGTTGCCGCAGTCATCCGTACTAATGATGACTTCCTGAGAAACGTCAATTAGTCGACGAGTTAAGTAGCCGCTGTCGGCGGTTCTGAGTGCAGTATCTGCCAACCCTTTTCTGGCACCGTGAGTAGAAATGAAATACTCCAACACAGTAAGACCTTCTCGGAAATTAGATTTGATTGGTCTGTCTATGATACGTCCTTTTGGATCGGACATAAGTCCTCGCATACCAGCCATCTGTCTTATCTGTGCAATATTCCCCTTGGCTCCCGAATTAGCCATCATATAGATCCCACCATACTTTGGTAGCTCGTCTTGTATAACCTCAGTTAATTCATCATTTGCATCGGTCCAAATCTTAACAGTAGCGGTGTATCTTTCCTCCTCTGTGATCAGGCCACTTTGGTATTGGTTTTCCAAGGCACGGACGGATTCCTCTGCCTTTCCTACTATGTCCGCTTTTTGGGGGGGTACCTCTACGTCGTTAATGGCAATGGACACTCCGGCCTTGGAGGAGTGATAGAAGCCCAATTTCTTAATATTGTCTAATACGTTCGCAGTTTTTTCATTACCAAGAATCCTAAAGCACTCACTTGTGAGATCTTTGAGTTTATTTTTCTCGACCGCTTCATTCACGAATTCGATTTCAGTAGGTAATATGGTGTTGAACACAATTCTCCCGCATGTTGTGTTGATCCACTTTCCGCTGGAGTCCCTGACCTCAATGGGTGCGCGTAAGTCCACCTGTTCCATGTCATATGCAAGAGACGCATCTTCAAAGTTGCTGAATTTTTTCCCTGACCCTTTCGTATTTACATCTTCAGTGGTCATGTAGTAACAGCCTAACACCATATCTAAGGACGGCGTAACAATAGGTTCACCTGAGCTTGGAGCTAGCATATTGTGTGTGCTTAACATTAGCCTGCGTGCTTCAAGAACCGACGCCCTTGACAATGGGACATGCACTGCCATTTGGTCACCGTCAAAGTCCGCGTTGAAAGCCGTACACACCAACGGGTGGACTCTTATAGCGCTGCCTTCAATCAATACAGGCTCGAACGCTTGTATGCCTAGGCGATGCAAGGTTGGGGCTCTATTGAGCATCACGGGTCTTTCTTTGACAACTTCTCCCAATATCTCCCAAACTTCGCGTCTGTTACCTTCGGCTTGTCTTTTTGCGCTTCTGATGTTGTGGGCGTAGCCTTTCATTACCAACCTGTGCATTATGAAAGGCTTGAAAAGCTCTAAGGCCATTCGTCTTGGTAGGCCACACTGATAAAGTTGGAGCTCGGGACCTGATATTATTACTGAACGGCCACTGTAATCCACCCTTTTACCTAGAAGGTTTTGGCGGAATCTACCCTGTTTGCCTCGTAAAAGGTCAGATAGCGACTTAAGTTTATGGTTATGACTCCCTGATACTGCACGACCTCTCCTACCATTGTCAATTAAGGCATCTACCGATTCTTGGAGCATCCTTTTTTCATTTCGGATTATAATTTCCGGTGCTTGCAGTTCTATAAGTCTTTTGAGCCGATTGTTTCTGTTTATCACCCTTCGGTACAGATCGTTTAGGTCGCTGGTGGCGAATCTTCCTCCATCTAACTGCACCATAGGTCTTAAATCAGGCGGCAGAACGGGTAGGGCGGTCATAATCATCCATTCAGGTCTATTGTTACTATTCCTAAAAGACTCAACCACGCGCATCCGCTTTATGGCTTTTTTCCTCTTCTGTCCCGACGTCGATTGCATCTCCTCTTGGAGTTTTTCGCGAAGTTCGTCTAATACTAAGTGATTTTGTAAGACTGATAAAATGGCCTCGGCACCCATGCTGGCAGAAAACAGGTCCGGAAACTTAGCTCGGTGGTCACGAAATTGAGTCTCAGTTAGCAGTTTAGTTATGAACAGATCTTCTAACCCATCAATCATATCGTTAAGTTCAGCTAATTGAGGTTCATATTCCTCATCAATCGCCTCCCTAATCGCCGCTATTTCCACTGACAAATCATGTTCTGGGGCTTTCTTAATTTCGTTTTCCGGTAGTTGCCCTTCATTGAGCTCTTCCCCCCCTGGTTCCTCTTGGTGCTCCGATTCACTAAGGTCTCCCGGGCTTAGTTCTTGGTTGCTGAGTTTCAATATTTCTTGTTCAATCTTCTCGTCTTTTTCTAGCAATAGCGATTCTAGATTTGAATGCAAGAGCTGTAGGGTTTCGTTCTTTTTATCCTCGTCGACGTCAGTGACCAGAAATTGTGCAAAGTATAGTACCCTGTCCAAATTGCGAGGAGAAAGATCCAATAGTAATCCTAACCGGCTGGGCGTGCCTTTAGAAAACCAAATGTGTGCAACAGGCGCTGCGAGAGCAATGTGCCCCATACGTTCCCGTCTCACTTTCGACCTGGCAACTTCTACTCCACACCTGTCACATATAACTCCCCTAAAACGGATCTTCTTAAATTTTCCGCAGTAACATTCCCAGTCTTTTGTTGGGCCGAATATCCTTTCACAAAACAACCCATCTTTCTCTGGGCGAAGTGTCCTGTAATTGATCGTTTCAGGCTTGACAACTTCTCCCCAAGACCATTTTTCAATGACAGACGGGGAGGCTAGTGATATCGTGATCGCTTCAAAATCATTTCCAGACTGAACCATTATTTATCTCCATAAACTATTCCAACAACATAACCGAAATACTGGGCACAAATATTGCTAGATGTCCCCTTCTATGACGGGTTGCTCGTCCTCCGAGCTATCTGATTCGTTATCTTCATCAGTAGAGACCATATCCGTGTTTTCACTGAGGCTATTTTGTAGTACTGCTAGCTGATCTGACAAAGCTGACGGATCAGCGAAAATATCCTCGGGGCTGCTGAGTTGTAATTCTTCTGGGTCGTCTGTCTCAAGTTCAATGGAAAGAGCTAGACTTTGCAGTTCCTTCATCAATACATGAAATGATTGTGGGATCCCCGGTTGAGCCACATCCTCACCCTTCACTATTGCTTCGTACGACTTGACGCGTCCAATCTCGTCATCGGACTTTATCGTGAGCATTTCTCTGAGATTATAGGCTGCGCTGTAAGCCTCTAGGGCCCAGACTTCCATTTCCCCAAATCTCTGTCCTCCCATCTGCGCTTTTCCGCCTAGTGGCTGTTGTGTAATCAAGGAATATGGTCCTGTTGACCGTGCATGTATTTTGTCTTCAACCAAGTGAATTAGTTTTAGCATATATATATAGCCTACAGTCACTGGCTGATCAAATTTTTCTCCGGTTCTTCCGTCATAAAGAATAGACTTTCCTAGTACGGGAGCAGCCAACCCACGAGTTCTGTTCAGCTCTAGGGCCTCTTCCATCAGTTCTTCCAAAGACAGCCCATCTACTGCTTTTCCCGCGGTTTCGCTAAGCCATATTCTTAGACAAGCTTCCCGAGGTTTGCCAGGTGTATTAGTAACAAAAACATCTTGTAATTCAAAACCGTGGTCGGAGAGGTATGATTCCAATTTTTCGAGGTTGACATCTTCACGATTGAAACCTTGGGATTCCATGGCTTCCAATGCACCGGATTGTTCAATAATCCATGCTTTTGCAAGTTCATCCTCTATTGCCTTATCCTCGGCCCCATCAAATACAGGAGTTATAGCCTTGAATCCTAATCGATTCGCGGCCCATCCTAAATGCGTTTCCAGCACCTGTCCCAAGTTCATTCTCGATGGCACGCCGATTGGATTCAGAATTATGTCTACTGGAGTTCCATCAGGTAGGAACGGCATATCTTCCTCAGGGAGTATTCGAGCTATTACGCCTTTGTTCCCGTGCCGGCCTGCCATTTTATCCCCTTCTGATATCTTTCGGGTTTGGGCAATCCACAGCCTTACTAACTTATTGACTCCTGGGGGAAGATCGTCACCGTTGTCTCTTTCCAAGATTCTCACATCAATTATCTTGCCGCCTTGACCGTGTGGTACGTAAAGTGAGGTGTCTTTAACATCTCTAGCTTTTTCTCCAAATATAGCTCTAAGTAGCTTTTCCTCAGCACTCAGTTCTGTTTCTCCCTTTGGAGTGATTTTGCCGACCAAAATGTCACGGTTTCGGACTTCTGCCCCTATTCTTATAATGCCATCTTCATCGAGGTTCCTTAGGCTCTCCTCTCCGATGTTAGGAATATCCCTTGTGATCTCTTCTGGTCCGAGTTTAGTATCTCTGGACTCGATCTCATATTTTTCTATATGGACTGAGGTGAATTTGTCCTCCTTAATTAATCTGTTGCTCAAAATGATGGCGTCTTCAAAGTTGTATCCTTCCCACGTCATAAATGCGACCAATAGATTTTGCCCAAGAGCTAGTTCGCCGCCTTTTGTAGACGAGCCATCGGCTAGTATGGTTCCCTTGCTGACACGGTCTCCCTTGCTGACTAGAGGTCTCTGGTTGACACATGTACCTTGATTACTTCTGTGGAACTTTATGAGCGGATGATTATGCTTACCATTGTCGCTGTCTGTCACTACAATATTTGTTCCTTCAACACCAGACACGACTCCATCGCAATCTGACATTACCACTTGGCCGCTATCCCTAGCGACCCTTTCCTCCATTCCGGTGGCAACCAATGGACTCTCCGGGCGTAGAAGTGGGACCGCTTGTCTTTGCATGTTTGATCCCATCAAGGCACGATTGGCGTCATCATGCTCCAGGAATGGGATTAGAGATGTAGAGACACTAACCAGTTGAAGGGGTGAGACATCCATATAAGCGGTAGAATCGGTGGGCTCCATCGACACTGTTTCTCCTTTACGGGTCTCTACCCTGTCTTCTAGGAATTCTCCAGCATCATTAATGGCAGAATTAGCTTGAGCTATGAAATAATCTTCTTCTTCGTCTGCTGGGAGGTACACGATGTCATACAAGTTACTAGAAACGTATGGTTGAACATCGAAAGTTTTTTTATCTAGTGCTGCGATCCTCCCTGCCGTTCTGACACTTATACGCGTTCCTGATCTCACAATGGTTTTTCCGTCATTTGCCTTTATATCTTCTGTTGGAGTGTGTCCGATTAAAGTTGAAGCGTCCCCATTAGATAAGGTTTTGAGAACTTTCCTATAAGGAGTCTCAATGAATCCAAATTCGTTGGTTCTAGCATATGTTGCTAAGGAGACGAGGAGTCCGATATTGGGACCTTCCGGGGTCTCTATCGGGCATATTCTTCCGTAATGAGAGTGATGTACGTCCCGTACGTCAAATCCGGCTCTTTCTCTTGAAAGCCCTCCAGGTCCCAGTGCTGACAGTCTTCTTTTGTGAGTAAGCTCAGCGAGCGGATTGGCTTGATCCATAAATTGTGAAAGTTGTGAGCCGCCAAAAAATTCTCTGACTGCAGCCACAACCGGTCTCACATTGATGAGTGCTGCTGGAGTTGTTGTAGTTGTATCCGCTTGTATGGTCATTCTTTCTCGAATAACTCTCTCCATCCTGAGTAATCCAACTCTTACTTGATTCTGGATTAGTTCTCCTACCGCTCTGACTCTTCTATTCCCCAAATGATCTATATCGTTAGCCTTCTTGTTTCCATTGTTGATTTGTATCAGAGTTCGCAAGAGAGATATTATGTCTCCCCTATCCAATATCCGGTCGTCAAGGTTGCCATATCTATCCGTATTTTCAGGTCCTTTCAGGCTGCGGTTGAGCTTGTATCGACCAACCTGCCCCAAGTCATATCGGCGGGGGTCAAAAAACAGGGAATCAATCAAATTCCTAGCGTTCTCAGCACTGGGTGGCTCACCTGGCCTAAGTCGGCGGTAGAATTCTATCAACGCCTCTTCTTCAGTCCTGACTGCCGTATCCTTTTCTATAGTGGTTCTTATGAATTGGTGTTCAGGGTCATTATCTATATCGTCAAATAACTCTAAAATCTCCTGGTCTGTCTCATACCCAAGGGACCTGAGCAGCGTTGTCACTGGAATCTTCCTCTTACGATCAATCTTCACATATAAAATGTCCCGATTACTTGTCTCAAATTCGACCCAGGCGCCTCTGTATGGGATCAATTTTGCTGAAGTGAGAGATCTTCCCGAGGCCACGTCAATGTCTTCGGTGAAGTAGACACCTGGAGACCTTACGAGTTGGCTGACGACAACTCGTTCCGCCCCGTTTATGATGAAGGTTCCTGTTCGGGTCATCATCGGTATATTCCCGACGTAGAGCCTTTGTTCTTTAACTTCACCATGTCCTGGACCATCTTTTATCTCTAATTTGATGGTCACATAGAGTGCGGCGTCAAATGTTTTTTCCTCGGCTCTACATTCCTCTTCTGTAAACCTTGAATCCTCAAATTCATGGCTCACGAAAGATAAAGAAAACCGTGAGGTTTGAGCAGGGTTATCTTCGATCGGGGATAATTCCCTAAATAACTCCTCTAAGCCCTTTGTTTTGAACCAATTAAAGGACTCTTTTTGAACATCAATTAGATCTGGCACATCGAGGATCGGCGTTATCTTTGCAAAAGATCGGATCTTTGGAAAAACGCCATTAGAAATCTGCATCGCAGAGGAGGTCATAGACACTCACGCTCCTTCAGGGTATGGGTTTACGTTGTACTACTAGGCTAGGCCTCTTCGAATATCGGAGTGGCAAAAAGAAAAGGCACCCTTTTACAGGTGCGTGACATATAGAATGGAGACAGCCGTTGGGGCATATAGCGACCACTGCGTAAGTCTACAGTGTATTAGCATGAGTGTCAAGAATACTATTTCCTCTGGTCTAATCGTTTGGTCTAATCGTTATTCGGCGATTCGGCGAAATTTTTGAACTAATTTGATCCGCGCGATCATCGATCATCTTGAAGCGTGGGATGACTGTCTCGCATTACCAGTATTGCTTAAAACTAGGGGACTGTTATAAATTAGGGGCATCGAAATCATGGCCAGTTTGACTTGTAATGTTTTAAGCGGATGCTTACCGAAGAGTTTGGCTGATATCGATGGCTCTTTGGGTCTGTGTATAACCATGAGTTTCACTCCCGGGTGAAGATTGAGGAGTTAAGGAGTTTGTTATGGCAACTGTTGGAGTTGGTTCTAGTGTGAAGCGTAAAGAAGATCCCAGGCTGATAACCGGTAAAGGAACATATGTCGATGATGTGAAATTGATTGGCATGAAACACATGGTTCTGGTGAGAAGCCCCTATGCTCATGCAAAACTGGGCTCAATAGATGTTAGTGCTGCCAGTAAAGTCGCTGGGATTGCAGCTATATTCACTGGGGAGCAACTGGAAGAGGAATTAGGTTCATTGCCCTGTGGTTGGGTTGTGCCAGATACTAGAGAGGTTCCTCACCCTCCACTGGCTATAGATACCGTGCGATATGTCGGAGATGCAGTGGTTGCTGTTATAGGGGACACTCTCCAATCTGCCAAAGATGCTGCGGCTCTAATAGATGTAGAGTACGAGGAGTTGCCCGCAGTGCTTGACATGCATACCGCTATAAAAGATGGGACAGTTAGGCTTCACGAAGATGCTCCGAACAATATTGCCTTTGAATGGGAAGTTGATGCAGGCAGCATTGACGAGGCTAGAAACAAATCTGATGTTGTCGTGAGTCAAAGATTCGTGAACCAACGCCTAATACCTAATGCTATGGAAAACAGAGGTGTTGTTGCTGATTACAATGTTGCTACTAACCAGATAACCATGTGGACGTCAACCCAAATACCCCACTTGGTTCGAGTTTTGCTGTCGTTGGTTACGGAGCATCCTGAGCATTTGATAAGGGTCATCGCGCCAGATGTTGGAGGAGCTTTTGGCAGTAAGCTGTATCTTTATGCGGAGGAGGTTATCGCTCCAATTGTCGCTAGAAAATTAAAGACCCCCGTGAAATGGATAGAGGAAAGGTCGGAAGGGTATATCGCCACAACGCATGGTCGGGACCACATCACTGATATAGAAATAATGGGAAACAAGGATGGGACCATCGTTGGGTTGAACGTAATAACAAAGGCCAACATGGGTGCCTATCTCTCTACCTTTGCACCTCTTATACCTACCTGGCTGTACGGGTTGATGCTATCTGGACCTTATACGATTCCCAACATCTACTGTAAGGTTACAGCTCCGTTTACTAATACGACCCCAGTGGATGCTTACAGGGGGGCAGGCCGCCCTGAGGCCACATATGCTGTCGAGAGGGCGGTGGATCTTTTTGCTTCAGAAATTAAGATGGATCCTGCGGAGGTTAGGAAAGTTAATTTTATCCCTCCATTTGATGATGGTTATGAGGTAGCGACAGAAGTTTCTTATGACAGTGGTAACTACATCGCTTCTTTGGAAAGGGCACTGGAGATGGTAGGGTACTCTGAGTTTAGACAAGAACAGGAGGACGCAAGAAAAGAAGGAAGATATTTGGGCGTGGGTATTTCTTCATACGTGGAAATATGTGGTGCGGCTCCTTCTGCAGTTGCAGGTACCCTTGGGGCCAGAGCGGGACTTTGGGAAAGCGCAAATGTGCGTATGCATATGACGGGAAAGGTGTCGGTATTCACAGGTTCATCTGCTCATGGACAAGGCCATGAGACGGCATTTGCCCAGGTTGTTTCATCAGAACTTGGTATACCGATTGAGGATATTGATGTGGTGCATGGTGATACTTCCCAGATTCAGATGGGTACGGGGACCTTTGGTAGCCGCAGTGCTGCTGTTGGCGGAGGTGCAATATACATGAGCACGCAGAAAATCAAACAGAAGGCTAAGAAACTCGCCGCCCATATTCTCGAAGCTGCGGAAGAGGATATAGTGTTTGAGGAGGGTAAGCTATTTGTAAAAGGAGCCCCTAATGCGGCTAAGACAATCCAAGAGATAGCTCTATCGTCATACTATTACACTGAGGATATTCCGGAAGATATGGAACCTGGAATGGAGGCTCTCAGTTTTTTTGATCCTAGTAATTTTACATGGCCTGGTGGGACTCACATCGCTGTGGTGGAAGTTGATAAGTTGACAGGAGAAGTTGCACTTACCAGATACGTTGCTGTTGATGATGTTGGTAATGTTATTAATCCCCTGATAGTAGATGGAATGGTGCACGGGGGAGCAGCTCAAGGGATTGGACAGGCACTGCAAGAAGAAGCAGTTTATGATGAAAATGGACAGCTATTAACCGGGAGTATGATGGATTATGCTGTCCCGAAGGCTGAAGATATACCGATGATTGAGACAGATAGAACAGTAACTCCTACCTTGGTTAATCCCCTGGGTGTGAAAGGAGCTGGAGAGACAGCGACAATTGCTGGATCCCCTGCTGTGATAAACGCTGTGGTGGATGCGCTCTCACCTTTTGGTATTCGGCACATAGACATGCCAGCGAATTCCGAGAAAGTTTGGAGATTAATCCAAGAAGCGAAAGACAACTAATGTGGTTCTCAAGTTTATGGAGTTATTGTTAAATCCAGTTACTTCTTTAAGTCTGGACTCTTGAAAGCATGACTGAGATGGAAAATCGCGATCCCGTTAACGAGATTGTAGAGAAGTTTGATAAGCTTGGATATATCGCGGACCAGTCTATTGGTACCGCCATACATCTTGCGCAAGTACTCCAACGGCCGTTATTAATTGAAGGAAGGGCAGGTGTCGGTAAGACTGATATCGCTTTAACCATGTCCAGAGTACTCGAAACGACATTTATACGGTTACAGTGTTACGAAGGTCTCGATGTGGCTTCTTCCATTTATGAATGGAACTATTCGAAGCAATTGCTTTGGATAAGAATGAACGAAAATTCGGGTATAAGTACTGAAGAAATGGAGAGAAGTATATATTCAAGAGAGTTTTTGTTTGAGAGACCTCTTTTGTCAGCTATCAATAAAGAAAAATCGCCCGTGTTGCTGTTAGATGAGATCGATAGAGCCGACCAGGAATTCGAGGCTTTTTTGCTTGAGATGCTTGCCGAATTTCAGGTAACAATTCCAGAAATCGGCACTATCAAGGCGATAAACAAGCCTTTTGTAGTGCTTACATCTAATAGGACGAGAGAACTTTCTGATGCGCTGAGAAGACGTTGTATCTACCTGTGGATAGACTATCCAGATGTGGAGAAAGAGCTTCAAATAGTTCGGAGGAAAGTTGATGAAATAAGTAATGGCCTAGCTCGACAGATATGTCAGTTTGTAAGTGTTTTAAGGGATGAGGGTTTTGAAAAAGTACCAGGTATATCTGAGACGCTGGACTGGGCCGTTGCTATGATCGCTCTGAACGTTGATAGTCTTGAGCCCGAAATAGTTGAAAGGACTATGGGTGTTCTTATTAAAGATGTTGATGATTTAAAGTCTTTTCAAGCTGATACCATCGAGCGCATTATCAAGTCGATTGCCTGAAACTCAGGGTTAGTCTGAGAGAATAGATTCTTGGAAGTTGTTTTTCTTGGCTAATAAATGAATTGGAATCCGTGACTTCCTGTCCTTTAGATTTATACCCGAGCACAAGGTATGGTAATTTAAGGATCATGAATTCCGTTAGTAGAGCAATCATCCATGCTGATTTTGATGCATTTTATGCTTCGGTGGAACAGAGAGATAGACCGGAGCTGAAAGGCAAGGCATTATTGGTTGGTGGTAAGTCTGAAGATCGAGGAGTGGTGGCATCCGCTTCATATGAGGCACGAGCATTCGGAATTAGATCAGCTATGCCTATGGGTCAGGCTATGCGGCTTTGTCCTCATGCCATAAGGATCGCTCCCAGATTTGAAGCGTATAAGGAAATATCTCTTCAGGCTTTGCATATATTTGGCGAGGTGACGCCTCTTGTCGAGCCTATATCTCTAGATGAAGCCTATCTTGATGTTACTGAAGTACATGGTGATTTAGGTGGCCCCGCCCAGCTTGGGTTATGTATCAAGGAAAGAATTAAGGAAGAGTTAGGCCTTAGCATTTCTGTAGGAGTTGCTTCGTCTAAGTCTGTTGCTAAGATCGCATCAGATATAGACAAACCTAACGGATTTGTTGTGGTGAGGCCAGGAACCGAATCGAAATTTTTATCTCCTTTGCTAGTCGAGGTTCTTTGGGGTGTTGGACCGAAAACAGCACAAAGGTTGCATGATGAAGGTGTGCATACGATAGGAGAGTTATCTAACAGAACTGCGACGTGGCACGAGAAAATATTTGGGTCTAACTCGAACTTTATGAAAAATTTGAGTAAAGGAGTTGATGGACGAAAGGTTATCGTTGGCCGAAAGCGTAAATCTCTTAGTCTTGAGTCTACGTTGCGGGAAAGTACCAGTGATCCGACCATAGTGCGTGAATTGGTGATAAGGCTAAGCCAAAAATTAGGTCGCTCCTTGGTTAACCGTGGCTTGAGTGGGCGTGTGGTCAGAATAAAATTGAGGATGGGTGACTTCGTTACATTTACCCGCCAAGAGTCTCAAGATCATCCGATACAATACGCTGCAGACATTTCGGAAGTAGCTTTAAGATTAACTCTTAGGGAAATGTTGCCTGGTCGTGTTTTTAGATTGGTAGGTGTAGGTATGACTGGGTTCGACCACGGTAGTGAAGGTACGGTTCAAGGTCGGTTAGAGGGGCTTTAGCTCAAGTTGAATATCTCTATGGGGTTAAGCTCACCAGATGGGAGAAATCCGAATATTCTCGAATAAAAATAAAGCTCTGCTTCCAAAGCTTTTTTGATGTTTGAGGAGTTTCTGAAGCCGTGTTGCTCATCTTCAAAATACAGGTAGGCTACAGGTACTTCCTTCTGTTTTAATGCTGCAACCATCTGCTCTGCTTGACTCGGGGGTACTATCCGATCTTCTAACCCTTGAAATAGAATTGTAGGGCATGATAGTAATTCTATGTGATTTATAGGGGATCGCTGTTTGTAAGTGGCTTGCATCTCTGGATATGGCCCTATGAGAGAGTCTAAATATCTGGACTCGAATTTGTGGGTATCATGAGCGAGTGACAGCAGGTCGCTGATGCCATAGTAGCTAACTCCAGCCTTGAAAAAGTTACTGAATGTCAAGCATGCTAGCGTGGTATATCCTCCAGCGCTGCTGCCGCGTATTGCCAGACGATCCGCATCGACTTTCCCGCAGTCTACAAGATATTTCGCACCATTCACACAGTCTTCAACATCCTTTACACCCCAATTGCCCTTTAGTTGGTTACGGTAGGAGGTACCATATCCGCTACTTCCCCTGTAATTCACGTCTAGAATCGCAAATCCCCTGCTTGTCCAATATTGGACCGACATGTTGAGTGAGTTTGTGGTTGCGCCAGTTGGCCCTCCATGAGTTAGAACTATCAAAGGGGGTTTCTCATTTATATGTCCTTTGTAATCCATATTTCTGGGAGGATAGAAGAAACCATAGGCGATATCATCGCCGCTTGGGAATTCAATCTCTTTTGGAGAAGAGAGATAGCCTGCATGTTTTGGTTGGGATGCAGTTCTGGTCAGCTTCATTGGTTTATTTCCCAGTGTGTATCGATATATGGATTGTCCTTGGTCCTTGCTGCCCGCCACTAGGGCTACAGTACCATTGGAAACTTTTATTCCGGATTGACCGATTTCAGAAAAGGGAGTTGTCAATTTTTCTCGTTGTCCATTTCCCAGGTCGATTGTCATCAATGACCAGACTCCGCGCTGATTCATTGCACAGATCAACTGTTTATCGGATATGAATCCGTAGAAAGATGATCCCAATATCCACTGTGGTTGCGTGAACTCTGCTCTAAGGGGAGTCAAATTGAGGGACTGGGTTTTTTCTCTACGATATATGTTCCACCAACCATTCAGATCAGAGATGTAGTGAAGCACGTTGTCTGGTGACCATACAGGATTGCATATGGATTCGCCTTTTTCTCCTGCCACTTGTGTTACTTGGTTAAGGCCTCCATCCTCACCTATATTAGCTACCCATAATTCCGTTTTATCCCATGGCATGTTGGGGTGGTGCCATTGAACCCAGGTTAGGTAGTTGCCATCAGGGCTTACCCTAGGAGAGGCATAGAAGTCAGATCCTGATACCAAGATCGTTTCAGCGAAATGATTGTTGAGGCTTATACTCGTAATACTATTTACAGGCTCTGTATTGGGCTTGTGGCTTTCTTGGACACAAATAAGCCTGTTCCTAGACTTGTCTATAGATGCGTCGGCGTACCTATTATCCAAGTTCTCTGCAGTGATGGGTAGTGGTTGTATTGTGGATTGCGAGGTATTTAAGCTATAGAGTCTTTGATCAGATGCATTCGAAAAATATATGATTCCGTCCTCGCAAATGTAGGAACCTCCGCCGTACTCATGTACCTTGGTTCTGACGTCTACTAGTGGGGGAGTCACATCGACAATGCCTTTTGCGGAGTTTTGTCGTACGATTACGCTGCGACCTTGTTGGTAAGGTCTAGTCTCGAGCCAGTAGATATCATCTTTGTCTATCCATATATCTCCATATCTTGTGTTTCCACCTGCTACCAAATCAGAAGTTATCGGCGAATCCCATGAGCCGTACGGCATTGTTTTCATAATATTCCTGGTGTTATAAATTGTTTTTAGTGGAGCGATCTATAAATGCTTTGGTCGATTCAAGATGATATCGATTTTGGCTAGTATCTTTTGCTAAAAGATCAAATAGCGGTCCCTCAAACCAATTCCATCCCCGGCATCGTGATAGTAATATGGTCAACACCTCTGAATTCTGATGTGTTTAGGAGAAGGAGTATATACCATGGCAAACTTGAACGCCGTACACATGGACTTTAGCGAGAGTGACCTAGACTTTTTGATCTCTGTCGTGGTGCCAGGGTCTCTAGACCCCGACCCCATCAAACGTGCCATAAGAAATGATCCAGGATATAGAAAGTCCATAGTTTCGGATATTCGTGTATTCAATCATGTGAACTTGGATGATTTGGCGTTCTTAAAAATATCCCCATATCTGTATTTTGAGGTTTTGATTAGGCGTATGCATAAAGATATTGGGGCTATTCCTTACACGGTAGAACAGCTAGGTAGGGACAACATACCTGTATTCGACTCGAGAAAAGTTGTGAAACTACTTGATGTTCCTATGATTCCTGAGTATCTTGCTCACCTACTTGCGTCATTCACTAAAATAGAAAGTTCTGTCCAGCTCGTTCGGGTGCGCAAGGGAGTTTATAAGAGAACGCATCTTAATAATATGGATATGGACGGTCTTATAACTTTAGCCTCCTCGGCAAATGAAATGGAGAAATTTGGATATTACAAAAGGATCGGAGATGTTTGCTTATTCATAACGGGATTATTTAGAGACTACATAGCACGATATGCCCCCACAGATCGAAAGGGTAAGCCCGTATGGCTAAGGCGTATGCATCGTAGTTTGGATGAATATGTGTCAGAAGGCAGACGTTTCTATGGTCTTGCTGGAGAACACCCCGCCTCTGATATTGAAGGACTTCGTGAAGTTTTCGCAACGTTAAAGGATAATTTCACCTCTGCATGCAAACCATTGGCCTTTTTAGGGGCAAATTACTTCCACCTGAAAACGGGCAAGCTTTTTGCTGTGCCAGCTTTCCGTTGATCAGTAATCGTTGACCTTCATGATTAATACGTTTTCAGCTTTAAAGACTTTTTCCAAGGCCCCGTTTAGTCCAAGTTCCAGCTTTTTTATTCCATCTTTTGGATAGTAAAGTCTTTCCAATTCCCCTATATATATATAACTGATTTTGTACTTACGTATAATATCCAGAGCGATGTTATTGTCAGTGGTTGCGTAAATTGAGTTGACCTCAGAGATCCTAGCTTTCACTAGACGCCGGTCGTCCCAACGTTGTTGTTCTTGATGCCATTGCCAACCTATCACTGTTGGCAACCCTGTGTGTATGGATACTCGAGAACCCCAACGGTATGTTGGAGTTAGCCCCTCTAAAATGATTGGAGATCCTATAACATTATCCCTTAACCAAAGGATTCCGATGAGATCTGATGAAAGGTCTATTATTCCATTAGGATCGCGGTATTTTGCTGTTTCCATGAATGCGTAACCGTCTAATGTGAAATTATCGGAAGAGTTGTCAAACCTGTCATTTAGTCTGTCAAGAGTTCCCATAATGGGGTAAATTAAGGAAGAAGTTGTAAAGAAAATTATGACTAACATCAAGGGTGTTTTCATAAAATAATTTTTGTGTCCCCTGAATAATTTCAAAATCTCATATAAGAAGTAACTTGATGAAATGGCCAGCAAAATCCAAGCTTGAAGATAAAATTTAAAGACGGTATTCATTCGGTCTATGTCACCTTCAATTCTCCATATATCTACAAATGCGAGGATTAAAAATGCCGTCACTGAAAGCAGATAGGCGAAATATAAGGATTCGAGATTCTGACCCTGAGTCTTGGATTTGCGTAATATTGTTAAGGTCATCGCGAGGATCATAAAGGCTGCTATGGGTATAGCGCCTCCGACGATGCCACTAGCGAATGCTGTCAAAATAAATCCCGAGAATAAAATGCATACGACCCAGTAGATAACTTGCGTCGGTTTTATCAGGGCAAGATTATTTAATGATCTCCAGAAGCTCCCGACACTGGATGCGATTCTTTTTGACCAATGACGGGAAACATATGTTGCATAGCATAACGTTATAACGATAAAGAGCCCATTTATTGAGAGGAGATGAGCTACGGAGGTATAGTTAGTTGTTCTCTCCAGACTAGAGAAGAATGTAACTGTACTGAGGTGGTATGGGAAGAAGGCTAAGAAAGCGACTATGACTACGACAGCGGACTTGAGTGTTGATCTAAAAAATACCGTGATACCAAAACCGCCATGTCTGAGTACTTCCGATAAAGTGATGGACAGTATAGTAATGAGTACATAGGTGGGCAGATCCCATGTATTTATGACCCTTAGCGAGCCTACTGACAAACCTAATATCGATAGTCTAATAAGCTCGTGGATATTGTTTATCCTTGTGTTTCTTGATGAAAATAGGATGGCTAAATTTATTCCTATTACCAGCAAAGTGAAAGGAATAGACATTAAATGGGCGTGGAGGTCAGCAAATATAAAGGTGAAGAAGGGGAATTCGGTTATCTCATGCCCAGGTGGATCTGGTGGCATCATTCGGCTGCTTCTCCAAAAGTCGAACGCAATATCGCTGGATCCTGCATGAAGGATGTAATCTTTGAGGATTGTCATGATTTGATACAGACCATCCATATTTCCAGCAACGCATACGAAGACGAAGGTTAATATCCCGGCGAGGAAAGTTGCGATAGTGCTAGCTTTCGGCTTGAAATTTACGAGATTTGCACCAATGGTGTAGGCGGCTCCGGCCGAAATTGCAAAGAATGTAGCCACAGCCAAGTTGTAGGCGATTTCTGTCTTTATCCCTGTTAGGTGAATGAATGATGCTACGATGAATTGACCCCAGTAGTAGTAGTTTAAATGGCCACCGGAAAACCATGGGTCGTAAGGTGGCATATAGCTGGATTTAAGGACCGCATTAAGGTACGCAATATCCATAGGTTTTTCGCCACCCCTATAAGGATGCCATATGTCAGGATTTAGCATACGTATAGCTAAGAATGCGAGAAAAACACTTAGGAAAAATACTTCCAGGCACGCAATATTTTTCCAACGGGTCTTAAAGAAGGTTAGGTATTCTTTACCTTTATAGCCGATCATGATCAACGAAATGAAAGAGGCTATACCGACAGCGGTCCAAAGTGAAATGTGGGAGAATTTCATGATTTGGGCACTAGAAAGGATCCATGTTATGAAACATATAAACAATATGGCAAGGATTTTCCAGAGTAGATAGCCCCTGTCACGTAATCCACTAAATACGAACATTCCAAGTGGTGCTATGCTGAGCGAAAATAGCTCTAACATGGAAATCCAAACAATAACCGGGATATGAGATGTCCAAGTTTTGGTCGGGATTATATCGCTCCAGGTACCTCCTGACTGCTGTTGAGCGGATCGATGTTTTGTCATCATAAGAGGGTTTGTCTTGTACTCCCTTTTCGCGAGAGGAATGTCGGCCTCAATGGTCTCGTTTTCGATCGCAGTGCGTATTTGAGTAGAGGACATAAGTTGTTTATTGGCAAATATTAGGACTTTAGGGTGATCGTAAACTGAAAAACTTTCATCAGCGAAACCACCGTTTATGCTTGTTTCCTCGGCGATCCTTGAACCCTTTAGCACTGGTTTGGGTAGATTCACACGTTCAAAAGTTTCTTCTGCTAACTTAATACCAAATAGCGACATGTAAGATGTTTGAACATCGACGAGCTCGTATCCCAGGGAGCCGTTAAAGAGAGCTTTGTAATAGCCTTTCATCAGTGGATATCGATCTTCAATCCGAGTGACTGTGCCATAGAGTCTGTTACTGAATAGGACCAAGTATCCTGCTTGTTCAAGGTAAGTTGACATCTGCTTGATCTTAGAAGAACTATCCGGTTCATAAATGGGGAGTTCTTTGACTTGGAATTGGTATAGATTAGGAAGGCTTTCCTCCCAGTGTTCTTTTAGAATCAATGTTCCGGGACTTCCTTCGGCGTTCAGGTATTCTGAGGCTCTGACTGCTGGATGGGTATGGGAATAAATGCCTGTAGTAGAGAGCCCATACATGATCGTGGTGCCTACAACGATAGAGGCTAAAACGACGCAACCAAGCCTCCTCCAACCTTTGAACCGGGTGCATAAATTAAATAACAGGGCCGCAGCGCAGATTGCCAATGCCGGTGTTACCGGGATCATATAGCGGAGGAATTTTACCTCGAAGCTTCCAGTTATGAGCAAATAAGGTACTATCCAAGAAAGCAATAATATTCCGCCACTATGGTTCGTAGGGCGTAGGAGATAAGAGAATAGTAGCACAAGGGTAGATACCATCGTAGCGATGACAATCATTGGTAGTGTGTTGGTATTCATCAGGAGTAGACCAGGTGCAAGTATGGCCAAAACCAGTATTGCAACTGATGCTTTGAAGCTCAGTCCTCTTACTAATATCCATATGAATCCTAGTAGAGCAGATATGGCTAGGGGCCACCCGAGCCCCCATCGACCCAGTTGTAAGAATTGGTAAATATAGGGCGTTGTGTCTATATATTGTCTTGTATAGGGATAGTCACGGATCCTCCTGACCATTTCAGATTGCTCTATAAAGTCGGCGCTAAATCGATTCCAATCTAATACGGCGTATGGTTGGGTTATGACGAAGATGGCAATGATAATAAATACACCTGTGAATGCGTTGATTAACGTCTTTTGGCAAGTGTCTTTGAATGGAGAATTATCGCTGCAGATTCTTAGTGTCTGAATGAGGTACATGCAATGAGCAGTGAAATAGGCGAAGAGTATGGGCAATAAACTGATCTTGCATGCAAGACCCAACCCTATGAAACATCCCGCCAAAATGGTGTCTCGTCGTCTTCCTCCTGATGCCACTCGGTAGAGAAATAATAGAGACCACATGCTGAAGAAAGTAATAAAAGTATCAAATGCAAAAAAGTGTGATAGCTGAATGTTTATTACAGCGAAAGATACCAGAATGGCAGCTATTAACCCCGTCGTTTTTCCGAAGGCTTTACGGGACAACAATGCTACAGCCAAGATGGTCCCAAGGTCAGCTAGTAGCGAAAACCATCTGCCTAAAATCCGCGGATCCAGCTGATCTGTAGCAGGGAACTTCTGAGATATTGTGTGGGTTATATCCAGTAGATAGATTGGAAAACTACCGTAAGGAAACCAGCGAGGGTTCCATGGGCTTTCATCTTTATCTAAGAGAGTACTTAAGTTGCTGAGTTCTGGGAAATGGATTTCCTCAACCTTCATCAAAATAGCTCGCTCGTCCGGATGGGGTGAATATGAAAATCCTTGATCCCAATTAATACCATAGAGTCGGATTGCCAATCCTGCGATTAGGATTGCGGCTAGTAAGAACTCAAATCGGTTCTTTTTCATCATAGGAAACAATTTATTGGTATTGGTTTGCATCATTGACGTATATTTTAATGAGTTGAGCTGGGTATGATTATATTCTCTGATTGGGTTGTTTGAGCAATGTTTTTGTGTCTAATCAAGTTTGGTATAGTATGCGATGCTGTGAAATCCGTTCAGGGAATCAGGTTTTAATACAAGGTACCGTAGTAGGAAGTTCAAGATGGGGATAAATCCAAACCATGTTGGTAGTTTAGTGAAACCGGATGATTTTGATGTTTTTTGGGGGGAGGTTATGGCTGATTCTAATAGGGTTGATCCAGACTATTTGGTTGAAAGGGATGACCTTAGATCTACCGATGAGGTAGAGGTACATCAAGTTTTTTATAGCAGCATAGACGGTATTCGGGTCTCTGGATGGTATGCAAAACCTTTAGATAATACAAATAAGCTTCCGGCAATGGTCTTACTTCCTGGTTACCAAAGTGATCCCCCTATCCCTAAGGACTGGGCCAAAAAGGGTTACGCATGCTTTTCAGTTAGCCCTCGGGGTAAAGTTCGAAGTCGCTCACAATTTGATCCTGGCTATCCGGGATTGTTGACCCATGGAATTACTAGCAGGGTCGAATATTCCTACAAGGGATTTTACGTAGATGCGTGGAAGGCGGTAGATTTCCTTAAAACCTGTGAAGAGGTCGATAATAATAGAATAGGGGTTACAGGTAGTAGCCAAGGGGGAGGATTGACAGTGGTATTGGCTGCCATGAGGAGTGAAATAAAAGCGGCGGCGGCAGGCGCCCCATATCTTTGCGGTTTTATGGATGCGATACAGTTGACTAATACCTATCCTTATCAAGAAATTAATGATTATTTACGTATTCATCCTGAAGAACGTTCATTGGTTAGAGACACGTTAGCCTATTTTGATGTAATTTCTTTTGCCGATAAGGTTACATGCCCGATCATAGTTAATATTGGCTTGCGGGATAATGTATGCCCTCCAGAGACAGGGTATGATCTATTTGAAAGAATATTGAGCACGGATAAGAGGTTATATGAGTACGATGGTCATGGACACGACGCTGGTGGATACCTCCATAATACAATTATCCAAACCTTTTTTGAGAGGCAACTAAGATGAAGCACGAATTAGCTGCTTCTCCAAGCAGGCCAAGTGATTTTGGCTCGTTTTGGTACACCGTCGGCCGGGAGTTGTCGGATATTTCTCCTTCCGTTGAGGAGGAATGGATTCCCTTACGATCGACAGATTATGCCGATCTGTATGGAGTCCGGGTTCAGAGCCTTGGGGCTTATAGTATTTTCGGCTACTTAAGTGTTCCCAAAAAACAAGGTCCCCATCCCGCGATATACTACGCACCGAAAAATGGTAGCGTGTTGGAGATAATCCCCCAGGGGACGGCTAATCAGATAAGAGAACGATATATGATCCTGAGTATCGCTAGCAGAGGGATGAGGAATTCCGACACACCATACGTGGCTACATATCCCGGGCAGTTGATTGATGGTGTGGACAACCCGTTAATTTACATTTACCGTTCGGTCATTGCTGATGCACTGAGAGGACTTGATTATCTGGTCCAGAGGGAGGATGTTGATACGAGTAGGATATTGGTATATGGGAACGACATAGCACTGCTTGTAGGGGCACTTCATGGCGCTGTGACCCATTTGGTCACCAGGCCCGCATATTTTTTTGACAGCATTCCAAATGCTATCAGGACGTCAACCTATCCTTTAGAAGAATTCAACGACTTCTTACAATGTTATCCAGGAAAAGCGGAAAATGTTACAAATGCTCTTGAATATTTCAATTTGAGGTGGCATGCATCAGCTGTCACAGCAGAAACCCTCATTATGGCAGAACCTGCTGGGAGCGCATATTCTCTAGAAATATTGAGAGACCTTGAATCTGAAATGTCAGCTGATGTTACGATGTATGAGTCAAGGAACTCTACCTACAAAGATGGTATGTACGTTGAGCGGTGGATAACTGACAGACTTGTGGGCGCCGATTCGGCTGCCATTTTGCCCAATTGTTGGAATTGATCAACAATTGAGGGCAGATAGGAGATTAAAGCTTTACAGGTTTACACAGAAAAAATATCATGATGAGGATTTGGCATTAGGAGGCTATGGACTCACTAGAAGAGAAATATGAGGACGATAGATAATTGACTCTAGATAATTACGTTTACCCGGATATTTTGGTTGATAGTGATTGGCTCCAAGAACATATTGATGACCCGGACATCAGGATTGTTGACTGTGACCCAATGGACGCATTCAGAAGAGCTCATATAAGAGGAGCCGTCGGGATTAAGGTCCATCACTATATCAAGCATCCCGATTATACTAATGATCCGATAGGTTATCCGCTGGTAGCCGAGCCAGACGTGGCTAGGGATGTTTTTGAAAGCATGGGTATTGATGACAACACAACCGTAATATCATATGACAGTAGTGGTAGCCTTTGGGCGGCTAGGTTCTGGTGGGTTTTAAATTACTATGGGCATACTAACGCTAAAGTACTTAATGGTGGGTGGAAGAAGTGGTTTGACGAAGGGCGACCTGTTTCTGTGGACTCGGCTGCTCCTAGAGCCGCTACTTTTACCCCGAAAACACAAGATGATCTTGTGTGCAGTTTAGATCATGCGGTCGGCAGAATAGAAGATAGCGACACCTTGTTCCTTGATGTTAGGTCAGATGATGAATGGAGCGGAATAAATGATAGGGGGAATGAGAGGTCTGGTAGAATTCCTGGTTCTGTGCATATCGAGTGGCTAAATTTTGTAAATAATGATCGTTATAAAACTTTCAAATCCGCTGAGGAAATCACACAGATATTGTCGAAAGCTGGGGTCACTCCGGAAAAGGAAGTTGTCACTTATTGACAGGGTGGCATCCGTGCGGCGCACGGACTGTTTGTACTCCACCTACTTGGCTACGAAAGAGTTCGAAACTACGATGGATCTATGGGAGAGTGGGCAAATAGGTATGACACGCCTCTCGTCAAGTAAGTCCGGGATATAGGAACCCCATGGGAAGATCTGTTCACCACCCGGTGGGGTTAATTTATACATCCTCTGACTCATATGGAGGATACACACTTTTCACCAGCAACGGTGGGGACCACGCGACACTGCTCGATGTTAACGGGAATGTTGTACACAGGTGGCATAATGATGAAGGAATAAGTTACGCTTACCTGATTCCTAACGGAAATCTTCTATGTAGGACAAAGCCCCCGAAAGATGTTGAGGTGGTATACAACCTGGGAGGCTCTTCAAGTGGCCTTATTGAGCTGGACTGGGAAGGTAATGTTGTGTGGCGCTATGATGATCCCATGATTCATCACGATTTTGCACGTATGGAAAATGGAAACACGGTTGCCCTGTTATTCAAGGAACTGGATGAGGAGACGACACAGAAAATCAAGGGAGGGCATACTTCAGATGATGATCCTCCAAGAATTCTCGGAGACATCATAAGGGAAGTGACGCCTAGTGGGGATACGATGAAGGAATGGGATATATCTGAAGCTCTGTCGTTTGATGAAGACATTATATGCCCTTTAGAACACCGCAGAGAATGGACACACGCCAATTGCCTGAATCTCACACCGGAAGGTGATTTTCTTGTTAGCTTTCGCAATACTAGCACAGTAGGAATACTTAGTAGGGACACTGGCAAATTTTTGTGGAAATGGGGACCTGGAAATGTTTGGCACCAGCACCACCCCACATTTTTAGATAACGGTAATATTCAAATATTTGACAATGGTAGCCATTCTCGTGGCCCAGATAGATCCAGGATCGTAGAAGTCAATCCAAGTAATAATCAAATTGAGTGGGAATATACTGAAACGCCAGCCATGGCGTTTTTTAGTTCCAATATAAGTAGCGCTGAAAGGCTACCGAACGGGAATACTCATATATGCGAAGGCGCCTTTGGAAGGTTATTTGAAGTCACTCGCGAAGGTGATGTAGTTTGGGAATACATAAACCCATTCCTTTGCCCGGATCTTAGGACAGGTGACACAACCAACGCGATATTTCGTTCCCATAGATATAATTCGGATTATTCAGTATTCAAAGGACGATTACTAGAGGCCCAGAGTTATCAGAGTATTAATCGTATGTATGGGAGTGAACGGACTGATTCTTCGCCATTTAATAGGATTGTGTTAGCCTAATTCTATAGGCCAAAGGGTTTAAAAATTCGAAGTTAAAGTTTGATAGGAGGAAATCAATGAAACTTTTGTTAATGAGTGGCGGTAGACACCCATATGAAGAGTCTACGCCTGTTCTAAAGGGGTTTTTAGAGTCAGCAGGGCATGCCGTTACACTTAGGGAAGATGCGGAAGCATTGACCGACGGCACTTTAGACTCGTCGGACGCTTTGGTTTTCAATACATTGAGAGAAGGAGAAATGGCCCTAGATGGGTCTCAGCAGGAATCTCTTAAAAGTTATATCAGTTCTGGCAAAGGATTTGTTTGTATACACATCTCTGGATGTGTTCCTGAGGAATGGCATGATTATGCTGAGATTACTGGTGGAGGATGGGTGATGGGTAAGAGTTTTCATCCCCCATACAGCAATTTTAAAGTTGATGTTAGTAACTGTTCTCATCCATGTGCTAGGGGACTAGACGGATTTGATACCGACGACGAGTTGTACATGAATATTGATTACAGGGCAGGTAATGAAGTTTTTTTGGAAGCTGATTTTGTGGGTGGTGTTTTTGACCAGAACCGAGAAGGGGCTGAAAAAATCGAAATGGCTGGTGGCACATTCCCATTGGCGTGGACACGTTCTTATGGATCAGGGAAAGTATTTGTGACGCTATTGGGGCATGATGGTAGAAGCCAGGGGAACAAAGGGTTTCAGGAAGTAGTATTGAATGGAGTGAGCTGGGTAACCAGTTGAGATTTTTCTAAGGTGTCTAATTCTGATCAGAGATTTCATTTAGAACATTCTCCGCCCATACCATCAAATTTTCGTATAAATCCTCTCCACAGTGGGGGCATTCGTAGTCTCCACTGGCCCATCTCATCCCACAGCTAGGACAGGCTGGGATTTGATCTAGACTGTTGACCAAGTAGAGGATTCGGTCGTTTTCATTCATTGTGGGTTCTCTTTTTGGTCTTTGAATAGGGAGTAAACCTTTTCTCTGTAAGGCATGGCTGAAATCGCGCCTCGGCCTGTCACAGTTATTCCAGCTGATATACTGCCGAGTATTGCGGAATCATGGACCGACATACCTTCTATGATCCCGTGTATGAAGGCTCCTTTGAAGGAGTCTCCTGCCCCAGTGGTGTCAATAACGCTACTCTCTGTGATTGGGTCTATATGTATTCGAATGTCTCCGGAGCTTATTAAGGCTCCATCTTCACCTAAAGTCACAACAGTAGTAGTAACGCCCATAGATTCCACTTCATTTATCGCAACATGGGGATCTGTGGTATTAAAAAGAGGCACACAGTCTGCTGGTGAACTAGGAAGAAATATGTCCACGTAGGGTATTAGTTGCTCCATGGCGGTTCTAGCGTCTTTGTGGTCCCATAACTGATGACGATAGTTTGGGTCGTAGGAAACTAAGACCCCATTCTTTTTTGCAATCTTGGCTGCTTGCAATACAGTCTCTTGGGCGGATGCAGAAATTGCCTGGGCAATGCCACTACAATGCATTACCTTTGCTTGTTTGATATATGATGCGTCCAACTCGCCGGGTCGCATGGTTGTTGGAGCACTTCCTTTCCGGTAGTAAATGAATTCTCGGTCTCCTTCACTGTTTATGGTGACGAAGTGAACGGCGGTAAAGCTACCTTCATCAGAGGTCATAACGTGGTGGGTATCAATGGATTCTGATTCTAGAGTTTTTATCAAGTGCTCGCCGAAAGGATCTCGCCCGATTTTTGTAATATATCCCGTTGAAGTACCTAATCGGCTAGCAGAGACTAGTATGTTAAAGCTATCCCCTGCCATGGACCTCTTAAAAGTCTCAGCGACTTCGATCGGTTCTTCAGAAAAGAGCTCGATCATACATTCGCCTATGCTAATCATCTCAGGCATTGTTTAAACCAGATTCAGTATCGAACAGGGGCGGCAGGCTGTCATAGCGTCGAGGGTTGCTTCTAAACTGCCCGGCCTTGGTGAAACCACTCTAACAATTGCCCTGTCTAAACCTTTCGACAACCTAGCTACTTCAGCGGCCGCACCGGCAGGTTTGCCAAAATAAGCTACGGACCGTAGGATGTTTTCTGGGAAAGATTCGGCAATTTGGTCGTTGGTGGCTCCCAAAGATCTCATTCGGTCGAGTTCTTTTAACTCATTGGCGAATCCCATTCTTTCAAAGTGTGCTCGATATCCGAATCTACGGTCACGGTTTGTTGGCACGCTTGGGCCGAGGGCGTATGTCATGGTGGCTTTTGCAAGGGCGATTCTAGCTGTTTCTTCATCCTCGTCTATGCATACACGTATATATTCTGTCACGTTTATGTCTCCAGCGTCTCTCCCTGACAATGCCGCACCATTTTTGATTTGTTTTTTGCTCCACTCAATTTGATCGGGACTGCACCAGTTCAATGCGACCCCATCTGCTAGCTCGCCGGCTAATGAGAGCATTTTAGGGCCCAGTGCTCCGAGGTATAGCGGTGTTTTAGGAGCAGGAGTAATTCCAAGGCGTAATCCCATTAATGAAGCTTCCGATCCTTCATATTCGACCCTGTTTCCACTGACAAGATCCTTGGTTATAGTCATGTAATCCCTCATCAACCTCAACGGTGATGTTATGGAGAGTCCAATAGCGTTCGTTACGGTTGGCTGGTATGCGCCTCCGGCCCCCAAGCCCATAATAAATTTGCCACCTGTTATTTTGCTCATGGTACCTCCGCTCATAGCAAAGGCGGTTGGGGATCGCCACATCACTGGAGATACGGCGATACCTGTAACTAACCCTCCAGCCACCACCTGTTTTGTTGCCATCCATCTTGCCATGCAAATCTGGTAAGAGTCTTGCCCGGTACCTTCAGGAGTCCATATGCTTTCGTATCCAAGCATTGCTGCCTCTTTTGCAGCGGATTCTTCATCATGGACACTAAGGCCTAAAGTAGGATCTAATCCAACACCAATCTTCATTTAACACCTCCTACGTTTGATCCATCGCGGAGCCTCACCAACTTATCTTATCTGAGGGCCCGGGGATTATAAACCGTCATCCCGATCGTATGGTTATATATTCTAACGGCTCATTTATATAAATGAGCCGGCAAATAATATAAGCCCTATAACGATGATGAATGGTCCAAAACTTATTTGATCCGCTATTCTAAGAATCCCTTTAATGACGAGGAGACCTGTAATAAAGGAGACAGTTAGTGCGACCACGGATTCAGTTGTCAAGGCTACACTATCATTGGCCAACGCTATTAAACCAGCTCCGATACTCGCTGGTATGCTCATCAGGAAACTTAGAGTTAGTGCTTCTTTAGTATCGAACTTTCTGACCAGTAAAGCTGATATGGTTAAACCGGATCGGCTTAGCCCAGGGATCACGGCAAGTCCCTGTGCACTGCCAGCAATAACCGAATCCAGCCAAGGTTCGGCACCTAAAATTCTAGGAACAAACCTCTTCTTACGCAACATCAGTATGATGCCGCTAATGGTCATAAAAACTCCTAGGATTGTCATGAAATATTGCATTATACCTGTGACAGTATTGTTAGAAAAATTGCTGAGGATCAGTATGATCGAGCCACCAATGATGCCGGATATCAAGCAAGAACAGATTAAAAATCTCAATGTGGGTGATAGGTCCCCGGGGCTGTCCACTAGTTCTTTGAGGTAATTCTTTATAATAGAATTGAATGTGATAATAGCCGCAAGGGCTGTGCCCATGTGCAGCCACAGAGCAAAAAAGATCGCTTCTATTGGCTCTTTATCGAAGAAAATATGGCCTATGCCTGCTATGACACCTTCTGAGCTAACTGGCAGCCATTCGGTAATTCCCTGAATTAACCCAAGTGTAATCGCTTCAAGCATCCCACAACCTAGGATTTTAATGTTCTATAACATTGTTCAATTTCGGTGGCGAACCACAGTGACATGGAGCCTCCCCGATCATCGTACCCATTTTCCGCTTTTCGATAAAAGTAGTCTTGCATTCTAGCTTGTACACCTGTACCAGTGCACACGTCTACTAGATTCGCCTGGCCGTCAATTCTTTTTGACACTGCATTCCAAGATTTCCTCAATGCCGGGATAAATTCGGAGTCTAACCATCCTAATCTTATACCCCTAGCTAACGCATATCCGATCATACATGTCGAAGAAAGCTCTTGGTAACTGCCGTCGAAGTTTATCAGTTGGCTCCACATACCCGATGGTAATTGAAAGTCCAAGAGACATTTTAGGTGTTTCTTGTGGATTTGTAGTATCTCCTGTGTTTTGGAATGTCCCTGAGGCAGGTACGTCAAAGCTTCAGCAAATCCCAAGGCGGCGAAACCATTACCTCTTCCCCAAAAATATGGGGTTTCTCTGCTATGCCAAAATAAGCCGTTTTCTTGTTGGGTTTCCGCTTGCAATAAGAAATTTGAAGTCATTTCTGAGTATTTATTATCACCAGTTATTTGGAATGCTCGACCCTGTATCGCCGATATATAGAACATATCCTCGCAGCGGAATTCTGGATCGCATGGATCAGGTGCGCAACCATCAGGAGGTTCCTGGAAAACGTCGGCTGCTTTTAGGAGGATATTTTTCCAGTTCTTGTTATTGGTGTTTCTCCATAGATCGTCAGCCCAACAAAGTGCCGCCAAATTAGCGCCGCTACATTTGTTCTTCTCGAACCAATTTGGAGTCTGTAGGAAATTGAGGAGATCAACGAGTTCTTCTGTGGGATCCGGGTAAGAATTATCCAGTGCACTTAATCTCAGCCTACCACTTATCGCCACACCCTGAGTGTAATTGATGGGTTGGTCCAACTTATGCCCGTACCTCTTACCCAAGGTAGTCGCCACCTCTAATGGGGTGCGAGATTCTCTTTTTGACAACTCTATTCTTGCCGGAGAAGGTTTGACCTGGTTTGTGACTAAAGGCTCTATAATGCTGTCAATCTCGGATTTAATATTACTTTGAGGGCATGTTAGTCTTACTACTGGAATCAGTCCGGGGGTGTCCCCCTCTCCCATGGCGATGATAGAGAGAAATCCACCTGCGTCGTCTAGATCTGAAAAGTGCTCTTGATGGTCCATACTATTTGGAGCAAATCCTGATGTTTCTATTGACACTTTGTTGCTCTCGCAGATTTCTATCACAAAGTCAGGTGACCCCATAGTTAGCCACCGCCATAGATATGGCGATTCCGGTTGTTGGTTGTTGAAGTAAAATTTATCTATTTCCGGTGGTTGTAGGCCTGAATCTTTCGGATGTGCAAAGTCTATATAACAAGCGATAAGCGACAAGTTTGCAAAGGTTTGGGAAATGTGTTTCAAGGCAGCGAGAAACATTTCAGTCCCTGGTCCTACGGAAGAAATCCCACCAACAACTGCTACCCTATGTACCGTTTTTGTTGTGTGGTAATCTACATGAGCTATCCCAGGTATAGAAGCCTCCATCTTGTTAATTCCGACAGGATAACTTTCAAATTCACCGGGGTGATCGTGCAGCAGAGTGTGGAATACAGATTCGGTATTCAATTTACGTAAGCGTCTCCTTGGAAATAAGGGTTTGCATGTAGCTAGTCTTTTTTTGATCTAGATCCAGAGAGAAGAATGCTTGCTGCAAGATATCCTGCCCCAAATCCATTGTCTATGTTGACTACCCCAATCCCGGGAGCACAACTATTTAACATTGCCAGCAAGGCTGAGAGACCACCGAAACTAGCTCCATAGCCCACACTGGTTGGCACAGCGATTATAGGTACGTCGACAAGGCCGCCAATGACAGAAGGCAAGGCCCCCTCCATTCCGGCCACAGCAACTATAACCTTCGCTTGTTGCAGTTCATCTAATTTATCGAAAAGCCGGTGGATGCCGGCAACTCCAATGTCGAATATTTTGGTAACCTCACAGCCCATCATTTCGGCCGTTAGATATGCCTCCATGCTTACAGGTAAATCTGAAGTTCCTGCACAGGCAACAGCAATACCGGGAAGCTTTTTGGTGCCTGTATCATTCTCGGCGGTAATAATTCCAGCCGATTGTTCGTAGCGAGCATGAGGCACTACACTCAAAACGGATTCGTAGTCAGACTGGCTAGCCCGTGTGACTATGAGTTTACCTGATCGTGATATCACCTTTTCCGAGATGATAGCTATTTGTTCAGGCGTCTTCCCTTTACCGTAAATTACCTCAGGAAACCCTTGCCTGATAGATCGATGATGATCTATCCTGGCGAAATCTAGATTCTCATATGGTAGGTTTCTGAGTTCCGATACAGCTTCGCCTATATCAATCGAACCAGAACGAACCTGCTCTAAAAATTTGTGTAGCCTTTGCTCGTCTATTGTATACCCCACTTAAAATCATCTGAGTACTTTGATGGACATTGCGATTTTCTACTATACCATTTTCTCAAATGACCCAAAGATAATTCAGCACAATGTCAGATAATAGCCCGTCACACACGTATAAACTTCGAAACCCTCTTGGCATTGATAATCTCAGTGACATAGATTGATCCTTCATGGTCTACTGTGATTCCATGACCTCCCTTGATTTGACCTTTGCCAGGACCTTCGTCGTTTTTCCATCTTGAGACAACTTCTCCATTCAGGGTCCATATGCTCACGCCCCCTGAGTCTCCCTGCTCAATACAGTAAATCATGTCGTCGTGAACCCAGACGTCCCCGGGTTTGCTTAGGTCGGTCCATTGCTCCAAAAAATTACCCTGAGCATCAAATATTTGTATTCGGTCATTCTCTCGATCACAGATAATGACCCGATTATTTTTGTCTACCCAGATGTTATGTAGCAGAGCAAACTCACCAGGACCGCTCCCTTGGCTACCCCAGGAAAGCAACAGTTCTCCCTCAGCGCTGAATTTGTGGACCCGGTGCGCTCCATAGCCATCAGATACAAATAGCTCTCCGTTTGGAGCTATTGCCAGCCCTGAGGGCATATTGAATGGAAGTCCCAGGAAGGAAGGAGAGGGAGCCAGTTTCTCTCCTAAGGTTCTCAGTACGTCACCTCCGGGGCTGTATTCTGTTGCCGTATGATAATCTCTATCTACCAGCCATACATTATCTTCAGGTGTAATGTAGATTCCATGAGGGTTGGCTGAAAATTCCCCTTCTCCCCACGAAGATATGAAATTTCCGCGAGAATCCCAGATAGTTATTGGGTGATTACCCCTGCTAAAAATATATATTTCCCCCTTTGAGTTTACCGCAGCATCGGAGGCGTCTTCGAACGACCAATATCGGGGCATTTGTGGCCATTCTGGCGCGCGTTCATATCTGTATTCTCCATCACCCAATATTGTCATGATCAGCTCCTTAAAGAAATTGTACTTTGGTGTTACAGCTTGGTCTGCTAAGTTTTACAAGTACTCAGGGCCTAATAATATAATATTTTGGTGTGGTTGTTATTTACCAAAGGACTCCTCCGTTGTACCCTAATATTGTTGTGGTTCATTAAATCGGGGTGTGGCGCAGCGGAAGCGCGCCTGTTTTGGGAACAGGAGGTCGTCGGTTCGATCCCGACCACCCCGACCATTTTGGAAGTTATTGCTTTCACTGCCACGAGAGGCGGCGAAGCTAGGTCACTTCAAAAAGGTTATTTGTGTGGCCTGATTGAAGACCACCCCCAGCGAATTTACACTCGCTACACTCTAAGAGAGGTTCTGAAAGGTGTTTTCTTTATCAGATGTATGTGACTGGAGTTTGGGGTAGGGATTGGGATATTGGCTACGATTCACCTTTTGTATCAATATATTCGAATTGCGCGGTTCGTTGCCAAAGGTCAATGTCAGTGAGTTGGACTTCTATCTGGACTCCAACGGGGATCTGTGTTGGGGCAGGGCATCGAAGTCGGAAGGGATAACGAGATAGTTCGGCGAGGAGATTGTTGGGATTGGCATTATCAAGGACTATAGCATTCAGTCGAGGCGGTAGGCTTTTGTCCAAGTATTCTTGTCTGAGATATTTTAGAAACCAATATTTCTTTCTGGCGCTCTCTAGACGTGCTAGTTTTCTAACTTGGTTTGCTACTCTTTGCCCTACTAATAACATTTCATCTGCTCCGTAGAGTAATTCGCTGGTATTGATGAAATGTTGTACTTGTCTTTGGAGGATTAGATCAGAATATCTTCTTAAAGGGGCGGTTGCTTGTACATAGCACTCAAGCCCAAGGCTGAAATGCGGCTCAGCTTTGTCAGTTATGGCTGCTCTATTAAGGTAGCGGGAGATGCTATACCAACCGAGTGGACCTGGCGGTAATGTCTTCGGAATTGATCTGCCAGGCTGTGACTGATAACGGAATATTGCGGGGATCCTATGTTCATGGCAATATTTTGCGAGGAAATGGTTGTAATACACCATCAATTCTGACACAAAGTTTCTTGATTCAGAAGCAGCTTCTTGGACTGCTATGTTGATCTGGTTTCGATTATTCAGATGTATGGCCATTTCGGGACGGTTTATAAATATTGCGCCGGAGAATTTTCTGTCAGCCCTAAATCGCTTCGTTAGTTTCTGCAGGTTTAAAAGATCGTCGAGAAGAATATGGGCAGCCGTTTTTTGGCCGCTTATTAATTGATCGATTTCTTGATATGTGAAGGAAAAATCTGATTTGATTACGGTTTGAAGTAAACGATGGTTGGTTGGATTACCATGCTCGTCCAACCCGATGCGTAGGGATAAACATGATCTTCTCATACCTGGATTGAGGCTTCCTAGATCTTTTGAAATCAGGTTTGGAAGCATTGGGACTGTCAGGTCTGGAGTATAAAGGGTTGCTGAACGGGATGCTGCTTCTTTGTCTATGCTTGAGCCCTTCGGTACGAGAAATGATGTTGATGCGATGTGTATCCATACGCAACCTGGGGCCAGAGAAAAGGCATCGTCTCTGTCACTGGTACCTTGTTCATCGATTGTAAATGTATTGAGGTGCTCCAAATTAATGGAGTTGTCTAGTTCAGGTATTGGGTGGTCGATATCCAGTGGGATATTCTCCAGCGAAGCCGTTGGTATCTCAGATTGTTCAATCTCAATTGGATGGTCTTCATCAAGAATTTCCAAGTAAACCAGGTTGTCATATGCTTGTTCCCGTAACTCGGAACTGTTGCCTGTATATATTTTTCTCAAAAGTCTTATTGCTTCCAGGCTTTGTTTATACTTGTTACCTTTTACGACAAAGTTTCTGATGTGACCGATAATGCTTTCATCATTCAGGGTGAGCACGACAGGTAAAAGCTTTTGTTGAAAATGCTCCAGGAATATATCTTCTTGATCTGTCCGTTCGTTTGATTGTTGGATCTTGGCCAGTATTGCCGATACTTGCTCTTCTGGGAGAGCATAGAATTTACTGTCTTTTCTTTGGAAATATACTGGGTTAGATTCGATAGAAAGTACCACAGCTACGTAGTTTTGCGGCGTACCTTTGTCATTGGTACAAAGCTCTACTATCTGGTTGAGTTCTACAGGCGAATCACCGGTGTATTTCAGAATGTTCCAAGCTTTCTCAAGGGACAAACCGTTCGCAATGGATTTAGATTCTCTCTGGAATTTTAGTAGTTCTATGCTGGCAGATATCCTGATTCCAGTACGGTGGATAATTTTTTTACGTGTAGAGGCTACGTATCTATTCTTGGTGATCTTGAGCGACAGCTTTTTTGATAATGAGTCAGGTTTCTCTAATTCACATACTACAGCCCGGCCACCAATGTTTGCTACGACTATTTCATTCATTTTTTCAAAGTGAGGAGACCTCTGGCATAACTTCGTTGGCAAGCAATGTCATAGACTTCAGCCACTTTTCATAGGGTGACCATTCGTGGCCCATAGCAAGAAGTACGCCAAATCCTCCGACCTCTGAATTAAGAGCTCTTATCTTCGTGATGACGTCGTCAGGACTACCCACAATCCACACATTATCCACTACATATTCGGCAGTGATTTCTTCGTCGGGCATTTCTTGGTCCCGTTTATATAACCCCAGCATATCCATTTTATCTAACAATCTGTAGAAATATTGGTCGAAATCTCTGCGTAATACGCCTGTTAGCGCTTCTTCTCTTGCTTCTTCAGAGGTTTCTGCGACATATATTTCTCGGGCTATTCTCCATTGAGATCGATCTGGGGTTCTACCCGCTTTAGCAGCACCTTCTTGAACTGCGTCCCAGTGTCCTTTCAGGGTATTTCCTGGTACAAGGTTTATGCTCATTGGTATCCATCCCCGTTCTCCGGCTAAAGTGAGAGTGTCAGATTTTGGTGATACTCCCGCGACAGCGATTGGTGGATGTGGATCATGAAAGGGCTTTAGATGAAAACTCATTCCTATGTTAGGATCTGGCTCAGGAATGTTAAAATCCCAAAAGTCGCTTTTGTACCTGCCCGGCTTTGGGTCATCCCACATTTGTATTACAAGATCAACGGCCTCTTTAGCCATTTCTCTATGAATGCCGCTAGCAGGATCAAATCCGAATACTTCGAAGTCTCCTGGAAATCCCCCAGAACCCACCCCCCATTTGAATCGTCCACGTGCGAGATGGTCCAGTTGTGCTATGCGATGGGCAACCACAAATGGATTGTGGTTAGGCATGCATGTAACACCAGTACCAAAACATATGTTTTCGGTCATACCCAGTGCTTTAGCTATGAACAAGTCCGGAGCCGGTATATTTTCCCATTGAGTTGTGAAGTGCTCACCTATCCAGGCTTCCTTGTACCCTAGCTTGTCTAGGACTACTAATTGATCCAGATCATCGGCCAGCGTCTGAGTGACGTTGGAACCCGGTGGATGTAGGGGCATCGTAAAGTATCCGAGCTGCATAAATATCCTCCTGCGGTTGAAGAGACTCAGTTAGGGGTCTACTATAACGTTGTTCAATAGCTGCAGTATATGCCAGAGTATGGTGTGTCCTCAACCGAAAATCGATATGAAGAGGGTAAATAACAGAATTGCATTATCATCGACCTTTAGAAATATTGGAAGAGCTGGGTAATAATCCTGCTTCGCCATTGCACGAGCATCTTGTTTCTAATGTGATAAAGGACATGTTGGATCGGGTTGGTGCACATTATGATACAGACCCCTATGGGAATATAGTCGCTTTTATCAAGGGGTCGATGAAAGATACTCCTCCTTTAGCCTTTGTTTCTCATATGGATCACCCAGGCTTTGAAGTTGATGGTGATCAGGAAGAAGATGGATTATACGCTCGAGTTTTAGGGGGTGTTCCGGTTGCCTCTATTGTATCTGGAATGGAAGCTTTCGCATTTGATTCCATGGGAAACAGATTTGGTTGCAAACTATTGTCTGCTGAGGACCATTTGACTCGAAGAGTCCGAGTGGAATCAGAGGTGCTTCTACCGCCCAGGACCCCAATCGTTTTTCAGTTAGAAGACTATAGATTGTCTGGGGATACAATTAGGATGAGAGCTCTGGACGATTTGGCTGGATGCGCTGCGATTGTTGCCTTAATGGAGAGGCTTGTTCATGAGCCTCCTGATGGAGATGTATATGGGATTTTTACTCGGGCGGAAGAAATTGGGCTGATTGGTGCGCGGTTAATCGCTAATTCTTCGCTGTTGCCACCCGAGACATTTGTAGTATCAGTAGAAACCAGCTCTGTGATACCCGGGGTAGAACTTGGGTTAGGACCGATTATACGGACAGGAGATGCTTCTTTCACATTTAGTGGCGAGGCAGAACAAGTATTGATCTTAGCTCGCAATGCGTTGATTGACGGCAACGACTCATTTAAATCCCAGAGACAGCTTATGAAAGCGGGTACTTGCGAGGCTACCGCTTTTGCAGTACGAGGATACAGAACGACTGGCATGGCTTTTGCATTAGGGAACTGGCACAACGCGACGACAAGCATTGGTGATCCTGATGGGGGCGTGGCCGAGGAATATATATCGGTTGATGATTTTCTGGGAGGAGTCGATTTGATTCACAAGGTTGCAAATAGTGTCCGCAACTACGGTGATTCGCCACCTTATTTATTGAATGACGATGTAGCATCTGAAACTCTTCGACGGTTGAGTTGTGAGGAAGAGTTGAAATTGACGATACCTTAGGGTTCGCTTCTGTCCCATTCTTCCAGTACCCAGTACCCAACCTTGGGCAACTGAGATGATGGGCCTATCCCTTGGGCTTTTTTGAGTCTCTGGATATTATAGAGGTGAGTTATTTCCTCGAAATATATGTGTCTTATAGTAGCTTCGAGCGTCATCGTTCCGTAGGCTGGATCACCTTGTACAGTCACCCCGCTCGGGTGGGCTTTCGCCATGATTTTCCACTGGGGAGTAGGATCTCTTTTTACCATAAATTGTCTAAGTTGTGTCTCATTGTTCTCGCTCAGGACCTGGCGGACGAGGTCAATACTTGTTTTGAGTATGACCATGATTTCGGATAGTTCCCAGTAAACGCTATCGTCCAATCTGGCTTGCGAAGGAGAGTTTGTTATTGGTTCCATGTCCAGATTTTTAAACCCATGTTCGTTGTTAGGAAATAACATCTCGCCAAATCTCATTATTAACCAGCTTGGTATGAGACGTGCCATGTGGCTTAGCTGATTTCTTATGCTCCATTGCGCCCAGGCCCATTCATCGGAAGTAAAGTTAAGATGAGCCTCAGTCAAATCCATGACTTCCTGTTGGATGACCTCGAATAAGGTATCGAATTCCTGCGCTAGCTGTGGTCTGTTGGTATTAAGCTTAGACATTACGATTATCCGTATTTCTCCATGATTACTTTCAAATTTCCCATTGATAAGTTCCCTCCACTCACAACCAGTACCACTTTCTTGTTCCGGATCCGGTCCTTTATTTTTAGCGCAGCAGCTAGGCTTGCTGCCCCAGCATGTTCCACCAAATTCCGTGTATGCTCAAGGTACATCAGTATCGCATCTTCCATCTCAATGTCTGATACTAATACAAAGTCATCTAATAACTCTTTTAATATTGATTGAGCGGGTTCATATCCCATGTTTGTAGCGAGGCCCTCGGCGGTACTTTCCATCGGGGCTTTTTCGAGTTTGCCAGACACCCAAGAATTGTATGCTGCAGGTGCAAGGCTGGCTTGGACTCCTATAACCTGTATTGAAGGATTTATGGATTTAGCCACAATGCAAGTTCCACATGCTCCACTACCTCCTCCTATAGGAACGATAATTACATCAACGTCAGGCAAGTCCTCCATTATCTCCAAGGCATACGTTCCTACGCCTGCGTACAAGTCGATTTCCTCTACGGCGTTTACATATCTGTATCCTTGATCTATAGAATGTCCACGGATGTATTCATCAGCTATACCAAAGTGTTCCCCGTGGTACACCACCTCCGCTCCTAAATTAAGCATGGACCTCACCTTCCCTGGATTGGCACCCTCCGGGACGACAATAATCGATTTGGCTCCGAATACTTTTGCCCCGTAAGCTATGGATTGTCCGTGGTTGCCACTTGATGCCGTTGACACTCCTTTGTTTAGCTCATCCTGATTCATCTGAGAAAATAAATTAAGACCCCCTCTTACTTTGAATGAACCTAATTTCTGGTAATTCTCATGTTTGACAAAGACTTTAGTTCCCACAAATTCATCAAGGGATAAATGTCTCAATAAGGGAGTTCTTACAATGTAAGGAGATATTCTGGCACGGGCCCTAAGGACATCTTGGAGGGTGAGTTTATTCATAGGAAGCTCTGTGATTATTGATTGACGTTGGTGTGAGCTCGATATTACAAAAGAATCGTCTATAATTCCAGCAAATGTTTTTTACAGTGATGATAAGACAACCAAATAGTCGATTTGCGAGGGTTAAGTGATGAAGATTATCTATGCCTTTAGAAGATCCACTGTGTTTCCTCATATTGCCGGTGATTCTTGGCCTTTGCCCCCTGAACCTACGCTTTCGTCTTTCCTGACAACAGCCAAAAGCATAGGATTTGAGGGGCTTGAACTAGGATTTGAGGATTTCGGAGGTGGTGCAGCTACTGAATATGGTGCAAAGGAATTGCAAGCCAAATTGGAGAGTTTTGGGCTGCCATGTGTTGCCATTCGGGCCGGAGGTTCACTTTGTATGCCAATAAGTCAGCGCCAAAACCGAGAGCGGTTGCATGGTAGTGTTGATATTGCGGGATGGCTTGGTTTGGGTATTGTAAATACTGCCCTCTCCGGTCCTCCGAGAAATAAGACACTTGGCCCTAATGATCCTGGTAAGCAGATACAGGAAGGTTCTAGTCAGTTGGCCACAGTCAATGATTTTGAGCAAACGTCAGCAATATTAAGAGAGGCGGGTGACAAGGCAGGCAATGTTGGTGCGAATATCACCGTGGAAGTACACCAAAATTCAATAGCTGATAATAGTAGGTCTACTTCGATGTTGCTGGACATGGTGGATAGTGACAATGTATTTGCCAACCCAGATTTGGGTAACCTGCTTTGGCATTACGATGAACCGGAAGAATCATGTGAAGCCGCCATTATGGCCTTGGCTGCGCGTTCAAAATATTGGCATTGTAAGAATCTACAGCGAGTGCATATTCCCGAATTAGGTCGGACCTATTTTCTTAAGGTCCCTATCCCTGACGGTGATATAGACTATCGTTTTGCTATTAGTGCGATGCTGGATGCTGACTACGACGGATACTTTGCCATGGAAGGTACGAGGACTGGTGATCATCTTTCAAAAGATGGTAGTAGTGTGAGATATGTCAGGGGTTTGATGAAAGAGTTAAGTGCCTGACGCTATTGAATTAAACGTTTGTCATTCCAGCGGAACATCATTGACGTGTGCCTGAGACTTAGGTAACATGTATGTCTGCCGCGTTTCTGCGCGGTTTTTTAGGGGTCACCCCCTTGCACCTTAACAATTGGATAGTAGAAGGAAACCGTAAATTATTTAGAGTTTGATCCTGGCTCAGGACGAACGCTGGCGGTGCGCCTAATGC
>CAZRSW010000005.1:116899-126805 GCA_964602845.1 uncultured Dehalococcoidia bacterium | reverse complement strand
GTTGGGTTTCTTAGCTAGGCTGGATTAAATTTCGTCACCATTGCACGAACATCGGCATAACAACGTGCGTGTAGCCGCTCATGTTCTCTTTGGTCTCCTTGTCTACTGCGCGTAATACTCCGGGACTGGAAGGATTAGTCATCTCGAATGAGACCTCTTCGCTATCTATTACATCTAAGACGTCAGAAAGATACTTTGTGTTAAAAGCTATCTTGGACTCGTCGTCCACATCACCCTCAACGACCGCATCAATTTCACCTTGGTTATTTCCCAGTTCCTCCGCCCTGGAAGATACCGACAAACGTTGCTCGTCTTCAGCGTCAACGATTTGCATCCGGACAATTCCGCTACCATCTCTGGCGAATATAGCAGCTGTTCTGGCCGCCTGAGTGAATTCAGATTGCTTTACGATCACCCTGTTCTTGAATTCTGATGGGATAAGGCTCCTGAAGTTTGGAAATGAACCGGGCATGAGCTGTGAAACAATTTCTACTGTACCAATCAGGAAGAGAGCATGAGTTCCTGTAGAGGTTACAGTGAATTGAACATCCTCGTCATTGGAACCTATGAGGCGCCCTACCTCCATTAATGTTCGGGCCGGGATGATAAATTCGGCTGGTTCCTCCACGGGTTCCGATAATTTGCCGTCAAAGACAGCGAGTCGAAATCCATCTGCGGCAGCGAATGTGAAATCGGCCCCATTCACCTCTACTTTAATGCCTGTAAGTATGGGTCGTGAATCTTCAGTTGCCGCAGCAAATGCTACCCGGTTCACTGCCTGTCTGAGTATTTGTGCGTTAACCCTTATCGTGGAACCATCTTCGACCGTTGGCAACGGGGGAAAATCTTCTACGTCAGATCCATTAATTGTTGCCTCAAATCGTTGACAGCGGATGTTTGAACTTATTGGCTCGGATAAAGACTCAATATCAATCCGATCATCAGGCAGGGAATTCACAAAATCTGTTAGAAGTCTTGCAGGTATTGTTATTGATCCTTCTTCGTCTACCTGGGCACCTATTCGGGTGGTGATAGATATGTCCAGATTCGTTGCGGCGAGGAGGAGCATATCATCCTCGGTGACCACTTTCACATTTTGGAGGACCGGTAGGTTGCTCCTTGTAGCGACGGCTCTGCCGACAATAGCCAGCCCTCTGCTAAGATTTTGTTGCAGACATGAGACCTTCATTTGTAGTTACCCCTAAGAATTTCCACACAAGTATATTGCTGCTGTTTTACACCGTCAATGAGAAGGTGACACTATATAGTGTGCAAACTTTTGGAACATACAGTTTCTAGTGGTATTCTACTTTGAATTCGATTTCGAGTCTGAACCTGTCGTCAACGCTTACAATGAAGAACATATTAGGCTTGGACAATGAAAATTCTTCCCAACCGATTTCTGTGGTGGCCAAACCCGATATGCCAGATTCGTGAAAATTTATAGAAGTATCCCACTGAGTAGCTTTTGATACTCCAGCGATAAGTAGATTGCCCTCGAGTTTGATTTTTGCCTCTCCTTCATTGGGAATTGGCCACGGAAGATCTGATATATTCTCCACAGTAAAGACCACCTTTTCCCCTAATCCTCCATTTTTTCTAACCCAACGATCACGTTTTGCTTCGTCACTTCTGAGTGTTGTGACATCCACCGTGATGGTGGATCCGGCTACGATGTCACCTGATCCATCAAGTATTAATTGCCCGGAAACGCCACTAGTCTCACCCACCGCTGTTATTGGAGTGTCAAACCTAGCGAGTTGTTCACCTATTCGGTATCTTGCCCTTGTCCCATCAATGATCTTGAGTGTGATCTTCTCAGGCTTTGGAGTCGAGGTTGGCCCCAGGGGCAGTTGTGTCGGTGTTGGGTCTATCTGCTTTGACCTGTCAGGCGGAAGTTGTTTTGATTCCTCAGGGTTGCTACATCCAATGAAGGTACTGAATAAGCATATGGTGCCTAGAATCAATAGGGATGTTTTACAGGAGGGGTTCAAGGACTGACCCTGACTAACAAGAATGTTCACACTTTTTCCTCACAAGAGGCTGTATGTTCACTTGACGGTTATTTTACCTACCATACCCAGAGTTTCGTGTGGAATACAAATGAAATCGAATATTCCGACGTCATTGAATGTATAGGTAACAGTCTGTGTATCGCCGGCTTCTACCTCGACGTCGATACCTAGGGAGTCCGCTGTGAAACTATGGAACTCGTCTCCAGAAGTCAATTTGAATGTTATTGTGTCGCCCTTCTCAAAGTTAAGGTTGGAAGGGTCAAACAGGTAATTTGCATTAGCGTCTAAAAGACCAACGTCGACCACAGTACCTGTTTCGGTTGATTCAGCAGCTTGATCGCTTTCCTCTGGGACTTTCGTTGGTGCTGGAGGTGGGGGTGGGGGCGATTTCGCCGAGGGTACGGCCGGTTTCGCCGGTTCAACACTACCTTTAGGGGGGACATTCTCTCCACAACCGATTATTGCTGCTATAGCAATAACAAATATCGCCGATAAGAAAATTTTGGTCAGCAAGTGAACTCCTTAGTTTGTCTTATTAAAAGCGGTGGATGTATTTGACCTCACAATGTGACATACCCTAGTGAGGTACTACGCCTTATAAATGGTAGCATTGAGAATTCATCAGGGTCAACGATTATTTCCGTCTCTGTAGGACTCGATTTACATAGCATCAGACATGGTAGTGAAATATACCAAGTATCTTGGGATCGGAGTTTGTTTCCCGTTGACACAGCACGGTTGTTCTGATAATTTGTTCGGAACATTAGTACTTATCGTAGTATCTGTGCACTTCTGGTGTTTAGTGTTGCGAATGAGGAGGAGAGAATTTCATGAAAAGACCCCTTTCTAAGAGGCAACAAGAAATAATGTCGTATATTCAGGATTTCATGAGCAGGAATAGTTATCCTCCGACTGTCAGGGATATTCAATATGGTTGTGAAATTAGTTCTACATCTGTTGTAGATTACAACCTGCAAATTCTTCAGAGAGAGGGTTATCTTCAACGCAAACGCGAAGTATCTCGGGGTATCGAGTTGCTGAAGGACCCTAGCAGTGGGTCAAGAGATGTGGTTAAAGTGCCTGTTTTGGGGAACATTGCGGCTGGTGAACCTCTTCCCCTAGCAGGGAGCGGGCCTTGGGACAATCCTGACTTTGACACTGTGGACTTGCCACCCTTTTTAACTAAGGGGCGTCCTAATGTTTTCGGATTGCGTGTGAAAGGTGAATCCATGGTAGATGCACTGGTGGCTGACGGGGATCTCGTAATACTTGACCCGGTAAATCAACCTGATAATGGGGACATGGTAGCTGCGTGGCTTAAGGACCGAGAAGAGGCAACTTTGAAGCACTTTTACTTGGATGGGGATATCGTGAGATTGCAACCGGCTAATGCGCAGATGGAAACTATCGTTGTGGCCGCGGCAGATGTGGCGGTCAGAGGTAGAGTTGTTGGGATTGTTAGAACCATGTAGCATGACCGATATATTCTGCAATTTTGATATTGTGGTCTATGGTATTTATGTGCAGCGTGATGGGCTGCATCCATAGTTTTAGAATTCTGGGTTTATTCTCCCTTGTTGAGTGAGGAATCATGAGTTCCCATAGCGCGATCTCTACGACATTCCCGGTTACAGGTATGACCTGTTCTGCTTGTGTGGGGCATGTTGAGCAGGCTCTTCAAGGTCTGCCAGGTGTGTCCAATATAAGAGTTAACCTAGCAACTGAAAGAGCGTCACTGGATATGGCGGGTGGATCGACGGCTATGGTGGAGATCGTTGAAGCGCTGGAGGGAGTGGGGTATGGCGTCGATACCAACGAAATGGTTTTTGATATTGAGGGAATGACCTGCGCCGCCTGTGAATCTCACGTATTTCGAGCTATAAGCGATGTTACTGGAGTGGTTAATGTAGTAGTTAACCTGTCCACTGAAACGTCCAGCGTTACTTTTGTGAGTGACATGGTATCTAGCGGCGATATTATAGCTGCGGTGAAAAAATCCGGGTATCAAGCGCGACTTCCTATGGAGTCAGCCTTGACAGATAATAAAACTGACACGTCGGCTCAATTTGAGTATGGACGCTTGCTTCTTGCCTTGGTTAGTGCCGTTGTGATCATGTTTGCCATGCATGCTGTCGATTTGACAGTAATATTGCCATTCAAGCCAGAGTTACTTTACGTTGTATTCGCAACACCGGTGCAGTTCTGGTCGGGAAGTTTCATGTATGTAAATGTGTGGAATACCTTGAAACGTGGTTCTAGTAATATGAATACCTTAATCGCTCTGGGCACAACGGTGGCATATGGTTACGGGCTTGTATCACTACTGCTGGATGCCGCCGGGATTAAATCTATGATGAGTCATACCTATTTTGATGCATCGTGCGCAATTATCGGGATCGTTCTTCTTGGGCGTATTCTAGAGGCGAGAGCCCGTGGGAGGGTCTCGGAGTCTGTGAGGGGATTACTTAATCTGCAACCTATGACGGCAATACTCATCATAGATGATGAAGAATTAGAAGTTCTGTCTCAGAGTCTGAGAGTTGGTGATAATGTGCTAGTACGTCCTGGATCTCTTATTCCTGCTGACGGTATTGTTAAGGATGGTTCCAGTTATGTTGATGAGTCTATGCTCACAGGGGAAAGTTCTTCTGTTAGCAAGAAGGAGGGTGACAGAGTAATCGGAGCTACTGTAAACGGTACAGGAAGCCTGGTACTTTCTATCACCGCTGTTGGAAAAGATACAGAGCATGCCAGAATCATAAAAATGGTACAGAATGCTCAGGGTTCTAAAGCCCCAGTACAACGATTAGCTGACCTTGTAGCTGCTCGATTCGTTCCCGTAATCCTGATGGTTGCAGTGGTTACTTTTTTCACTTGGTTGATATTTGGGCCGGAACCCTCGTTTGCATATGCAGTTATGGCTATGGTGGCTGTGCTAGTTGTTGCTTGTCCCTGTGCTATGGGTTTGGCCACGCCAACAGCAGTTATGGTCGGTACTAGTCGGGCTGCAGAGATGGGTATTCTCTTTAAAAATGCAGAAAGTTTGGAACGGATAAGATCCGTAGATACCGTAGTTTTTGATAAAACTGCTACGATAACTTCAGGGATACCGGTGGTCGTAGATGTAATGAGTTATGACCATATTGGCGTCAGGGATATTTTGCTTGTAGCGGGATCAGTCGAAGCCAGATCAGAACATGCTCTGGCAAGGGCTGTGCTGGCTAAGGTCGAGGGTATGGGTTTAAAACTTCCGGATGCAACTCATGTGAGAGCTGTTCCTGGTTTAGGAGTCTATGGAAATGTAAATGGGCAGGCTGTGTCAGTGGGTAATGCCATGTATATGTCAAGTCTGGGTATTGAGGTGCCTACCCCTCATAACGACACAACGAACAATATTTCATTCGTATCGATTGATGGTGTTGTTAGAGGAAGTATTGTATTTCAGGACCAATTGAGAGATGGAGTGAAGGATACGGTAGCCGCTCTGATTGATATGGGATTAGGTGTCGTTTTAATAAGCGGTGATCAGAAAGGTCCGGTTGAACTGATAGCAAGGGAAGCTGGCATATCGAGTTTCGAGTCGGGGGTTCTACCAGGTGAAAAATCTCGACTTATAACTCAAATGCAGAGCGAGGGGAAGATTGTCGCCATGGTCGGTGACGGTATAAACGATGCTCCAGCTTTAACTCAGGCTGACGTCGGAATTGCGATGGGTGGTGGGACTGATTCTGCGATCGAGGCCTCAGATATCACATTAATTCATGATGATATTAGTAATGTGGGCAAGTCAATAGCACTAAGTAAGATCTCAATGCGCACCATAAAACAAAATTTATTCTGGGCCTTTGCTTACAATATTCTCTTGATACCTATAGCTTCTGGTCTCCTGTATTCTGTTTTTCACGGTGATGGTGTGTTGCCACAACTAAGATGGGCCTTAGGTGAACATGGGTTCTTAAATCCCATTGTTGCAGCGATTGCAATGTCGGTGAGCTCGATTAGCGTGGTTATGAACTCATTAACATTGCGGTATAAATCTTTAGTAAGTTGAAAATAGTGACTTATGTGATGGAGACGTATTTGAGACAAGACTTTATAATTGGTGTTCTGTAGGGCCGAAGTGGCGGAATGGCAGACGCGGCGGTCTCAAAAACCGTTGGGATAAAACCCGTGTGAGTTCGAGTCTCACCTTCGGCACCACTCTTTCAGGGCTCGAGGAGCACTGTTGAATGTAATGTTTCTGCTATGTAGAAGGAAGATATTTCTTAGGGAACTTTGCGACCACTGAATAGAGGACGTCCACCATGTTAGCCAGTCTAACCCGTGCGACTTGAGAACAAAGTTGATATCCGACCATCCTGTCAATCCCGAAGTCCTGCTCAAGCCATAAGATAAGCTCATGAAAGGCAATGCGAGCAGCATCTTCCATGGGCCGAGCACTGCCAATGGTCATAATAAATTCATCCGATTCGATCCTAGGCGTGCCGATGACATGTTCTTTAATTAAGTCGAATGTAAACGTTCCTCGCGTGGGGATCTCGGTGGCAACTCCACAAACTTCACCATCGCCTTGAGCAGCATGTCCATCACCGACATGGAATAAGGCCCCCGGGACATTAACAGGCAAAAGAACCTTGTTACCGGGACAAGCATCTGCAGCATCCATATTTCCACCGTGGAATCCCGGAGCTAATGATGATATAGCTTCGATTTCTGGTGCTGTTCCTATGGTGCCGTAGAACGGCTCGTACGGGATCGCCTGAATATCTAGATCTTCAGAAAATGTTACGTGGCCCTCATTGATTGGATGGAGCATGATTTTTGCTGGCAATGGTGGTTGTAATGTTCGTGTGAACACTGTTCCACATAGACCACCAAAGTTGGGTATAAGAGCACTTACACCGTAGTCCCTGGTAACCTCGATATCATGTATCGTTACCACGAGGGTATCCCCCTTCTCTGCTCCTTCAATGTAAATAGGTCCAGTTAGAGGATTTACAAAAGGGAGAGCAATCTTTTTAGTAATATCATCTTTTGCTGACGTGATTTTGTTTCCGAATGCGTCCAATGTTTCTATGACGACGGTTTCACCTACCGCTACCGTTGCTACAGGTTTACTATATGGTCCTATTACGTATACACCCTGTTCGATTGAGGTTGATATATTCTGCATATTTTAGCCTCCAGGCAACCTATCTCACGCCTATATTGCCCGGAATCTTGAACCCAGAGTTCGGACCTTATCAACAATAGAGGGATCGAATGGTTGGTTATTAAATCCGGTTGGTTGAGGTGTTTTGGCAGCGGGCCCTAGTAGTTTGATAACTACCGGATTTGTATAGTACCCGTCATAGGCTAAGTTCAAAAAGTCACTGAAAATTTGCTTGTTTTGCTGCTCCACAATTGCAAGTAGGGGTTCCCTTGAGGAATTAGATATGTCAGAGAAAGATCTGTTGTGGTTTAAACCAGATACGGCATCTGTGGTCGCCAACATATCCAGTATAGTCCGCTTGGTCGCAGCCGATTTCTTGGACATTGTCTCAAAGAAGTTAGTAGCGATCGATCCGGCTCCCGGCATATTGTTATCAGCGGGTATTAAGGTATCCAGAATATCCTTGAGCAGAGACAGTTGGGAGTTGCTTAGCATATCGCTCATTATAGTTTCCCCTCTTACAGATTTCTCTTGTTATTTTTAATGTAATTGGCTGTACGTAGTGCTATAGCTTGAATTGTACTGGTCACGTTTACTGCTCCCGAGGTGGCAACCACGCTGCCATCAACAATAAAGAGATTAGGGACATCATGGGCGCGACCCCAGCTATCAACGACGGACTGTGTTGGGTCTAGCCCCGTTCTCGCTGTTCCCATAAGGTGCCACCCTGCTAATTTGGGAACTCTGTATGGGTGAACGTCACGGGCGCCTGCCGCCTGCAGGACTTCTGTAGCTCGAGCTATACCATGGTCTAGCATCTTATTGGTGTTATCTCCTACCCTGTAAGTGACCTTGGGTGCAGGAATACCGTCGCTATCAGCAAGAAATGGGTCTATGGTTACTTGATTAATCTCCTCAGGAAGGTCCTCCGTTATGACGCCGACATTTATTGTTCGATTGAAGTTTTTGTTGAAAACGTCGTGATGCTTAGAACCCCAGGGCATCGGTTCACCTTTCGTGCCTCCCCGAGCTGCCCATAGCGGACCGGAATCATGGGTTATTTGAAGCTGATAGCCGCGCAAAAATCCCCTGGTTGTATCGGTCTCGTAAAAATGATGACTGTATATGCTATTTGAGGTAGGCCCATGGTTACTTTCCAGGTCATCGTCGAAATATCCTGTGACGAAAGCTGAAGGATGGAACATGAGGTTCTTACCCACGAGTCCACTTTCGTTAGCAAGGCCGTTTGGAAACTGGTGGGAACGTGAATTCAGTAATAGTCTAGGAGTGCCGACACCATTGCAAGCGACCACTACCAGTCGGGCCCGTTGCTCAAGTAGCTGTCCTCCATGATAGTAGAGTGCTGACTTAATGTGACCGTCATCACCAACCGTTAGTTCTCGGACGCGGGCTCTTGTTACAAGTTGAACCCCTGCATCCAGGGCTGGTGGCCAGTACGTTATGTCTGTGCTGGCTTTTGCTCCAGTCATGCATCCCAGATCGCATGAACTGCCATAATTACAGGGGAGTCGACCCTCTCCATAAGGAGTCGATGCAATCGCAGCATCAGCAGGCCACCAATGCCAACCTAGTTTGTCGAAACCCTTTGCGATAGTCTCACCACTTTTACCAAGTGCCAGTGGTGGCATTGGTCTTGGTGACTTGTCAGGATAGAATGGATCCCCGTCAAGACCAGATACTCCCATCATACGATCATTTAGGTCGAAGAAAGGTACGAGATCATCGTAGCTGTATGGAAAATCGACGGCGACGCCGTCCAGTGATTTAACTTTGAAATCAGATGGATGAAATCTGGGGAAGTGCGCTCCCCAGTGAATGGTGCTGCCACCAACTGCGTTGTACATCAGCGGCGCTATGGCTGACGCATCATCATTGATGGGATAATCAGATATGTCTTTTCGGTAATTAGGCGACTGGTGGAAGTCTGCCCAGCGGCTAAGTTCCCAGTTAGTTTCGTCAAGATGGTATTGTGATTTTGGTACCCAATCCCCCTGATCGAGGCACACCACGTTGATTCCGTCTTTGCTCAGACTCCATGCCACCGCGGCACCCGTGGCCCCGGCCCCTATGATCAGCACGTCCGCTATATTTTCCTTGTCGAGCTTACCCATGTTATTAATTCAGCCAATTATAGGTTACTCCTTATGTAATCAGATGCATGTCTCCGAGTGGTCCATAGGAGCATTTGGTAAGTAGATGTACGGCACGAAGTGTAGGTCATCTCATAAAGATGATCAACTTCAGTGAAAAGTCTGGGCGGTATTTTTATCAAAACGATCAGGTACTCACTTGACATAAGCTTAAATGTAGGCGTCGAAACTGCCTCAATCGACTCATTTAATAGGACTGTAACAAGTTTGTTGTAAACTACGTAATATAAAAGAGAGGTTTTTATGTTTCTATTGAAGAGAAGTGCAGGTTTATTACCTGTATTCATGATAATGATGTTGATCGGCGTCATGGTAGGGTGTGCCGCCGAAACAGAAATTGTAGATAGGGTAGTAGAGGTGGAGGTGGTGAAAGAGGTGCCTATAGAGGTGGTGAAAGAGGTAGCCGTAGAGGTGGAGGTGGTGAAAGAGGTAGCCGTAGAGGTGCCTGTAGAGGTGGTGAAAGAGGTGGAAGTGGTGAAAGAGGTGGAAGTGGTGAAAGAGGTGGAAGTTCCAGTGCCAGCGGGACCGAAGAGGGAGATTGTATTCGGAGGTCTTAACTGGAATAGCG
>CAZRSW010000005.1:90164-116799 GCA_964602845.1 uncultured Dehalococcoidia bacterium | reverse complement strand
GTGCCAGCGGGACCGAAGAGGGAGATTGTATTCGGAGGTCTTAACTGGAATAGCGCATTAGTACAGAATGGCGTAGCAAGATACATTGTTGAGCATGGTTACGGGCACGAGACATCCGAGATAGAAGGTGCGACTGTACCACTGTTCCAGGGGTTGAGAAAAGGTGATATTGATATCACTATGGAAATTTGGCTTCCAAACCAGAATGTTGTTTGGAATGAAGCTGTGAAAGCCGGGGAAGTAATCCCTGTTGGTAAAAGCCTTGAAGATAACTGGCAGAGTACGTTCCTTATTCCAGCCTATGTTCAGGCAGCTAATCCGGAACTAGATTCAGTAGAAGATCTTAAGGAAGATAAATACAAAGAGTTATTTGCTGAACCCGATAGTAGCGGCAAGGCTGTGTTATATGGTTGTATAGCAGGATGGGCTTGTAGAGGAGTGCAGGAAGGTACAGAAGCTGGCCCCGGACAGATAGAGGCTTATGGTCTCGCAGATCATGTTGAATTAAGAGATCCAGGTACATCCGGTGCTTTGGCGGCCGCAATCGAAGGTGCCGTTAAAAAGGAAAAGCCTATTTTGTTCTACTACTGGGGTCCGACTAAATTAATGCTTGACCTCGGTTATCCCGTAGATATTATTGATTTAGGACAGCCTGATCCGAGCGAATGTCCCAACAATGACCCAGTGCATGGGTGCGCTTTCCCGCCGGCAGAAGTAATGATAGCCATGAATACGGAACTAGTGCATGATGCGCCTTATTTAATAGAATTCTTCAACAATTGGGATTGGTCAGCGGGCAATCAACTAGCGGCTGACACCTGGCACGGTGAAAATTCAGAAAATTACGGCACCGCCGAAGAAGGTTTTGAGGCAACTGCCATATTCTATCTGAGTAATCATGATGCCTGGCATAGCTGGGTCCCAGACGAAGTACTTGAAAAGGTTCTGGCTGCCTTGGCAGAGGAAAACTAGTAACTTATTTGAGTGCCCCAACCATCAGATAGTTGAATTTTGAGGGCCGTGGTTACTGTAACCACGGCCCTCTGTGGTTTGTATGGAAAATACTCTTATGGCAGATGAATCCGATCAAAACACCTCTCACATTCGTGTAAATAACCTGTGGAAGGTTTTTGGAAATAACCCGGACGTCGTTTTGCAGCCGGAAAATAGGTCCAAATCCCCTGCTGAGATTCAGTCCGAATTTGGGCAAGTTGCTGCCCTACGCGACGTTTCATTCAATGTAAACCATGGAGAAACTTTTGTCATTATGGGCTTGTCCGGTAGTGGGAAGTCGACTTTAGTACGCTGCCTGATCCGTCTCGTCGAAGCAACTTCGGGAGGAATATTTGTTGACCAAGAAGATGTGACATTATTCGATGAAAGGGAGTTGAGGCAATTTCGCCGTTCAAAGGTTTCCATGGTGTTCCAACACTTTGGTCTATTGCCACATCGCAATGTGATAGACAATGCATGCTACGGCCTAGAAGTCAAAGGCGTGGGGAAGGATGACCGCTACAGCATCGCCCAGCAGATGATAGACATGGTAGGACTGAAAGGCTGGGAAGATTCTAAGGTCAGCGAGTTGAGCGGTGGGATGCAGCAGAGAGTAGGTTTGGCCAGGGCGCTGGCGGTGGAACCTGAAATATTACTGATGGATGAGCCTTTCAGTGGATTGGATCCCCTGATAAGACGACAAATGAGGCATGAACTTGCTGAATTACAGAAGCAAATACACAAAACTTTAGTTTTTATTACCCATGATCTGGACGAAGCCATTACCGTGGGTGACAGAATTGCCATCATGCGAGATGGTGAAATCATTCAGCTTGGAACACCTGAAGAGATAATTCTGAACCCATTAGACGAATTTGTCAGCGAGTTTACAGAGGATGTTTCAAAAGAGAGGGTGCTCAATTTAGGATCTGTCTGCGTTGAACCAGATCTCATTCTCACCTTGCCATGTGGTATCGACCACTTAAAAGCTGCTATGGATGGGAGTAGCGTAGAATATGCTGTCTGCGTTAACGAATCTGGGTCAGTTCTGGGCGTGATATGTCGTTCAGTGGTTGATAGTGCTCAGAGCGATGACGATATTGAGCAGCTTCTTGTGAAGCCCCTAAGACAAGAAACCAATATTAAAGCTGCAATTCAGAAATTGGCCGATTCAGCGATTCCCATTCCTATCGTAAGACCTGATTCAAAACTGGTCGGGATAATCACCCAAAAATCAATTTTGCGCTCACTTTCTTCTTAGTTAAGAATATCAAGGAAAACATATGTCGGATGCCTACGAGGCTGATAGTCAAGAAATAGAAATGGGTAGAATCACATCTACAAAGTTCAAGAGCAGGATCAAAAAGCTCTCCTTGCCTTTGACGGTGATCTCCGCAGCGCTTGTGCTGTCTTTTATGATCCATGGCTCTGGTTTTGAGCCGGCTACAGATTTTCCATTGGACGTTAGTTCAGAAGTGGAAGGCGGTATTGATGACTCGATTGATTGGATTGTCATTACTTTTGGCGGTTTCTTTGACGCCGTCAGTGATGCCCTGAAAAGACTTCTGGGCAAGCTCCGGGATTTTTTGGTCTGGATTCCCTGGCCAATTATGATCACTTTGGTTTTCATAATAGGCTGGAAAATAGCCACGGTAAGGGTAGGTATTCTCTCTGTAGTCGGGCTACTAATACTGGCAATTGTTAACCTCTGGGAACCAACAATGGTGACGGTTGCAATAATGATCGTCTCAGTGTTCATCGCCATTGCTGTAGGTGTACCTACCGGCGTTCTTGCTGCGAGGAGCGACCGTTTCGAAACGGGTATTCGTCCAGTATTAGACACGATGCAAACTATGCCTAGCTTCGTCTATCTGGTGCCCGGTATTATGCTTTTCGGTCTCGGCAATGTCGGCGCAATCTTTGCAACAGTGCTTTACGCGCTGCCACCTTCTATAAGGCTCACGAATCTCGGGATCCGACAGGTGGATCATTCAGTCGTAGAGGCAGGACAATCTTTTGGTTCAAGTGAAATGCAACTATTGTTTAAAATCCAGATTCCTATGGCTATGCCCACTATCATGGCTGGAATCAATCAGACGGTTATGATGGCACTGGCTATGTCGACAATCGCTGCGATGGTCGGCGCAGGAGGATTGGGCATCGAAGTGCTTCGAGCAATGGGGCAGCTAAGAGAAGGTGAGGCTGTAATCGCAGGATGTGCCATAGTGATATTAGCTGTAATAATAGACCGCATTTCCCAAGGCTATATCGAAAATCGTGCCAATTGATGATGTCCTTCATTTCTTAGATTCTCGTAGTCAAGCATCAGGTCGTGTTCTTACACCTAATCCTGGTACATTAATGATAGTTTAATTCGCCACGTTTATCATCGAACTGATTCATTGGGGTAGAATATCTAACGGACACTTTTTGTGTATGCTACTTCACCGTTCTTAATTACCAGATTCACATCTTTCCCATATACTAGGCCCGACACGTCTTCAAGAGGGTTACCCTCTATGAATAGGAGATCTGCTTTTTTGCCCGGTGTCAATGTGCCCAAATCTTTCCGGCCTATGCATTCAGCTGCCCTTACAGTTGCTGAAAGCATAGCTTGATAAGGTGACATGCCTGCATTTACAAGGCATTCAATCTCTTCAGCATTATTTCCATGCTCCCACCCCCCTGAGTCTGTTCCGGCCGCAACTTTGACGCCGGCATCTATTGCCGATGAAAGGCTCAGAATATGGTCGTTATGAAAATCGAGGGATCTCTGTTTTCCATGTGGGGTACCTCTCTCTTGGTGATACTTGTATACAGTAAATGTGGGCACAAAGAAGATGTTTCTTTTCGCCATTACCTCCAAAAGCTCTGGGTTCTCATGAAGAAAGGTGCCATGTTCAATCGAATCAACCCCTGCCTCTATACTTGCTCTCAGGCCAGGCCCTCCGAGTGCATGGCACATGACTTTTTTACCCAATTTGTGTGATTCATCCACTATTGCATCTATTTCATCTCTACTGATGAGCATGTCTTTAGGTTCAAGGCCTACTGTGGAGCTGGCACCGCCGGTGGCGGCAAATTTAATAACATCGGCCCCGGCTCTGACCATCTCCCGTACTTTCACTCTCATTTCCTGAGGACCATTGGCAATTCCTGAAGGTAAACTGGGGTCATTTTTAAAAGGAGTACCATATCCTGAAGGGCTCAGGTGTTCCCCAATGCCTCCTGTTGGGGATATTATTCCCACGGAGATGAGAAGGCGTGGACCAGGGACGAGACCTTCATCAACTGCCTCTCTGAAACCTGCTGCCAATCCTCCTGCATCTCTAACAGTGGTGTATCCTGATATTAGAGTCTGTTTAAGCACGCTGGCGATACGTAGGTGGCGGTGAGATTCTTGTTCTGTCAGCCCCCATTTCATAGCTATTTCGTATCCGAAAGAGGCGAGATGGTCGTGGCAATCGATAAGCCCAGGTATCACGGTCAAACCATTAGTATTTATCACCTCTGCAGATTGAGGCAGATTTATAGTGCTGGAAGGACCTGCTGAGACAATTTGACGGTTTTCTATGAGCAAGGTCCAATCAAGTTTGAGTTCGTTGTCTATTCCATCAAACAACTTATCGCATATTATCGCTTTCATGATTGATCCTCTTCTCTCATTGAAGTGTGTTTGTGTGAAGTATACTTTTAATTGGTTATCTTGACTGCTCTGGCGATTTGTAAGGTACGTAGAGCACAGATATAGAGAACTTTATCCCGATGTCTGATGCTCAGTGACCAAGACATCGTTACACAATATAATGACGTTAAGTGACTGACTCAACATGGGATTGATTTAAAAGATTCCACGGAAATACTCAATTGAATGGAGGGACACTTTGGAAAGCCGCTTGATAGTTAATAAAACCTCGGTTGTTTCGAAAAAAGGGATAGTTACGGCAATGCATCCCTTGGCAGCAAAAGTCGGTGCAAACATACTCAACGAAGGAGGTAATGCGGCTGATGCAGCTGTTGCCACTGCTTTCGCTGTGGGAGTAGTGGAGCCATTTATGAGTGGTCTCGGGGGAGGAGCCTCTATTCTAATCCACCAGGCGAACAAAGGGCGTACCAGGGTTATTGACGGTAGCGTGGTTGTACCCAGTATGGCTACTGACAATATGTTTGAGTTGTTAGACGATGGAGTTAAGGGGTCAGGGATATATGGATGGCGAGGGACAAAAAATGACGAAGCCGAAACAGGGTATAAATCGGTTGCGATTCCGGGAGCAGTTAAAGCGTACACAAGGCTTCTAGATCGGTTCGGTTCTATGTCGTTGAAACAGGTGATAGAACCTGCTATTGATATTGCCACTAATGGCTTCCCAGTAGACTGGTATGTGTTTTTTACCTGCGCAACTTCGCTGCCCAGGTTGAGACAATTTCCCGATTCCATGGCTACTTTTTATGGACATGATGGGTTACCTCTACTGGCAGGTAATTACGATGATACTCGTGGTGCCGATCTGTTGATTCAACCGAATCTTGCACAGACTTTAACGATAATAGCGGAGAGAGGAGAGAAAGGATTCTATGAAGGACAAGTTGCGAGATCCATAGCTGAATATATTCAAGGAAATGGAGGGATACTCAGTGAACATGACCTTGCTAGTTACGAGGTTCGGGAGTTTGATCCGCTTGAAATTGAATATAGAAACAGGTTAATCAATTTTGCCCCATTTAATAGCGGTGGCACCACCGTAGCTGAAATACTTAACATTCTTGAATCGTTCAATCTTTCATCTCTTGGGCATAACACGGCTGAATCGATACATCTGATAGCCGAAGCTACCCGTATGGGTTTTTCGGATCGTTTTGCCCATATGGGAGATCCGATGTTTTCTAATATTCCAATCAGTGGATTAGAATCCAAGGCCTATGCAAGGGCTAGATCAAAAGTAATTGATAAGAACAAAGTAAGTTCCGATCTTGTTGGAGACCCGTGGTCTTATCAACCTGAGTCTGGAACGTCACGCCAGGTTTTACCTGGAGGCTATGATGCCCTCGGCCAAAATACAACCCATCTGAATGTTGTAGATTCAAACCGTAATATGGTTGCTTTAACTTCCTCTTTGGGTCAGGCTTTTGGGTCGGGCGTAGTTGTTCCCGATACGGGGGTTACACTTAACAATGGCTTAATGTGGTTTGATCCGGAACCAGGGCATATCAACTCTTTAAGACCAGGAAAATATGCCATGCATGCCGGTACTCCGACTTTAATTTTTGACGACAGGGGCCCCGTGATGGCTCTTGGTGCACCCGGTGGACGCAAGGTTCTAACCTCGGTTCTACAATCAATTATTAATACTGTCGATTACGGTTTGGGTATTCAGGAAGCATTGAGTGCCCCACGTATTCATAGTGAGACAGGGACGTTATCGGTTGATGATCGGTTACCGTCAGATGTTGTTTGTGCTCTTCGAAAGAAAGGGCACAATGTTGTGTTGAGAGAGGAGACATACATAAGCTCTTATTTTGGCCGTCCCTCAGCAGTATTTATTGACCGGGAGAAAAACCTTTTAAGAAGTGGCCTAGAACCATACAAACTTAGCACGGCTGTGGGTATATGATCGAATGACTTCTCAAAATATTTCCGTTACTCAACCGCTCCCACTAGAGGGGGTTAGAATAATTGCAGTTGAACAATATGGTGCGGGACCGTGGGCCACGATGTTGCTAGCAGACCTTGGGGCTGAAGTTATCAAAGTTGAAAATCCCTTTACTGAAGGCGATGTTGGAAGGCATGTACCGCCATATACAGGCAACCAAGACAGCATCTATTTCCAGAGTTTTAATCGTAACAAGCGCAGCATAACATTAAACTTGACCCATCCCTTGGCGAAGGAGGTATTGCATCCGTTAGTAAAGATGTCTGATGTTGTTTTTAATAATTTGCGAGGTGATTTACCTGGTAGTCTGGGCTTAGACTACGATTCACTAAAGGCAATAAAAAAGTCTATAGTATGTTGTTCTCTATCTGCTTTTGGTCGTACGGGGAGTCGTGCTTCGGAGCCGGGGTATGACTATTTGATGCAAGGCTATGCGGGTTGGATGAGCATAACGGGCGAACCAGATGGCGCACCGCAGAAGTCTGGTTTATCTATGGTAGATTTAAGTGCAGGCACAATGGCATCTCTTGGTTTGTTGAGCGCATTGATGAGGGCACTTAAAACAGGTATTGGATGTGATGTAGATGTTAGTTTGTTTGATAATGCACTATCTCATCTGTCTTATGTCGGTGCCTGGCATCTAACAATGGGATACGAGCCACAACGGTTACCAGATTCCTCACATCCTTCGCAAGTGCCATCGCAAATTCTTCCTACCAAGGATGGGTGGTTAGTCGTGATGTGCGCCAAAGAAAAATTCTATACTAATCTGGTTCAAATTCTTGGGTCCCCAGAACTTGCAAGGGACGACCGATTTCAAACGTTTTCTGACCGACTTAAAAACAGAGCAATTCTAGTTCCTATTCTCAAGGATCTATCCAGTAAAAGGACTACAGCCGAGTGGTTGGATATGTTAAAGGGTAAAGTGCCTTGTGCTCCAGTCAATTCTGTTGAACAAGCTTTTAAGGATTCTCAGGTTAAGGAAGACGAAATGATACTAGAAGTTGATCATCCTGACTTTGGCTCTGTACGGCAAGTAGCGAGCCCGATCAAGATGAATAATGATAAGGTTAATCACCATCGTGCACCCTTACTAGGGGAGGATGTGGACTTGATACTGAAAAATTATCTTGGATTTTCTGAGGATCAGATAGCGGTCTTACGCAGCGATGGTGTTCTCTAGATACTAATTAGTTCAAACAGAGTTAATTGATCTGATATAAACCCAATGTCTCCCCACCAGATGGAGGTGCTGCGATGAAAATAACTGATATTAAAACGTACGTGGTATGGGAAGGCAGGAGGAATCTTTTTATCCTGAAAGTGGAGTCAGAGGATGGAGCATATGGATGGGGTGAATCTGGTCTATCGGGGCGAGAGTTGGCCGTTGAGGGTATGGTAAAACATTTTCGGGAGTGGCTTTTAGGGAGAGATTCGCGAAATATTGGGGCCTTGTGGCAAGAAATGTACCGGGGACAGTATTTTGAGGGTGGAAGAGTGATCACCGCCGCTATGTCCGCAATTGACATCGCACTTCATGATCTCAACGCACGTCGTCTTGGTGTGCCTGTATATCAGATACTTGGTGGGAAGCATCGTGACTATGTTCCCTGTTTTGTTACGTCATTGGTCAACCCGGGTGAGGCAATAATCGAGGATGTTAAAAGACTTATTAGGGATGGTTGGAAGGTAATCAGAACAGGGATTGGTCATCCGAAAGAAAACAATCCTGTGCTATTTGAACCACGTGCATCGATTGCATTAACTTCAGAATCGTTACTGGAATTACGCCAGGCCGTTGGGAGGGAACCTGTTTTAGGGATTGATTATCATCATCGTTTATCTGTAGCTGAAGCTGCGAGTTTCTGTAATTCCATGCCAAGCGGCACCCTCGATTTTATTGAGGAACCCATCAGGGATGAATCTCCCGAAGCTTATGAATCTCTCCGTACGATGACTGATATCCCATTTGCTATCGGGGAAGAGATGGCCAGTAAATGGCAGTATATGCCTTACATAGAAAGAGGGTTAACTCAGTTTGCCAGAGTTGACATTTGTAACATAGGAGGGTTTACTGAGGCGATGAAGATTGCCGGGTGGTGTGAAGCGCATTACATTGATCTTATGCCGCATAATCCCTTGGGACCAGTCAGTACGGCAGCTTGTATCCATTTGGGGGCAGCCTCGCCCAATTTCGCGTGGCTTGAGGAGCGCTCACCTGAGCCTGGTTTCAACTTTAGTATTGATCTGTTTCCACAGCAGCCACGACTCGAAGGTGTATGGCATCCTGTGCCAGATGATCCAGGCCTCGGAGTGGAATTTAATGAAGAGCTGGCACAACATCAGACATTTGAGTTTTGGGAAGCTCCGCATCTTCGCCGGCTAGATGGATCCCATACGAATTGGTGACGAGCATATCCATCTTCCCAAACCAGAGTAAATCATATTCAGGTCATACGAAGTAAGTGGTTAATAATGTTCCTATTACCCTACGAATGTCTTTAAATGAACCACGTTGACTGAAATTACGAAATATCATCGGTAAAAGGTCCACTGCTGTAATGTTTTAGGCCTCGATAGCGCCCTATGTTACAAAACTTCGTTGGCTATGCGTTCGTATTCTTCAGCGACCTCTTTTTCTGAGTCTTTGTACTCTGGTTTGACAACAACACGGGAGGCCCCAGCGTTCAGGTAGTCTCTGACAAGTTCTCTATCGGGATTTTGACCGTAGACAGAAATAGCTAATGTCTCGGGGTTACGTCCATTTTGTTCCGCAAGAATGTCCAACGTTTTACGACCATTTTCCACTTCTTTAGGTGTGATGACATTAGGCAGCCAACCATCCCCAACTTGAGCAACTCGACTTAGCACGTTTGGCGCCATACCACCAATTAAAATTGGCGGATGCGGATGTTGTAGAGGTTTAGGATACATTTTCACGGGTGGGAAATCATAATATTTTCCGTGAAATTCCGCCTCGTCCTTTGTCCAGAGTTCCTTTAGGGCTAGAATAGATTCCTTGGTCTGTGTCCATCTATGAGCAAAATCCCCTCCCATTATTTCAGTCTCTTCTCTTATCCATCCTGTACCGATACCCATGATAAACCGGCCATTGCTGAATAGATCTAGTGTGGAAACAGTTTTTGCGAGAACTAGGGGATTACGCTCAGGTATCAAGGTTATTCCAGTGCCCAGTTTAATTGTAGTTGTTGCACCAGAGGCCTGTGCCAAGGCTATATATGGGTCGGCGAAGTGAGCGTATGTCCATGGTATTTCACCGTCTGGAGAATTGGGAAACTTACTGCTACTGTGTACGGGTAGTATAGGATGTTCAGCGTACCAGATTGATTCGAATCCCAACTCTTCTGCCTTTGATGCAATAAAGGCACCATTTACTTTGTATGCCGGAAGCGCAGTAGATATGCCGATCATAGTTTTCTCCTTTTATGAGGTCTTCAGAAGATATTCACAGTAGATAAAGTGCGCTTTCAGCTTAGCATATCATTGTAGATGAACTTCTCGAGATTTCTAGTTGGCGGATATCAGTTTTTGATCGGACAACGCTATTCAATTGTTTCGGTATGATGCGTTGCTGTAACATTGCCTAGCACGACTGGTTTTTCTACAGTTATCTATTAGCTTGTGATCACATATGGGTGTTATATGGGCATTAAAAAGGTGATACTCAATACGGGGGAACAACTAGTAGTCAAAGTATTGGAGCCTCCACTAACAGAGTATTCCAAAGTGTCTCCTGATGGTCGTCTGGTGAACTGGGTTTGGTCGGAAATAAGGGATGAACTACTTGCTGGAGACATGAAAGAGTGGCTGTATACCCCTTACGCTATTGGGCTAATTGGCGGAAAGATTGTGGGGTCAGCCTCGTATTACAGTTCACGCAAGAATCCCGATATAGGTTTGATAGAATTTGTCGAAACGTTGGAAGAGCATCGAGGTAAAGGTGTAGCATCCGCTTTGATTTCTGCCTTAGTTAACGACTTCAATGGTCGTGATGGTTTGGCGTTATATCTTTGTACTACAAATCCCATTGCCGCAAGAGTGTATGAGAAGCACGGCTTCTGGTATTCAATAGGGGATGGACTGCGTTATTTATCACCAAGAGCAGCAGATTTCGACGATACATATTTCTCTTATCAAAGTGAAGCTTACGTGAGAGAGGCAACATGGACTGACCTGCCTGGCATCTCGGCTCTTTACAACAGCGGATGTCCTTCTTGGCTGCTGAAGGACTATCTCAGCAGTACCTTTCGTGCCATGAGGTATGAAAGCCATTTTGTCAAACTACGGCGTCGTGTCGAAGATAGTAGGGGGGGGTTTTTAGTATTGGAAAATCGGGTTGGGAGAATCGTTGGGGCAGCAGTATTTGAGAGACTGAATACTTTTCAGGAGCAACATGTCGCGACGGCCAGTTTTCTTGTTACTCCAGCTTATGTGCACCAAACAAAGATGTTGCTTGATGCAGTATCCAACAAAGCTATCGAGCTATCTATAGGAATACTCCAGATATATGTTGGAGAACATGATGAGGATCAGATCGACTTAATAAGAAAATCAGGATACCTAGAGGAGGCACGATTGGATAGTCGTTTTAGGGATGACGATGGTTTCATTGATATGCTAATTTATAGTAGGAAATTGGTTGGTAATCCATCACCCGTATGGGATGTGGGTAACTATTATGGGGGCAGAACTTCTTGGATACGGGATCGGCTGGATTCTATTCAAGACAGTTAGTTTGATCCCTTAGCCTCGGTTTTTCTGACGTGATATTTGTAGTTGCGGGTACTTCTCGTAAATCAATGGAGGTTTCCAGAATGGATTTTGAGAATGTGGTTCCGTTTCTCAAGTCGAATCATAAAGCTGTGGTAAGTACCAATAGGCCGGGAGGTTCTGTTCATTCAAGCGTGGTCGTTTGTGGAACCTATGATGGCCATGTCTCTTTTGTTTCCGTATATCCGCGCTCGCAGAAAATCGCGAATCTGCGCAGAGATCCTCGATGTACTATTTCATGTGTCGGGGAAGATTGGCGCAGCTATGTTGTTGTAGAAGGGAAATCGACACTTTATGAATATGATAATACGGACTCAGAGTCGATGAGGACCATGTTGAGGGAGGTATACATGTCATGTAGTGATACACCACATTCTGATTGGGATAACTATGATGAGGCCATGATTGCTCAACGAGCTGTTATCGTTCTTGTGTGCCCGGAAAGGATCTATGGGCTTAACATTTAGAATTCCTAAACTTGGAACCTTGTATAACTGTAGAGGCAGGAGACATAAGGTGGCTTATGAAAAATGGTCATCCAATATGTCCATGCTTGGGTCTAAGTGCCAGCGGATCACGTCCGGAGGGTCGATAAAACGGGCCCAGTCTTCGATAATGCCCTGTTCGTCTTTGTAGATATTCATCTTATGTTGTATAGCCGAGGGGTCCCATCCTTCTAGTACTCGATCAATCAACTCACTTTTGATACCTGCATAAGAGGGGTCCATGTTGAGATCTATGGTTTCGTCCGGGTCCTCCAACATATTGAATAATTGAGGTTCAAATCCCTCATAATAATTTAGCTTCCATTCTCCCAGTCTAACCATACGATTTTGGGTTCCTCCCGGCCTGGAATGTACATCAGTACCTCCCAAGTTAGGAGAATATGATCGCCCGTGATCAGAATCATTCATGCAATACTCGGAAAAAGCTAAATTTTCCCAATCCTTTCCCCCGTTGTTTAACATATTGAGCATTGATTTGCCGTGTGACCGGGGTAATGGAGGGGCTCCCGCGGCGTCTAGAATTGTTGCGGTCAAGTCAAAGTGATTTATTACGTTATCGAGTTTCAAACCTTGAGGGATATGACCAGGCCAAGATATTATCGCTGGTACCAACGCAGAGTTGTCATAAAATGTCTGTTTCCACCACAATCCATGTTCACCCGCCTGTTCACCATGATCAGAAGTGTAAACAATTAAAGTGTTATCCATAAGTCCGTTTGACTCCAGTGCTTCCATGACGGAACCTATGATCTTATCGGTTCGGTGGCACAATGCCCAATATGCTGTTCTCGCTCTGATCACCTCTTTAGGATCTACTGTTTCTATGCCAGTTCTTTTGCGCCACCATTGTATGTATGGGTGGCATTTTTCTAAGACGTCAGGGGGTATTTTCGGCATACCTACTTTTCCGTCGTATAGGTCGTAGTCCTCGCTGCGGGCGACAAATGGCTGATGAGGGAGCATCAAGCCAATCGATAGAGATATGGGTTGGACATCTTTTCCTGATCTTAATTCAGACCCAATGGAATCGATATATTTTATTGATTCTTTGGCCACATCCTCGTCATGTATCTGGTATGCGTTTTGTCCTCTGCCGGATTTCTTCAAACTGATTCGGTCCGGGCCAGCAGTACCTGTTAACACACCATGATCTACAGTCCTCGGGCTACCAGGGTAATTGGGGCTATGGTCACCCACGAATCTTTGTGAAAACCCGTGGCTTTGATCTCCTCCGTTAAAATGCATCCTGCCAAATTGAATTGATTTGTAGCCGATTGCCCCCAAGCTATGGGCGTATGTGGGAATTGCGGAATTCAGGACCTGATCGTTGGTCCATACCTCCGTTTCATGTGGATATAGGCCGGTTAGCATTGACATTCTAGACGGAACGCAAATGGGCGAAGCGCAATATGCTCCGGTGATGATTGTACCGCGATCGGCAAGTCGGTCTAGGTTAGGGGTCTCGATGATGGTGTCACCATAGGCCCCTATCATCGCGGGGTTGTGCTGATCAGATTGTATCCAAATAATGTTCGGTTTTTCAGATGGCAGCATTGTTGTGATTTCAACTCCTTCTTAGCTCAAAACTTGACTTCATGTGAGCTCAGTCAAATATTAGTTTGTATTACGCGATCATTATAGGGAAACAGGCGGTATTAGCACAGATTCAAAATGGCGGAAATTTGATCCGGTGTAATTGCGAAATAATAGGAATAATGTAAGGATTTGCCGCGAGCCCCAGAAAATGGGGTCACATTACTGCCGAATATATTTATTAGAGGAGGGCGTCAAAATGAAAATCATTCTGGCTGGGATTGAATATGTAGGTACGACAACTTTGGCCAACTTACTCTTGGAATGGAAAGAAAGAACCACAGGGGAGCCATTCTACATGGGCCTGATCCACGATCATTCCAAAATACCACACACTTCTGGCCACCCTGACAATACTACTTTGGAAGAACAGCAACAGATTCTCAATTTATCACCCAAACTTAAAGAAATGTACCACCGATATAGTATGTATTACCATGTTCATCACTATGTGCAGGAAGACGATTTGACCGTAGGTTTACACATAGAGGAATCCATACTGGCTCGTATGTATTATGGGTATGGTGGTCCCGGGGAAGAGTTTGACCGAGAAATTGTGTTCGAGCAAATCGAACGCCGAATTAAGCAAGTAACCTCTGACCCCATCATTATTGTTCACATGACGGCATCTCCCGAGGTTATCGAACAGCGTATGTCAGAGTTGTCTGGTACTCTTGCTCATTCGAATAGTCCTATGAAGATAGAGGATATTCCAGAGGTTATGTCTGAATATAGCCGATTGGTACAGAAGGCCTCTATTGGACCGGTCATTCATATAGACACTTCAATAGACACACCTCAGAAATCACTCAATCGTTTGGTTAAACTTATGGAACCATATTTTACTGAAAGTGATCGAAATAAGATAAACGGCCCCTAGGGTGTTTTACGTTTAACGGTAACGGGTTACCTTCTCATAAGGCCATGAGTCTTTTATTGGGCTATCACTACCTTCATCTAGTAAACTTTGTATCCCTTAGAGGTAACTGCTGCGAGGTCGTTCTCATCCCAAGGATGAGCTAGGGCAACCTCTTCGTTAATTTCTGTCCCCCAGCCAGGTAGGTTTGGAATGGTCATATACCCATCTATAATCTCGGGAGTAGTTGTCGTGAGATCATCTTTCCAAGGCACGTCATCTATATCAATTTCCATAATTCTGACATTTGCCAGCGTTGCACATAGAGAAGCGCTAACGAAGCTAGAGAGGTGACTGTAGTAGTTATGAGGAGCAACATTGTGGGAGTATACTTCCGCTAGATCTCCGATCTTCTTTGATTGACTGAAACCGTTCCAGGGTACGTCTATCATGAACATGTCTGCCGAGTGCTGGTGAAAGTAGGGTAAGTAATCCCTCATGTAAAAAAGATTTTCACCAGTACAAATTTTGGTTGAGGTCGAATCTTTGATTTGCCGTAAACTTTTTGGATCATACATATCTATCTCTAGCCAGAGTAGATCGAATTGTTCTAGTACCTTAGCTATCCTGAGACATGCCTCTGTCTTAAAATGGAAATTCAAGTCAAGATTTATGTCTATGTCGTCACCTACGGCTTCTCTAAAGGTTCCGATGAGTGTTTCTATATGAGGTATAAGCCATTTCGGGGCATATTGATCAGTGGAGCCTATTCCCGGTTGTGGAGATATAAATGATCCTCCCCCGTAGGTTGCTCCTTGCCCAGGAAGGATTATATTGGTTTTTAGAGCGGTGAATCCTCTATTTTTCACTTCTTTCCCCAGTGCTAGTATGTCGTCCCATGTATCGATTCTTGGTGTATTGAGTATGTCTTGATATCGGACGCGACTAGAACCGCAATGAGACCAGTAAACTTGGATTTTGTCGCGGGTTGGTCCACCAAATAGTTCTACGACCGAGATCCCTAGGGATTTTGCTTTAATATCTATGAATGCACAGTCGAGGCCTGCTATGGCTTTTGCTGCTATGCCACCCAAGCTTTGCTGAGTCCGCCTATACATTTCCTGAAATCGCATTTCAAATGCTCTAGGGTCTTTCCCTATTAGGAATGGTTTTAAATCTCTTATGGTGCCTTCGATGCCGTGGGGGCTAGCATCGCTGCATTCCCCCCAACCAACAATCCCTTCATCAGTTTGAACCTTAACGAACATCCAAGGCCTCCACCCTGCGTCAACAATGAAGGTTTTAATATCAGTGATTTTCATTAGTAAACTCCTACATCTGGGTTCTTAGTACTATCGAATATGTAAGATTGAAATGCAATAGAAATCTCAGTCACTCGTTATTACATCTGAGCGAAGGGCAGTGAAAGTGTGAGTAGGAGATGTAATTTGTGGCGGATATATTGAATACGGAAGTATGTTCGAGTATTCAGATGCCTAGTTTAATAGACAGGTCCTTGTCACTTGGTTCGACTAGTATCGATCCATCTTCAAAAACGATTGTAGGGACGCTCTCATATCCGTTGTTGAGGGTTTTCACATAGTCACGATATTCTGTTTGATTGGATATATCGATCCAAGTATAGGGTATGTTATTGTCATCAAGAAGTGTTTTGCTGCGCTGGCAGTCTGAGCACCACTCAGTGCCGTAAACCGTTATATGTTTCATCAATTACGCTTGCCCCATTTCGCTACTTTGGCTATTACGAGTAGGTTGAATCTGGAATGAATGTTTAGTTAGGTTTTATTGTCGTCTAGTTCCTTTAGCACCTGATCCGCGATTTTAACTCCAGAAAGGGCAGCTGGTACACCCGCATAGACTGAGGCGTGGATAAATAGTCCCATCAGTTCATCTCTGTTTACGCCGTTGTTAATCGCGCCTCTTACGTGAAGTGCTATCTCTTTTTCTGCTCTTAGGGCCAGAAGTATCGATAGAGTGATAAAGCTCTTGGTCCTTCTATCAAGTGTTTCCCTTGACCATACGTTACCCCACGCAGACTCAGTTATGAAGTCTTGGAATGGCCGACTGAAATGTGTTGCTTTCTCAAACGAATTTCTAACGTAGTTCTCTCCTAACACTTCCTCTCTTAATCTTAAACCTTTGTCAAAGCGGTCCTGCATCTTGTCGCCTCACTTTATGGTGTACTAAAACTTCTGGATCTTTATAAAGTTATCTAAAAGTAAAATGAAAATTTCTCTATAGTTGATCTTATTTCCCATCTTTGATGAGGTCGGATATGTACTCCGCCATCGCCATGACTGTGACGTTTATATTTGCTCTGACACATTCCGGCATAATGGAGGCGTCCACTACTTTCAGATCGTCAACTCCATGGACATTCCCATACTGGTCTACTACTGCCATGGGATCAGAGTCCGGACCCATCTTGTTCGTGCAGGAAATGTGATGGCCTGTTGTGACATCTTTCATCATCCAGTTATTAAGAGTTTTGTCCGATTCCAGATCAGAATCGAGGGGCGTCACCCGCTCCTCGATTAAAGCGGACATCTCAGGATGATTTTCAAAATCTACCAACATCCGTATCCCATGTCGGAGTCGGCGTCTGTCTTCTTCATCCGTAAGGTAGTTGTAATTCAGATAGGGTTGGTCGCGATAATCACCAGAGTTTAGTTTAACTTCCCCTTTGCTATTTGCGAGATTGATACACAGATTCATTTGTATGCCGATAGGATTTAGGCGCAACCCTCCTCTTTCAGGGCGGTCACTTGCAACTGCCATCATGTATACGATCATGTCATTTTCGAGCTTAGAATGCTCTGCGGTATATCGCAGAGTCAGTTGAATTCTTGGTCCCAATGCATCGAGATCCACCTCAGGTTTTGTCTTCCAGGTTAAGTAAATCATTGGATGATCGGCAAGATTCTGACCGACACCTTCATTATTTCTGACTGGTTCTATGCCGTGTTCAGAGAGATGGTTGCCTGGTCCGATTCCAGACAGCATGAGTATTTGAGGTGATGATATGGCACCTGCACTCAGAATAATTTTCTTGGCCTCAACAACGAAGGTTTCGTTTCCCGATACTGCCTCAATCCCGTAAGCCTTGGGCCTGTCTTTGGTTACATCAAACAGTATTCGTTTTACGTGTATATCACTTCTTATCGTAAGATTAAGACGATGCCGGGACATTCCCAGATATCCGATTGCTGTTGACCATCGTATCCCGTTCGGATTATTCAATGGAAGCGGGCCTACTCCTGTTGAACCAGGCGCATTAGCATCTTCACAAAAGGGCAATCCGGCGCTTAGGCACGCTGATTCAAAGGCTCTCGAGGCAGGTAGCCATTCTTCTCTGGGGAAACGGTGACAGATTATGGGGCCATCGCTTCCGTGGAAGTCACCGGGATCATCTTGATACGTTGTATCTGTCTCTATCTTGTTGAAATAGGGTACCAACTTTTGGTAGCTCCAGTCAGTATTTCCTGTCTTTGCCCAGTTGTCATAATCCTCTGGTATGCCCCTGAGAAATATCTGTCCGTTTATGGCGCTGGATCCCCCTGTCACTTTACCTCTTGGTACGTTCATCTCGGCATCGTTTGTTGCTCTTGCCGTAAACTGCCAGTTATGATCGCTGGTTGATATTTCTGTACCCGTTGCATAGCCGAATTTAACTTCGTCGGGAAGTTCCTCAATGTGAGGGTAGTCGGGGCCTGCTTCAAGTAATAAGACGGAATGAGAAGGGTCCTCAGTTAGCCTAGCTGCCAAAACGGACCCCGCTGAACCGGCTCCGATTATAATTGTGTCATATTTCATTATGGATGGATCCTTTTCTAGAGCGATTGACAGGCATGCTTGTGTTTATAACATTTGCTAGATCATAGCTTTGGGAATGATATAAAGTCATGCTAAAGAGGTCAATTGCAATTGTTTTCTAATCGAACAAGGTACTGTGGTTCCCTGGCGTCCAGGGAATTTCGGCTAATGCAGGGTGATCGTCTGGAGGCAGAATTTATTGAACGCCCAAACAGATTTCTTGTTAGAGCTCAAATAGCCGGGATTGGTATAGTCGAAGCATTTATGCCGAATCCGGGGCGACTTGGCGAGTTGTTGATTCCAGGAGCATCTTTAATTATCGAAAACGTTGTGTCTGCCAATATTGCAAGGAAAACGGCATTCACAGTGCAGGGTGTTTTGCATGATGGAAATGTAGTATGCCTGAATACCTTGAGAACTAATGAAATTGCCAGGTTTTTGGTTAATGAGAAAATGGTACCTGGCATGGAGAATGTCCAAGTACTTTCATCGGAAGTAACCAGAGGTCACAGTCGATTTGATTTTCTGGTAAAAGATGACGAGAAAAAGATTTTGATGGAAGTTAAATCTGTAACACTTTGTGGTAATCGAGTGGCTATGTTCCCTGATGCTGTGACAGAGAGGGGAAGTAGGCATTTGAGAGAATTGGCTGCTCTTTCAGAACCAGGGGCGATGCCCATCGTACTTTTCGTAGCGCAAGGACTTGATAGCGACTTTTTCGTGCCTGATTACCATACCGACCTATTCTTTGCGCAGACTATGTTGGCAGTAAGGAGCAAGTTGCGATTTGTACCGATATCCATCGGATGGAATTCAGAATCATTACTGTTATCCGGTGTTAAGTTATTGAAGATACCCTGGGACCTTGTCATTAGCCAGGCTGTGGACAAAGGTGTATATATAATTGTCTTGAAGGTTCGAGGAGTTGTTGATGTCAGTGTAGGTAGTTTAGGGAATATCAGGTTCTATCCGGGCTATTACCTGTATGTAGGCTCTGGTATGAATGGTCTTTCATCTCGCATGAGTCGTCACCTGAAGAAGCGAAAAAATCTCCATTGGCATATTGATTACCTTGTTGATGTGGCAGATGATGTAAGAGCTTACCCTATTCGGGGTATGCAAACCTCGGAAAACCATTTATCTGAACGGGTCTCCGAGGTCTACAAGTCTGCGATACCAGGGTTTGGATCGTCTGATTCACGTCATGAAACCCATCTATTTTTTTCGCCTGACAATCCTTCCGATCAGTCTAAATTCCATGAGTTGTTGGGGGAATTTAGGTTTGTTAGACCCTAGTCTATAGTGGCTTTGGCTAACTCTTTTGGATCGAGTTCCAAGCCTAATCCTGGACGATCGGGAATGGTTATAGCACCATTTTCAGGTATGATCGGATCTCGATATAATTTTGATACCTGTTCTGCAGGACCCGTAAATTCTTCAGAAAATTCGTGAGGCCGGACAGCGTTGGTGACCGTTGAATAGAGGTGTAGGCTAGCCATTGAATTGGCTCCGACGTTAGGGCTATGTGGCATAACGATTTTGTTGTGGACCACGGCCAATTCATAGACTCGCATCATCTCGGATAATCCACCCACATTTAGGATGTCGGGCTGCAATATATCAGGATTTCCGATTTGGATGAGATCACGGAATCTCCAGGAGGAAATTTCTTGTTCCCCCGTTGATACAGCGCAGTCTAGAGCATCAACCACCTGTCTCAAACCTGGGAAATCGTATTGTGGGAGAGGCTCTTCAAAATGGGCTATTCCGAGTTCCTCAAATCTTCTTCCTTGCTCAATTGCTGTTGGGACCGAGTACCCACAATTGGCATCAAAACTAAGTGGGCAATCGTCAGGGAGCCATTCCCTGCATTTTTGAAATATTGCGAAATCTTTCTTAGGATCGGAGTCCTGTCGATAGTCTCTCCAGTCCATCCTCACCTTAAAGGCTCTAAATCCCTTGTCGTATCCTTCTTGCACTTCGTCAAGCATCTGTTCAGGGCTCTTACTCCACCCGTTACCTCTGCTCCAATATAGGGGTATGGTGGTGCGGTTCGCACCGCCGAAAAGTGTGTACAACGGCATACCGGCGCACTGACCAGTGATATCCCATAGGGCTATGTCAATGGCGCCCACTATTTGGCAAGGAAATCGTGTTGCTTGTTGACCTTGACCAAGGGAAAGTCGCTCCCAGATTTTCTTAGGCTGGCAAGGGTCGTTCCCAATAAGTAAGGGCTTGATGAAGTCTTCCAACCACGTTTTTACGACCGAAAAGTTTCTCCCGGCCTCAGATATTCCAGTTACACCTTCGTCAGTATGGACTTGTAGAATAGTACCTCCAGGAGCTCCGGAAAAAGGTTGGTGATTCTCTGATGATTTTATTCTGTTTATTGTTATGTCAGTTATCTTCATGATCTACCTCAGAATTGTATTTGATGGGAAGTTGGGTTAGTTGCCCAAACTTATCACCAAACATGCTAGTATAAAACCCCCTGTTCAAGGTGAAGGCTTCAGTTATACTTCTAGGATAAGAGAAATAACCTAAGTTTTATCTGAGGTCCAAATTTTTAAGCCAAAAGCTGCAGAAACTGTAATCGACGGGAATCGACTCAAGGAGATCGCCAAATCGGCGTTGAGGGAATCTTGCGTTGGGCTGGACATTGAGGGTAATGGGTTTTTCCGATATCCGGAAAGAGTTTGCTTAGTGCAAATGTCGATAAAAGATCGTCCATATCTGATAGATCCCTTACAAATTGATTGTTTGCTGCCGCTCAAACAAGTGTTTTTAGACCCAGGAACAGTAAAAATACTTCATGCTGGCGATTACGACGTACGAAGTCTGGATAGAGATTTTGATTTTCAATTCCGAAACATTTTTGATACCAGTATAGCGGCATCTTTTGTTGGTTCAAAACGATTGGGTTTGGATGCAGTGCTCAAGGAATATCTTGGAGTAGAAGTCACAAAGAGCAAGAAACTCCAAAGAAGCGATTGGACTATTAGACCGCTGAGTAAGGAAGCACAGTCTTATGCGGCAGATGACGTTAGATATTTAGTCAAAGCTAGAAAATCTCTTAGCAAGAAATTGAAATCTCTCGGAAGGCTAGAATGGGTTGCTGAAGAATGCGAACGATTAGCCAGTTTAAGATTTGTACCCAGAGATGAGGACACCGCATTTTTGAGAGTCAAAGGTTGCGGCAATTTAGATGGAAAGTCGTTAGCTGTGTTAAAGAATTTGTATGAACTTCGCGAAGATGAGGCTATTGGCAGAGATAGGCCACCCTTTAAAATCGTATCTGACGGTGTGCTGGTGACGATTGCTGAAAACCCGAAGGGGGATCATCGGAAGATTAAAGGTATAGGTAAATGGGGAAACTCGGACATGCTGGGGAGGATTCGGTCTCTTGTAGAAGATGGTCTTAAGGAGGATCCAGTGGTTTTACCAAAGAGGAAATCATCTGGCAGATTTCATCTATCTCATTCTGAAAGAGAGCTAGCCAAGCTCAGGTTAAAGAAGTTAAAACAGTGGAGGATATCTATTGCTGAGGATCTTAAGGTAGAGGCAAGTCTTCTTTGGCCGTTGATAAGCTTAAACCGTATTTCTCAAACTCCCGGATCCATCGATCAGGAATTCGAGATGAAGGAAATACGGAGATGGCAAGTTAAAGAGTTTGGTGATGATCTCAGGAGGACTGTGACGAGTTTGAATGAATAGGATGGACGCAAGGCAAATATATCCTAAACTCTGACCGAGGCAAATGTAGACTATTGAGGAGATTGTAACTTGGGTATTTCGCTGATATGGTGGACCGTCTTAGCCGAGGCCTTGCTGATAGTACTCCTAGTATGGATATGTGTGAGACTTGGCCAGAAAATAAGCAAGGAACGATTTCTACGTAGGAGTCAAAGTACCCGATATGGACAAATGACTGAGCAATTCCTGCCTTTGGTTGGCGCATATCCTTGGGACTCAAGTAATTTCCGGTTTCTCGGTAGCCCAATAGATGGTGTTCAATTTGAAAATGATAAGGTGATCTTGGTCGAGTTTAAGTCTGGACGCAGCAAACTTTCACGCAGACAAAGAGAGATTAGAGACCTAGTCAATGAGGGTAAAGTGGAATTTAAAGAGTTGAGAGTTGAGTGATACTGAGATGGATAATTTGGTATTGATAGGAACGACGCTCTGAAATGGTTCTGCGTTTAATAAGGTATGCTCGCTAGGAATATCAGATCTCGTTAAACGTATATTTAAGCAGACGGTTTACTTCCTCTGATGTAATATGTTTCAACAGAATCCTGCGGGTCAGTTATTCGAGATAAGAAATATGTCGATAGAATCTTAATCGGATTCAAGGTGGAGTAGGACTAAATACCAAAGTAAGGTGGACTATTAGAATATGAGTAGACTATTTTCTCCAGTTAGGATGAGAGGTGAAACTATACGGAACCGATTGTTTGTGGCACCAATGTGTCAGTACTCATCAGAAGCCCAAGATGGTATGCCAACGCAATGGCACATGGTTCATCTTGGAAGCAGGGCTGTGGGGGGCGCTGGTTTGGTAATGACGGAGGCAGCTGCAATAACCCCTCAGGGTCGGATCTCTCCTCATGACTTAGGCATTTGGTCTGATGAGCACGCAGAGGCTTTAAGACCTATAGTGGAGTTTATATTATCGCAGGGCTCAGTACCGGCCATACAGATTGCCCACGCTGGAAGAAAGGCCTCCCACGATAGACCATGGGATGGGAGTGGTACATTGACTTTGAATGATGGAGGTTGGGAAATAGTGGGACCAAGTCCCATTGCCTATGAAGATGATTGGATACGACCGCTGGAATTATCTGTAGAAGACATAAAGCGGGTGGAATTGGATTTTGCTGAGGCGGCCAAACGGTCAGTGGATGCTGGTTTTAAGGTCATAGAACTCCACTTTGCTCATGGTTATCTAGTTTGCGAATTTATGTCACCTATTTCTAATCAGCGATCTGATTCTTACGGAGGTTCTCTCCGTAACAGGTGCAGGCTAGGCTTAGATATTGTGGACTCTATAAGAAAGGTTATACCTGACTCCATGCCATTATTAGTACGTATATCTTCCACGGAATATATGAAAGGCGGTTGGGCTATTGAAGATTCAATAGAATTTACAAAAATGCTTATGGAACGTGGAGTTGACATGATCGATTGCTCTTCTGGAGGCAACTCTGCTGATCAGGAAATGGATCCATATCCTGGCTATCAGGTACCATTTTCCGCAAGAATTCGGCATGATACTGGTGCTCTGACTGGGGCAGTTGGCCTAATAACGGAACCTTATCAAGCAGAACAAATACTTCGAAACGAAGAGGCAGATGCAATATTATTGGGGAGAGAATTGCTTCGGGATCCATACTGGCCTTTGCATGCGCAAGTTCAACTTGATCAGGACGATTCTGTCTGGCCTCTACAATATGTAAGAGCCCGTGTTTAATACCTACCCTGTAGAGCATTTTGACCCGTAAGAGAACTACCGTCAAACTCAGCAGCAATTTCGGAGGTGTTTGTCAATGAAAGAGCAACTTCAAGTCCTTTCATATAAGGTGGCGGATTTATTAAAGTCTGGTAACCAAACAATTGCAATCGCTGAGTCTTCAGCAGGCGGGTTGATATCGTCTCACCTGCTGTCGGTACCAGGAGCTTCGGCCTACTACATAGGTGGAGCAGTGGTATACACCAGATCTGCTCAGAAGGGATTTCTAGGGGTCTCTGATGAAGAGATGGAGGGATTACGATCTTCTACTGAATCGTACTGTCTTCTTAATGCTCGCAAAGTAAAGGATGTATTGAGGACTACTTGGGGTATAGCCGAGACAGGTGCTGCAGGACCAACCGGAAATCGATACGGTGATTCAGCGGGCCATTCTTGTGTTGGGGTATCCGGTCCCAAAGAGAAAGTGATCACATTGGAGACAGGTGAATCAAATCGTTCGGAAAACATGGAAATATTTACAGAAGCCTCACTGAATTTACTTATAGACTGTATTGAATTGTCACTTGTGCCATAGGTATATTTTTGAGAGGTCCTTAGGCTCCATTTCAATGCTGTATTCGGTTTGCCTAATATCCAATAGGACGATAAGGAAGTATGATTGACACGCGTTGTCGATCGCGGATAGACTTTTTACGTAGGTTATGGGTGTAAAAATCCAGGCTTTTAGTTTGTTGGAGAGCAAGATAATATAGCCAAGGAGATATTTAATGTCTAAGTATAGCTGTGGTGATTGCGGTATGGAAGTTCATAATGTGACTTGTGGGAAGTGCGGTACAGAACTGGAACATGCGGTTTTGTCAAAAGAAGATGGTAGTACTGTCGCGGTAGCTCAGTGTCCATCAGGTTGCGGTAAGATTAAGTCCCCTATGTGTTGCGGCCATGACATGGCAGCGGCGTGACGAGTTATAGATAAGTAAGAATAAAAGAGGCTGCTCAAATGAGCAGCCTCTTTTATTTAAGTTTGATAATTAGGCATACCTAAACCTTGTTTAGTGTTTTAAACCAATATTCGTTTGTATTGGCTTCTGCGTCATTGATTTTAATCGGCGGAGTTTTAGCCTTACGTTATTTGTCTTACGGTTATGCGTTATCCTTGCTGGCTCTAATATCCTGCTTGTTGTTGAGTGTTTTTGTCCTGCAGAGTATCCGCCATTCTCCAATAAATTCTGTTAGTAGTTGGAATGCTTTGTTGCAACAAAAAGAACCTGTGTTACTTCAGTTACGTTCTGATTTTTGATTGGCATGCATGGCTGCTGAGCCTGCAGTAAGCAGGCTGAGTGATCGATTAGAGCCTGTTTGCAACGTCGTTGGCGTTAGTGTCCATTCTGATCTTGGGAAATCTTTACGTGAGAAATATGGTGCGAACCTTGTTCCAACATTTATATTGCTTGATGGCGAAGGCAATGAGGTTTTCAGGCAAAGTAAAGTACCTACGCTTTTGATGGTAGTGGAAAGTTTAAAGGGACGATGAGTTAGATTAAATTAGAAGTTAAAGGGACTCATATTCCCACAATGTGGTTTGTTTCATCGAAAGGGATCCCATTTATAGGCCTGTGTAATGTTACAATTAGCGAGTCAGATATGGGCTTTCAGGAGATGATGGATGGTTCAAAAGAAAGTTTACGTAACCAGGATAATTGTCCCGGAAGCTATCAAATTGCTCCAGGAACAATTCGATGTGGAAGTTTGGCAGAAACCTACTCCGCCGCCCAAAGAGCTGATCATCGAAAAGGTCGGTGAATGTCACGGGATGATGATTGAATCTAATGACATCATGGACAGTGAGGTGTTTGAGTCCGCATCCGCTCTGAGGGTTGTTGGTACTAGAGCAATTGGGGTTGATAATATTGACGTCGTATCCGCCACAAAAAATGGTGTTTTGATAGGGAACACACCGGGGATACTGCATGAATCTTGCGCAGATTTCACAATGGGTTTAATCCTATCTTTGGGTCGCCAAATAACTCGATCCAATAGCAAGGTTGTCTCTGGTGAGTGGAAAATTTTTGATCAGACTCCATACCTTGGAACCGACATTTACGAAAAAACCATAGGATTAATAGGATTTGGTCTTATAGGGGCCGCGGTAGCAAAAAGAGCTAGAGGATTTGGTATGAATATTCTTTATCATTCCCTCACGCGGAAACCTGACGCAGAGACGGAGCTTGGCGTTAAATGGGTTTCGGATTTGGACCAATTGTTGTCAACGTCTGACTATGTTTCTGTCCACATACCACTTAGTTCAAACACATATCACTTCATTGGGAAGAAGGAGTTGGGTATTATGAGACCCGATGCTTTCTTGATCAACACGTCCCGTGGTGGGACAGTGGATCCTGATGCTCTGCGAGATGCATTGATGAATAAGCAGATTGCTGGGGCTGCTCTGGATGTAACCGAACCAGAGCCAATCGATGCTGATGATCCCTTGGTCCATATGGAAAATGTTTTAATCACACCTCACATAGCCAGTGCTAGCCGAGCGACGCTTACCCGTATGGGGTTAATGGCGGCTTCTAACGTTATATGTCATCTCAGAGGTGAGGCTATGCCGGCATGTCTCAATCCAGAGGCGACCAGATAGAATAATTGTCGTTGGTATATGGCTGAGAAATTCTAAATGACTCGGGCGAACTATATGAAACGTCAGATGTTTTTCCTAATGGCTCTTGTGTTATTGGTTGGGTATGGGTGCTGGGCAGATTCAGAAGAGGAGACCGGCCCTGGTGATTCTCGGTCATCGGATACTACTTCTGCTATCACTACTACTCTCGTGCCTACTGCCACTCTCGTGCCTACTGCTACTCTCGTGCCTACTGCTACTCTCGTGCCTACTGCTACTCCCGTGCCTACTGCTACTCCCGTGCCATCTACGCGGGCC
>CAZRSW010000005.1:51638-90064 GCA_964602845.1 uncultured Dehalococcoidia bacterium | reverse complement strand
CGTGCCTACTGCTACTCCCGTGCCTACTGCTACTCCCGTGCCATCTACGCGGGCCTCGGTGAATCCAACGCGGTCTAGCGCATTAGCAACCGATCTTAGCCAGAAAGATATTTTACGAAAGACGAGCCAGGCCATGTCTGGTCTTGAGTCTTATCGATATCAGATAGATGCTGTGGTCTCGATAGAAGCTAACGGAAGTGAAATGGAAATCCCGATTTCCGCTGATGGTCGCACGATGGGAGAGGTTACAGAATCGATCCTCACGATTACCCTGCTGGGGTTCCCAATGCGTTCGACTGCAGTTCAAGCAGGTACGGAGATATATGTTTCTGATTCCGACGGAGACAAATGGCTACCAGCGAATGGGTTAGTTCTTGGTTTGATTTCGCCAGGTTTTTGGACGGCGAATGGTATCAACTTCGCGGCGATGCGGTTCGAGGACGAACCGGAAATAGATGAGTTGGATGGAGCGCCGGTCTATATACATCGGTCCGGCGAGGGGCTAGAGGGAGATTGGTTGTTCAGTTTATTGGGAGCAGTCGAAGGGGCAGAGGATGTGACTGTCGAAGACGCTGAAATGATGATGTGGATAGATCGGGATAAGTTCTTATTGAGGAAAATACGAGTTAGTCTGTCGGCTCCCAATGGGGGTACATTTATAGCTGAACAGTTAGGTTTTACTAATGCTAGTGGCCTTGGAGGCTCCACATTGGAACTAGTACTCGTCCTGTCAGAATTTGGTAAAGATTACCAAATTCGGGTCCCGGAAATAAGACGGTGATACCGGTTGAGTAGGCTCGTATAAAGATAATTATAAATCCTCTGTATAGACCCGGACAGATAGTGAGAGAGTGGATCAACAAACCATCCATTCGGTTATGCTGTTATGGCGTCAAGGATCTTATTCCTATTCCCGGTAGTGACCCGGATTCCAAATGTCCGGAAGAGACTACAACCACTCCGTTGACGATAACATAGTTCATTCCCGTAGGGGGTAGTGTTGGGTGTGAATAGGTGGATCTATCTTGGACAGTACTAGGATCGAAAACTGATATATCTGCGTCTGCCCCTACCTGTATCCTACCCTTTCTGCGAAATGCTGGCGTTCTTGTCTCTAGTCTTTTTGCTGGCATTAATGTCATTTTGGCAATAGCGTCAATCAACGTCAGGTCACGGTTCTCGCGAACATATTTTCCTAGTACCCTGGTGAAGGTGCCTGCTGTTCTTGGGTGGCCCTTGCCATTTTCTATGATGCTGTCCGTTGCAATCATTGTTAGAGGGCTACTAACGGCTGTTTGCACAGCTTCTTCAGGTGTGGAAAATGTTATGACCCACCCCCCGATCTCTCGGTATTCATTAAAAGATGTGGCATTCAGATATTCCCCTGTGTCCGGTCGCATCAAGCTGTCATAATCTATCCCATAATGTTCTTGCCAGCCCTCATCAAAAAGGGCGGATTCTATCTTGGTCATGCCTGCGGAATATGGGTAGCATTCGGTGCTGATGTCCAGACCAGAATTAACGGCACCAGATATCATTTCTAGAAGTTGTGGAACGGCCTTCATACCAGTGCTGTTTAAATGAACTACGTGTAAAGATGCACCTGTAATAGCAGCGGCCGCTATCACCTCTTCCAGCGCCTCAATTGAGTTGGATGGTTCTCTATGGCCTTTGCCCCTGAGATGTACATGACAGGATGCTTTAAATTCAGCCGCTACCTTGAACATCTCTATTACTTCCCATTTGCTTGCTCCACGGGTGTAGTCTAGCCCGAACCCGACAGCAAGCGCGCCTCTTTCGAGACCTATTCTAATTAATTCTTTCATTTGATTTATCTCAGCATATGTTGCTTCACGTCTCCCTGCGTCACCAGATGGTAGAAATACTCCGGGGTCTTTCAGGACTGACATTCTTACTGGAATGTGACCAACACTTGCGCCGAAGTTCACTGCGGCTTTCCCTTCCCATTGTGAGTAGAAGGCGTCGATATCTGATGCTCCAACTTCAAGTTCTAGCGTGGTGGTCACCCCGTCCCTTGCCTGTACTTCAAAAATTTGGGCATCTTGTGGGTGGCAGTGGAGGTCTATGAATCCCGGGCAAACCACTTGGTTTGATGCGTCAATATATTCTTCACCATCTAGGGGGTTGTCAGAGATAGATGCGATTTTGCCATTTAGGATTCCTAAGTTACCTATTGAGTCCGTACCTGATTCTGGGTCTATAATCCTGCCATTGGAAATCACTATATTGTATTGGTTCATTATGGTTGTGAGTCCTCATTTGATTTAAGGGCGGTTAATCCTGATTTTGCTCCCTCTGTCAGGAAGCCTAAGTCAGAGTTGTACATTAGCATCTGCATTCCCTCGTCCCGCCACTCCAGAAGCCGGTCAATATTATCCATGTGTATTCCCGCTGTAATACCTAATTTGGCGCATGTTTCTATGACCTCCGATATTGCTTCTTTGACTATCGGATGGTTGGTTTGTCCAGGTACTCCATATGAAAGTGATAGGTCTTCTGGTCCAATAAGAGCTGCATCTATTCCCGGAACGGATAGTATTTCCTCTAGATTTTCTATCGCAAGTTTACGTTCGATCTGTGCTATAGCTATGGTGTTTGTATCTTGCCAGTGGATGAATTCTTCTAGATCGCCGAAATTATAATCAGAATGTGGCGCGTCAGATGAAAGCCCCCTCACACCAATGGGTGGATATTTCATGAAGTCTACGAGGAGTTGTGTTTCCTTTGAGTGTTCTATCCGAGGAAGCATAATTCCCATAGCCCCGGCGTCTAAATATCCTGCAACAAGACTGTAATCCAGACTTCTAATTCTGACTAGGGGGCAGATCCCCTCTAATCGCGCAACTCGGAGAATTTCTCTAACTGTCCCTTGATTGTAGGCCCCGTGTTCACAATCTAGCATGAAGAAATCATACCCAGCGCGTTCAAAAACTTGAGCGGCCGTGGGAGTGGTTACCTCCTGCATCATGGTGCCATAGACGCATTGACCTTTACTGAGCTTAGTCTTTACCTTATTTTTTAGCAATTGAAATGCTCCCTATGAAAATCGCTTAATAAAGTTATTCACCATCCCGAAGGTAACGACCCGTTATGAATCTGATCGTTATGCTAGGCTTCCGACTTAGCGTTTCCCTAAAACGGATGTTTTAGGTGGTGAATCTCTGTGATAATAGCCGGGGCTTAGCTTGATGGCCACTTTGCTGGGACTGCGTAGGCCTCTTCGTCTCCAGGCCAAGGTGGCATTGTTGATATTATAAATTTTAATGGAGTAGACCCTGTATTACGGAATTGGAAATGAGTTCCTAAGGAGATCGTTAGTGAGACGCCCTTTTTAACGTTCAGAACTTCTTCCACTTGGTCAAGTTTTCGCCAGACCTGACCACAGCCATTTGTGAATAGCCATATTTCTTCTACAGTACGATGGGCGACTGCTAGTGACACCTTTTTCGGAGGTAGGGTACATTCAGATAGCCCACCTCCGGTTAATTCGTGGAGTAACCTTATTTCGGAACCATCGGGAGCCATGATGAAGTCGTCGGAAAGCTTGTTTTTGGAAAATCGGCCCGTTTTATTGATCAAAACAAACAACTCATATTAATCACTATATAGTGCTAGGATCGACCATTTCATAGAATTCTATTTTCTGGCTTTCAAGTAGTGGCCTGTACTTGGCTCCTGCAGCCATGATCTCTGCTGGTATGTTGTTCCCCGGTCTGCCTGGGGACATTATTTTGTCGTCTTGCCACTCAAGTATTACGATATTTTGTTCACCTGGGAGGGTATAACCATTATATGAAACGGTGAACTCACCCCTCTGTCCGGATTCTTGGTACATTTTTGCCTGCTTGTACACCAGCTTCGCTACGTTGGAAGCTTCGCCCGGCTTGGTTCTGTAAACTCTTCTGATCTTATACATGTAAACTCCTTTTAATTAAAAGTGGGCATTATTTCATTTCGAAGTGCACATATTGCAGCACTTCCGACGCATTAGGCATGGCAAATGTATCTCCTTTGCGAGTGCAAGTCAGTGCGCCACATATGTTGGCTATTTCTAGTGATTTTCGGAAAGCAAAACTTTTTTCTTGATTGTCCAAAGAAAACAGGTCTCTGGTATCCCCTAACTGTAAGTATATTCCTCCAAGAAAGCCTGCCACGAATGCGTCTCCTGCACCAACTGGATCCACAGCGTTCACGGATATTCCTTTGGCTCTGCTTACTTCAACACCATCAAACATGATCGCTCCGTCTGACTCTGTCGTTATTATTACTACATCCACTGACCCTCGATGGAATTTAACGGCATATTCATTTGGGGTGAGTTCATTTCCACATATTGTCCTAGCCTCATCGTATCCTAACTTTAATATTGTGACGAATGGCAATATCTTGTCGAGAAAGCGATTGGCTTCTTTGGGCTGCCAAAGTTGGTTTCGGTAGTTAACATCGAAGCAAACGGGAATGCCAAGGTGCCTACATGCCTTTACAGATCTTGTGACGGCATCCGCACAAGATTCGCTAAGTGCAGGGGTTATTCCAGTAACATGGAGGATATCTGCTCCGGCCAAGTGAGGTTCTATGTCCTTGAAGGTAAGTTTGCTTGCGGCGCTTCCGGATCGCTTGTAGGTTTTTATATGCCTGCCGTCTGCATAGTGATTTAGATACGAGATGCCAGTAAATTCTTTGCTGATGAGTGGTGCCTTAACTTCCGTTTTAAGCGAGAGTTGGTCGTGTATTAATTGACCAGGTTCGTCATTCCCTAGCCGACTTATCCAAAGCGTGTCAATCTTGTTATCCGTTAGTGTTCGTAGGTTGACCGCTACATTTGACTCGGCGCCCGCAACATCTTTTATATGACTTCCAGATAAATCATAAGGCCCCATATATTCGGCGTTGTACTGGATCATAGTCTCGCCGAATGTAACAAATAAAGCCAATATACGGTTCCTTACTGATCCTTTCGATAGCTTAAGTATTTTGGGCGAAATCCGCTTGCCAGTGGACCTGATATTTTAGACATTTATGCCGCCGCTGAAGCTACCTTACTGCGCCACAATATCAGTACGATGTGTTAAAAATATCAGATTTGTTGACACTTCATAAGTTGCTAGTAGCCCTATCCAAGGTGTTGTTAAATAAGTCAGATCCATTTTTTAGCCAGTCTAGCCAGCTGAATCCCAGAAATTTAACTCCCATTTCCACATGCTTACTTATACTCTGCTGGTTTGTTAACGTTCCCGGGGTCCGACCGGCGTCACCGATTTTCCTGATTGCTTTCGCAACAACATCCTCTACTTCTGGCATTGTTCCACCACCGGCGTAACCCATCGACTGTGCAAGATCGGCAGGAGCTACGAAGAAAACATCTATGTGGTCAACCTCTAGTATTTGGTCGAGGTTATTTATGGCGGCAATGTCCTCGATCAGTACTATGAGGGTTGTGTAATCGTTGGCCTGATCGAAATAATTTTCTACACCTATGCCTTGTCTGCTTGTAAATGACCCTCTGTGACCTAGCGGGGCGAATTTCCCCGCGTCGACCACAGCTAGGGCCTCTTCCTTGGAGTCCACATGAGGAACCACTATGCCCTGTGCGCCAAGATCCAAAGTCCTGTATATTACCCCTGGTTGGTTCTGATGTACTCTAACTATGGGAGATATCCCCCAAAGATCGCAAGCTCTAGTCAAATCTGGTATGTTGTTAAAGTCTACAGGTCCGTGTTCTCCTTCGAGCCACAGTGCATCAAACCCAAGCGGTCCAAAGTGTTCTATCAAGTCACCTGAGAGCGGACCCAATGGTACTGCAACAACATTGCCGGCATTCAATTTAATCTTTACATTGTTTGGTCTAAGTTCAGCCATTTCCTCTCCTTGAATACTTTGTTAGTACCACTTTTTCTTGTCCACTACGTTTATAAGGTCGTCATCGCCTAAAAACAAACGGGCATTGTCCAAGAGTACTTTAAATCTTCGTTCCGGTAAATCATCCGCATCAGCGACCGCAATGTGAGGTGTTAATATTACATTATCTAGTCCCCATAATTTGTGGTTACTGGGAAGTGGTTCAGTTTCATATACGTCAAGACCACAGCCGGCTATCTCCCCTGTTTCTATTGCGGCTGTGAGGTCATCTAACTTACAAACTTTGCCTCTCCCTATATTAATGAAGTATGCACTATTTTTCATCGTTTTGAATCGTATAGCATTGAACATAAACTCGGTTTCAGGTGTGTGGGGTACGGTCGAAATGACGAAATCAGCTCTGGGGAGGTGTTTGTCTAGCTGGTCGGGTGTATAGATCTCTATATTTGGTACGGTATATTCTGGGCTGGGCTCAATTCCTATAACGTTCATGCCCAGTTCTTTGCATAGTCTAGCGGTTTCATGCCCTATCCCACCGACTCCATTGATCAATGCGGTGGCGCTGCCGAGGTTCACATAAGGTGTTTTTCTAGCATCCTTGTCCCAGATTGCCCCTCTTCTCGCTTTTTCGTACCATGGTAGGCCCCTAGATAGGGCAAGTACGAACATGATTATATGGTGTGATATGTGATCCCAGTAGATACCGCGTGGATTTGTGATCGTCATCGGGTGATTACAGAGTTCTTCGTAGTAGTATCCGTAAAATGGGCCGGCATCCGGATTGTGCAGCCATCGAATCTTAGTTGCGACCTTTAGTGCGTCTGGTGGAATCCAACCCATTGCTGCGTCAGCGTCTTTGATCATTTCAAAGGCTTCAACATCGGTCTTAGGAGAATGAACGTCAAATTCTGGGAGTGTATCGGATAATCGTGCGGCAAATTCACGTTTCTGATCATCCTGAGGTGGCATAAAGACAAATTTTGGCATTTGATTCTCCTTAAAGGTACACTTATTCGATGTTTATTATTTTGCCAGGCAAGCATATCAACCAGAATCGAGTATGATCGGTGATCACATACGATTATAATCGATGCTGGTATTTTTGCTGATGGTGCAAATACTGAATCTGTTGATACCTTGTTCTGGAAAGCGATTGCCAAGAGTGTAGACGGGTCGAGCCCTGTTTAAAAGTATTACAATTTGACAAGAAACCTCTCTCATTATTCAAGCCGGTTGGGCCTACACCGGGGTTGGGCGATAGCCTTCGCTTGTCTTGCCTCATACGCTGTGATTGGGGGTGGGGTATTGTTTAGCTTTGGCCAATTTGTGGAGCCTCTGGAAGATCAATTTGGGTGGAGTCGGACTCAAATCAATCTTTCCCTCTCATTGATAGGTCTAGGGTCTCTAGCTGCACCATTTATTGGTAGACTCATCGACAAGTATGGATCTAGGTCGGTGATGACCATATCTCTTTTGGCTTTTGGAGTGAGTCATATTGTGCGACCACTGATGACCAATGTATGGCATTGGTACGGGCTGAGTTTGATCCAATCAGCAGCGACGGTAGGTGGAGCCATGTTGCCTCCTGGCAAACTCATCGGGCTGTGGTTCCCTACCAATCGTGGCAAAGCACTTGCGGTGACAGTTATGGGAAATAATTTTGGTGGCATAACCGTCCAACCATTAATTGCTTTTATTATTCTTAAATTTTCTTGGGGAACCGCCTATTTCACTATGGGTGTTCTCGCATTGTTTATAGCAGCTTATTCGATGGCAATAATCAGCAACCCCAGGGAGAATAAGCCCCTGGGGAATGGAGATTCTAACAACGGGGATTTAGAGAGTAATGACTCATCCTCAACTATAGATGAGATAGGTATCACTTTAAAAGAAGCGCTTAGAACCAGATCTTTCTATGGGATATTAGTTGGGGTCTGTTGTGGAACCTTTACCTACAGTGCCTTATTGCCATATGTCTCGTCCGACCTGTTGGATGCTGGAACCGACGCCGAAATGGTATCTATCGCTGTCGGCTTGTTCGCTGCCGGAGGCATACCAGGGAAATTTCTTTTTGGCTTGCTATCGGATAAGATCGGAGCTAAGTATCCTCTCCTGATTGATCTCCTGTGCCAGGCATTATTCGCCTTTCTATTGGTATTCACGGATGGAGGAATAAAAATCTGGTTTGTAGTCCCGATGATGGGATTTTTCCTGAGTGCCTTTGGCACTTTGTATCAGCTGATTGTCTTAGAATCATTTGGCACCCGGCACTTTGGTGCTATTTTTGGAGTTATATCTATGAGTTCGGCGTTCTCATTCATAGTGGGGCCCATTCTGGCGGGGAAGGGTTTTGATTTGACCGGGGGCTACGAGGTGGCATTCGCCACAACAGCGGCTATTTTTCTGATCGGAGCAGGAGCTGTCACTCAGGTTAAAAAACCCGATGAGATTCTCCGATAGACAGTAGGTAGGAAATCACATCTAGCTCCGCCCAGTCGTCTGTGGAATGACTGCTGACAGCAAAATATTCAAAAGGGTCGGGAGTCTGTTTTAGCCTATTGGCAAACTCTTGTGCGTCCTCTTGGCTCTCATAATTTAACAAGGTTTTAATTTTAAGGTGGAGGGTCGCCTTTAAACTTATTGCTATGTCTATAGCTTTCTCTTCGGCGCTCAGTGCTAGGTTGTATTGATGGGCGATATCCGAGGGGATAGTGGGATATAGAAGTAGCGGAGATTTTCCTGTTTGGGTACTTTTGTATTGTGTGAAAGCCTTCACCGTACATTGGTGTGTGGCAATATGGTCTGCATGGCCTGAGATACCGCTGGGCCCAAAAGACACTACTATATCCGGGTTAATATCTGACATGATGGCAAAAAGTTTGGTTGACACAATTTCGGGATCCTCTTTATTCAAATCCTGGTCCTTATATCCGAGTATGATGGGAGGCAACGCACCAATAAGTTCCATGTTTCTCCTCAATTCAGCCTCACGTACATAGGGAAGCTCGTTTCTTGAGATCTTTGTGTCCCCTGTTCCCAGAGTGCCTAGTTCTCCCCTGGTTGCTGTGACTACTTGGACAACATGGCCGTCTTTTATGAGTTGCGGCATTGTTCCCCCCGAGGCCGAGGTTTCATCATCAGGATGGCTAAATATTCCTAGCCACACATATTTGGATCGTTGGTCAGTTGACAGCATCTTTAGATATTATTACAAATATGGTTCCCTAAATACGTATTTGATTATATGATTTCATCGTAAAACGGTGTGTCATCTGTTGCTGACAACGTCCAAATATTATTGACTGGGTCCTTTAGGAATGGCCATGTTTGTTTTGGTCGTTGCAGATATCTAAGGGCAATCAATGGATTCATCTAATAAGGAGGGCTAGTGGAAAAGCGGAGATTAGGCAGAACTAACCAGAAAAGTACCATAGTGAGCTTTGGGGCATATTCGATAGGTAAATTGAATCAAGATGATGCTGACGCTGCAATTCAGCTGTGTTTAGATTATGGAGTTAATCATATAGACATAGCCCCCGGATACGCTGACTCTATGGAGAGAGTGTCATCATGGATGCCTGAGTTGAGAAAACATATGTTTCTGGGTTCTAAAACACCGATGAGAACACGGGATGAGGCGTGGAAAAACATTGATACTATTATGACTAGGATGAAGGTGGAATCTTTCGATCTTTTTCAGCTGCATGCGGTGATTGATTTGGAGACCTTAGATCAGGTGACTTCGCCCGATGGAGCGCTCAAAGCGTTGACAGAGTTGAGGGATCAAGGATTGACTAAATGGCTCGGTATTACGGGTCATGGTCCGACAGTTCCCAGGACCCATATCGAGGCTTTGAGAAGATTCGACTTCGACACTGTAATGTTTCCTGTCAACGCTTCAATGTACAAGAATAAACAATATAGGCGTGACTCGGAGGAACTAATATCAATTTGTAACGAAAACGATGTTGGTATACAAACTATCAAAATGATTGCTAGGGGAGGATGGGGTAACCGGCCTAAGGATTTAGGTACTTGGTACGATCCACATAGGGATCAGGAAGAAATTGACGCGGCGCTTTGGTGGCAACTATCTCAGCCTATTCATACAGCACCATCTTGTGGAGAATATAAGTTGCTGAGTAAGGTGCTGGATTCTGCTGAAAGGTTTAAGCAACTAGATTCTGACGAGCAAGAACATATAGTTGCAACGCGAGTAATCGCTCAGTCAGAGGAAAAGCTTGCACTGGTGTAGGATTCTCTAGGGATACCTATAGTTTCTTAGTCCTGGGATTAATCGCCAGACTGAAAGTACTACCAATATGGCTATGCAACCTCCGAGTAGCATGGTGTTCCCGGCACCTATCCTCGATGACATGAATCCCATCTCGAACGTTCCGAGGTTATTAGCGCTCATCGCACTGAATGAATGGAAGCTTACCGCTCTTCCTCGCATGTCATCGGGGGTAGTTAGTTGAACTGTGGTCTGTCTGGTTGTCATTCCTATTGCATCGGAAGCACCTAAAGAAGCTATGATGATTCCTCCAATCATTAATAGTGTAATCGGGTCGATCGGTAAAAATTGTATAGAACCAAATGCGAATAGAAGAAGAGAGTATATTCCGGTCGCGACTAGGACGAGTTGTCCTTTTGCTCTGAAATTTGCCATGAACAACACGAGAAAACTTCCAGCTACGCCTCCAATAGAATTTGCCGCTGTTAAAGGTCCAATCCAGACGGATCCCTGTTTAAATAGTCTATCAACTATTAATGGCATTATTTCTCTGTAATAACTAAACACTGTTACGCCGATGTCCATAATGTAAAGGCCTGGCAGTATTGGGTGGTGTCTGACAAATGTAAATCCTGCCCAAATACGGTGAAATTCTCGTCGGATTACTCTTAGGTATCCTTTACTTTCGTCTGGAATCGTTGGTGTAATTTCGGGGCTCGGATCTGAAGACTGCTTTTTACCGTAGATAGGGTTTATGAATAAGGGAATCACCGTAGCAGGTATAGAGAAAATGATTCCTAGTGCGAAAACCCCTACTAATCCTACTAGCCCATATGCGAGTGAAAAAATTAAAGGGGTGATGATAGCACTGATCTGGAAAGTTGCAGTGTTAGATGTTACGGCATGCATTAGGTGCGATTCGGGTACAACATTGGCGGTCATAGCCGACCTAGCCGGCCCGCCCAGAGTACTTGTTACGCCCAGTATCCCCACAATAGAAAATATATGTACCGGCCTCAAATTATCGGTAATTAATAAAATTGTAGCTATGCTTATTAAGATTAAGCTGAATGATTGTGTTACTGAGATTAATCGTTTTCTGTTAATCCAGTCCGCGAAAGAACCTCCGAATAATATGGCAGGCATTTGAACCGCCAATTGTACAATTCCTATCAATCCGAGTTGTATGCCTGAGCCAGTTTCTTCATATAACCAGACGCCAAAACCAATGTTTCTTACCATCATAGTTATTGATGAAGAAACTCCGGAGATCCATAAGAGTCTAAATCCGACATATGTGAAGGCTGACCACGGTTTTAGGGAGGATGTTGTTATGTCGCTGTTTTTTTTGTCTGGAGAATTCAATAAATTAACAACATGTTTTGTCTAATATGATTTGCTAGCCGTTGAATTGTATTTGTAATAGGGATAGTTTGGAATCACTTGTAGTGTCAAGTTATGGCCGCACCCATTCTTCTGTCAACCAGAAGGAACGGTCCGGTTATTTATTTTGTTACTTATTTGATGTTAACCTTACTTGGTTGTGCAAAAAATAGTTTTGTCGGTGGTGTAATTGGTCTCTCGCTTTCGGAAGTACATCTATTATTGTGTCGGGTTCATATTCTTGGGCATTGGAATTGCAGGATACGTGCTTCCAGGGCTACCGGGCACGATTTTTCTGATATTATCAGCAGCATGTTTCATGAGATCAAATGAGCGGATGTATTTATGGGTAACTAATCATAAAATTTTTGGTAAAGTGATCAGGGATTTTATGGAAACAGGTTCCATGCCACTGAGAGCGAAAGTAATATCTATCTCATGTATATGGATTTTTACGGGGCTTTCTCTTCTTTCGCCCTACAACTGGTTATTTTTGTTCAAAGGTGGGGTGGTGGTACTTGCTCTGCTGGGAACGTGGTATATCCTGAGTAGGCCTACTTCTAGTCGCCAACGTTAGATTAAAGTACAGATACCTTTATTTGTGGGTCTGCCTCCCCTTTCTTCAAGGCTGAGATAATAGTATCTGCCAATTGCTTGGCAGAATGTGGACTCAGCTCGACAGCCACCCTAGCTCCCATTCCTATTTCCGGGTTCACGAAATCAATATTAACCCCGTATTCCCAGGGCGCATTAAACGGATGGTCATAGGAAACATTAACTCTTTTCAGTGGAAACCACCCATCTGTACCCTTACCACTACCCGCTATCTCTGATTGTTCGCATATCATTGTGCACATATTGAAACCTCTAACTTAAATGTCTAGAGAAAAATTTGAACATTTTTTCCCACCCGTCAACCGCTGAGCTTTGATGGTAAATGGGACGATCGTAGTATAAGAAGCCATGACCGGCCTCCGGGTATCTATGAAATTCGATATTTTTACCTGCTGCCTTTAGTTCTTTCTCATGTTGATTTACTTGTTCTGGTGTGGGGCTTTGATCAAGGTCTCCAAATAGTCCGAGTAGAGGTGCGCTCAATTTCCCAGTGTATTTATTTGGGGACACAGGTTGTTTTTCTGTGAGTTGCTCGTTATCCATGATGACGTTCCCTCCCCAGCATTCCACAACTGCGTCGAAGACGTTTAACAGGCAACCGGCTAAAAAGGCGTGTCTGCCGCCCGAACAAGTCCCGAAGACTCCTACTTTTCCGTTTGACGTCGGTAATGAAAGAACGTAGTCAGCAGCGCCTTGTAGATCTCCCATAACTTGTTCGTCGGCAACTCCTCCATCTGCCCTAACCGCAGCAGCGACGTCTTCCGGCGTACCTTTTCCCTCTCGACAATATAGGTCAGGACTGATTGCGAGGTAGCCATGATGCGCCAACCTCCTAGTAAATTCCCTGTACAATTCATCCCATCCCGGTAAATGGTGGATCACTACCACCGATGGGAACGGACCGGGGCCTTCTGGACGCGCAAAGTAAGTATTTATGGCGTTTCCTCCATGGCCTTTCACGGTAATAGTTTCTGCTATCATTCCTTCAAATTGATCTGTTGTGTACATGGTATCTCCTTCAGATGTGATTACGTTTACTAGTGGAATACTGACGCTCCGACCCCTCCGCCTGCTGCTATGCTCTCCCCTGTGATTGCTGCCGCTTTGTTGGATGCTAGGAAAGTAACTAGATAGGCAATCTCAGATGCGTCTATCATTCTTCGTACATCTAGATCGCTGATTGATCGACTTTCTACCTCAGCCTCTCTGATGTTTTCCACTCTGGCCTGGGTTCTTTGCAACGATTTGGTCCGTTCAGTCCTAGTAGCACCCGGGTGCACTATGTTCACTGTAATACCGTGAGGACCCAGCTCGTTGGACAATGTTTTTGTGAGATGGGTGAGAGCTAAATTTCTCATGCCGCTTATAGTACCTGCTGTCCTAGCAGCTAAGCCTCCTATGTTTATTATTCGGCCCCATCCCTGCTTTTTCATCTGTTCTGATACAGCTTTAGCCGCTCGAAGATACCCTACTACCTTAGTATCAATGTCTAACATTAGTTTAACCGGATCCGCGGACTTTAATGGTCCTGTTACTAAGCCGCCGGGTGCAGCGGCGTTGTTAACTAGAATGTCAACGGATCCTAGGCTTTTAAGAGAGAATTCCACAAAATTTCTCACGGAATTATCATCGGTCATGTCGGTGACTTGGCTGAAGACTTTACGGCCAGTTCTTTTCCGAATTGCCTCTGCGGTAGATTCAAGAGGACCCTTAGATCTAGCACAGATGGCGAGGTTTACACCTTCCTCTGCTAAGTTCAAGGCAATGGCTTTTCCGATTCCCTTACTGGCACCCGTTATGATCGCTGTTTTCCCCTGTAACTCAAGTTCCATCTAAGTGTTCCTACTTGAAATTATTCGCCCTCGAGGGCACGGATGATCTTTTCACCCTCGCTTTTCCAAAAGTCATATAGAATAGTTATGTCAGTCCCGACGGAAAAATGTCTTACGCCAATATCAAGATATTCTTTAATGCCATCAGAGGAGTTAACTTCTGCTCGAGGATGTACACCCATCTCTAAGGCCATCTCAAACGTTTTTTTCTTGGCTGCTTCTACGTCAGGATGGTTCATTTGGCGTGGATGACCAATATTCATCGAGTAATCCGCTCCTCCCCACTGGACCATCTCTACTTCGGGCAAGGATAGGATTTCTTCTAGGTTGTCCACAGCACCCTTTTTTTCAATCATAAATGCCAAAACGACGTCTCCAAGACTGTCGACATATTCTTGGGTACCGCCATATCCCATGTAAGAATTTCTACGAGTGGCGACTCCATATAGTCCTCCATGGTCGGGGTGATCAGGTCTGGCGGCTTCAATGCATTCTTTTACCTCTCCCACGTTCCTAGTGTCGGTGAAAAGTACACTATTGAAGCCAGACCCTATGCCTCGTTGTGCGAGGAATGGCATGAGGCTTTGATCAATCTTGATCATGCTGCCTAGGTTGTAGAGTTCCGCAGCTCGGCACATATTGTCCAAATCGTGAAGATCTGACGGTCCGTATTCTGCGACGAATTCAACATAGTCATAAAGGCCTGTATGGCCTAGGGCTTCAATTACAGATGGCCAAACACTGTGGATATGGGTGCTTAGGGTTGGTTCTCCTGATTCTAGCTTTTGTCTTAAAATATTGGGTTTTACCATGCAAATCCTCCGTCATTCACTGAAGTACTAGGTCCGATAGCTAGGTTACCAGAAAGGTAACGTTGTAAAAAGGATGGTATCACTTCGGCAGTTGATGTAATTCCAAGAACATATCTTTCCTGGTCTCTAGACTCTTGCGCGATCATGAAATATGTTTTTGCATCACGTTGGGTATTAAGGGCTATATGTTACCTAATTTGAATCAATTTGAATTAGAATGGCTCCATTGCTTGATAAATTGTTGGGATTGACATGAGATTGGATGGAGGAATAATGGCATCAGCTGAAATTATTGATCTAACGGCGGTAAGTATGGCAGACAAGATCAAATCTCGGGAAATATCTTCAGTAGAGGTGATGGAAGCACATCTGGCTCAGATAGAAAAGATCAATCCGAAAGTGAATGCTATCGTTACCCTGGCTCCTGAAGAGGGGTTAGTTGCGGCAAAATTAGCGGATGAGGCTACAGCACGAGGAGGTGACCTTGGACCTCTTCATGGCTTGCCCGTTGCTCACAAGGATCTTGTGCCAACTAAAGGTATGTTAACTACTTATGGGTCTCCTATATATAGGGATTTCGTACCAGATTACAGTGATCTTATTGTGGAACGTATGCAGGCAGCAGGAGCAATTACTATCGGTAAGACCAACACCCCCGAATTTGGAGCAGGGGCTCAGACTTACAACGAAGTTTTTGGAGAAACTCTTAACCCATATGACTTATCCCTCACTTGTGGAGGAAGTAGTGGTGGGTCGGCGGTTGCTTTGGCTTGCAGGATGATTCCTATATCCGATGGGAGCGATACTGGAGGCTCTCTTCGCAATCCGGCTAATTTTTGTAATGTCGTTGGATTTCGAACTTCTCCTGGTAGGGTACCGATGTTCCCCAGCAAAATGGGTTGGAATCCAATCACTGTTCAAGGCCCTATGGCAAGAAATGTAGAAGATTGTGCGCTTTTATTGTCTGCTATTGCGGGCCCAGACTCTCGCGTACCAATATCCATTGCGCAACCAGGCGATGTATTTTCGGAGTCGTTAAAGAGAGACTTCGAAGGAGTCAATATCGCCTGGAGCGGAGACCTTGGTGGATTGCCCATTGATAAGAGGACCACAGAGGTAATGGAATCACAGCGGCACATTTTCAGTAATCTAGGTTGCAATATTTTTGACTCAGATCCAGACTTTTCAGATGCCAACGAGATTTTTCTTATCTTGAGGGGTTGGGGGAGAGAAATAACTCATGGTGAACTACTTTCGCAACATCGGGAGCAGTTAAAGGAGACCATGATATGGGATATTGAGCAAGGGGCCGAACTTTCGGGAGTGGAAGTGGGTTGGGCTGAGAGGAAACGTATGGATTTGTTTCAGAGAATGAATGCATATATGAAGGAATATGAGTTTTTAGTTTGCCCAGTGAGTCAGAGACCCCCATTCGACGTCAAGAAGCGATGGGTAGAAGAAATCAATGGTATTAAAATGAAAAACTTTATTGATTGGATGAAGTCTTGCTATTTCATCACTGTTACCGGGCATCCTGCTATATCCGTGCCCTGTGGGTTTACCAGCGAAGGTTTGCCTGTGGGCCTTCAAATTGTCGGGAGATATCAGGATGAAATGGGTGTTCTACAGCTAGCGAAAGCTTTTGAGGATGCTACGGGATTTTGGAAGATCAAGCCCGAGATCTGCGTGTAGAAAGTAACTTTCTCAAGCAGTGATTATCATCCGATGTAATATTTGTTAGGTTGCGTGTCTACCATTTCTAAAAAGGGTTCTTCTTGTGAGGACTACGTGGTCCTGTTAATAAGCATATATTATTCCGGTGGCCCAAGGGGGCGCTTAAACATGTCTGATATCTGGAATAATGGTGGCGCGGCAATAACAATAGAAGAAGGAGTAGAGTGGCATGAAAATCACTAACGTTAAAGTCGATATGTTTAATTGGACCCTGGATCGTTCTGGAGACACCAGGAATTCAACGACTCCTTGGAAGATTACGGCTGCATCAACATCAGAGGGTTCCAGGCAGTTGGGAGTTGTATCTGTTGAAACAGATGAAGGGATAGTGGGTAACGCGTTCTTGGGGTCTTCACGTATTGGGGCGGATCATTTTGTAAAGGGATTAATGGAATTTATAAAACCTCTGATTCTCGGTCGCAATCCGCAGGACATAGGTAGTATTTGGTGGGACATGTGGAGACAAAACAGGTCAGTGTCTACGTACGTTATTGGAGCCATAGACATCTGCCTTTGGGATATTAATGGGAAGATAGCTGAGCAACCCATTCATCGGCTGCTTGGGACCTGTAAGAATTCCGTTCCTGCTTATTCGAGTACAGCCTATCATGAGACAAAAGAGGAATACGCCGACGAAGCGATATATTTCAAGGAACTTGGTTGGACTGCCCACAAAATCCATCCTCACGGTGATCCTAAGTATGATATCGATATATCCAGCGCTGTTAGAGATGCAGTGGGCGATGAGTTCACATTAATGTTGGATTCAATGTGGTCGTATCAATACGAAGATGCTTTGAGGATTGGTAGAGCTATAGAAGAGCTTAATTTCTACTGGTATGAAGATCCCTTGGTTGAGGAAGATATCTACAATTATATTAAATTGCATGAAAAGCTAGATATTCCGATTATGTCTACTGAATTTGCGCCAGGGCGATACTATGGCATGACACAGTGGATAACACAGTATGCTACAGATATTCTCCGGGGGGACGTGGCTGTCACTGGTGGAATAACACCAATGGTTCGGTTGTGCCACCTCGCTGAAGGGTTCAATATGAAATGTGAGATACATCACGGTGGTAACTCGTTGAATAATGTGGCTAATCTGCACGTTACCATGGCTGTGCCTAATTGTGAGTTCTATGAAGTATTTCCGTGCACCGGTGCTAATAAGTATGCCTTAGTGAATGACATTGAGGTGGACAGGAATGGTATGGTTCATGCTCCGACGTTGCCGGGCCTTGGGTTTGAGATAGACTGGGAGTTGGTTCGTAAGGAACATATCTGCACTGTAGAATAATCATCTCTGGTCAGGCTTGAGGCTCCTTGGTACTTTGAGGGGTCTTTTTAAAACGTCTGCAGGATCCTTGTTGAAATCAATACTTGGGATGAATGCCGGGCGTGATCTCGGTCAGAGGTGCTCACGGTGCAGCACTCAAATATTCTATTTCTGCGATTGAAATTAGTTCTTGGATGCAATAACAAGCTGTTGCAACTGTTGCTCTAATAATTAATGAATCTCCTACAGACTTGATCGTTGAAATTGAACCCTTTTCCCAATAATTTAATTTGTTTCGTGGTTGCTATAGAATGCCTTTGCAGAGCCATATTGAATTTTCAACTGATAGAAAGGTAATTTCAACCATCAAAGCTTTAAATGGAATAAAAATCCTTAATTTCTCGACTCATATCGCGGGATCATATGCATCTATGCTGATGGCCGATATGGGGGCTGAAATTATAAGGGTCGATCTACCATTTCAATCGGAATCTAACCTCGATGGAATAGATACAGGTCATCAAATTTGGGAACAATGGAACCGAGGTCAAAGAAGTCTGGAATTAGATTACACACATAAAACCGGATTTGAAGCCTTGAAGCGATTAATCGAAGTGTCCGATGGACTTATTGAAGATTGGTTGCCAGGTGAAGCTAAATCCCTTTATTTGGATTTTGAATCGGTCCAAGGAATTAATCCCAAGTTGCTCTATTGTGCAATGCCACCATTTGGAGAATCAGGGCCATTATCTGATATAGCAGCTGACAATGGAGTGGTCTCAACAATTGCAGGGATTTATGGTGACCAAGGAGGAAAAGACTCTCCTCCAATGTATGTGAAAATTCCTTTTGCTAGCTACGGGACCTCATTTCTTGCCAGTTTTGCAATTACTTCCGCTTTATTCGAGCGTGAAACTAGCGGAATGGGACAAAAAATCGAAGTGCCTTTGTATTTTGGAGCAATTGCCATGAGGCCAACATTCACAATTGTTACTAAGAAAGGCTCCTCATTCCACTCGCAAGCACCAACGGCTTTATCGAACTCACAACAAATCCGGAATCCTGTATATGGATTGTATGAATGTAGCGATGGGTGGATCTTTGTAGCTGCAGGTAATGAAGCTTTTTGGAAAAAGTTCTGCTCTGCAATCAAAAAGCCTGAACTAGCCAAAGACAAAAGATTCTTTGGGGCACCTTGGAATATTCCTACAGAAAACCAAGGACTCCTTCACGAGATAATCAAACCTGTATTTAAGGAAAAAAGTAAATCTTATTGGCTAAATGAACTAGCGGATGCTGATGTTCCAAGTTCACCAGCATTAAACCGATCAGATTTTTTAAATCATCCACAAGTAATACACAATGAAATTCTCGCGGAAAATATTAACCCTAAAATAGATTCAACGCACCAATTTGGGATTCCAATAAAAATGTCTAAAACTCCTGGAGAAATTGGGAGTCCTATGGGCATCAAATCAGAAAATACATGGGAAATTCTAAATTCTCTTGGGTTTACAAGGGATGAGATGATTAGCATGTCAAAATGTAAAGTCATACCCACGCAAAAAGACAAGTAATCATGAGATATCCACTTGAGGGAATAAAGGTACTGGATTTCGGGAGCTACATTGCAGGCGCATACTGCGGAACTTTGCTTGCGGAATCTGGCGCGGATGTTATCAAAATAGAATCTGAATCCGGTGATGCTTTCAGAAGTCAGGGTTCTGCTTTTAACTCATGGAATAGAGGTAAAAAAGCCCTCTGCTTAAATCTCAAACACCCTGAAGGAAGAAATATCTTATACCAACTTGTAGCAAAATCAGATGTAGTAAACGAAAACTTCCGGCCTGGAATTACTAATAGATTAAAAATAGACTATGAAACGTTAAGAGCTCATAAGGCTGACATCATTTATTCCTCAGTTACTGGTTACGGAAGTTCTGGGCCATTCCACAATCAACCAGCCTTTGATCCATTAATGCAATCCCAAAGTGGAATCATGGTTGACCAAGGGGGGGGAGAACAAAATCCTCCAATATATCTCCGAACGGCTGTATCAGATTACTCAGCAGCCATCCTGGCAGCATTTGGAGTTTCTATGGCATTATTTCATAGAAAACGGACTGGTGAAGGACAACTTGTTGAGACCAATCTTCTAAATGCAGCTACCGCTTTGCAGTCTGCAGAATTCGTTTCCATCAACGATAGTGGAACTAGTGCAAATGATCTGGGCCTTTCCGCCACATATAGGTTTTATGAAACATCTGATGAATGGATATTCATATCATGTTCTGATAATTTATCTTGGAACAAAATTTGCAAATTTTTAGCCTTAGACGGTTTAATTGAGAAATATCCATCGATAGAATCTAGGCATCTAAATACACAAAAAATCGCAACCGCCTTTTCCGCAGTATTTAAATCTAGAAGCGCGAAAACTTGGGAATACGGTCTAAGAAAACTAGGCATACGAATTGGAATATCTCGTCAAATGACAGAAATCCACGATGAGCCTCAGGCAAAAGCAACCAATATGCTGACGGAGTTAAATATGCCGACCTCCGACAATATTTGGATGTCTGGGTTGCCGTTCAATTTTTCGAGAACACCCGGCAAATTAAGTGATGTGGGAGCACCCTCAATTGGAGAGCATACTGATGAAATACTTCAGGGACTTGGATTGTCACAAGCCACAATAACATCCCTAAAAAATCAAAATATTGTAGGCTGACGTCCACCCAAATTTTCCATAATTATCACTAATTTCTAGGTGATTATAATAACTATTTTTGGGAAGTTGTTTCTGTAATAGAATCACGTGATACAGATTGTTGAGGGAGGTAGCAGGAGGAATCGAAAAATATGGACCATATTTCTACTAATTCGGATAGCCTATTTCTTGAACGAGACAACTCGTGGTCTTGGGGTCTGCATGGTGATATTTATTGAAAGACATCAAACATAGACTGTCGTTGGTATCAATACGAGCTTTAGACTCCTTCTATGGATGGTATTTGGTACCTGTCGTTGGACTGATCATGTTGGCTTCCACTACACCACTTTTTCATGCAATGGGTCTATGGGCGGTTGCATTGGAACGTGCCTTTGGATGGAATCGCACCAAGTTGTCTATAGCACTAACTCTTACCCGTGTTGAGGGTGGCATATTAGGTCCAGCAGAAGGTTATCTCATCGATAAAATAGGGACTAAACGGATGGTTTTCGTTGGCATGTTAATAATGGGTTTGGGGTGGGTTTTGTTCAGTAGGATAAATGGATTGACATTATTCTATGTTTCTTATCTAGTCATAGCGTTGGGCCAGGGTATCGGTGGCTGGTTGGCCTTAAACACGATGATCAATAATTGGTTTATCAAATATCGGTCTATAGCAATGGGTATGGGCAGTGCAGTAGGGAGGCTCGGTTCATTGCTTTTGATCCCGGTGTTAGCTTGGATGATGGATCCTGACTTTCCGGAGAGGATGGGTTGGAGTAACACCGCTCTACTAATTGGTGTGGTGATAATCGTAGTTTCTTTTCCATTAACCCGTTTGTTGAGAAATAGGCCTGAAGAATATGGTCTCAGTCCTGACGGGATAGCATCTCTGGATGCTGATGTTACCGATGGGTCAGGTGCATCTCCATCACAACACAGCCCAGACTTTACTGTGTCACAAGCTTTGCGTGAGCCTTCCTTTTGGTTCATAGGGATAGGTCATGGTCTCGTATCAATGGTCCTTCTCGCACTGATGTTGCATCTAGCTCCGATGATGACTGATATAGGCTATGGCTTGCAAACAGGTGCCTATGTAGTTTCTGCATACACGGCGATCTCCATGGTATTTCAAATTGTAGGTGGTTATTTAGGTGATAGAATGCCTAAAAATGTTGCTTTAATGATTTTTAGTTTGTTTCAGGCCGCATCGGTCTTCCTTCTTACGTTTGGGCCTCCAAATTTACTAGTGGCTTATGGATTTGCCATTCTTTTTGGTATGGGATTTGGAGGACGGAGTCCAATTTCATCTGCGATACGAGGTGACTATTTTGGCAGGAAAAATTATGGAAAAATCATGGGAATATCACAGGTCCCCATGAATGTTTTCTTATTAGTTGGGCCTGTGTTAGCCGGTGTCATTAGAGATTGGCAAGGCGATTACAAAATTGCTTTCGCTGTATTGGGTTGTTGTGCCACCTTGGGTGCCTTTTGTTTCCTGTTTGCTGTGAAGCCGAAGAACTTGGCGAGCAGATAACAGCACGTTTAGGACTATCAAGTACCTCTTATCAGCTATCATAGATTGTTTGTTTCTGAATTGTGTTTCGCAGAAAGTCCGAGTGATTTTGATACCAGTGAATATGATTTTTTACGCTGTTCAAAATCATAGCAATTGGTCACAATCCCGATATCTCCTGTCGCATATCTTTCTGATGCGGCGAGGATCCCTTCTTTTACTTGATCGGGATCCCCGTCAATGTAAGTTTTTGTTGATTGATCCATATACTCCTTTAGGTCCTTTTCCAATGGCCAAGCAACTGCCTCTTCAGGGGGGATTAACCCGTTAGTCGATAAACCTATTGTCGATAACATCTTATTAAGATTCCTCGATGAGCTCATGATTTGGGCTTCTGATTCGGTTGGAGCACATATAACTTGGAGACTAACGTTTACTTTTGGCTGCTCCAAGAAATCGGACGGTTCGAACTGTTTTCTATATATTTCGGTCACTTGTGGTCCGTAATCACCTGTGTTCCCAAAAAAATCTGCGAAGCTGAACGGCAACCCTAACTTACCAGCGAGCCTTGCACTGTAATCACTGGAACCGAGCAGCCATATGGCTGGTGCTGAAGTCTTTGTGCCTCCCGGGTGTGAGTTGATCCCCTCAAGAGGGTGTCCTCTTTGAATGCCACCGTTAAGAAACCGGATAAGATCTTCTATCATCTGGGGGAAATCATTGCTAATATCTATTTGTGGCCGAGGATATGTTAAGGCAGCTGCGGTCCGTCGGTCACTTCCAGGAGCACGACCTATGCCGAGGTCAATTCTTCCCGGGTAAAATGAGTCTAAAACGCTGAACTGTTCTGCCACTTTTAATGCTGAATAATGGCTCAGCATGACTCCTCCACTGCCAACCCTTATCCGCCTGGTTTTTGCTGCTATCTGGCCTATAAGTATCTCAGGGCTTGTTCCTGAAAATGAGTTTGAGTTGTGGTGTTCCGACACCCAGAATCGTGTATATCCTTCTGACTCGACGTGACAGGCTAGTTCCACGGTCTCTTTTAGAGCGTCACTGGGCGTACCCCCTTTGCGTATAGGCGATTGGTCCACTACTGTTAAGGTGATATCGTTAATTTTGACCATGATAACTATAATTAGGATATCAGAATGATGGTGGAATAGATTATTGATGGAGTTGGAGTGTTATGAAGATCATAGATGTAGAGAGTGAAGTTTTTGAATGGGAACGCCCAGGAATATGGAACGGGGGTCATTTTTATGGACCAGGCAGATTGCATAAAGTGACGGTAAAAACTGATGAAGGTGTCGATGGGTTTGGATGGAATGGGGGCACGGCAGCTGAGCGTCCGCTGAACATTTTCCCGCCGTTTGTAGAGTATTTTAGAGATTTGCTTATAGGTCGTAATCCGATGGATACGCGTGCCATAGCAGAGGATCTCGGCGAAAAGCATATTAAGATTCTCGGCCCTGGGGGAGTTAATACCCAAGTCCTCGCGGCAATAAATATCGCATGTTGGGATATCAAAGGTAAGGTGGAGGGTAAATCTATTCATAAACTCTTAGGAGGAGCACAGAGCCGGATCCGCACTTATATTGCCGGTGGTTACTATGCTGAAGGTAAGGGGTTGGAAGAGCTGCAAGAAGAAGTTCGGTTCAATGTATATGAAATGAAGGCAGGTGCGGTAAAGATAAAAATCGGGGACCCTCGGGTTGGTGTAAATGGTGACATGCTTAGAGTTGAAGCGGCACGCAAGGCGATCGGTGATGATGTGGTACTTATGGCCGATGCTAATTGTGCATTAAACTTAGAGCAATCCCTTTCATTTGCGGAAGAGCTTGAAAAATTCGGCGTTTATTGGTTTGAGGAACCTATGCCCATCCATCGCTATAAAGAACATGGGATTCTCAGAAACAGATCCGGGGTAAAGATAGCTACTGGCGAGAACGGATATCATTTATCTCATTTTGAGACTTTATTGGATCATGCTGGTGCCGATATTTTAAATGTCGACGTCACTATTTGCCCTGGATATGACGTTGCTAAAGATGTCACTGATCTAGCTTTAAAAAAAGGTATATCTATTGCTCCCCATGGTTGCCAGGAACTACAGTTGCCTTTGGCTGCTGCAATACCTCATGGAGAATTTCTAGAATATTACCCTGTTGCTGTTGATCCCCTTAGAGCAGAAATGTTTCTACCCAGGATGGTTCCGGACGATGATGGATATGTGACTGTTCCAGATAGGCCTGGAATAGGGTTCGAACTTAATATGGACTTGCTCGATATGTACAAAGTGGGATAAATGTTTACCATGTGCAGAGGAAAGTAGAGTGTCGCATTTGGATGATGTGGAAGATAATAATCCACATCATGGTGATATTAGAGGCGCAGGGAACTTCATAATTGCTGGGCTTACTAGCGGTCATGGTGTCTTTCATTGGTTTCTTCAATCCTTCATAGTCTTACTGCCGGAAATTGAACTTGCATTCGGGTTGTCAAAAGTCGGTGTAGGTTTGATATCTACAGTAAGAGAGACAGTGTCAGGGATTGTAACTTTACCTGGTGGCATCCTCGCAGATGTTTTTAGAAGATATTGGGGACTAATTTTGGCACTCTGCATGGGGGGGTTTGGGCTCGGATGGCTAATTGTGGGGCAAGCATCCCTTTTCCCTGTCCTACTAGCTGGAGTTGCTCTTGTCGCGGTGTCCGCTTCGATGTGGCATCTCCCGGCAATGGCATCTCTCTCCCATCACTACTCACACCGTAGGGGTACAGCGCTGTCATTTCATGGAATAGGAGGGAATATCGGTGATGCTGTTAGTCCAATCGCAACGGGATTTCTCCTAGGTTATCTTGCCTGGAAAGATATACTTTCCATCTATGCGATTGTACCTATGATGCTTGCCCTAGTTGTCTACTGGGCATTCAAAGACATAGGTAAAACGAGCTTTGAAGATTGTGATGGTACTGAAAGTAAGTCTGGTGAGACCAATAGGCGTAGTATCACAAGGTCCATTCTCAGGAGTCCACTTCTTTGGGGTATCACTTTAGTGGGTAGTATACGAGCTATGGCATTCGTAGCGTTAATTACGTTTTTGCCATCATATCTAAGCAATGACGTTGGTCTATCGGATTTAGAAAGGGGAGTCTATTTTGGGTTGCTGGTAGCAGTAGGGATAGTTTTTACACCTCTCATGGGGTATCTGTCAGATAAACATGGCAGGAGATTGATACTTGTACCCGGTATGATATTCGATGGGATTATAGTTTTTCTTATGGCACCATATGGAGAGGGTGTTTCATTGGTGATATTGATAGCGTTATTAGGAACTTTTTTTTATAGTGATCAACCTATTTTGACAGCCGCTGCTTTAGATATTGTTGGAGAAAATGTAGCAACTACCACCCTTGGATCCCTTTCTTTTGTAAAGTTTGTGTTTAGTGCTCTATCACCTCTTATAGCTGGGTTTCTATACGATACATATTCGATGAACTATGTTTTTTACTATGTGGGTGTTCTTATGGTAGTAGGCGCAATTATATTGGCTTTTCTGCCTTTGAAATCTTCCGATCGTGTGTAACCGATGAGCATAGATACAGGAAATGATAGATTCTCCACAGGGGGAACTAGAGAATATACGACCAAAGTCTATTATCTTGAATTAGTGTCTCGTGCCCAAATCAATCCTATGATCAATGAAGATGATTCAGTCAAGGTGCATCAGGTTTATAACCCATCACCTGGCTTTGCGCGGTCTCTTTATCTAGACGTGGGTAAGGGATGGTATTGGTTAGATCGGTATAGTTGGAGTCTAGATCAATGGCGTGATCGGTTTTCTGATCCTTTCGTTAGTCTTTGGATTATGAGATCTAGCCATGAAACTCTTGGGTATTATGAGCTGGAAAGTCAGAAAGATGGCGATATGGAGATTTGTTACTTAGGGTTGAGGGCAAATGCAATTGGAGTAGGTCTTGGGGGCTACATGCTTACTCATGCCCTTGGATGTGCTTTTGATTTAGGAGCATCGCGTCCATGGTTGCATACTTGCTGCTTGGATCACCCTAATGCTTTAACGAACTATAGAGCACGGGGTATGAAAGTCTACAAGATTTGCCAAGAGATACAATTGATCCCCAAAAAATGGCCAGATCCGAACTGCTTGTGCAATATATAACTCGGGCTAGCTATTCTTAGGTAACTTTCTGGAGTTTGCTGAGACTTCGTAATTCCTTTGGCGGTTCCATGTGGCGTCCCCTGATAGTGAACGAAACTTCACCAACGTATATGCTTCCACTTGAGTCCACTCCTATTCCGTGAGGGGCAATGAATTTACCAGGTTCTTCTCCTTCTTCTGGATGCCCTATACGTGCTAGCCTCTTGCCTTCTGGGCTTATGATGCTAATGTTGTGGCCATGATTTGGAGGTGTTGGGTCAGATTGTGTAGCACCTGGAAGTTCACCTATGTATATGTTTCCATCAGGGCCTATCGTCAAGCCGTTGGGCAGAAAAATGTTGTTCCACACGTCGAGGATATTTCCATCGGTGTCGAATACTTGTACCCTGTGAGCTTCTCTGTCTGCAACAATGACTCTGTCGGAATCATCCACGGTTATATTATGTGGTCTAAGGAATTGCCCCGGATCAATCCCAGGTTCACCCCAAGATTTGATCAGGTCTCCCTCGGGGGAATATTTGTGTACCCGGAAATTCCCATATCCATCGGTGATAAATATATCACCGGATTTTTTAGATACTGCGGCATGTGTAGGTTTGTTAAAAGGATCACCTTTCCATATTTCTGACGCTTGGCCGGGTGTGCCAATTGTCATTAGAAGTTCGCCGTCACAAGTGAATTTCGTAATAGTGTGTATTCCATCATCTGCGCAGTAAACTGAATCATCTGGACCAATAAATATGCCGTGAGCACGGTTGCTGAATATTCCAGCTCCAAATCCGTGCTGGAAATTACCTTCTTGGTCAAATACCATCACAGGATGGTCTGTATTTCTACTGAATATGTACACTCGATCTTGTGAATCCACTGCCACCCCAGGGGTTTCAATGAGATTTATCCCAGGCGGTAGTATAGGCCATTGGTCCATGGCTTCATATTTGAAATCTCCATTTCCCACGGTAACGCTCATATGACATCCTTGTTATGTTTAATTCAACGGTATTTAGTGCAATCGAAGATAGCATTGCATTTTAGAAGAGTCAACCTAGTATAAAGGTCTTTGAGGCTTGCATTTCCCCTTCTGCTATGATCTTATATTAGAACTAATGTTCGTATATAAGATTGCTTTGCACTGATCCTGGCGGGCCGAGGGCCATAAATTGCTGATTGGATGTTTACTTATCACTCATATGCCAGTGAAACTAGAAATCTGGCAGCACCCCGAGTTATCTTCGGAGGATATCATTGTTTTTTCAGATAATGGAGATGGTAAAAAGATAGTATTGGATTGTTCTAGTGGACTTCGTGGTGTGCGCCATGGTACGTCTCTTAATACAGTGCTAAGTCGTTTTCCATATGCAGTTCTTCTGGAATCAAATGTTAAGAAATATACGATGTTTTTCGAAAGGATCGTATCAAAACTGTTGCAGATTACTCCGAAAGTTGAGTGCGCTCAATTAGGACAAGTTTACTTCCAAACAAACAATACGGATGGTGTTTTAAACTCAGATAAATCAGTGATAATTTCTCAGATCTTGGATGTGATCCCCTCTTTTCTTCGTCCTAGAATTGGTTTAGCTGTAGATAAATTTACAGCGTATGCTGCGGCTTTCGTGTGCGAATCTGGGAGATTTGTAAATGTGGCTGGGAAGAGTTCGAAATTTCTCTATCCTCTTTCAATTGATCTTCTTCCTGTTGGTGAAGAGACTATTGCTAGATTACATAAATTTGGCATACACACTATCGGCCAACTCGCAAGTCAAAATCATGCAGCGATTCAGGCCCAGCTTGGATTTGAAGGAAGTAATGCATGGAATTTGTCATGCGGAAATGATCCGAGACGTGTAGTCCCAATACGGAACCAGGAAAGGGTATTGGAGCGTATATCATTACCTTTCCCTACAGTATCGCGAGAATTGATTTTTACGATGATCGATTTATTGGTTCGTCGGGCATGCTCTCAACCCGTTATGAAAGATCGCTATGCTAGTAAAATAGTAGTTACCTGCAGCATGGTTAATGGGGCACTATGGTCTAAGGTAGTATCAATAAAACAGCCATCAAGTAGCCCTTTAGCCATGTTTGCTGTTTTGCGAAGTGTTTTGTCTGAATGTCAGATACCCGGACCCGTTGAAGATGTAGCTATTGATATATCTGAGTTGACCGGTGAAAAAGGTATTCAAATATCCATGTTTACGGATGTGTCTGAAGATGGGAAAGATAGGCATAACCGTGTAGCTAGGATAGATCAGGATTTGCAGTCCAAGATGGATGGAGGAAGGTCTATTTTCCGTATCCTAGATATTGATTTGAAACATCCAATTCCTGAAATGAGAGTAATCAGAATTCCCATAGGTTCCTCCATCAATTGCCCAATTAGCTTAATGAATCTTCCGAAGCCTATATCTGTTGTGGAATCTAATGGTGTACCAGTTCTTATTTCCCTTACGAAAAATCTGAGATTGTCGGAACGAGTGAAAGTTGTTGATATTTGGAAAATCGATCTATGGTGGATGCCTACTCCAGTAAGTCGTACATATTATGTAATTAAGTTTGACAGTGGCAGGGTAATGACGGTTTTTCAAGACATGCTAGGTCATGGTTGGTATTTTCAGAACTATTAATGGCTAATAACAATGATACTTATGTAGAACTTCATTCGCACAGTTTCTATTCTTTTGGAGAAGGAGCTTCCCATGTTCACGAACTCTTATCTCAAGCTATAAATCTTGGATACAAGGCTTTAAGTTTAACGGATCACAATTTATGTGGGGCTTTAAATTTTGCGAGACAAGCGCGTAGTTTGGATGTGCAACCCATAACAGGTGGAGAAATAACTTTATCTGATAATTCACGTATAGTACTTCTTGCAGAAAACAGGCGTGGTTACTCGAATATATCCCGTCTTTTTAGTTTGGCCAATAAAGTGGACCGTCAACATCCTCAACTGGATATTGATCATCTCAAATCATATTCTGATGGTGTTTTACTGTTGACGGGCTGTCGTAATGGGACAGTTCCACAACTTGTTTCGCGCGGTAGGATTGAGGACGCGAGAAGTGTGCTATATGAATATTTAGATTGGTTTGGTCCTAGATCTGTATTTGTGGAACTAAATCGCAATTTCACGCATGGGGATTTTAAGAGTAACAGGGATTTACTGAGACTGGCGGATGAAATGAGGTTGCCTATAGTGGCAACCAACAATGTACATTACCATGATCCCAATCGACACAGGTTGCAAAATGCTCTAGTAGCGATCAAGCATAATACTACTATTGATAAGGTTATTCACAAAATCAAGATAAACAACGAGTTTTATCTTAAGTCTGATAGTCAGATGAGATCACTTTTTAAATCACGTCCTGACGCGATAACTAACTCTTTTCAAATAGCAAATAGATGTACGTTTGATTTGTCATCTGACTTGGGGTACCAACTTCCTGACCCTGATGTGCCTACTGGATATACGCCAATGACTTATTTTGTACAGCTTTGTTATGAAGCTGCCCAGCGCAGGTATGGGGTCATTGGCGAGTCGGTGCAAAATCGCTTGGAAAAAGAATTCCAGTTGATAGAAAAGCACAACTTGGCGGGATTTATGTTGATATATAGAGAGATAAGTCTACTTGCGCGAGAGATTATGATAGATATAGGGATGGCTAATGCGGAAGAACCTTTGGAATGGAGACCTCCGGGAAGAGGTCGGGGTTCTTCAGTTGCTATGCTCACAGGATATCTAATCGGAATATCACACATAGATCCCTTAGTGTATAACCTCACATTAGAGCGATTTTTGCCAGAAGATCTTAGAGTTATGCCTGACATAGATCTTGATTTTCCTAGAGCGATACGCGGCAGGCTTATATCGAAAATACATGATTATTTTGGGCCGGAGTTTGCCGTTCTTTCAGGGATGATTACTACCTATGGCATTAAAGGAGCCTTATCTGATTTGGGTAAAGCCCTGGGATTGCCTGAGGAAGATATACGCAAATTATCTGATCGTATGCAGTCACGTGATATGAGGGATTTGAAGAGCGAAATGCAATCCATACCAGAATTTAGAACTTGGGTTAATCGGCCTTTATGGAAAGATCTGTTAAATTTGGGCATCCAACTTCAAGGCGCACCAAAGAATTTGGGACAGCATGTAGGAGGGATGATACTAAGTTCATCACCTATGTCTGGGATGGTTCCTTTGAGGCCTGGAGCAATTAGGGGTCGCTACATTATGGATTGGGACAAAGATAGTGTTGCTGATGCGGGATTTGCTAAGATGGATATCTTGTCTTTACCGGTTCTGGATCAGCTTCATGAGGCTGTTAAGCTTATTGAGAGTAGGACAGGTAGATATATAGATCTAACTCGTATTGATACCAAGGATTCGGCAGTATATGACATGATAAATGCCGGACGTTCTCGTGGTGTGTTTTTACTACAGTCACCAGCTCAGCTGAAGATGGGGCAACGATTGTTGTCTCGTAATCTTGTTGATCTTGCCTATCAAGTTGCTCTTATCAGGCCAGGAGTTGGGATGAATGGTGGATCCGTCACACAATTTGTGGATCGATATCGTGGGGGTATCTCATGGGAGTACGATCATCCTTTGGAAGAACGGGCGCTGAAACGTGGGTATGGGATCATTATTTGGCAAGAGCAGGTTGTTCAATTAATATCCGACATCGCTGGTATGAGTCAAGCAGATGCAGATGAGATGCGTCGAGCGTTCACTCGACATAATAATCAGGATTTAATAAAAGTGTATTGGGAACGATTCTGGAATGGCGCTTCTAAGAATGGGGTCAGCAAAGAGATCGCTCAAAAAATATTTTCTAAGATTAGCGGACATTATATGTTTCCCGAATCTCACTCTCACGCCTTTGCCGCATCTGCGTATCAGGCTGCTTGGGTCAAATGTCATTATCCTGTTGAATTTTTTGCAAGTCTTGTGAACAATCAGCCTATGGGATTTTATCCATTAGAAGCTATTAAAGAGGATGCTAGAAGGTGGGGAGTAAAATTTTTGAATCCATCAGTAAATATGAGTGGTACTAAATGTGTTGTGCATGATGACAGTATTGTACTAGGCTTAAGATTTGTAAAAAATGTGGGAATGAAATTGGCCGAACATATTGTTAATGAACGTAGTGCCAGAGGAGTATTCGCATCAATAGGAGATTTTGTACGGAGAGTCTTCACAAGTCCCACATCAATGGAATCGTTAGTATTCGCTGGGGCATTTGATCATATTTCTCCAAACCGTAAACTGGCATTGTGGCAGTCAGGTTTGTACCAACGTCCTTCAGGGGAACAGCAGATATTGCCTTTAGATATGGATGTCGAGTTGTTACATTCAGATGACTATTCGATGTACGAAAAAATGCTAAATGAGTACCGAGTTATGGGCATGTACACTCGTGGGCACATCATGGACTTCATGAGGCCTTTATTAGGTGATAGGGTTTCTAGAATACGAGATATTTATGCTTTAAAAGACAAAGCCGTTGTTTCAGTTTCTGGGTGGATAATATCTAGGCAGCATCCGAGAGGAAGAGAAGGGGTGGTATTTGTGACCATAGAGGATGAGACTAGGGACGTCCAACTTGTCATATGGCCACATGTATTCAACAAGTTTAGACTTATTATTCAGGAGCCTATAGTGGTATTTCATGGCAGAATATCTCGTTGGGATGGCACAACTAATGTTGTGGTTACACACATGAGATCAATGAGCACAAATATTGACTTGCCCCCAGTACACGACTGGAGATAAAATCACGATGTTGATAGCAGTTGACGGACAATGTTACGCTCTAGTTCTAACCCCAGCTTGGTGGTGACTTCTGTTCGTCCGTAATCTCCGACAGTGACGAGAAATGATACTCCCAACAAACGACCTACGCGAAAATCTAGGACCGTTGTCGATAGAATCCCATCCTTTCCATCTTGTACCGCTCTAATACCCACCGCCTCATCATAAAAATCCTCTATCTCCAGTGTTTCCACAGCTGCTAATATTTGGCCTTCCCCTACATCACTTCCAACATTGTCTTCAAATTGTTTGACGAACACATTCTTCATCCAACTTGCCGCGCTTTCTTCGTCTTTAAATAGATGTACTACGGTAGCTGCAACGATATCCGCCCCATCTTCTTCGATGGGTATAGCCGATGGGGCAGCAAACTCTCTTAGGAATCCGGTGATGCGGCCCATATTGGCAAAAGTTTCTTGACTATTACCAGGGAAACCATGTTCAGCCATGGTTTCATTATCAAGGGTTCGTTCTCTTAGTAGTTTAAACTCAGACAATTCCTCTGGCAGTTGATTGACCACCAGGGGCATATCGTAGATTGATTCTTCCGATATCTCATATGTGGCCTTTGTAATATTGTTGATCATGGGGCGGCTGCCTGTTTATAGCCTAGTCTACAAGAATATGTTGTGCGTCCCGTTCGAGTTCCTAAAGTATAACCCTCCGAACATTATATTGTTAGTTACACTGCGATCAAATCCTCAATTCTAGGAACCGTCTGGATTATGGAAAGTCTACTTATCTCCTAACACTGATCCATTTATACCATGTTGCCCGTTTGCGAATTCTCTTCCGGACATGATCGCTTTTCCTTCAATTTGTACTTTTGTTAATATGAGCTTACCCGCGCCGGTGCCTACCGAAACCACATCTGATGTATCTATTACTCCAGGATCAAGTGTACTGTTAGGAGAATAATCTGCTTCAATAATCTTGAGTATTTTGCCTGCGTAGAATGTGTGTTTCCCTGGCCATGGGTAATAAGCCCTTACAGCTAAGGAGATATTTTGTGCATCATCTTTCCAATCTATCTCACTGCCAGACTTTTGCAGGTGTTTCGTGATCGATGCATAGTTATGGTCTTGCTCCACAGGAACTATGGACCCTTGTGCCCATTTCACGAGTGTGTCCGGCATTAATTTTGCTCCTGAAGCAAACAGCCGCTGGGTTAATTCCTGACAGTTCTCATTTCTCGATACTTGGATTTCTCGCTGTACTAGTATTGGGCCAGTATCTATTCCCTCGTCTAGTAGCATAATCGAGACCCCCACGGTTGAATCGCCATTCAAAATAGCCGATGCAACCGGTGAAGGCCCGCGGTATTTTGGCAATAGTGATGGATGGACATTCAAACATCCTAAAATCGGCCCTGAGATGACCTTAGGCGGTAAGATGATGCCATATGCAGCTACGATGATTACATCTGCGTCTGATCCTACTATTTCGTCTACGTCCTCAGATTCATCCAAAAGCTTATGAGGTTGTTTGACAGGGATTCCTTTGAGTAGGGCATATTCCTTCAATGGAGGCACAAATTTATGCCGTCCTCGACCACTTCGAGAATCTGGTTTGGTGTAAACAGCAACTATATCGTGCTCTGCATCTTCTAAGGCGCGTAATGTTAGTATGGCGTATGTTGGGGTCCCCATAAACAAAACTTTCATGTCTTACTCCTCAGATGGGTTGAAAAAATCAGGATATAAGCGTTTTATTCCGACGTGATAGTCCTCTAATTCTAACTCGGTCAATTTGCTTTTACTGAAATCCCACCATGCGCATATGTATTTATACAAACGCCCCTCATAAGGGTAATTAAGAGTAGCATTTATTATCAAATGCTAACGACTTTTGCAATAAGTTTGATATTTGTCGAGTCCTAATTGGGTGGTTATCTTGTGTTGCATCAAGATTATTACTCACGTCAATATGAGAAATAGGGTAAATCTCTGAGTTAGTCGTATTGATAGGGTATGACTGGGAACTGTTATTTGGATAATTGGTTGATTCAGATGTTTCCTCTGAAAAAGGCGTAACGGTCGAAAGGAATGTATGTAATCAATGCAACACGACGTATGTGGCTCCATCGCCACCTGTAGAATCTGTTTCTGATCCAAAAGAAGCTACTAACGGATGATTGGTCAGACTATCTCTGATTACCTGCCGTAAAGCACCCGTTCCTTTGCCGTGGATTATGAGTACCTTGGTCAAACCATCTCTAATGGCATGATCCAGGAATTCATCTGTTTTTACCAGTGCTGGGTCAGCTCTGATCCCACGTATGTCTAATGTCATCTCAACCATTTCAGACGGTCGCACTGTTTGGTATGAGGGCTTGCTCTTGGCCGGGTTTGTTGCATTTGATTCATCAATCTTTGTTAGCCTGGAAACGTCCACCGTCATCCTTGTTTTGCCCACTAGAACTTCAGCTGTATAATCGCCATCTTTGTAGAAACAAATCATGCCTGATAGATCGAGCCCTCTAATGGATACTCGGTCGTTGATACAAAATTGGAAAGGATCCCTTGTTAGAGGTCTATGTTTAGGAATATTGAATTCGCTAAATTGCTTTTCCGTGGATTCCAATTTTGCTGCAAACCCTTCTTGGGCGTTTGTGGTGTTAACCAAATGTATGAGTGATTTTGCCTTAATAAGGAGACGTTTGATTTCCTTCTGCTGTTCTAAGCTGTTTGAATGGATGGAATCTAGAATCGATTCCCTATGATATATAAGATATTCTAATTGCTCCTCGAGGTTTTTTCGTATCTCCTGCACCTCAGTTTGAATTTCCCTTGCGTTCGCTAGAGACTCGTGGAGTTTTTTTCTATCTATATCAATATGACGTAATTGGTCTGATAATTTCTTGTAGGTTGGATCTAGGTACTTTTGTGCCTTGTTTATGATCTTTTCAGGGAGACCTATTCGAGAGGCCGTGGTTATAGCATAGCTTCTTCCAGGCGTTCCCAATGATAGTTGGTACGTAGGTTGGAGGGTTTCAGGGTCTAGGTGGAAACTGGCATTTTTCATATTTGGATGAGATTCTGCAAGGTCTGATAAGGAGTGAAAATGGGTTGTCGCTAGTGTAAGGGTCTTATGATCCGCAAGGTACTCTAGAATTGCCTTTGCTATTGCCTCGCCTTCCTCTGGATCAGTGCTCGAACCGATTTCATCGATCAATACTAGGGATTGCTGGCCTGCGTATCGAAGTATTTCAATAATACTCTTGATGTGGGAACTGAAAGAAGATAGGGAGTTTTCTATATCTTGATGATCCCCAATGTCAGTGAACAACCCGTCAAATATAGGCAAATAACTAGCCTCCTCTGCAGGTATATGTATACCAGACTGGTTCATAGCAGCCATTAAGCCAACGGTTTTCAATGCAACGGTTTTACCCCCTGTATTTGGTCCAGTAATGACCAAAACGTGCTGGTTTGAATGCAATGACAGACTCAACGGAACGACTTTCTCCGACAGCAAAGGATGTCGAGCGCGAAGTAAGTGAAGCGTATCGTTGACACTTTTTCCGGCAGGTTTATTTTTTAGAAGATTCAAGCCTGACATTGAGTTACTGTAACGTGCCTTGGCTATTATAAAATCAACTTCACCAGCAGCGATAGTTCCAGATAAAAGAGCCTCAGCTTCATAGCCTACCTTCTCTGACAGGTTCAACAAGATGCGGGTTGTTTCTCGCTCTTCTTCAAGTGCAAATTCCCTCCATGTGTTGCAAAGGTCTATAGTACTGACCGGTTCCATGTACAATGTTTCCCCCGAGTTGGATGCATCGTGTACAACTCCACTTATCCGGTTCCTCATATTAGATTTGACTGGGATGACAAGGCGATTGTTTCTTATGTTAATTACTGTGTCTTGAAAAATATCCTCCTGGTCATGGGATTCAACCACCTCAATCAGAGCTTCTTTGGTACGTTCGTATGATTCGCGAACTTGCAGTCGGAGATTAGCCAATGCAGGGGTGGCATCATCTTTCACATTGCCGGATGGTTCTATCTTGGATCTAACCGAGTGGGAAATGTGGTTGAGGCAGGGAATTTTGTTAGCGATCTGGATCATTATTGGGATACTATCCCCGCAATCTAAGATTGATCTGCGTAGATTAATCAAAGATTCTATAACATGTGCGACTTTCACGAGGTCGGTGCCTGTCAGCATACCTCCAAGACGCGTATGGTTGAGTTGTTGTCTAATGTCAGCGGCGTTTTCCAAACCTACATTAGGGCTTGTTTTCAGTAACGATCGTCCCTCGGCTGTTTCCTGTTGAAGACGTTCCACCTGGGCACAATCGTAGGAGGGTAGCATAGAAACGGCCATTTCCTGAGAAATAAAATAGGTGGTGTGTTTTGACACCGTTCTTCTTATCTCCTCATAGTCGAGTAGTTGAAGACTGTTCTCACGCACCACAGCAGCTCTATCGTTAACGGATTTACGGTCCATAGGATTCTAGGTATTCATACCGTCGACTTCTAATATTGGATGGTTCATCCGATAAGTTTAACAGTTGATGGGAAGTGATCCGTTGGATGCTATAATTCATTTACAAAATGGATGCTAAATTCACAGTTCGAATACCGGCCACTTCGGCGAATATGGGCCCCGGCTTTGATTGCCTGGGGATTGCTTTGGATATATGGAACAGCGTACAGGTTATAGATGGTCAAGCTGGTGTTTCTATTTCAGGGCAAGGGCGAAACGAATTGCCAACAAATGCTACTAATCTGGTGGATAAAAGTTTTGCTAGGATTTTTGAGGAAATGGGGATTTCTAAACCTCCGGTACACATAAGGTGTGAAAATCGAATCCATCTAGCAAGGGGACTTGGTAGCAGTTCTGCTGCATTGGTTGGAGGGTTAGTAGCTGGCAACGAATATGCTGGAAATCCATTTGGTGATGACGACTTGCTCAAGCTGGCCACAGAAATGGAGGGACACCCCGATAATGTGAGTCCTGCGTTGTTGGGAGGTATGCAGATTGGTATATATGAAGAGGACGAGGTAGTCACTGCTTCTGTACCGTTTCCTGATGATCTCTCGGTTATCCTTTTCATTCCGGATTATTGTATGCCGACTAACCGAGCCCGAAATCTGCTTACCGATAAAGTCTCTAGGTCAGACGCGGTTTATAACATAGGTAGAGCAGCATTGTTAGTTCATGCAATGATGACGGGAGATCTTAATTATCTAAAATACGCTACGCAAGATAAATTACATCAACCGGCAAGGGAATCTATATTCTATCCCATGAAGAATGTTATTCGCGCTGCTATGAATAGCGGTGCGGTAGGATCATTTTTGTCAGGGGCTGGATCGACGATTTTAGCTCTTGCTACTGAACGCCTATACACCATTGGGTATGAAATGGCTGATGCTGGCGCTAAATCAGGAATAGAAGGAGAAATAGTTATTACTAAACCAAGTGCAATAGGAGCTCATGTCGTTTAGATGAAACTTATTGTAAAGAGTTAGGGGATTTAACCTGATAGTTCAAAAATATGGAGGGTCGTCGTTGGCCACTCCTGATCTTATAAATAACGTTGCAGGAAAGGTTGCTTCGACTCATGATAATGATGATGAAGTGGTTGTTACTGTTTCAGCTGTTGGTCGACATACTGACAAGTTGATCCAAATGGCAAAAAGTGTATCTAGTTCTCCTGATCTTAGGGAGCTCGATGTTTTGCTATCAACGGGGGAACTTCAGTCCTGTGCGTTAGTGGCTATGGCACTCCGAGGTATAGGGAAGAAAGCGATTAGTTTGAATGGGGCTCAGGCGGGCATAGTCACTGATTCTAGTTATGGGTTTGCGAAAATCACTTCAATCGATTCTGCTCGAATTAGAAGGGAATTGGAGTTAGGAAATATCGTTGTTGTAGCGGGATTTCAAGGCATAACAGAAGAGAAAGACGTTACTACACTAGGGAGAGGAGCATCAGACCTAACCGCTGTTGCGTTAGCTGCCGTGCTTAACGCGCAACGTTGCGAAATTTACACGGATGTGGATGGTATATATACGGGGGACCCGGAGCTTATTCCAGATGCTAGATTGCTCAGCGAGATATCTTTTGAAGACATGCTGGAATTTTCCAGTCATGGGGCAAAGATGAACCCTCGGTCTATAGAGTTGGCTATGGTCTATGATGTTCCTATCGTGGTGGCTTCTAGTTTTACAGATAGCCCTGGTACGTTGATACATGGAGGAGTTCAAATGGATTCAATAGTAGGGGAAATAAGAAATAAGGTTGTGGGTGTCACTTCTGAAAATCAGGTTGCTAAGGTGACTGTGTATTCTGTGACTGATCGACCTGGGGTGGCCGCTGCGATATTTGATCCGTTAGCAGAAGCCGGGATAAGTGTAGATGTGATTGTGCAGAACTCCAGTATTTCTGGAACCACGGATCTAACTTTCACAGTTATGGAG
>CAZRSW010000005.1:6486-51538 GCA_964602845.1 uncultured Dehalococcoidia bacterium | reverse complement strand
AACTATTAAGCTGTCTGTAGTTCTACCAGCTTTTAACGAGGAAAGACGTATTGGATCAACATTAGATGGGATACACAACTATTTACGCGCACAAAATTTTGAGTTTGAAATTGTTTTAGTTGATGATGGTAGTAGAGATGACACAGTCCAGATTGCTGAATCTTGGGCTCATGATACTGACGTGTTAAGAATTTTAAAGCTACCACATAGGGGAAAAGGGTTTGCTGTCAAGGAAGGTATGCTGCGGGCACGGGGCAACTTACGACTTATGTGTGATGTTGATATGTCCATGCCGGTGGAATATATTGAACGCTTTGTTGACAAGATGTCTGAGGGATATGATGTAGTAATTGGGTCACGTGAAGTAGATGGATCTGTCATCATCGGAGAGCCTCTTCATAGACATATGATGGGTAGAATCTTTAATCAGTATGTGAGAATGATGCTGATAAGCGATTTTCGTGATACTCAATGTGGGTTTAAGTGTTTCACGGAAGAGGCGGCTGATAAACTGTTCCGATTACAGCGGGTAAAGGGTTGGGGGTTTGATGTTGAAATCTTGATCGCTGCTAGAGCGCAAAATATGAGGGTACTTGAAATGCCTTTGGAATGGCACCATGATCCTGATACCAAGGTGAGATTATTTTCTTCAGCGTTGGAAATGATCAAAGATATGCTAATGATTAAATATCGTAGTTTGATGGGGAGATATAAACAGGCTCCCTAAAAAAATGGTCTTTGAGGGTTTGTAATGATGTCTAAAATGGCTGTTTTTGTTGTGATTCCCACACTCAATGAAGCAGACAATATTCCGGAGCTACTTAGAAGATTGGTTGGTCTGCGGATTTGCGATCTTAATGTGATAGTCGTTGATGATAACTCTTGTGATAGTACTGCGGAAATTGCTATTGATGTGGCGGCATCTTTTGGTTGTAGTTTGAGAGTGCTAAATCGTCCAGATAGGATGGGGATAGGTTCTGCTTACAAAGCAGGTTTTAATCTAGCGTTAAAATGTGGTGCTGATATCGTTGTGCAAATGGATGCGGATTTGTCACATCGACCAGAATACATCCCAGAAATGATAGTGGCTCTTAACCATCATGATATCGTAATAGGTTCTAGGTATGTTGATGGGGCAGGGTGCGGGAAGGAATGGTCACTGTTTCGAAGGCTACTCAGCGTGACGGGAAATTTCTTGTTACGGATATGCTTAGTGATGGATATCAGAGATATAACCTCAGGGTTCAAGTGTTTTCGATCCACTGCATTGTCTAAAGTAGATTTAGATCATATTGATTGTAAGGGATTTGGATTTCAAGCTGAGCTGGCTTACGCTTGTTCAAAGCTGGGGTTATCATGGTTGGAGTTACCCATATTTTTTGATGATCGTTTGAAGGGTAAGTCTAAATTGACCGCCATGACAATTTTTGAGGCGCTAAGATTGGCAATGGTGACGGCCTTAAGACGGATATTTAGGTTCAGGTCGTCCTTTTTGTTATTATCGTGATCGAAAAACCTATTGCACTTTGATCAGATCCCTGTTTAGAATGCCGTCGACCTTAACATTGGGGAGAGTTTATTGAAGACACAAGAACTTGATGACTTGCTCACTTTTCGGAAGCAGAGATCATCGGATGCAGAAAGTCTGATGCGATATGAATTGTGGGATGAGGCGGAGAATGTAAACAGGGACATAATAAAGAATATCCCAAATGATCTAGACGCGTATCAAAGATTAGGGGACGTACTTTCTAGGGTGGGCAGAGTCGATGAATCAGGTATCTGCTACCAGAAGCGTTCCAACATCGAAAAATTGAAAAAGGAGCAGACTAAGACGTCTGTTGATTTCGCAATAAAGGGTTTGTGGCGAGAGGCTGCTGATGTGAACCAAGTATTTGTAAGAGATTTTCCTTGGGATATGGAGGGCCATAACCGGCTCGGCAAGTCACTTATGGAATTGGGGCAGAACCGTCAGGCGAGGCAGGCTTTTAATTGCGCCCTTGTCATCTCGCCGAGCAGTTCCATCGCGAAGAAGAATTTAATACGGTTGTCTAAAATCAAAGATCAAGGCAAAGGAAGTAAGGCAACTACTGGAGCTTCAAGTAAGCTGTTTATCGAAGAGACTGGGAAGACAGTAATAACAAATCTTGTTAATCTAACTAACCTAGACCAAATATCACAGCTTGGCGCAGGTCAATCCGTTGTATTGATGTTTAAAGGCAAAGGACTAGTTGTTTGCCTGGAAGGCGGAGTTGAAATTGGCGGATTAGAGGCTAAACTTGCCTCAAGACTTCATAGGTTAATCAACGGCGGCAATCGGTATGAAGCCAATATCGTCAGTGTGACTCCGGTAGATGTTGCTGTGATTATACGAGAGACTTTCCGTGATCCCAGTCAGATAAAAATACCTTCGTTCTCTCAGCAAACAAGTAGCTTGCCAAGTATATCGACCGGCGCTCTTGGTTACGCGCTTAATGACTCAGGAGAAAACCGACGGATGAAAGATTGGTCCGATGATGACACCGAAAGTGGAGATGACGATCTTTTTTCTCCGTTGGTCCCTAGGATACTTTCTGGCAATTCTGGTTTTGATACAGATGATTATTCATAGATCTTAATCAAGGATCCATCTGATCTTTTTGTCGGTAGTAGAGACCCCATTTTTGCATGAGATTATAGAGACGTTGGTCATCAATTTCGCCTAGATCGTTTAAGAAGCCGGCTAATGCGTGTACATGCCGCGAACTCTCGGAGCAAACCCAGGTGTTCTCCCCTGGAATTACATACATCAGGCCGTTGTGATGGTCGCATTTTAGTTCGATTCTACTGTTATTGGTTCCTGTCATTATTTTTGATCCAAAGTCGGTCATTTTCAACTTCCTTAGTTGGGTTACGTCTGGTTAATTGTATATTAACTTATTATCACCCTACCCTTCAAAATATGTGATAGTTGGTATAATCTAGGTGGGATTTTAAGGTGCATCTTAGTTGCTTGCCGATAGGAAACTTTATTAATAGGTCGAGGTTAGAAATGACGCCACACTATGTTGATTCTAAAATCATGATTTACAAGATTAAATGCGGTCCGTACGATAACAATGCTTATCTGCTGGTTTGCCAACAAACTGGGGAAAGTTTGATTATTGACACTCCTTCTGATCCGGAAGAATTGATCAGTATAGCGTCAACTACACAGGTCAAAGGTGTTTTAATAACGCATAACCATATGGACCACTTGTTGGGCTTTGATGAAGTGACTTCAGTTTTTGATGTTCCTATTGGGATAGGAACAGACGACGCATCCGCTTTGAAAGAGGACGCGGCACTTCTTCTGGAAGACGATACTAAAATAGATGTTGGTAACATTTCGGTAACCATTATTAGTACTCCTGGTCATACTCCAGGGTCTATCTGTATCATCTACGATCATCATCTGTTCACAGGTGATACATTATTTCCCGGGGGGCCAGGGAAAACCCAGTCCCCGGACAACTTGGATTTGATTATTGAAAGCATAACCTCGAAGCTGTTTTCACTACCCTCGGGGGTGGCTTTTTATCCTGGGCACGGAGACGATGGGTCATTAGATAAATCAAGGCGGGAGTATGCCGTTTTTTCTTCCAAGGAGAGACCTAGAGATATGTTTGGCGATGTTGAGTGGCTAAAGCATTGAAAACTTTGTGAGAAACTCAGGGCATCACCACGATTTAGGTTTATCCAACGACTGGGGTACAAAAAAGGTTGTACTTGGGATATGTGGTCTAGCCATCACCTGTATTGTAATAGTATTGGTGGCATTTATTCTAGATCTGGACAAACTAGATAAAGATCCATCCAAGCTTTATCCTTGGGTACTTACTTTGCCTCAGGTGATTCTACTGATCACGGGTTATATGTTAGTTAATAAGAATTACTATGTTCCCTGGTCAACGCTGCGATTTAACAAGCCACAGAGGAAGTTTTTTTTCGTATTAGCAGTATTGGCAGTGCCGTTAAACTTGCTAATAGTGGCTTTTTTTGCTGCTCTTGTGGCTAATATCGGTGTTGATCAGCTTATTCCTCCACAAATCCCTAAATCAATTTTGGGCGGCGGATTACTTATATTGGTTAATTTGGTTGCTTTAACGGTTTGGGTGCCTTTGATAGAGGAAACATTCTTTAGGGGTTTTCTATTGCAAGCTTTGGTATCAAGGTATGGATCTGGCATAGCAATTTTGATCATATCTCTGATTTTCGCGGTTTCTCATCTCCATGTAGGGGTTTTTGTCCCAGTATTTTTTAGTTCTATTTTGATATCGTGGTTATTTGTTGCGTCTAAATCCATCTGGGTGCCTATATTGACGCACTCTTTGCAGAACCTTATTGTGTCTGTGGTTGCGGCATCCGCTTGAAATGGCGACAATGTTGCGAGATGGCTTAAATAGTGAAGCTAGAGGATTCACCAAAGATGACTAATAGAATTGATCGCCGTTTGGCCTTAGTTAAATCTAATAACGGGACCGCAATCGTACCTTATATAACGGTTGGGTATCCTACTATCGATCTCTCTATTGATATTGTTAAAGGAATCATCAGATCAGGGGCCGACATAGTTGAATTGGGCATACCATTCAGTGACCCCTTGGCCGATGGCCCGACCATTCAAATGACCAACTTTAAAGCATTAGGCAATGGTGCAAATCTACGTTCGGCTATTGAATTGCTGAGGCTCATCAGAAAAGATGATCTAGAGACGCCCATCATCTTTATGGGGTACTACAATCCTTTTCTTAATCATGGTACAAAGGATTTACTAAGGGAAGCAGCATTGTCAGGGCTTGATGGTTTGATTGTGCCAGATCTTCCATTGGAAGAGTCCTCCCTTATGGTTGAGGAGTGTAAATCAAATGACATTCATTTCATACCCCTTTTGTCTCCGACTAGTACTGACGAAAGGATTTCCTTGGCATGTCGTCAAGCAGGAGGTTTTATCTATTGTGTCAGTCTTACAGGTGTAACTGGTGCTCGTAAGAAATTGTCTTCTGGGGTTCAAGGTTTAGTCGACAGAATCCGAAAACATACAGATTTGCCCGTTTTGGTGGGGTTTGGTATAACTTCAAGGGCCGATGTATTAGAGATTGGCAAGTTTGCGGATGGCGCAGTCGTTGGTAGCGCACTCCTTGATGCTATATCTAATGCTGAACTTGGGGAAGAGGTGGAAACTGCCTCTGGATTCGTTGGTCGGCTTGCGAGTAAGGAGAATTTTAGGTAAGTAAGGTGTTAATAGTATATGACGGTAGTTAGAGCTATTCGAGGTGCTACAACAGCGCGGGAGAATACTAAAGAGTCGATATTAGAGTCCACAAGGGAACTCCTTGAAGAAATTGTGAAGGTTAATGATCTTCAACAGGAGGGTATTATCAGTGCTTTCTTTACAACAACTCAAGATCTTAACGCGGAGTTTCCCCCTGTTGCTGCCAGAAAATTGGGTTGGGTAAATGTTGCTCTAATGTGCAGTCACGAGATGTTGGTGCCAGACGCGCAAGTAAAATGCATACGTGTGATGGTTCACTTTAACACTGATAAATCGGCTGATGAGATCGTTAACGTATATCTCCGTGAGGCGGTGAACTTACGGAAAAGGGGATTTGAAGAAGTGGCAGAGTGATATAGGTCATGAAGTTTTAATAATGGGGTGTTGGAGGAGTTGCACTATGTTTCCATCAGGATCGTTGAATGTTGCTACCAGCCCTCCCCAGTGTTCTCGTTCTGGTTTTCTGATGAAATTTACTCCTCTGTCTGTGAGTTCCTTACATAAAAGTACGATGTCGCTCACGTCAAAATTTAACATAATCCTGTAAGGGTCTTTTGATTGCCCAGATACTTCGGAGTGCTGGCCGATACTAAACTTGGTGGTTCCCCACTTGAATGCAACAAAATCGGGTTTTACTGAGTGCGGTGAAAGTCCTAATTCTTTTTCATAAAACGTTACCATGCTGGTGAATTGATCAGTCCAAATTATGACCCCTGAGAGACGTTTAATTTTCATAGTTCGGTCTTCTCCTTGTGTAGCGGTAGAGGCAAGATAAGGTTGCAAAATGCTTAACTGCTCGTTTGGCACCTGTCAGATTACTTCTAATTCGCGTCGACATTATCTATAATCACCCTAGAAGACTGTAAGTTAAGGGTGGATGAAAGTTTAACCGGGTGTCTTCAAAAAGGAGGTTTGTCGCATTGGATAGCAGTAGTAGGAGGTGGGCCGAGTAGGTGTTCTTCGGAACATCTCCACAAATAAAAGGTGCACCTTCATGTTTGTGAAGGTGTACCTCATTAACTAATTCATTGTTCTTGTAAAACCCCGCAGTTGTCTTCGTACTGGTTCGGTGTCTGAGCATCTTATTTTTGGACTCGTCGAAGACTGATCTTCTCTTCGATGATTGGTATTAGGCCTTCAGAGATTCTTTCGCACTCCTCAACATGGGGATAGGCTGAGAGAATGAATTCGTCTATTCCGATTTCCCAGTATTGTGCTAATTCTTCGGCAACTTGTTCGGTATCTCCCACTAGTGCTGTGCCGCAGTTTACCCTGACAGTTGAGATCCCGGTCCATAGATGGGATCCTATTTTATAATCTCTCGGTTGGATTACGAGGGGTGTTTTTTTCTCCAGGTTGGTATTTGAGTTCACTTTCATCCTTTGTTTCTGAACTGATGATTCCGCCATGGAAAGGAGTTCTGCTGCTGCTGCCCATGCTTCTTCTTCGCTGTCACGCACTATCAGGTGGGTTCGGAGTCCGAATCGAGCTTTTCTACGTTCTGATCGATATCTTATTCGAGATTTTTCCAAATGAGCGGAAAGTACATCCTTCGGAAGTATCCAAGCTAGGTAAGTATCGCCTTGCCGTGCTGATAAATTTATTGCTTGATCCGAAGCGCCTCCCACATAGAATGAAGGACTACCTTGGGGGCTAGGAGAACAGATTGCCCCATTTAATTGGATTGTTTTACCATCAAAATAAACCGGACCCGGGTATTCCCATAGTTTTTTGCAAGCGACGATGAATTCCTCCGCTTTTAGATATCTAGTGCTGTGATCTGAGGTTTCACCGAGGCGCTCGAAATCGCCCTTTATTCCGCCAGGGACAATATTGAGATCTATCCGACCGCGGGATATTTGGTCTAGAGTTGCCACCATTTGTGCAAATAAACCAACTGATATGAATCCAGGTCTTACAGCCACTAAGAAGCGTATCTTGTTAGTAACAGCAGCGAGAGCTGTAACTGTCGTCCAGGTTTCGGCCAATGGACTCTTTTCATCAAAGAGTCCATTGGCAAACCGGGTTGGTATTAACATTGAATGAAAACCGCACTTTTCGGCGGTGTCAACTACACGTCGGAGGTAATCGAATGTTGGCATCCTTTCGGGTTCTGAGGTGCCGATATGGTTTCCGTCACCATCGATGGGTATAAACCAGTCGAAAATTGGGTTGGGTCTTGTATCTAAATGGGATGTCACAGATTTCTTGAGCCCTTTGCAGTTTTACCGAAAACCCGAAGTGCGATCTTATACCTTGGTGTACTTTGGCGTCGCTATTTCAGTTCCATCATCTAGGTTTTCTATTACGAAATCTCCAAATAACAGAGGGGATTCCACTTGAAGAATCTTTAGTATCTCAATAGCGAGGTATCTTATCTCCCAGTCGGCGTATATCGCTCCACGCATCTCTATGAAATGACGAAGAGCTCGAACGTTCGCGGTGACGAAAATCTTTGTTTCAGTTGCGTTGGGTAGTACAGATCTGGCGGCTTGCCTAATAGCTTTCCGCCGGTCAGTGTTGTATTCAAAAAGATCTTTTGGGAGGCTTTTCTCTAATGCCTGTACCAATTGAGCATAACTGGTTGAAGCTTTAGATATAGCATCTTCAAAGATATGCTTAGCTTCCGCCATACCCTCCAGTTTTTCAATAGCTGGAGGAAAAACGTAGGTTCCCTGAGTCTCATCAACATATCTTTGAGATCTTTGACTGTAGGCGAATCCCGCTCTGTGGCGAACCAATTCGTGAGTAAGGCTTCTAGAGACGCCTGTGATTACAAAGCCGTAATTTACGTGTTCAAAAACGCTCCCATCTTTAGAATTTAAGAGATTATTGATAAAGTCAGTAATGTCCCTCCGTCCCCGTCCATAGCTCATGTAGCACATACGGGCCGAAATTTCTACTACAGCAGCAGATTCGTCGTCACCTGCTCGTACGGAATCCGGGATCGGGGGAACATTTTCGGCTTCGAAGAAGTCGGATACCTTTTCCCAATCTACGGAAGGACGGGTGACAAGATACACGTTAAGACGTTCCGCAAAGCCCATTTATTTCCTCCCTATTGGTCTAAAGTACGAAAAAGTTTATCAATTCGGTTTTTTTACATGGGCTCGGGACTGTCACTGTGCCACCTTGCAATGGCAGCTTCTGCCCGAGGACTAATAGCATTTTGGATCTGGACGTTTAATAACGCAGGCCTAGCGATCTTGAACGCTCTTTCGAGAGCAGATGGTAGCTCATCCGGATGCTCTACGGTTTCTCCGTAACCTCCGAGCCCGCGTACCATCTGATCGTATCGAGATGGTAGTAGATCTGTAGCTACAGCTTTCCCAAAAACATTCACCTGTATTTGTCTATCTATGCCCCACGCTGCGTCGTTACCCATTATTCCTATGATTGGAAGTTGATGCCTGACTGCTGTGTCATATTCCATCCCATTGAAGCCAAATGCTCCGTCTCCTGTAAACATTATAACTCGGCGATGGGGATACGCAATCTTTGCTGTTAGGGCTGTCGGTATCGCCTGCCCTAACATTCCTAGGGTCGGTATATACCAGCATGATTGAGGGGTGTTGGCCTCGTAATATGCTCGACCAAAATGGCAATAATCTCCCCCGTCAAACACTAGTATGTCGTCGTCATTTAGGAACTGGGATATAGTTTTGTGTACGAATGTAGCGTGCATTGGGGTTTGTTTTACCGCTAAAGAGTCGAGGTTTTCTTTCTGTTTCTCTTGGTCTTTTGCAAGTACGTCAAGCCATGGTAGCTCTGCCCAGGAATGTTTTGATGCCTCATCTGCTAATTGTTTGACAATGTTATCAACATCTCCAACGATTCCAACGTCTACCCCTCTATTTCTACCGATGGCATTGCCGTCAGGATCTATCTGGATTAATTTGGCCTTAGCAGAAACGATAGGATCCATAGCATATCCCACGATGAGGTCTTGCTTTCTTCCCAGTAAAATAACCAGATCAGATTCTCTAATCCTGCGAGCTGCCACATTCAGGCCGTTATCAAAGAATCCTCTGCAATACTCATGAGAATCTGGTATTAATCCTCTAGCGTCGCCTTCGGTCATGATGGGAAACTTAGTGGTTTCTACTAAGTCTTGTAATGATTGTCCTGAGTTGGAGTAAGCTCCCGCGCTCCCCACAATGATTAGTGGACGTTGAGCTGTCTGCATTAATCCTATCGCGGCAGTTATCTGTTCTGCATTTGCCTGAGCGTGTCCAAATGCTCTGTAATAGTCATCGACTCCGTGGAATTTCACATCGCTTTGTTTAACGGACATCTGTTGGACGTCCACAGGGATTGTAAGATGAGTTGGACCTCTGCGACCACTGAACGCGATACGGACCGCATGTGCAATCATATCTGGGATCCTGTGAGGGTTTGTCACTAGCCAGCTACCTTTCGTAGTAGGTTTTGCCATCCCTACTTGGTCTATTTCCTGCATAGCTCCCCTACCTAGTTCAGCTAATTCCGCGCTTCCACTGATTGATAGCATGGGACTTTCAGAATGGAGAGCATTTGCGAGTCCTGGAACGGCGTTCGCGAACCCGGGAGTTGTATACATGGAGACCCCAATTTCACCCGTCATTCTGCCCCAAGCATCGGCCATATGCACTGCTGCTTGTTCATGACGGGTGTCGTAAAGTTTTACTCCGCTGTCAGACAAGACATCCAGTGCAGGCAATACGTGGTCTCCGGCCAAGGTAAATATATTTTGCACTCCTTCAATTTCTAGAGATCTTGCTATTAGATGACTACCCGTAATGTACTTGGCCTTAGACATTATCCTGATTCCTTGTCAGCTTAAGTTAGTTGGTTCTTTATAACTAAGGTCTTTTTCGATCCCTTAGTTCAATGCTGTTAAAGAATACTATACATTCAGTGGCGGAGTGTGAACGAATTGTTGGAGATTAGAGGGCCATGCTATACTTGTAGCTACTATTATCAGGTTATTTTCTGCAGGAGTTTATAGCAAGTGGCAGAGCGTGTGAGAGAATATGAATTGGTGATGGCTATTTCGCCATCGATCGATGACACTGAGATTGATGGGGTTGTCAGTAAGGTTTCCGATTATGTTTCTACCAGTGGGGGAGAGGTCGTCAGCTCAGAAAGCTGGGGCTTGAAGAGATTATCGTACCCAGTGAACAATTTCCAAGAGGGACATTATTTGAAACTGTCTTTGTCATTGGAGTCGGGAGCTATATCTGGTCTAGAGAGAAATATTAACTCCAATGAAGAAGTACTGCTTCACCTTGTGTCACGAATATAATCACTCTATAGGTATCTCTCTATGACGATGAACAAGATCCTTATAATCGGCAATTTGGGCTCTGACCCGGAGATGCGCTACACGCCGAACGGTAACGCCGTAACTAGTTTTTCTGTTGCTACTAACAGGAGATATACGAGTGGTGGCGAGACTAGAGAGGAGACTGAGTGGTTTAGAATTAGTGCGTGGAATAGATTGGCTGAGACATGTAACCAATACCTAACTAAGGGCAGTAAAGTGTATGTTGAAGGGAGATTGACGAGCCGAAGCTTTCAGGGAAATGACGGGCAAACGCGATTTTCGTTGGAAGTGAATGCTACAGACGTGAGGTTCATAGATAGTCGATCCAACAGTGGGGGAGATGCCAATGATTCAGGTAGTTCAAACTTCACTGAAACCGCTGCAGTTGATCAAGTTGAAGAATTAGACGATCTACCGTGGTAGTAATCCGGTATAATTTAGAGATGTGTAATTTGGACGATGCTGATGGGAGAGCTGGTATGTTTAGTTTAGAGGTTCTTCACTGAGGTGTTCACTTAAAGATTTGGGCTTTAGGGTAATTTTGGGTTTTAATGAGGGTAATGATGACTAGTAGAAATAATAGACCGCAACAGAGAAGGCCAAGGCCCCGCTACTTTGCCCGCCGCAAGGTGTGCCAGTTTTGTGTGGATAAGGTTGAGAAGGTTAATTATTCAGAAGTCGACATATTACGTGGGTTTCTGTCAGATAGATACAAGATAGAGGCGAGGCGAAAAACAGGCGTTTGTGCGAGACATCAGCGCGCCTTGTCGCGCGCTGTTAAAAGGGCTAGAAGCCTTTCTCTAATACCCTATTCGCCATCTCATAAAGCCGCTGTAGTTGCGTCTGGTTCTCGTGGGTGAAAAATGGGTCATGGTCGTGTCCCACCCCTAGTGGGATGATTAAGGTTGTTTAAGTTATAGGATTTCAAGATATAAGGTCAAGAACGACAATTGCCGCAAGAATATATTCCTAAACCACGAGCTTCCAATCATATTGACAGGCGTCGAGTCGTTGCACAGGGGCCAATACTACAGAAACGTCATCGGCTACTCGTTTCAGTTCTAGGCTTGTCGGTCCTATTGATCGCTGCAATTTTTGTTGTAGGGTACATAGTGATATTTGTAGTTCCTAATCGAGAACTTGCCGTGAGAGTTGGAGACGTTGAGTACAACCGCGGAGACTTAGTAGAGCTTATTAGGATAAAACAAACCAGTGCTCAATTCACTGGGGAGACTTTTAATGCAAGCTCTGGGGTGTTCGAAACTCTCCAAAGAATTGTTGAGAATGAAATTATTCTCCAATCTGCTCCAAGTGAGGGTATTACGGTTTTGGATGAAGAGGTTGATAACCAAATAGAGTCAACTATGCGACCATCTGATATGTTGTCCGCCGGAAAGTCCGAAGAGCAGATAACTCGGGAAACTGAAGAGAAGTACTTATCATATTTGAATACCATACAAATAGACGAGGAGACACATCGAGCTCTGATTAAGAGAACTTTGTTGAGAGAAAAATTCAGGCATTATATTGGTGACTCTGTACCGTCTGTCGCGGAGCAAGTCCATCTGTATAGGCTTGTTATACCACCAGCGAGTGAAATAGATATCATCATGATTAAATTTCAGGATGCCGTCAAAAGGGCAACTGGGCCTGAGGATCTACGTGGTGCCTACTTTAGGATAGTCCGAGAATTTTCGGTGGATCTTCCAGAGACGGTAAGAAGAGGGGGGGACTTAGGATGGATAGCTAAAGGAGTTCTACCGGAGTATGAGTTCCAGTTCTTTGACTTAAATCCTGGCGAGCTAAGTCAGCCTATGCCAGATCCGGAAAGGCAGGGGCATCTGGTATTTTTTATGGTGGCGGAACGGGCGCCTGCAAAGGAACTGGCCCCGGCTGTGAGAGATAAGCTTAAGACTAAAGCTCTCCAAGATTGGGTGAATGATCAAAGGCAGAAACATGATGTTTACGCTGTTTTTAACTCCGAAGTTTATGCTTGGATAATACAGCAATTGAAGTTGACTTCTACCCAACCCACACCTACTCCTGATCCTCTTCAATCTATTCTTTCCGGTGGGTAACTATCACTTTGGATAAGCAAATTGGTGTTGGCCTGCTCGGAATGGGTGTTGTCGGAGGGGCAGTTGCAAGGGTTATATCCGAGAAATCCGAGCACATCACAAATTTGACTGACGCATCAGTCGAAATATTAGGCGTTTTGGTCAGAGATCGGAAGAAAAAAAGATCCTTTGATATGCCTTGTAATAAATATGTGAGTTCTGTTGACGACATATTGGATAATGATGATATTGACATTGTGGTTGAGTTGATGGGGGGGGAACACCCGGCGCTTGAATGCATACTAGGGGCGTTGAATAGGGGCAAGCATGTGGTCACTGCCAACAAGGAGGTTATTTCCAAACACGGGCCCAGGATTTTTGATGTCGCTAGGGAGAAAAATGTGAGAGTGCTGTTTGAGGCCAGTGTGGCTGGAGGTACTCCTATTATATCTCCACTTATGAGGGACCTAACGGCAAATGATGTGGTTTCTATAAAAGCTATAATTAATGGAACAACGAATTATATACTTTCCAATATGGCAACCCACAAGAGGGAATTCTCTGATGTTCTGGAGGAAGCTCAGGTTCTTGGATATGCTGAGTCGGATCCATACAATGACATAGAAGGCCTAGACGCTGCATATAAACTCTCGATTCTCTCGACTTTAGCATTTAGAACCCCAGTAATTGATTCGGATGTTTATAGGGAAGGTATAAGCCGATTGGTGCCTGAGGATTTCCAATATGCAGATGAGCTGGGTTATTCTATAAAACTACTAGGTATTGCTACCCGCGAAGAGGGCAAAGTGCAGGCAAGAGTGCATCCTGTACTAGTGCCCGCTGATGACTCCCTTGCGAAGGTAAGTGGTGTTCTAAATGCCATAGAGGTGGAAACTGACCTTTGTGAGAAAGTCGTATTTCAAGGACCAGGTGCGGGACCTATGCCTACATCAAGTGCGGTTATTGCAGATATTGTAAATATAAGCAGGAGTGTTAAAGAGGAATCTAGTTTCCCTGACCCGGTAAGGCTTGAAGATGAAGTAATCATTCAGCCGATATCCGATCTAGTATCGAGATATTACATAAGATTAGAGGTAGGTGATTTGCCTGGTGTGCTTGCCCAAATAGCCTCCATATTGGGTGAGAAAGCTATCAGTATATCTACGGTAGTGCAGAAACGTGCAGATGGTCGAAATGGGACGGCAGAGTTAGTTATAATGACCCATTTATCCAAAGAGCAGGACGTCCAGTTGGCTATTAAAGAGATTGAATGTTTGGAAAGTCTTGTGAGTATTGGCAATGTTATACGGGTGTCAAATTAGATAATAGAGGAATGGAGATGTTAGAACAGAATTTCTTTACTTGGGGTCGTTGAAATACCTGCAGGAAAGTGAAGGCGGAGCTTTCACAAAAAGGTTTCAATATCAATGAAAGGGATTTTTTCGATAACCCGTTTTCTCTTGACGATCTAGAAATGCTGTTTAAAGATGTTGACGTTTCGGAGTTTTTTTCTTGGAGAAGTCCTTCATTCAGAAAAATGGGTTTGAGCAAAGATACGTTGAGCCGTCTGGACCTTTTCACACTTATGCTGAATGAGCCGCGGCTGATACGAAGGCCATTAGTTATTTATAACGGGATCTTAATGCTTGGTACGGATAGTCAGATGATGTCGTCCATAAAACAAATAGCAGATTAATATTGGAGAAGGGATTCAGTGTAGGGAGGGTATTATGATAGATTTGACTGGCAAATCGGCGATAGTCACAGGTGGTGGAAGTGGTATTGGTAAGGGGATAGGGAGAATACTGGCATTGTCTGGAGCTGACATAGTAATGGCTGATAAGAATCATGATGCTGTTGAGGCAGTTGTTAGCACGGAGTTGGAGGGGACGGGCGAGTTCTTGGCTGCCACAGTCGACGTGACCGACGCTAAATCGATTGATGAATTGATGAGTATGGTTGGGCCTGTTGACATTTTGGTTAATAATGCAGGGATTGTTGGTGCGCTTGATTGGTGGAAGAGGGAAAATCCAAATGACGACGATTGGAAACAAGTTTTCGATGTGAATGTTATGGGGATGGTCAAAATGTCAGATGCAGTTTCCCATTCAATGAAAAAAAACAGGTATGGGAAGATAGTGAATATTGCCTCTGTTGCGGCGAGACAAGGTAGCCCGGACATCCCGCACTATAGCAGCTCTAAGGCTGCAGTTGTTAGTTGGACTCAATCAAATGCTCATCAGCTTGCGTCTTACTCCATCAATGTCAATGCTATTTGCCCGGGCCTACTATGGACACCGATGTGGGAGTCAATTGCCCGGAAAAGAGACAGATTCGGTAGTGGATTACTGAAGTCTGGTGATATGACTGGGAGAGAGATATTTGAAAACACCGTGGAATCATGGATACCTTTGAAAAGGGAGCAAACCCCACAAGACATTGGTTATTTGGCGGCATTCTTAGCATCCGATATTTCTCGGAATATCACTGGTCAGGCTATCAATGTAGATGGGGGTCGTTGGATGAACTAGAATTCTTGTTTGTGACAAACAAACAGGGTATTACAGTGATTAAGCACAACACTGCCGCTGCGGTAAAAAAATCATTAAATAGAGATATCCCGACTCCGGTAATATTTGATTCGAATGAGGCTGTTTTTTCCATGATTTGTGAAGCTGTATCTCCTGCTGTTGGTATAGGCAGTGGTATTCCAGCGATTAAGTCTCCGAATTTGTTGCCACCCCATGCGGAGAGTGCAGCGATACCTAAAGTCATTCCGATTATTCGGGATGATGTTATGATTCCCGATGCGATCCCTCTGTAATCTGGCGCAAACGAATTTAGTGCTGATAAGTTAACTGGCGCAATCAGTAACCCGAACCCAATTCCACATGTAAACAATTGCAATGTCATCTGCGGTTCAGGTATGTTGTCAGTCCAAGTACTCATTGAGTAGAGGCACAGCGAGGAGATCGTTAACGACAACAATAAAGGTATTCGGTGGTCTCTGAATCTACATAATATACCCCCTAGGATAGCTCCAATTGGTATGGCAATTGTCATTCTTGCAAGCATAAGGCCCCCGTCCATGGGTGATCCCCTCAGTATCGTATTTGCCATTAATGGAATGGTGACCATAGCTATGATCAAACTTGCTCCATAAATGAAATGTGCGCAGTTGGAGGCACAAAAATTTACACTTTTAAACAGAACGTTTGGGATAATTGGGCTGTAAGAAATTCTTGAAGCGAAACCTATGTATGCTATTGCAAATGTTGCTGCTATTGAAAAATATAGGATCATACTAAAGCCTGGTGTAGCTACTTTAGTACAGGCGAGGGTTAAGAAGCATAGAATCCCTGTTATAAGGCCGAATCCAATGTAATCAACTTTCACATCTCGACGTTTTGAAGATGGTGTGTAGATGTAAAGGGCTATTATGATGAATATACCTATAGGTATATTCATCCAGAATATCCATCGCCAATCAAAGAATTGAGTGATGACACCTCCTAAAAGTGGGCCGATCATGGCCCCAGCTTCTGCCACGCCACCCGCTACACCTAGCGGAAGCCCGCGTTTATCTGGTGGATATAAGTCACCTATCAATGCGATAGCTACAGGTATGAGCGCACCCGCTCCTATCGATTGTATGATTCTCGAAAATAGGAGCCATTCTACCGAGTTACTAAGAGCTGACGCAACGGATCCCACCATGAATATGACCATAGCATAGCCGTAGACGTTTCTGCGGCCATAGATGTCGGATAGATTCCCCATAATCGGTATTGCACATACGTATCCTAGTAAATAGCCTGTGATCGTCCAAGCCGCGTTATGGAGTTCAGTGATTTCAACATTTAGGTCTACCATGATTTGAGGGAGGACAGTGACAATGATTGTTTGGTCGTCAGCGGCAAAGAATACACCAGCTAATACTGGAATAAGAGCGATCCTTGGAGAAATTGCTCTCTTTTTTCGCATTAACAACTTATGGTGTTCCCAAAGGTGTAGAAATTTGGAAGGCTTCGTTGAATCTAGAAAGTCGAATGGTACGTTTTATATCTTCGTTGTCTGATTCATTGACTTTTCCGATTGTTTCCGCCTCCAGGAGATGGAATGTATTTTCCGATATCAGCAATGTCACGGCGATATCATTGTGGGTAGTTTCGCCAAGAATGGAGGATAGAGAACTAGCTGGCAGTGTCCCGCCTAAGAGAAAAGCGTTAGGTTCGCGACTAACTAAGTGTAGGTCTGAAATGCTATCAAGTATGGATTCGATACCCTCACCCGGATCAAAGAATCCTAAGGGACTGGATTTGATGCTTGTGGTAGTCCATTCTTTATTGAGGGGATTTAACATGTAGGACCCGTCGGCCGTCGTTATGGCGCCTCCCTTGATGATGACACCTCCAAACAACAATGTTAATTCAACCTTCAGTTTGTTGGGTTTCTCTACTACTCCAATTGCTTTTGTAAGGGTCAGGCCATTAAGGAGTGATCCTTCCCCATCTTCATGTATTAGCTCGAATTGGAAGGAATTCAAGTTTGCCATTACCTTGCTGGATTCTAATGCAATGGATATTGGATTTATAGGAGTGGGTGATGGCTCAACATCGTGAGTAGCTTCCGTGATCGTTGTTCCTTGCGATCCAGAACATGCCATCATAAAGATTACAACATAGGAGAGGAATGTTAGGTTGAAGGGACTGCAGAGTGAGTAGTGAGCATAATCTACTAGTTTGTTGCAGGTATCTAGAGTCATTTTCTAACCGTCACAGGACTCTCTAGTCGGATCATATAAAGAGAGCCCAGCCATCGGGCTGGGCTCTCTTTAATAGCCATTGTTTGACACCTTAAAGTGGTGTTTTTTGGCTTCCTCTATCGATTACCTTCTCTACCTTTCAGGATGAGTGCTCCAGCTCCCATCATGAAAATACCAAGCAGAGCAAGGATTGGTATTACTCCTCTCATCGTAGTATCTCCTACGCTTGGGAGACCGAGACCCAGAACAGACTGCTCCTCTTCAGATATCTCCTCCACTTCTTCCTCAGACACATCGGGAGTTGGAGTGGGAGATGGAGTTGGTACAACTGTAGGCACCGGTGTTGACGCCTCTTCCTTCGCTAATTCTGGCAAGTCTCCGGACACAAGGTTGAATATTGCCATGCCTTGAGCTGACAAAAGCGCTTGTGCGGTTCCTCTGTGTTCATAGTTACCGTCGTTGTTGGCATCCCAACCGATTGTAGCGGCCGACAACTCTGCTATGATTTTGTCAACGTAGATTCCTGCAAGTGTGATGTTTGTAGTGTTTTCAATGTTACTTACACCCGTTGAAATTGAATTCAATAAACTAAGCACGTTCGCTATGTCTGAATCGAGGGTGGCACCTTCAGATATTATTGACGCATCCTTGGGTGCTGCTTTGACAGCAGCATTAGCGTGGTTACCTATTGAGTCAGTTAAGGGCAGTGCTTCATCCACAGCGTTCTTGACATCTGTTACGTACGTATTAAGCACAGTAATGTCGGTTTGCAACTTGGCTAGTCCTGCAGCGGTTGAGGCTGTGGCTAGCTTCTCGTTCAGTGAGGCGATATCTGATTCTGCTTTCCTGATACTTGGCACAGCCTCTGAAGAAAGGGCGCTACTGTATTTAACGACGCCTGCTGGTTCCTCCGTAACAATTATGTTGCTATATGTGCTGATCAGGTTGCTACCATCATAACCTTCTGAGGAACTATCAAATGTTTGTTCTATTGTCCCGGTGGACTGAACAACCCCTTGCACCACGGCTTGATTGACCGCGAGCTTCCCGACGTTCAGTGTTTTAGTTCTGTCATCTGACACTAACGACGCTTCATAATGGGATCCTTCAGGTGCGGGTGCAATGTCAGTCAAATTGAAAGCCAAGGAATCGCTTGTTCCTTGGTCGTCTTGAACCAACACAGTACCGTAAGTCTTTGTTTGCTCTTCGGCCTGCACAACCGCAAAAGGAACGGCTACCGACAGCAATGTAGCAACTAATATTACAAGAGTCTTGGACTTGAACATGTCGAGTGCCCCGCCTCCTTGACTTGAAATTTCACAAAACATATGTGCCAACAACACTAACACAAAGTGAGGAACCTTAGTAGCACTAGAAGGGCGTTTATTTCCTCACCTTCATATTTATGGACCCAGATCCGACCATTAATATGCGATTTCAGTTATTGACTACTTCAAATTTAATTCATCATCTAGAAACACTGCTAGCTAATCATATCAGCCTAAACTCCAAACGTCGACTATATAGATGTCACTTTTTAACCCTGGACATTGGATTACAGTTTATGAAGAATCGCTTTGGATTATAATTTATCTAGAGGTGAAGCACAATTCCATTAAGAAAGGGTTCGAAAATTGGAGATGGGTATGAGCCTGGGGTCTTTCGCCTGATTGAAGGTTGCAAGGGCTTTGGGATCGAGTTGAGTTGTTTACAAGTCGAGAAGTTCATTCGATATTATGAATTGCTGTCCCAATGGAATGGAATGGTTAATTTGACGTCTGTTGTTGAATGGGATGAGGTCGTAACGCGACATTTCTTGGATTCGGCGTCTGTATTTCTAGGAGCACCGGAAATAGGTCAATGTGAAAAGAAAGTTATAGATATAGGTACAGGAGGAGGCTTTCCTGGGATTCCACTGAAAATAATTTTCCCGGAAATCCAGTTAGCACTTCTAGAACCAAGGCGGCGGAAAATGGAGTTTGTTGAGGCGGTTATTGAGAATTTAGAGTTATCGAACGTTGCATTACTCTCTGGGAGAGCGGAAAAATTTGGCAGATCGACTGTTCATCGAGAAAAGTATGATTTAGTTGTATCACGAGCCGTAGCGGAGATCGCACAATTGGTCGAACTAGCCCTCCCCTTTTGTCAAAAAGACGGGATATTTGTCGCACAGAAAGGTCTAGGAGTGAGTCTAGAGTTGACCAGAGGCCATAAAGCCATTGTGGAACTGGGGGGTGAGGTGGCGGAGTTGGTTCATGTTGGGAACGCGGTCCCGTCTCTTTCGAGGGCTTATTTAGTTGTTTTTAGGAAGGTATGCGATACGCCAACAAAATATCCAAGAAGGGATGGGATTCCGGCTAAGCGCCCAATTGGAATTCGTGTATCGAAGTAAGTAATGATAGAGGTTTGGAGCGATATTGTGGGTGTTGTATGATTTCTGGTAACAACTTATTCAAGCGTGTGCTTTCGATTCCCACTTTAATCTCTTTTGTAGGTTCGATTGTACTTGTTTACTTGCTGTTACAGGTATTTGATATCGATTGGTCTGAGGTCCAGGATAGAGTAAAGGGAATCAATCTGCTGTTTTATGCGATTGGCCTAATGCTTTATTATTCTGGTTTTTTTCTGAGAGCGTTGAGGTGGCGATTGATTGCTGAGAACGCGGCTACGATTCCAACACAAGAACGTCGGCCTATGTCGTTATCTGTTTGCATACTTCTACTGTTGAGCGGTTGGTTTCTGAATTCTATTGCTTGGTTGCGAGTTGGAGACGCTTATAGGGCCTATGAATTTGGAGAAGAGACAGCCGAAGGATTTTCTTGGAGTTTGGGTACCATAATGGCAGAACGTGTGCTAGATATGGTCATAGTCGCCCTAATGCTACTGGTGGCAGCCTGGGCATTCTGGTCAATTGTAGGAACGTCAAATCTTAACTATGTTCTAGTAATTGCCTCAGCCATGGTATTGATTTTGATTGGTGTATTGCTTCTACTTAGGGTCTCGAATCGCATAATAGATACACTCTTTGCGGGTAGGATACATTCCTTCATCATCCGATTTCGAATCGGGACGCTTAATAGTTTCTCTAGGCTGCCCATTCTCGTTGCTCTAGGTATATTGAGCTGGTTGGTGGAGGTTGCCAGGGTCATTATGGTTACTGAATCCCTAGGTTTTGAAATTCCGATGGCCCTTATGGTAATTGTAGCTTTAAGTGGCGCAATTTTTAGTACGGTTCCGACCCCAGGTGGCATTGGGGTAGTAGAACCAGGTGTCACTGGGATTTTACTTTTACAGTTGAAATCATCAGAAGCCGCTTCATTTGTTATAGTTGATAGGTCTATTACCTACCTTAGTGTTTTGGTTTTTGGAGGATGTGCTTTCTTGCTGCAGCGATTCTTGAGGATTAGACGGTCGACGAGAAACGTGTGATCTTTTTCCTAAAAAATGGGATCAAATCAAATGTGCATCTCATCTGTTTCTAACAGATACCTGATAGTAACGTGTATTGACTTGGTACTACTTAGTGCCTAGACTTGCGGTTGTAGTACATTGTTATCCCCTAATGATCCGAATGAATTGAGATCATCGCATAAGGAGAGAGATTATGACTTTGAAGAACATTCACCATGTTGTTGCTCGGTCAGGGAGAACTTTGTCGCATCCGCCTGTGGAGATCCCTGTAGCTGATGATTTAGTAACCACTCCGGGTATTCCTCTGAGACAACAAGATGTGGACTTTTATTCAAGAAATTATCCTTTAGAGTCACAGAATATAGAAAAAGCAGCTGATAGAGAATGGGTGTGGACAGTTTATTCGGGAGAGATGTACGAATATCGGAAACACCACGATGAAATGACAGAGCCCTTGGTGGACGCTGCGTCTGTTTCTGGGGACTTACAACCGAGTGCCACCGCTGTTCGAGGTAAGGATGTGACTGAGGATATTCGGTTGAAAGCCAGAGAGCTCGGGTTCGGTGAGATTGGATTTACCAAATACGATCGTAAGTATACTTACAAGAGCAAAAAGAATTGGGTCAAATATGAACACGCCATATGTCTAGCATTGGAACAGGACTATTGGCAAACGCAAACCATCCCTAGCATGGAAGCTGAGTATGCTCACTATGGCACTTATGAAGAAGAGGGTCAGCTGGCTCTGGAGTTGGCCGATTACATCAGAACTCTCGGTTACAGAGCGCAAATTCACAGTCCCAATGACAACAGCGCAGCATATATCCCCATGTTTGTCTCCGCCGGATTAGGTCAGCTGGGTGCAAATGGACAGCTCCTATCACCCCATTTCGGGTCTCGCTCTAGAATCATGGTGGTTACAACGGATGCAATAGTCACGTATGACGAACCTCAGGACTATGGGGTCCATAAGTTCTGCGAAATTTGTCAGGTGTGTGTTAATAGGTGTCCAGGCAGGGCGTTGGTGAAAGAGAAAGTTTGGTGGCGCGGAGCTGAGAAACATAAGCTTATATATGATCGTTGCCGACCCGTCATGGCGAGATATGAGGGGTGTGGTGTTTGCATGAAGGTATGTCCTATCCAGAGATACGGGATGGAGCCTGTGATGAAGTACTATGTTGAAACCGGAGAGGTTCTCGGCAAAGGCACCGATAATTTAGAAGGATACGTTATAAGGGACAAGGGATACTTTGGCCCTGGCGATCTGCCGTCTTTCAACCGTGAGTTTTTTGAGATTCCCCATGGTCGAAAAGATGAATGGCTTTTTGAGCAGTTTAAGACGAAAATAGCAGAAACTGGTCCCCCGACGGAACAAGATGCTGTTCAATTTTCTGAAGAATTAAGCAATATTATCTCTGAAGGCACTACCACTCGAGGAGATGAATAAGCATGTGCCCTAGACTCGTCTTTCGTTTGCATATTCCTAAGGATGTTGCGACGTATATTTTAGCTGCAATCCTGTGGTGAAGTTATTGGGAGTATTGCATGTTTAGGAAGGAAAATATAGACGGATTATTTGAAGAACTCGATCAACAACACAAAGATGATCCTGATAATGAGCAATTGCATCGCGATGCACACTTAGGTATAGCCTATTTTGATGCCGGTGTTGAAATGCCAGAATCGATAGATGTTAGAGTTGTTGACCTGATTCACAGGCATAGACCGAAGTCGGGGTAGTTTTTCCGAGATAACGGCACTCTATTCACCGTAATGTTAGAGGTTTATGTTAGTCTTGTTCTGCTTTGGAAATTCATCCCCGATGATAGAGTGTGGTCCATAAAACCATTGTGTATATCGGCTTTGTAATTCAAAGGAAATGTTATTTGTTCCTATAAGGAGTTTTTGATGGTGCCTAAGAGTAGAGATGTAGCGGTTTTGAAACACAAGTCTGGGCCCATGAGTCTGGGGCCTGATAGGGCTCCATCCCGCGCGATGCTTAGGGCGGTAGGATTGAATGATGAGGATATGTATAAGCCGTTTGTTGCGGTCGCAAATCTCGCTAGTGACGTCACCCCGTGCAACGTGCATTTGACTCGAATTGCAGACGCTGTTAAACAAGGCTTATGGGATGCGGGGGCAGTGCCGTTCATGTTTGGCACTATAACAATTAGTGACGGTATATCGATGGGGACAGAAGGAATGAAAGGGTCCCTAGTGAGTAGAGAAGTTATTGCTGATTCTATAGAAACAGTCTGCTTTACAGAGAGCATGGATGCTCTTGTGGTGGTGGCTGCATGTGATAAGAATATGCCTGGGGCAATGATGGCGATGGCGAGATTAGATATACCTGCTGTGTTTGTTTATGGGGGAGCAATACTTCCAGGCAATTACAAGGGACGAGATATTAATATCCAGGATATGTATGAGGCGGTGGGTGCGTATTCCAATAAAGAATTGACCTTGGAAGAATTGATGGACATGGAAAGAGTTGCGTGTCCAGGTGAAGGAGCGTGCTCGGGTATGTTTACGGCTAATACCATGGCGTCCGCGATAGAAGCGATGGGTATGTCCATTCCCGGAGCTGCTTCTATACCGGCGGTGGATACTCGGACACTTACCGTTGCTCATGAGGCTGGGAGATTGATTTATACCATGCTTGAAAAAGGGGTAAGACCCAGTGATATTATGACTAAAGATGCATTTGAAAACGCCATTCGTCTTGTACTGGCGATGGGTGGATCCACAAACGCGGTATTACACCTATTAGCCATAGCGTATGAGGCTAAAGTCGATATCTCCATTGATGATTTTGATCGTTTGAGTAAGACAACACCTTATCTTACTGATTTGCGTCCTGGCGGTAGGTATGTCATGTCCGATGTGGATAGAGTTGGCGGAGTCCAAGTTGTTTTGAAAGAATTGCTGAGTGCAGGGCTCCTTCATTCAGACGCCATGACGATTAATGGAGAGACGCTAGGGGATAATCTAGCCTCAGTTACAGCAAAACCAGATGGGAAGGTGATATTTCCTGTAGAAAAGGCCAAGAGCCCGACGGGTGGGTTGGTTATTTTAAAAGGAAATCTTGCTCCTGAAGGAGCCGTCATAAAGGTTGCGGGAACCAGGCATCTTAAGCACGAGGGGCCAGCGAGGGTATTTGATGGAGAGAGGGCTGCCTTTGATGCCGTGACTAAGGGTGATATCAATGAGGGTGATGCTATAGTAATTAGGTATGAGGGACCTAAAGGTGGCCCTGGCATGCAGGAAATGTTGGCTGTTACAGGAGCTATCATGGGTGCAGGATTAGGTGAGTCTACTTTGTTACTGACAGATGGGAGGTTCTCAGGGGCGACTCGAGGTCCATCTGTCGGTCACATCGCACCTGAGGCGGCGGTTGGAGGACCCATCGCCTTATTGAGGGATGGGGATATTATTGTTATGGACGTGCAGACTAGAGAGCTGGGTGTGAAGTTGTCGGACGAGGAGCTTTCAACCAGGAAAAATCAGTGGGTTCCACCAAAACCCAACTATGAAAGGGGTGTCCTGGCAAAATATGCTAGACTGGTTTCTTCGGCGTCAGCGGGTGCTACCACTGGCTGACATGAAAATGAATCGAAAGTGTAAAGACGTTGTTCAGTAAGTTTGTTCGGGCGGATTTGGTGTTGATACTTGGTGGCGGACACCGTTCTTTTTGTAGGAACTGAGTTGCAAAGTGGATTTGGCTAAGTATTAAATGAGAAGCACGTTGCTAATTTTGAGTGTTTTGTTGATGCTCGTTGCTACTTATATGATCTTCGTTTGGGTGCCAACGGAACAGAATCTCGGCGTTTCTCAAAGAATATTTTATATTCATGTACCCTTGGCTTGGATTGGTATGATTTCGATAGTGTTGGTTGGAGTAGCTAGTGTTGTCCACCTCGCCACAAAGGATGACAAGTGGGATGCTATTGCCTACTCTGCTGCAGAGATAGGCGTGGTATTTGCGACGCTTATATTGATCACGGGTGCGATGTGGGCTAAGCCAGTTTGGGGTGTCTGGTGGACTTGGGATCCTAAACTTACAACCACATTAATTTTGTGGTTCATATATGTAAGTTACTTAATGGTTAGAGCGTATGCTGATCAAGGTTCACAGGTTCGTCGATATGCCTCTGTTGTGGCGCTGATTGGCACGATAGATGCGCCTTTGATCTACCTGGCGTCAGTTTGGTGGCGTACCGCTCATCCTGATTTAAACATCGGGCCGCTGGCTGATCAAACCTTAGACTCACAAATGATGTTTACATTTTTAATATCTCTGCTGGCATTTACAGTTTTTTATTTGTGTTTATTATTTGAAAGATACGCGATAAGGAGGTTGGAAGATTCAGTTGAAAAACTTTACCTCGATTTGGAGACATAGAATCAAGAAATACAGTGCTATGGCGGGGGCGGTATCGATAGCTTTTTTGTGGTTTGGTATTGTCGGTGATTTGTCCGCGGATGTTCCGACCGGTGGGTTGGAAGATGTGCCTTCACCTGATGCCAACCTTAAATATTTGTTCGGGGTTTACTCTGTATCAGGTGTTGCGTTTTTCTTATATCTGTTTTTCTTGACCAAGAAAATCAGAGAACTGAAGGCTGAAATCCAGCATTTAAAAACATTGAAGAAGCTTTCTGAAGACTAGGATTATGAGTGTTAGAATTTATATGCCCACCCAGGATTTTGTATGAATGAGTCTCCACGCAATGTGTTTAAGGCGAATATTGGTAAGACCTTAATTGCTGGTATTGTGTTATTCAGCGCACTGGCTTATTTAGGGTTTATTACTTTTAAAAGCGCCACTGTTTATTACTATACCGTGTCGGAGATTAAATCAGAGGGGCATAATACCGCAGGCAAGCTTGTGCGAGTAAGTGGTAAGTTGGTACCTGAGTCCTTTGAGAGGGTGGATGGAGTGGCAGGGGCCCGATTCTCGTTAACCGATGGCGACGATTCTATTTTAGCCGTGCATAACGGATTAATCCCGGATCTATTCTTTAACCAGAATTCCGAGATTATATTGGAGGGTATGTACGATCCGGATGACAGTTTTAGAAGTGAGAATGTGATCGTAAAGTGTCCGTCAAAATATGTGGCGGTAGAGTAGAAGACTGAGTTGGAATATTAACTCTAATCTAATTGCCTTTTGCTATGAGATTGAGTGCATAGAGGGTTCTTTTGGTTTGTGTCCCAAGACTGTTTTAGTTCAAACATTACATAGGTTGGGTAATGAAGGTCGACTATGTTCTCTGGTATATAATTGACCTTAGTGAAAACATTTCTTAGCTTACTTACTGAGTCTCTATCGCGAAGTGTTGCTGATACCTACGACATAGTCGGCAAGATAGGCGTCAGTGAAAGCTTGAACCATTTCGAGCTCAACATGCGGAACTGGGTCTCGGCCTTCTTTTTTTTCATTGCGATGCAGAGACTCTATTTGGAACACTGTGATGATGGAGAAAACGTTAACTTGGCTTCAATGAAAAAGTCTGATGGAGAGAGTGGGCATCTCCTGTATATAAGGTGGATTCTATTTACCGATTTGGAAGAAATTAACGATTCGATTATGGAATCGGTCCAGGGAGTCTTTGATGTTATTGAACAGGACATTGGCAGAGGTTCCATCATACCTAGAACGGCCAATCACTTGGAGCTTGCAACTCTGAAATGGAAAGTCACTTTCCTTGATTATAAAGACATGATATCTGGCTTGGCACTAGTGACCCCTTATCGGAAGGAATATGCGAGGCTAGAAAAATTATCGATACCTAAGGCTGCAGGTTTGTCCGAAGACGAAAGCGAATGGTTGCTGAACTGGATGGACAATCATCTTGTAGATAACGATAATGACTTTAAAGATACCTGATATTGCTTGTTAATGTGAACCGCGATATTTTAATTCATCGGATGCGCTCATTGGAAATCTAGTATTTGATGGTCAATTAGAGGATACGAAAGTCAAGAGGATGCCTTAATATGCCCTCATTTACGGACAAGATTCAAGAGCTGGAAAGTCCTATAGACGTTATGTATCTTATGCACAAAGTATTCATGGCGCATTCGGAAAAAACGGAGGCTTTAGCAAGAGCTGCGCAATCGGGCGGTGATCTGAAGGATTTAGAAAGGCATGTACACGACTGGTTGAAACATCTAAGGTATCACGTCAATACGGAGGACGACTATATGACGGGTCCCTTGGTTGATACGAAGCTTCAGGGAGACAGATATCCCCTCAAAGATAACGAGCGAGAGCACACGGAGATTTTGGATCGAGGCGATGCAATAATAGCTTTTATGGAGGAGGGTGAAATAGCAGGTTTGGTGGATGATATTAGGGCGATAATGTTGAAGATAGACGAACAGGATCATGCTGATCTTGACATTAAAGTGTCGGATGTTGAGAATGCCTTGACTAGTGCACTCGGTGAAGAGAGGGTTTTAGCTAGGACTAGGCGTCATTTATACCGTAGTATCATGGCTTTGAAGGTTGCTGAATTCGATCATTTTGAAAATGAAGAGGCGTTCGTATTGCCTATGGTCAAGGAGCAGATGACTCGAACACAGGAGTTACAATGTGCTCGTAAATTGCTCCTTGACGATGCCTCCGACAATCCTCGGTGGGTTATCGATTTTATGTATGCTGAATTACAAGATGACGATAAAAGTTTGTTATCGCTGCTGGAATCAGAATTCTAACTAATCAGCTTTAGACAGACTGGTTTGTATTCTTGAGAATGCGGTACTCATGTAGGACAAATGTTGATGCACGTCTCCAATTATGCCAAAATCACAGGTCTTGAAAATAGGCGCCCTGCGGTTAGTGTTTATTGCAACTATTGCCTGGGCTTTTTGTATACCAACGGTATGATTAAATGGTCCTCTGATACCTAGGGCTATGTAAAGATGTGGAGCAATGGATTTTCCCGATACACCAATTTGTGCCTGCCTGGGTAACCATCCAGCGTCGACCACATCTCTTGTGCATCCTATTTCGGCTCCCAGGGCCTCAGCCATAGATCGTACTGACGGGAGATGTGAAGATGTACCTAGACCCATCCCTATTCCGACGACTCTGTTCGCTGATTCTATTTGCGACCTTTGATCTATACCGAATCTGTCGCGATTCACCACTTTGAAGGAAGAAGGGGGCAAATCATTCAGTTCTAGAACTTCCAAGCTTACCACCGTATTATAATTGGGGTTCAGAGCTTCACCTATTCCAGGTCTGACAGTGCAAATATAAGGTCTGGTGTTGGATGTTATCGGCGCTACGATATTCCCGCCAAATGCAGGCTTATCTTGTACGAGTTTCCCCTTGGCATCTATTCTTAAAGAAAGACAGTCACCCGTCATGCCCAGACCTAGTTTAGAGGATGTACGTCCACCCAACTCTCTCCCATTACTAGTTGAAGGTAATATAATTGCCCAAGGATCATGTTTACTTATCGCGTCTGACAAGATCTTGGAATATGATGCACTATCGAAGTCAATTAGTGAGTTTGATTCATCGTATAATATTTTGTCAGCTCCAAAGGCGGTTAAAATTGAATAGGACTCAGGATCCATGGAACCTAGTACAACTGCTGCTACGTTTGTACCTATTGAATTTGCTAGAGGAGAGGCTATTCCCAGCAATTCATACGAGACAGGACTGATTGCACCTGTAGATATGTCGACCCAAACCCAGATTGAACCCATAGGTCCCTCGCCACGTATGTCACCCCGGTCTAAGGATTTCAATACATCCGAGGTTGTATCGAATATGTTCTTGTCTGAGAGGTATTTGATTAGCTCATCTATGGCATTATTCGGAGCTTGATCCCTGAGAATAATTTGTTCCCTTTGAAGTGAAATGGAAAAAATCTCTTCTACACGTGTTGGTGAACCCTTTAAGCCAAACAGGGAGGTATCAGCAGCAAGATCACTAGCTGTAAGTGTTGTTATTGTTTTTTGCCTAGCTAGACCCATAGATTCTGTATCAGGGAAACGTTCCTCTCCAAATCCCTCTGTCACAGTGATAAGGGCTGGTGTAGCGAAATTCACTGTCTCCACACCATCGTCCGTGACCCTTTGTGCTGTTACCGAAGAATCCGGTTCGATTCGAACCTCAGTAACATTTGTGACGAGTGGTACCTGGATCAATTCTGCTATTTGTGGACCTACTTGGCCAGTTTCTGAATCTACGCTGTGGCTGCCGCATATGATTAGGTCGTATTCTCTTGACTGTAATGCTAAGGCTAGCGTACGTGAGGTAGCTAATGTATCGGATCCTGAAAACAATATGTCCGTTAGATGGATCCCATTATCCGCTCCCAGGGCCATTGCCTGTATTAATACATCTCTTGCTTGTGGAGGGCCCATAGTGAATACAGACACCTCAGCTACACCACTTGATTTCATTTCTACGGCGCCGTTTATCGCCAGCAGATCAAAATGGTTTATTTCGCTCGGCACTCCCTCCCTCAAAAGCCGTCTGCTATGGTTGTCGAATTTCATCATGGATAGAACGGGAACTTGCTTTACGCAAACGCTTATATTCATGTATTTATCTGGGGTCTATCGGTAAAATTGATAATCCGTTCGCACCATTGTGCAGTGCTTAGAAGGGTTTTATCCCGTAAATATTCTCCGGATAATTGAATCCCCAATGGTAGCCCTTGGTCGTCCAAGCCTGATGGAAGACTAATAGCCGGCATGCCTGCCATGGTCCACGGGATCTGAAATGCGGGTTGCCCTGTAGTCGCGGTATCAGGTGCTGTGGACATAGCTGTTGGGGTCAAAATAGCATCGAATTTTGCTGCAGTTCTCTTAAGTGCACCTCTAAGTTCATTTTGAATGTTCTTGGCTCTTAAATATTGAGTAGAACGTATCTTCAATCCTGTCTCAATCAAATCCTTGACATGTGGCTTGTATAGGTTGGGGCTATCTGCAAAATCTTTTTCGTGGGTATGTGCTGCTTCACTGGCCATTATTGTTCTGTGTTCTTCCACTGCGTTACGTAAGTCTATGTCTGTGTGAGCGATAGCTATTGAGGCGCCTGCAGACGAAAATTGGTCACATATTCTTTCAATGTTTTTTGTTGAATCTTGGGAGCATTCATCCTTATAGAATTGTTCTAATACCCCTATTCGGGGGTGATAATCTGTGGAATTAGTATTGTTGTAAGTATCTTCATCTGTTTTGCCTACTTCTGTGAATAGGTTTAATAAGACTTGTACGTCTTCTACAGATCTGCAAAACCATCCTACTGTGTCCAGGGATGGGGCCACTGGGAATAGTCCTTGTCTACTGACTATCCCGTATGTTGGCTTGAACCCGGTAATACCATTGTAGGCTGCGGGTCTGAGAACTGATCCTGCAGTTTGTGAGCCAAGGGCAGCTGGAAAAATATTGGCGGCGACGCCTACTGCAGAGCCACTACTTGACCCCCCTGGAGTCCTGAGATGATCCCATGGGTTCTTAGTTGATGGAGGATCTCCACATGCGAACTGAGTAGTAACAGTTTTCCCCATGATGATCGCGCCAGCATTTCTAAGTAATTTAGTGACTCTCGAATCTTCATGGGGAAAGAAATTTGAATAGATGGGAGAACCACAGCTAGTTATCATGCCTTGTACGTCATAGATATCTTTGATACCTATGGGTATGCCATGCATAAACCCTCTATATATTCCCGATGAAATCTCTGATTCATGGTGCCTTGCTTGCGATAGTACTCTTTCAGAGTCGATGGAGGTCCAGATATTCAAGATAGGATCTAATTGATTGGACCAGTCTAATAGTTCCTTTACTATGTCTACAGGTGATATCTCCCTCTTTCTTATTAAATGTGACAGTGCCTTAATGGTTGATGTTTTCACTTGATGCACGAAATATTCCTTAGGCCAGGTTCCTAGACGTATTTCCAATTATCCAGTGCTTTATGTTGGATTGGTTTAGAGAGTCTAGCAGAGTTGATATTTCCTTGACCTCCCTGATGCTTAGGGGCATCAGATGTATTATTGGATCGTTATTCAAAGGTCAGGGACACTTTTAAAGCACCATCACCCTTTGAGTCAGCCAGATCGAAAGCATACTGTACTTCCTGAATCGGGATTTGGTGTGTTATGAGGGGTGACATGTTGATCTCTTTGGTCTCTATAAGTTCGACTGCTTTCTTAAAGGCTGGCAATCCTGCTTCATCCTGGGCTCCGAAGACAGAGTGCATGTCGACACATTTTCTAAAAAAAGTATCCCAGTCAAAAGGTATTTTATCCATAGTTGGAGGTAATCCGAAGGCTGCTATTCTCCCAAACCGCTTCACTAACTTTAGTGATTGGTTAAGTGTTTCTACGCTACCGACCGCTTCTATTACTACATCGGCTCCTCTTCCATCTGTCATATCCAATACCGCGTCGACGGCTTTTTCACCAGTGACGTCGATTAGGTGAGTTGCACCCATATTTGTGGCTGCTTTTAGCCTTTCTTTAACAGGTTCAATCGCAATGATCTGCTTAGCACCCATCCGGTGCAAAATGAAGTCATGGAAGAGTCCCACTGATCCTTGCCCTATCACAGCAACGGTTTTTTCGCTTAGGGAAGGTAGTTTTTTGGAACCGAAAACTACTGTGCCAAGTTGTTGAGCCATTAGAAGGTGTGACATGGGCATATTACTAGATATCTTCAGAAGGAATTGTGGATCTAGAAGTTGATAGCCTGCAAAGCACCTGGAGAGCCATATATTTGGTACGGTTAGGACTAGATCTCCCTCGAAAAAATCTGTTTCTCCCCCGTCTACAACAAGGCCTATGCCTTCGTGGCCCGGGTACCCATGAGGCAAAGGAAATTCGGTTACATTCCAACCCATATGGGTAATATGTAAATCACTCCCACATATGGATGCTAATTTCGTCTTGACAAGAACTTTGTCCTTCGTAGGAAAAGGGACCGGTATTTCATCGCATTGAATTTCTCTCAATTTTGTTGCGATAGCCGCGGGCATTTTACTCATGTTCATACTCCCATATGGGACTGAAATTTTTCAAAGCCCCGATCGGAATTGTGCTACCCATCTTTCTATAGTGTCAAGGATCATCGGAATTTATTGTCGATTGGGAGTAAATATGGAAGTTGGAATAAAAGATGATAGTTTAGCGTGTTAGTTTTAAGCAGCGGACGATTGGGTTCCATTTTTGATCGTTAAACAGCAAAATGTCTTATTTCATACCACCTGACGGGGCAGTTATTCTATGATGGCCTCGCGATCGGTTGAATTGGTATGATGGTTTATTGATTCATAATTCATTTATTTCATTCGTCATGGTCATATCTCAGTGGATATTCGTCCGATTTCACCAGCATAAGTATAAAATGCAGGGTGCGCGTTAAATTTGTTTGTAGTAAGTCTCGTTTTTTGCTTTGATGATGTGTAGGCTAAATATTGGTCGTCCTAAGTATGTCTGTATTGATAGCGATTTTTTAAGGAGGAAACTATGATAGTCGATTTAAACCACACAGGGCTTGTTGTTAAAAACCTAGACGAAGCGGTTTCCTTTTACCGGGATGCCATAGGGTTGTCGTTGGCAAGGAATGTCGAAAGGAAAGGATTGTCTATTTCCAAGGTTTTGGGGTATACAGATACTCACATAAAAGCTGCTCTAATGGACTTGGGTAATAACTGCATGTTGGAATTAATTGAATATCTATCGCCAAGGCCAGATCCCCGACCGTCCAACGAGAGAGCTGTTTTGGGAGCGTCGCACATCGCTTTTAATGTTGTCGATATTGATAGCACTTACCATCGACTTCTTGATTGCGGTGCAGTCGGGTTGAATCCTCCCTCAGAGGTAGCGCCCGGTAGGCACGTGTGTTACATGCAGGACCCTTCCGGGAACTGGATCGAATTGATCGAAGATAAGGACAGCTAGCACCATATAGAAACTCCCATCGTGGCAGTGTTTTTGAGGAACTAGATTAATGATGCTTAGTATCTGGACTTGCACCCTAACATCGCTTTTAGTTCAATTATAAACCTTTACCTAGGCTTAAAACCTTCACTATCCAACGAAGCCACGCAGGTACAGAATCGCTCAGAGATGCACCACAATCGGAACAATACTGAGGATTACCACGATTCACTTTACTGCATGACTTGCATTTCCAATCCATCTGTTAACTATTGGCTCCTTTCATGTCTTTGACTCGTGGGCATATTGAGTAGATCAGTCTCTTAGCTCAGATTGATAATGTGGGTCGATAGATGTGCCATGTTCTCGAATGTTTCCGCACCCGCTGATGAAAGTATTAAAGGATCCGTGCGTTCCGTATAACCTAGGGCTCTCATGTTAGCAGATATCGCAGCTCTTACGCCTGGTTCAGAATCCTCCACCACCACTGTATTTAACGGATTAGCCCCCATCATTTTTGCAGCGAATAGGAAGAGATCAGGTTCGGGCTTTCCTCTTGGAACATCACTGGCACTGAAAATTTTGCCTTTAAACAAGTGAATTAGGTTAGTTAGTCCCAATGTCGTTTGTATTTTTTCGTGAGATCCACTTGATGCCACGCAATATGGAAATTGGAGGTCTCTCACCGCATCTGTGATGCCGGAAACTGGTTTTAGTTCCTTTTTGAACCATTCATACATGTGAGTCCGATACAAATCGTAGAGATTAGATGGTGGATTATGTCCGAGCATTTTAGTGATGGTATTCAAGCTATCTTCCCAGGATCTGCCAAGAAAAATATCTAGTGATTCTTTATATGTAATCTTCAACCCGATTTTATTAAGAGTTTTTACTAAGGCCTTGTTAGAAATCGGCTCGCTGTCAACCAATACTCCGTCACAGTCAAAAATTACGAGGTCCGGGGTCAATGTCATTCTCCTCAAAGCAGATTAATTTTGAAAGTCAGCAAATGTCTTTCGAAGTCTGGAATATGGAATCGATGTGGTGATTACAGCGTGATATAGGGTAATATTGTAGCTAACTTGCTACAGTATTTGGAAGTATATTATGGAAAAAAAGAATCGTATTTTGAAAAATATTCCGGATGATGATTCTGCTGGGCATGCGCCGCCAGGGCAATTCGTGACAGAAAAATTTCCTGTTCTCACATTTGGAGATAAGCCGGACATTGATTTAGGTAAATGGAGAATTTCCGTCTCCGGTTTAGTAAAGAATGAGCACTCTTTCTCTCTAAGGGACTTCTTGGCTTTAGGTCAGACGGAAGTGGAGGCGGAGTTCCACTGTGTCACGCAATGGAGTAAGTTGCATAACCTGTGGGAAGGGGTATTGTTCTCGGTGTTGGCGGATAAAGTGTCGGTGTTGGAGGATGCTAAGTTTGTCATGGTACATTGTTATGGTGGATATTCCACCAATCTTTCCTTAGAAGTGTTGATGGACGAAGATGTGCTTTTTGCAACAAAGCATGATGGAATTGAATTGAACTTGGATCATGGAGGACCAGTGCGTTTAGTCGTACCCAAGAGGTATGGTTGGAAGAGCGCCAAATGGGTCAAAGGTGTTGAGTTTATGAACTCAAACAGGCCTGGCTTTTGGGAACAACGAGGATACCATATGGATGGGGATCCTTGGAAAGAAGAAAGGTTCGTATAGGTCGATTTCGGGTCTGGGCGCCTTCTGTGGTTACGCTATCATCCGATATGGAAGACGTCTTTATTAGGGTAAATGTTTCCTGCCACTCGGATCTTAGCCGATTAATTAGTGTGACTGGAAGTTGACACCATTCGTATCAAGGTTTATTATACATATCTCATTAGTTGTATTTAATATACGTGAGTTGGTTAGAAGTGATGTAATTTTGTGAATGGGGTTGTCGATTTAGGTCGTAGGGAAACCCTCTGCCATGTTGGGCTCCTCCGTTTTAAGCCATGGAGATGAGATTATTCCAGTAGAAGGTATCTACGTTATAAGTGTTGCGGCGCGACTGTTAGAGATGCATCCTCAAACATTGAGGAAGTATGAGCGTGTAGGGTTAGTTCGGCCGTCAAGAACCGTAGGAATGCTTAGGCTATATTCTGAAGAGGATATGGTTAGGTTGAGGTTGATAAAGCATCTCGTCGGGGGGGTAGGGCTTAACATTGCGGGGGTCGAATTGGCCCTTGGAATGTTTAATCAAATCATAAGAATGAGATCGGGTTTGAATCAGGCTGATGAAAGTGAATTAAAGTCGTATTTATCAGACTGCCTTGATGAAATGTTCGCTATTCTAGGTACAGGATCAAAGTGATTCTGCCTTGATGAATTTAGGTAAATAAGCATTTGAAAGACTCATTGAATGAAAAACAGACAGCCTCGGAAGAGAGCCAACTTGGAGACGGCATGTCAGGTTCCTCTTGTGGTGATTCTGATGAACAATCTAATGAACAAATAGATGTATGTTCGGGCGAAGGAATTGAGGCGATTGTTGAGGAGAAGGAGCATTTTAAAGCCATTGCGCAAAGAGCACAAGCTGATTTAATCAATTACCGTAGCCGGGCCTCTCAAGAACAAGATGAGGTCAAACGGGCAGTTAGTTTTCGTATTCTCGGACGATTTCTAAATGTGTCTGATGATTTAATCAGAGTTATTAACAATGCGCCTGAAGGCGTAGAAGAAAGTTGGATGGAGGGTATTTCTCTGGTGTTGAGGAATATTGAGAATGCCCTAGAAATGGAAGGAGTTACTAAAATAGAAGCGAAAGGAGCTTTGTTTGATCCTCATCAACATGAAGCGCTCTTGTATGAGCAGACCGATGAGGCTTCAGAGGGTACTGTAATTGAAGTTATTCAAGTTGGGTACAAGATTGGGGATAAGATTCTCAGGCCAGCCAGAGTAACAGTCGCGAAGATCCCGGATGATTCTTCGTTAATAGATGGAGCTAGTGATTTAGAGAAACAACAGGAGGAAAACTGATGCCGAAAATTCTCGGTATTGATTTAGGAACTACAAATTCATGCATGGCCATAATAGAGGGTGGCGAACCAAGGGTGATTGAAAATACGGAAGGTAATAGGACGACTCCGTCGGTCGTTGGGATTAATCCTAGGTCTGATGAGAGATATGTTGGTACTACCGCCAAGAGGCAAGCTGTGACAAATCCAGAGAATACGGTTTTCTCTGTGAAGCGATTTATGGGTATGAAATACGATGATAAGTCGGTGAAAAGGAATGCTTCCCTAGTTCCGTATCAGGTTGTTCAACACGAGAATGGTGATGCTCATGTGTCAATGCATGAAAAAAACTATGCTCCACCGGAAGTTGCCGCAATGGTTCTTCAAAAGATGAAGCAAGATGCGGAAGCCAAACTTGGTGAGGAAATTAAACAAGCTGTTATAACGGTGCCTGCTTATTTTAATGATAGTCAGAGAAATGCGACAAGAGATGCGGGTAAAATTGCAGGTTTGGAAGTGCTTAGGATAATCAACGAACCTACAGCTGCTTCTCTGGCTTACGGATTAGATGATAATAAAGAACAAACGATAGCGATATACGATTTGGGCGGGGGCACCTTTGATATAACGATTTTGCAAATTGGTGATGGTGTGTTTGAGGTCCAGGCTACAAATGGAGATACTCACTTGGGTGGAGACGATTTTGACCAGGTGATAATCGATTGGATTGCTGACAAGTTTAAACAAGATCAAGGTATAGATTTAAAAAATGATCGAATGGCGCTTCAAAGATTGCGGGAGGCTGCTGAGAGGGCCAAGATCGAGTTGTCAACATTGATGCAGACTGAAATTAACCTGCCGTTTATCACTGCTGATGCATCCGGTCCAAAACACTTGGTCGAGACTCTTCAAAGGTCTAGTTTAGAGCAGATGGTTTCTGTACTAATAGAAAACACTATAGGGCCATGTAAAAAAGCCATGGATGATGCCGATGTTGGGACCGACAAGATAGATGAAATCATATTAGTGGGTGGGATGACCCGTATGCCGGCGGTACAAAAGGCTGTAGTCGATCTTTTTGGAAGGGAGCCCCATCAGGGTGTCAACCCGGATGAAGTTGTTGCCGTGGGTGCAGCAATACAGGCGGGGGTTCTCCAAGGCGACGTGCAGGATATTCTCCTCCTTGACGTCACACCGCTGACTTTGGGTATAGAAACCCTCGGTAAAGTAACGACCCCATTAATTAATAGGAATACAACAATACCTACCTCGAAAAGTGAGACATTCACTACGGCTGCTGATAATCAGCCTTCAGTTGAGGTGCATGTTCTTCAAGGTGAGCGTCCAATGGCAGATGAAAATAAGACGATAGGGCGTTTCAATCTCGATGGTATACTCCCGGCTGCGAGGGGAACACCTCAAATAGAGGTTACTTTTGACATTGATGCTAATGGCATTTTGAATGTATCAGCCACTGATAAAGGTACAGGAAAGGAACAAAGTATAACTATTACGGCTAGCTCTGGGTTGTCACAAGAAGAGATAGAAAGGATGGTCGATGAAGCAGAGCAACATGCAGAAGAAGACAAGAATAAGTTGGAGGAGATTCAAGTTCGAAACATGGCAGAAAGTGTTTGTTATTCTGCCCAAAAAATGTTGGATGACAACAAAGAACACGTGCCCGACACCTTAAAGTCCGAGGTAGAAGAAAAAATATCGGCTGTTAATTTGGCCTTGGCATCTGATGAAGTTGCTCCCATACAGGAAGCATTGGATATACTACAAGAGGCCCTCCAAAAGGTAGGAGAAGAGGTATATAGCAAAACTGGCAACGTACCCCCCGATCCAGAATCGACGGATGCTGGATCAGATCCATCTGACGATGCAGTTGAAGGTGAATTTAGGGAGGTGTAACAAGTGATTCCGAGGCCGACACATAATTAGGAGACTTCCGTCAACTTTCTGTTGAATGGAGGTCTCTAGGTTAGAATCTTAAAGGTAAATTTGCCTACTCAGCGTGATAAGCAAGAATGTGCTCCCGTAGCACGTCTTGGGCAAAATCGTTTTCTACATCCCGCCATACTGAATGAATATGGTTTGCGCCGTTCTGCCTATTGTCGAACTCTACTACGAAATTTCCACCGTGCAGTCGGTAATAGTGTTCTTTTCCTGGTTGAGTTGGCCCTGCCCACGCAAAATATATGTTGTCAATTCCGTATTCGTTAATTTCCCCCATCTTTTTCAAGGCAAGTTCCTCATGAACTTGATTTACGTACTCTGATATCAGTGATGTTGCGATGATCTTTTGGCTAGCAGACATTTTTGATATAGAAAGGCCTTCCTCCCTGGGCAAACTTACCTTGGAACTATTGTAAGTTACGATATCCCAAGGTGCCTCATCATAAATAGTAGCCTTATTTTTTTGACCTGTATCAAGTTCATTCATTAGAGCGTAGGCTATATCTTCACGGTTCCTCAACACCCGCTGCCCGTTCTTTGGCCCTTGTCTTACCTCAGCTGGATTCGACCCAAAGAAAAAGGGAGTCATAGAAATGACTTTGCCATTCCATATACTGAAGTGCAGAGATATATGATGACCCTCAGCTCTCCAACCCCATGGCTCTTCGGAATCCCTAGGGTTTCCAAATATGGTGAAATAGTAAAGCTCTGGGTCGCGATTCCATGTCACTTGGTTTTGTTTCTGTTCAAGTGCTCCCAACACGTCTTCGAGATCTATAATTTTTCGTGCTTGGGAATAAGACTGCTGGGTTAGGCCGGTAGCCATGAGATTAAATGCTAGATCTCTTTGATTTTCCATCATATCTTTGAGCGCCAATCCGTGCCGGCTTAACGGTGGGTAGTACCAAAATAGTTTTTCGCCATCGAAATAATTGAAACATGCTTTTGACTTCTGATCTTCTGATAGGCTATCAGTAAATTTGATCGCCGCATCAGTCATATTTGCTACTGTGGTGGATTTGGTTTTTGACGTGGCCATATTCCCCCTCCTGAAATTTCGCAGTTACGGAACTTCCATTTACTTACGTTTGCCCAAGGTTATCATTTCCAGAACCAGTCTTCTATATTTTCTGTAGTTTTTGAAAAGATCTCACGCTATCGGGAGGCGTGCCGTGGTGGCTCATTGCTGTGCTTGCTACTTCGGCGACATAAATGTTGCAATTGGAGTCTAGGCACAATCCATGAGGGGCTATAAATTGTCCTGGCTCTAGCCCATATCCCAAGTCGCCGATTCTTTGTAATACTTGCCCTTGTTTGTTTAGAACAGTTACTCGGGGACCTATGTTTGGAACAGCTTTACTTATCAACGTGCCGAATCCCAATTCAGCCACGTAAATTAATTCATTATGATCAATGAAAATAGCACAGGGGCGATGAACGTTTGCCCAGAGAGTTTCAAAGTCGCCGTTTCGATTGAATACTTGTATCCTATGATTTTCCCTGTCACATACGTAAACATATCCATCCTTATCAGTGGCTATATTATGAACAATATTAAATTCTGATTCTCCGACCCCGGGGCTGCCCCATGAGAAAAGAAGCTTACCGTCAGGGGAGAACTTGTGCACGCTGGCGTTTGTATAACCGTCTGACACATATATCTCTCCTGTATTAGGATCCGTTGCGGTGTGAGTGCAGCGACTAAAAGGCACTCCACTGAATGGAGGCGATGCAATCCCAGGTCTGCCAAGGGTTAGAAGGACTTTACCATCGAGTGTGCACTGGCGGACAGTATGATCCCCATCGTCAGTGCAATATAATGTGTTATCAGGTCCCCGACTAACTCCGTGCGGCCGGGTGAAAATATCTTCACCCCAAGACTTGATGAAGTTTCCATTCCTATCTAAGACAATCATGGGATGGTCGCCGCGGTTGAAGATGTATATGTTGTCTTGATCGTCTGTGGCGACCCCTGCTGTTTCTCTCCAGTAGAAACCCCCTGGTAGAGACTCCCATTTTTCTATTACTTTGTAGACAAAGTCGCCGCCGCCTATCAGTACTTGTTGTGACATCTGTTACTCTCCGATATGATCTTTAAATCGATAGCATTGACTTTGATTATAGCAGTCAAAGACGGCTAGAAATTAGGATCAATTTCATAGCCGTTAAAGCGTAGAATTCAAATAATCAAAAATAGGAGGTTGGAGATGACGATCCAGGAATCAGAAATCGTATCATTACGTTTGAATGTAGGTAGTCGCGAGGCGATGGTAGAAGTGGATGAAATGGTTCTGGTGGCGGGAAAAGGTATCGAAGGTGATAGACACTTTCAAAAAGACGGGAAAAGTTTGAGTCGGCAAATACTCTTAATGGATCGTGAAACCCTTGGAGAGTTTGATTTGTCAGATGGACAAATTCGGGAAAATATCACAGTTAGAGGAGTTGAGTTGTCGGCTCTAGTGGAAGGAAGTAAGTTGTCAATAGGAGAAGGTGTAGTTTTGAAGATCACGGGAGACTGTGAACCTTGTCCGAGGATGGATGAGATTAGGGAAGGTTTGCAGAAGGCATTGGAGGATAGACGAGGTGTGTTGGCTTATCCTACTAGTGGGGGCATTATCTCTATAGGCGACAGAATACACGTACTCAAATGATCTATACGGTGGAATGTGGCGAATACCTTAAGCTATAAGGTCAGCTTCGTTTCCGCATTTTTTATGTACCAAATATATATGCTGGATGTGGAGACACCAGTTAGATGTAATTAGAGGACAATTTCAATATGTAGCTCGCCCACCACTGATATCAAAAACAGCGCCAGTACTGAAGGAGCATTCTGAGGAAGCTAGCCAACTTACAAGAGCGGCTATTTCACTAATTTCCCCTGTTCTACCAATGGGGATCCTCCCTATCATGTAGTCTATTGTCTCCTGAGTGAATTCATCTAGGATCCTGGTTTGTACTACTGCGGGGGTGACGCAGTTCGCGAGTACACCCGTCCCCGCTAGCTCTTTACCAACTGATTTTGTTAGACCTATTACGGCGGCTTTGGTAGCGGAATATGGAACCATCTGTGGATTGCCCTCTTTACCAGCAATGGAGGCGATATTGACAATACGACCGTAGTCATTTTTTAACATTTCTGGTATGACCTCATGGCAAAACGAAAAAACTCCTCTGAGATTAGTACGATACACCCTGTCCATTTCTTCGATATGCAAGTCCCATATGTTGCCGTTCTGTCCGCCTATACCGGCGTTGTTAACTAATATGTCGATCCGTCCCCATGAATCCATCGCTCGTTTTACTGCTGTAGCAGCTGTATTAGTTTCCCCGACATCGCCTATTGTCAGTCCTACTCTATCTGTTCTCGGGTCTAGTTCTTTTTGTGACTGCAGTGCCATCCCCTCATCGAAGTCCACCATCATTACCTTCCCTCCCTCTGATAAGAGCCTTTTTGTTATGCCGTATCCTATGCCGGTGGCTGCTCCCGTTACAATCGCAACTTGATTTGTGAATCGATCCATATTTGCCTCCTGGTCTATGGTGTTTAATGGAGAGGGCATATCCAGAACGCTGCTCTCTCGTGTAATTGTTGTTTAAATTCTCCATCTTTTCCAAAAGCTTTTTCAGAAGTAGCCGAGTGTGCGACGCCATAGGCGCTGGAAAATATTAATATTGCTATTATAAGCAACAAAGCTATAGGAAATGCCAAGGGTATTTCCCTCAATAAAACAGCCTCGAAATATGGTTGAGAATTTAATAAAGTTTCTGTCGAGGTGAGAATATCTGATTTTATCTCAGCTCAACATTGCCTTGCAGGGTACGTCAACAATTGTCCCGGCAATGCCAGCACATTATACAAGCAGATTAAGTTTAGATGTTACTGGGTACAGCGGCATATATTGCCTCAGCTGATCTCATGGCTGTATTCTTGTCAACATTGAATCCTGTGTTTGGCAGGATATCTCCAAGTCCATTAAGCAAAGCTAGCACATGTGCCTTTTTGCTGGATTCACCCATTAGACCTATTCGCCATACTTTGCCTGATAGATCCCCTAGACCTTTTCCGATTTCAATGTTGTATTCATTGAGTAAAGTCGATCTGACAAAGTCGTCGTCTACACCTTCGGGTATCCATACAGGGGTTATTTGGGCAAGTCGATGCTCAGGTGGTGCTACTGGTTTGAGTCCCATGGATTCTAGTCCTGCTATTAGCGCGTTAGCATTGTCCTTGTGTCTTTTCGATCTAGCCTCCAAGCCTTCTTTAAGCATCATCTCCAGGCTTTTTCTCACAGCCATAATGAGGCTGACCGGTGTGGTGTGATGATATGCTCGAGGTTTTTTCCAATAATTTGTTATTAGATCTAAGTCGAGATACCAGCTAAAAGGTTTTTGGGTGCGAGAACGTATAGAACTTAAGGCCCTGTCACTTAACGAAACTGGTGACAATCCGGGGGGGGCTCCGACGCATTTCTGTGTCGCTGAGTAAATGTAATCAATCCCTAGGTCATCGGTCTCAATTACTGTTCCTCCGAAGGTTGTAACTGCATCCACCATCAACAAAGTTTCGTATTCCTCAGTCAGTGCGGCGATGTTGTTAAGAGGTTGCTCGATTCCCGTAGATGTCTCACCGTGTATGGCTGATACCATCTTCACATTTCTATGATGTTTTAATTCGCGCTCCAGTGATTCTTCCGGAAATGGCTTGCCCCACTCGGAGCGTAGTGGTACCACATTTGCACCGAGCCGTTGGGCCATTTCAACCATCCGCTCACAGAAATATCCGTAAGCACATATTATGACCGTGTCTCCTGGTTCGAGTATGCTACTCAGGCCTGCTTCCATGCCTGATGAACCTGTACCAGTCAGGGCCATAGAAGTGCCAGAGGAACGGTACGCTTTTCCGAGTAGGGTCGAAACTTCGTCAATGATGTCCATGAAATCGGGATCCAAATACCCGATCATCGGGGTCATCATTGCTTCCATGATTATTGGATTTACCATACTGGGTCCGGGACCCAGAAGGATTCTTTCAGGAAGAATCGGGGTTTCTCTTAGCGACTCATTTGAGTCCATATAATCTCCTATATATGTAATTTCCTGCATATTTTAGCGGTAACATCCTCGGCAATCATCTGTTATATTTGTCTTCGTATCTAACGATGTCATCTTCTCCGAAATAGTCTCCTGATTGGACTTCTATTATTTCTAAAGGTGTTTCATCTAGATTCTCAAGGCGGTGCTTGATTCCAACCGGTATGTAAGCAGATTGATTTTCATAAAGTACGAGGTGATCATCGCCGCGAGTTATGTGTGCTTGACCCTTTACCACCACCCAGTGTTCGGCTCTGTGGGAATGTTTTTGAAGTGAGAGCGACTGATTTGGGTTAACGACGAGTTTCTTGACCTGAAAATTCTGCGTCGAGTCCAGTATTTCATATGTCCCCCAAGGTCTGTGTACTTTGTGGTGATGTAATTTGAGATCTTGGTGGTCTTGATCAAATTTGTTTAGAAGATCTTTAAGCTTGTCTTCCTTGTCCTGATTTGCAATTAATATGGCGTCTGCCGTTTCAACAACTATAGTGTTCTCTAAACCTGCTGCAGCTATTGTTCTATGTGTGCTGATTATCATGGAGTTTTTGACATCTATGGTGTAGGGATCGCCGACGAGCAGGTTGTCAGCATCATCTTTCACACTATGCTTCCAAAGTGAAGCCCAAGTTCCAACATCAGACCATCCTACATTCATGGGGAAAATCCAATAGTTCGGCTCTGAGTTTTTCTCGTGAGGGATTTTTTCCATCACAGCATAATCTATGGATTTAGATATACATTGTTTAAAAATTTCGGCGTGAGGTCTGAAGAAGTCATTGTCTGAGCTGCCAGCCTGAATGGCATCTCTGCAAGATCTAAAAATTTCTGGTTCATAGTGGCGAATTTTTTCTAGCCAAATAGAGGGTTTCATCCCAAAGATCCCACTGTTCCAGAAATAGTCACCTGTAGCTATCATCTCAGAGGCCAATGTCCTATTGGGTTTTTCAAGGAATTCTTTTAGAGTGCCCGGCTGTGGGCCATCCTGATTAGGTCCCATCTTCAAGTAACCGTAACCGGTCTCTATACTGGTAGGGACGATGCCGAAGGTGACAATCCCATTTTTTTCGACGACTGTACATCCTGATATCAAGGCTTTGCAATAATCTGAGGTGTCACTGATGGAATGATCTGCGGGTAGCGCTAGTAATACTTCATCGTCATTGTCCGATATGGACATGCAATACATCGCAGCCAAAGTTAGAGCGGGGGCAGTATTCCTACCCGTTGGCTCTAAAATTATCTTCGCCGGATTACAATTTATATCTTTGAGGTGATCCGATACCAAGAATCTGTGTTCCTCATTACAAACCACTATAGGGCTCATCAAGCTAGGAATATTTTCTAATCTTAGTATAGTCTCCTGTAGGAAGGAGTACTTTTTTTCGATGTTGAGGAATGGCTTCGGATATCTCTCTCGTGAAAGAGGCCATAGCCTTTTGCCAGAGCCTCCCGCTAGAATGATTGGCCTAATCTTCATGATTAACTCTGAAATAGGTCCATTTTGGAGATGGGCTAGTGATTGGTTCCCTGCAGTAACAGTTTGAAATCGGCATCAGTCAAATTATAGTTGTCATTTGACACTTGGGTCAATTGACTAAGTTTGAAAGTTCACCCTGACTATTTTGGTAATATTAATCAATCTGCGGTTGGCAGGTGTAAAATCATTCAATCGGAGGCAGTTATGGGGAAATTGGATGGAAAGGTGGCTGTGGTGACAGGTGCTAGTAGGGGAATTGGGTTCGAAATCGCACAGTTGTTCGCTGCAGAGGGGGCAAAGGTGGTATGTGCCGCGAGAACGTTACGGGAGGGTGAACATCCCTTGGCCGGATCTTTGGAGAGTACTGTTAGGGAAATTATTCAGCGTGGGGGCGAAGCTGTAGCCTCTACTGTGAACATCTCATTACCAGAAGATTGTGATCGTCTCATTCAGGAGGCCCGTCAAGCATTTGGCCCAGTGGATGTTTTGGTTAACAATGCGGCATTAACTTATTTCATTCCAATAAAAGATTATCCGGTGAGTCGTTGGATGAGGTCATGGGCAGTTAATTTCCATGCACCATTTTTGTTAACTCAGTTGGTTCTCCCAGATATGATCCAATCGAAATCAGGAAGTATCCTTAATATATCTTCCGGTGCTGCGATAGGCCCTGGCCGAGGGCCTTATCAGGAGGTTGCAGGGGTACTGGGATCAACTTGCTACGGGTCAGAAAAGGCTGCTTTGGAAAGATTTAGCCAAGGGCTGGCAGAGGAAGTTTATCAATATGGTATAAGTGT
>CAZRSW010000005.1:0-6386 GCA_964602845.1 uncultured Dehalococcoidia bacterium | reverse complement strand
AAAGAATAATATGTAAGTCCGGCATGTCTGATGTAAGGTGGACGGCATTGCCGAGGAGGATGGCCACTATGAGATTAACTCGTGCTCGAGTGATAAATTACAAGAGTATTGATGATTCAGGCTGGGTGAATCTTGAGGATGTCACCGCTCTTGTAGGGAAAAATGAATCTGGGAAAACCGCTTTTTTACAGGCGCTGAGGAAATTACGGTCGATTTCAGGCGAAGATGATCACTTCAAGATTCGAGACTATCCGAGAAAGGGATACACTAAATATAAAAAGGTTCATTCTAAGGACCCAGCTGTTGTAGTTAGAGCCGAGTTCGAGCTGACTAAAGCGGAAGTTTCAGAAATAGAGACGACTTTTGGTAAAGGGGTCATGCTCAGTAACCTCGTCGTGGCATGTATGAATTATAAGAATCGGAGGTTTTGGGAGATCGATTTACCGCAATCCGATAAAGTAGGGATATTAAGATCAGAGCATAATCCCCAAACTCAATTTATAGATCCGTTGGTTGAGAGTAAAGAAGAGGATATTGGCAACCCCAAGGGTGGTGAGTCTATTAGCGATAGGATTGCTCAAGAATACCTAGAAAAATGGATGCCCAAGTTCGTGTATTTCGATAACTATAGCTCAATGAGAGGTGATATCTCGATAACGGATTTGAAAAAACGGTCAGAGACTGGGGATGGGCTCGATGAAGCAGATAGAACTTTTATGTCACTATTGACCCTTGCTGGCGTCACCTTGGGAGATCTTGAGCAGGATTTGGGGTATGAGGATCTAAAAGTTGAACTTGAGTCAGCATCCATTACCATCACTGATGAGATCTTTGAATATTGGCAACAGAATCGGCAGCTCAAAGTAGAATTTGATATTTCCCAAGCCAACCCCAGTGACCCTGCGCCATTAAATGAAGGCAAGATTCTACACGTCAGGATAGAAAATGCCAGACATAGGGTAACAGTTTCATTTGATGAACGGTCAAAGGGATTCGTTTGGTTCTTCTCATTCCTATGCTATTTTTCTCATCTTGAGGAGACCGAGGATCGTGATCTGATTATGCTTTTAGATGAACCTGGCACGGCGTTGCATGCAATGGCGCAACAGGATTTTCTGCGATTCATTGACGAAAGACTCGCTCCTCAATGCCAGGTGCTATACACGACACATTCACCGTTCATGGTTGATCTCGACAAATTACACAGGGTTCGCACGGTTCAAGACATGGATGGCATAGGGACGGTGGTTAGTAACGATGCCGTCAACAATGATAAGGAAACGGTGTTTCCACTGCAGATGGCCCTTGGGTATCAGATGGCCCAGACACTACTTCTAGCGCCTCATTGTCTGATGGTGAACTCTGCCTCGGACCTTATATACCTTCAGGTTTTGGGTGAAATGGTCGCGAGGACGGATGGAATTAGGATAGATCCAAGGTGGGTTGTTATACCAGTAGGAGGCGCTGAAAATTTGCCTACTTTTGTTTCGCTACTTGGTGAGAACTATGTAAGTGTGGCAGTGATGATGGATATTACTCCTACTAATAGAACTAGGGTCGAAAATATCAACAAATCGCATTCTGTTTTGGGCGGTGATGCTTTGAAATGGGTCGAAGTGACCAGAGTAAGGGATGCTGATATAGAAGATTTGTTTGACGGGTCTTTATATCTCCGGTTGGTAAATCTAGCTTATGAAGATGAACTCCATGAACCTATCACCATGAGGTCAATTACAGAAAGTAATCCTAGGATTGTCGAAAGGATAAAGACTTATTTTGCTGATGAGGGTATTGCGGGAGGGGTGTTTGACAGATACAGACCGGCAGCATATCTTCTTGCAAACCATGAAGGTTTGAAGCAGGAAATTTCAAAGGACACCCTAGATCGTATACGATCCCTTGTCGAACGGGTTAATTCCCTTCTACCAGCGATGGATAACGCGGGTGTTCAACCGGTCATAGATATAAATTCTGTACAGCAAGCTGCTACAGTGGGTTCTTAGTTAAGACTGTTACAGACATTGTTGTCTGTTAGAGTATGATCATGTGAATCTTTGCCAAGTGATAAGTGAAGTTTGACAGCATCGGTATTATTTCTCTTATGTCCCCGCTGTGTTTAGATGGCGGCGCTCCGGTGCTTTGATTAGTATTTAATAATGAGAATGTAGACATGGTGGATCCGATAAGTTTTGATATCGTCACCTATGAAGACGCGGTAGCAGCGTCTATGTCTCTTGTGGATTTTGAAAGAAATATTAATAGTCCAGGCCACTCTCATTTTCATTTAGAAAGGGTGAAGATGATGATGGATTTTCTGTCCAATCCACAGGATGCAATTCCTGCCGTTCATGTCGCTGGGACTAAAGGAAAAGGTAGTACTGCCGCGATGGTTGCTTCAATCCTTTCCCACGCGGGATATAATTGTGGATTGACGACGTCTCCTCACCTACATAGTGTAACGGAAAGGATAAGTATTTCCGGTGACCCGATCAGTAAAGAGGAATTTGCAAGAATTGTTCGGGAGTTATGGCCCATTGTCCAACGAGTTGAGCAGGTAGGTGAGCACGGATCGCTCTCTTGGTTTGAGTTTATGGTAGCGTGTGCATTCTATTATTTTCATGAGTCTGAGGTTGATTTCCAGGTAGTCGAAACTGGTCTTGGGGGAAGATTGGACGCCACCAATATTATAGATCCACTTGTTTCTGTCATAACCTCAATCAGTTTAGATCATACATCCATTTTGGGAGATACTATACAAGAGATAGCTTTTGAGAAGTCAGGGATTATAAAGACTAAGAGACCGGTTGTTCTTGCAGGTCAAAATGACGAAGCTCAAAAGGTGTTATACAGCGTAGCTCAAGATAAATGCTCCCCATTGGTTGACTCGGCAGAACAATTCAACGTGGATGTATTGTCCATGGATATTACTGGACAAGTTTTGGCAGTTGAAGGGCCCTCTTGTACTTATAACTTCAGGTTGCCTCTGCTGGGTAGGCATCAAGTTGAAAACGCAATGGCTGCAATAGCTACTGTGCGAGTAATAGATGAACAAGGGTTCTCTGTCCCCGATAGTTCTGTTGAATCTGGTTTGGCCTCAGTTCGTTGGCCTGCTCGTATGGATGTCATATCTGACTCCGGCCCAGTAGTAATGGTTGATGGAGCGCATAACCCATATTCGGTAAAGATTCTGACAAGGGCTATACGTGATTATTTTACTTATCGGAGTTTAATTGTGGTCTGGGGAGTACTAAAGGGGCATGATTTGGATCATATGCTTATTGAGTTAAAGGAACTGGATCCTATCCTGATTGCCGTCGGTTCTAAACACCCAAAGTCTGTTTCTATTGATAAAATCAAATTGGCGGCAGAAAGACATGGTATAAGAGTGGGTGCTACCTGCAAAACTGTAGCTGCAGGAATTGATCTTGCCTTAAAGCTATCAAATCGGTCAGATCTAATAGTAGGGACAGGATCCCTTTCGATAGCTGCTGAGTGTATAGAGGTACTCAATGGTATGGAATCGGAAGAGTATTTCAATTTATGATATAAGGACCCTGCCAATTATTTTTTGCCAAATGAGGTTTCACGCGATTATGGATAGAAAAAAAGTAGTAGTGACGGGTATGGGACTTATGTCTCCTATAGGGAAGACCGTAGATGATTTTTGGAAGGCTCTGGTTTCAGGGCGCTCTGGAATAGATAAGATAACGCTTTGCGACGCGACAGAATTCCCAGTTCAGATTGCCGGGGAGGTAGATGATTTTGATCCCGCCGAATATGTCGGTAAAAAAGAAAGCAAAAGAATGGCGAGGTTTTCGCAGATGGCTGTCGCTGCTGCCAGGATGGCTTTATGTGACTCGGGATTAGATTTATCTGGTGAAGATGATGATCGTGTCGGTGTCGTAGTTGGGAATGGGAATGGTGGATTTCCTACGACGGAAGAGAATGCCCGTATATTAGTTAACAGGGGGGGCATGAAGATGAGCCCCTTTTTCGTACCGATGATATTACCTAACATGGCCGCTGCGAATATCAGCAGAATATTTGGGATTAAAGGCTACTCGTCGACGATAATTACGGCATGCGCGGCGGGCAATCAATCCATAGGGGAGGCTACCGAAGTCATAAGAAGAGGGGCGGCGGATGTTGTATTGGCCGGTGGGTGTGAGGCTGGTATAAGTCAATTGGGTCTTGGGGGGTTCCATGTGATAAAAGCCCTTAGTAGATATCAAGGGCGGCCGCAGGAAGCCAGCAGGCCATTTGATGCGAACAGAGACGGATTTGTGCCAGCGGAAGGGGCAGGTATTATAGTGTTGGAATCCATTGAACATGCCATGGGCCGAGGTGCGAACATTTTTGCAGAGGTGACAGGTTATGGAGTTTCATCAGACGCCTTCCACGCTGTTCAACCTGACGAGAATGGAGAGGGAGCGGCCAGAGCGATAAAATTAGCGCTGCTTGATGCCGGATTGAAACCTGAAGAGATTAATTATGTGAATGCTCATGGCACTTCTACCCCCAAAAACGATGCAATAGAGACGTTAGCGATCAAACAGGTATTTAAAGATTATGCCAACAATGTACCGATAAGTTCTACGAAATCTATGACTGGTCACGTACTAGGTGGAGCAGGAGCCATAGAAGCAATTGCCTGTATAAAGACGATTGAGGAAAATGTGATCCATCCCACCATAAATTATGAGACATTTGATCCTGATTGTGATTTGGACTACGTGCCGAACGAGGCAAGGAGTGCAAACGTCAAGAATGTTCTATCTAATAATTTTGGCTTTGGTGGACAGAATGCCTGCCTTGTTTTCAGTAGGTTTGATGGGTAGATTATAGGCTTTGAACAATATCATACCTTTCGGATATAGGAGGCTTGGCCCATAGGTCGGTTGCTCCCCGCATAGCGGTTTCACGTTCCGGGCTAGCCTTCCACTGGTCATATATCTCATCATTTTCCCAGATTACTATAGAACTAATCATCGTCGGATCTGTTCTAGAAGTGAAAGTAGTACGGCTAATGAATCCATGGGATCGACTTTGGGCAGATCCATTCCCATCCAGAAGTATTCGTGCTTCCTGGTAGAGGTCTTTTTTGGCCCAATGGTGAGTTAAAACAGCTATCATCGTTTACCTCTCAACTTAATTGATAGCTCCGAGGATAACACTATTATTTAAGGTGTGACATCCCGTATCAACTACTTAATAGACCTTAATGGATTGCTAAAATGCAGGTGTGATGGGTCGCAGGCTTTTTGTTTATTCTCAATAATTCCTGTTGATATGGTTACTTCATAGAAAGAGTATGGGTAAATCACCGTATTTCACAGAAACCTTATCGTATGAGTTTGAATACGGGGGGCGACAATTTAGGGATCCATTCAGATGCTGTCGTTCATGAGCAGTCAGCTTTGTCTAAGATGTTTGGGAGACTGGACGGAATCACTGTGGTGTGGTTCGTTGAATGGAGTTGACGCACCTTCGTGCACGTGAGAGCATTGCTCCTATAGGATTGGTACTGATAGAGGGGTACTGATACCGACGAATTACCTCTCAAATGTAATCTTTAATGTATTGCAGGAAACTAGCAATGGGAGCGATGTATGTCAGTTGTAACTTTAGGAGGTATGTCCGGCGGAGGCGCTCGGACACTTGGCCCATTAATTGCCGAAGCATTAAATGCGGACTACGTTGACAGAATATTTTTGACCCAGTTATCGCAGGAATTGAATGCGACCGTGCAGGCTCTACATGAAGTGGAGGAACGTGCGCCTACGTTTGGGGATCGAGCTCTTAAGGTTTTACAACGTATTCTCGAGAGATCTGCTGTAGCAGGGTCTGGCGGCGACCCATATTTCGGCCCTGGTTTAGGTGCTTTAGTGACACAAGAATATGAAGATATTCCGAGACCAACTATTACAAGAGGTCATGAAATTGAAGATGATAACTACATATCAGTAATCCGAGCCAGCCTAGAGGAACGCGCTAGGTCTGGAGACTTGGTTTTTGTAGGACGGGGTGGTCATCTGATTTTGAAGGATATGACAAACGTATTGAGGGTCGGCGTGGTAGCTCATCTAGAGGATAGGATCCAAACAATAATGGAGAGGGAGGGTTTGAGCGAGGCTGAAGCCGCTGCGAGGATATCGGCTCGTGATGCTGCAAGGCGACACTATTTTTCGAAGTTCTTTCAGGTGGATGATCCAGACAGAGCAGACTACTACCATATTACAGTTAATACCAGTGAAGTTGGTACGGACTTTGCTGTGGATCTTATAACTAATGGGATAAAGGCGCTCAATCTTGGAGATGGAAAGCTGAATAAGTAATATTGAGGTCATTTCGTGGTTTTCTGCGGAGTAGAATAGAGGATATTCGGA
>CAZRSW010000004.1:121465-139131 GCA_964602845.1 uncultured Dehalococcoidia bacterium | reverse complement strand
GTTAGTAGCGTGGCAATGATCGAATAGCTGCGTTAGTATAATTGTAAGAGTTCTATACGAGATTAATTTAAATAGGTTTGGTTCCGGCACAATGTTAAATAGGCTTTCCTCGATTCGGGAGAGATATGAAGAATTGAATAGACTGCTCTCTGATCCCAATGTGGTGACAGATTTTATGAAGGTGCAAAGGTACTCGAGGGAACAGTCCTCTATTAAACATGTTGTGGAACTCGCGCAGAAATATCAGAAATTACTCACTGAGATAGACGTTATAAAAGATATGATCAAAATCGAATCTGATCCCGAGTTAGTTAAGATGGCTCGCGAGGAAGAAAATGTTTTATTGAGCCGGTTTTCAGAGGTTGAAATAGATTTAAAGCTTGCTTTAGTGCCGAAGGATCCTAATGATGAGAAAAATGTCATAATGGAAATAAGAGCTGGAACAGGAGGGGAGGAGGCTGGGCTCTTTGCGTCTGAGCTCTACCGGATGTACTCTCGATTTTCGCAACGAATGAAATGGAGGATCTCAGTTATCAACTCCAATGCTAATGGAATCGGATCCATTAAAGAAATAACATTTCAAATTGAAGGTGCAAATGCTTATAGTCAATTGAAGCATGAGAGTGGTGTTCATCGCGTACAACGCGTTCCGATCACTGAGTCAAGTGGCCGGATACACACGTCTGCTGCCACTGTTGCCGTTTTACCGGAGGCTGAAGAAGTAGATGTTGAAATAGCTACAGATGATCTTCAAATAGATATTTATCATGCTAGTGGGCATGGTGGGCAGAATGTTCAAAAAGTCGCAACTGCAGTGAGAATTACACATTTGCCCACAGGAATGGTTACAACTTGCCAAGATGAGCGTTCTCAGCTCAAAAATAAAGAAAAAGCCTTATCAGTATTGAGGTCCCGGTTGTTGGCGGCGGAGGTTGAAAAACAGGAAAAAGAGATTACTGAGAGTAGAAGATCTCAAGTTGGGTCTGGAGATAGGTCTGAAAGAGTCAGAACCTATAATTTTCCTCAGGGCAGGGTTACCGATCATCGAATTAGTATGACTACCTACAATCTTGAAGAGGTTTTAGATGGGGATGTTTTTCAATTCATTGAGAGATTGTTACAGGAGGAACAAGCTGCGAAATTGGAGAGTTTCGAGGATTGATTCTTCGTCAAGTTATACGGGATATAGAGGCTCGGCTGTCGTCTATAGGTTCTCTCGATGCTAGGATAGAGGCGGAAGTTCTCATGATGAAGTCTCTTCAAATGGATCGTGCGGAGCTCTACCGTGATCTGGAAGAGTCGGTTGATAATGACAGTTTAATACGAGTCCGACTGCTCACTGAGCGACGAGAATCTGGGGAGCCCTTGGCATACATCGTTGGCGCCCGTGAATTCTATGGATTGAATATACGTGTCAATGAAGGCGTCTTGATTCCGAGACCCGAAACAGAGACTCTGGTTGATGAGGTTGTTCGGTTAAGTGGTTTTTTCCCGGACACTGGAATGCAAATTCTGGATGTAGGAACGGGAAGTGGTGCGATTGCTATTGCGGTGGCGTTAAAATTACCGTTCTCAACCGTCACAGCAATCGAAATTAGTAGCGAGGCTGTAAAAATTGCTAAAGAAAATGTTGAGAATCATGGTGTTCATGACAGAGTATCGATAATACAGGGTGATTTGTTGGAACCATTGAAGGGGCAATTTGACATAATAGTGTCGAATCCACCCTACATACCAAGGTCAGAATTGTCCTCTCTACAGAAGGAGATCTTGAAAGAGCCTTTAATTGCTCTAGATGGGGGTTTGGATGGGTTAAATATTATTAGAGCTCTTTTCCGACAGTCTGTGGGTAAAGTTAAAAAAAGAGGAGTGATACTATTGGAAATCGACCCATCTCAGGCTCAAGGCTCGGAAGAGATAGCTAAGCAGTTTCTCCCATACTCATCAGTCAAGATCATACCTGATTTGATGGGTAATAATAGGGCTATCTGTGTGTGGTTGAATTAATCAATGGTTGCTTGTTAGAAAACGGGTGAGTTACGGTACTTCGTAGGAACTGGCTACGTGCCAGTTGAGACCATAAAATGATCATCGAACTCTGATATTGAGATTAACCCAAGCCCAGTTGGTAATGTTTACCTTCAGTTTTTATTGAAGGGGCCACCACGACTTCTGCGTCGTGCATCTCCTTGATATTAGATGCACCGACCATGCCCATGCATACTTTTAGGGCTCCAATGAGGTTTTGAGTGCCGTCGGAAACGGCTGAAGGGCCAAAAAAGAGCTGTTCAAGAGTTCCCTTTGTTCCAACTTTAACTCTTGTCCCTCTAGGAAGTGCAGGATGTGGGCTCGCCATGCCCCAGTTATAACCTTTGGCAGGGGATTCGATCGACTGTGCCAGAGGTGTACCTATCATGACCGCATCTGCGCCACTCGCGAAGGATTTACACAATTCACCTCCTGTTCTTATGCCGCCGTCAGTGATAATAGGTACATACCTACCAGATCTTCTGAAGTATTCATCCCGCGCTGCTGCGCAATCCATCGTCGCGGTGACTTGTGGAATACCAACCCCGGTAACTTCTCTGGTTGTGCAAGCTGCGCCTGGGCCGACACCAACTAGGATCCCGTGTATTCCAGTTTCCATGATTTCTAAAGCAACGTCGTAGTTGACACAATTACCGACCAAAATAGGTACATTAATTGTCTCAAGAAGTTCGGGAAATCGTAGACCTTTGGCGCTGTTAGATGTGTGCCGTGCTGTGGTGACGGTCGATTGTACAACAATCAGATCAGCTCCAGCTTCAACCGCGATGGGTGCTAGCTTTTTTGTCATCATAGGAGTAACAGAAACAGCACAGATAGAATCTGATCGTTTGATTTGTTCTACTCGCTTACCTAGTAAGCTCTCCTTAATTGGTGTGTTATAAACTCTTTGTAGCGTGGCGGTTACAGCACTTTCATCAGCCTGTACAATCTCGTCTATAACTTCTTGTGGGCAGTCATACCTCGATTGGACACCCTCAAGATTCATTACGCTTAATGCGCCTTGTCTGTGCATTGTTCCAGCGAAGTCTGGACTTGCTACTGCATCCATGGCTGAACCAAGTACAGGGGTTGAGATTTTCAATGGTCCTACAGAAAAATCAGTATTGGTTAGTTCAGGATTTACTGTTACGGAGCCTGGGCTAATTGCCACTTCATCGAACCCGTATGTCCTCCTAAGTTCTCTGAATTTGACCATTGACTGCTCCTTTGTTACTTCGATGCATATGTTAACTTCATCCTGATCAATTTTTACATAAATTTTAGACTGATACGGAATTGTCAATTCAGACCTTGGAAATTATAAAATATGATTTGCTATCCAGATATCTGATCAAGTGATAATAAGCTCAACAAAAGTAGGCGTCAACATGTGAAAGAAGAATAAAATATTGTGAACTAGGGTAATATTCAATAGATCGACGAAGTGATGAAAATTAAGAGTAGAAAATCCATGAAAGAAAAAATAAGGGAATATGCCTTATCCTTAGGTTTCGACGTAGTGGGATTTACGACCGCAGACTCGTTCGATAGAGATGAGATAGAGGCGCTGAAACGGATTGATGATAACTATATGGCTGGATTACCTTGGTACACCAAGGAGAGGGTCCGGAAAATGAATCGCCCTACTGTTTTACTGGAAGACGCTAGGTCAGTTATATCGTTGGCAACCAGTTATTTAAGTCGGGAGCCGAGAACTCCCTCTAATGTAGAGGGTCGAATAGCACGTTATGCTTGGGGAGATGATTATCATCAAATCCTCAAAGAGAAGTTACGAAAATTCTGCTCTGAATTACATGTCATCACAGATAGGCCCGTAAAGACCCGAATTTTTGTTGATGACGGACCGATGAATGATAGGGCTGCGGCCAACAGATCTGGTGTGGGGTGGTTCGGTAAGAATACTAATATCATCAATCCCGACTATGGATCATGGGTGTTGTTGGCTCAAGTTATCACGGATTTAGAACTGCAACCAGACAAAGCCCTGAAAAAGAATTGTGGAAGCTGCGTGCAATGTATTGTTGATTGCCCGACCGATGCTATTGTAGCTCCGTATGTAATTGATAATAGGCGTTGCATCTCCTATTTAACCATAGAGCTACGTGGAGCGATACCACGAGATATGCGACCTCTGATTGGCGACTGGGTTTTCGGATGTGATATTTGCCAGGAAGTTTGCCCTGTTAATATTAAAGCCAAACAGCGACGGACTGAGGCATTTCAGCAGAAGCAGGGTTTCTCGACGCAAGAGTTAATCCCTATTCTGGAAATGGATCAAGAGACTTTTAGTTTTGTCTATCGCGCTAGCCCTATAAAGAGGACTAAATTAGTAGGGCTTCAGAGAAATGCATGCGTTGCTCTGGGAAACAATGGCGATGTCGCTGCGGTACCCGCGTTGCAATCTGTAATGTTGGGTGGAGCGCCATTGGTCCGATTGCATGCTGCCTGGGCCTTGGGAAGGATTGGCGGAGATGAGGCTATGGAAGCTTTGCATGCGGCTCGAGTGTCCGAACACGATCAAGATGTCTTGGAGGAAATCAATACATCTTTAAGTGAAAATGGTGAAAAGGTATCGATGTATTAGAGGGGAAACTTTGTCGGGGAAAATCTACGTTGTTAATGTTGGGTCAAATGCGAGTCATTCATTTTGCAGTCCAATATTTGGTGATGGTACCTTCGAATTCTTACCCATACCCGAGGACAGAGAATTGGGTCGGTTGAATGGGCTGAGATACAAAGATCTTCATTCGTACAATATGCCGGGAGAAGATCTAACAAGGTTTATGCCAAAAAAATATTGGGATATCACTGTACATAACGACCCGGAGTTTGACACGTTCACTTATGGTGATAATTGTGAAGTAAATCCGCGGGCAATGTCCCTTCGCCAAGTAAAGAGGGGAGATTTCCTTTTTTTCCTATCTCGTATGGAACTGTGTATCGGGAGCCAACGCACGGGAAATTTTGGATTCTATTTCATCGGGTATCTGCACGTGGAAAATATATTGAAAGATGTGAGGGAAAAACCCGACGAAATTTTATTGGGTAGGTTTGGTGTAAATGCCCATGTTAGGAGAGGTATGGAGGATGATGAACTATGGGATAGGTTTTGGGTCTTTGGTGGATCTTCTTGGTCTAAAAGGTTTCAGGTCACAGAATCTTTAACCAAAGAGATTTGTCAGGAGGTATTCTTGGGAGCGGATGGCCAGCCTTGGAAATGGGACAATCCTAGGACAGACTTACAAATTATTGGTTCGTACACTCGGACTTGTCGGTGTTTAATTGATCCATCGACTACTAAAGGCGCTGAACGGGCTCGTTTGTTTTGGGACTGGGTAGGTAGCTCAACGAAATAACCTCGTGGTAGTGAATGATAGTTATGCCGTTACCTTGTTGATGTGTAGATAAACAAAACGTGACTTGCCTTTACAGCAATCATTCTAGTTGGTCGGCAATAATAAATTTTGGATTGGATTGTTTAGGAGCTATTTACAGCGATTGAAAGAGTCTTTAGAGAAAGAGGATGCGTCAGAACTAAGTGGTTCGGCGGCCTCAAAGGTTGGGCCCGGAAGAATCGTAGGGAAATCCAGGATATTCTACGGTTGGTGGATATGTCTTGGCGGAGCTTTGATCATGGCCATGTCCTCAGGTATTAATTTTCATGGTTTTAGTAACTTTATAATACCGCTAAGCCAAGAGTTTAAATGGAGTAGGACTACGGTATCTACGATTTTCTCTTTTGCACGGTTAGAGGCCGGCTTTATTGGACCATTGGAAGGGATGGCAGTGGACAAAATCGGTCCGAGAAAACTCATGTTGGTTGGCATACCTCTAATGGCGATGGGGTTTATCCTTCTGAGTCGTTCGACCGGAATCTGGTCTTTTGTATTTATTTATCTCTTTGGCGTTACTTTAGGCAACAGTATTGGAATGCATACTCCAGTTTCTGCTGCTGTGGCGAATTGGTTTTACAGTAAGCGTGGTATGGCGTTCGGAATTATGTGGTCAGGGGTGGGGATAGGGGGGTTGATTGTACCGCTTATAGGGTGGCTTATTGCCGAATATGATTGGAGAGTAGCTTCATCAATAGTAGGAGTTATTATTGTCGTCATTGGTTTGCCGGTTGTGAGTGTCATACGTCATCGCCCTGAAGATTATGGTATGTTGCCTGATGGTCGACCGCCATTTGAGCCTGACGTATCAACTAGATCCAGTAATCATCCACTTACCTACCATGATTTTTCAGCCAAAGAAGCCCTTATGACCTCCAGTTTTTGGTTTTTATCTCTTTCTATTATGTTTCGCTCACTTGTGTCTGGAGGAGTTGGGTTGCACCTAGTACCGTATTTTGTCGGGTTGGGAGCTACTCCTGTTAAGGCCGCGACATATGCGGGATCAGTGGGGATTTTGAGCATACCGGGTCGTTTTGGCCTGAGCTATCTAGGGGACTATATCAGTAAAAGATTTGTCATGGCGGCTTCTTTGTTATTTATGACGTTTGCAATAGTATTGCTCGCAAAGGCGGATACGATCAGTGCTTCTATACTTGGGTTAATCATATACGCGGTGGCGCAGGGAGGTATTTCCGTGATTCCGCAGTCACTGATTGCTGAATATTTTGGTCGACGTTACTTTGCCACTATTTCTGGATTTCGTAGCAGCGTACAGATGATAGGAATAATCGTCGGGCCAATAGTTTCTGGGTATGTGTTTGATACAACAGGGAGCTATCAAGTAGCATTCTTGGGATTCGCCACAGCTACTGTCGTAGCCATGATTCTGGCCGTTATGGCTACTCCACCTCGTAGATCTGTTAATTAGGGATCCTATAGCAGTCCTTACGATCTAATCTGTCTTTATAATTGCGTACCTAGTTATGCTGGTTGTACGTAATGAGATAACCGACGGGATATAGGTTATATGTGATGTTTGTGCTACACTCGTCTGATTAAAGCATGAAGATGCAGTCTGGGGGAGCTGGAGTATCCAGCTGAGAGGATAGTAATCTTGCTATCGACCCCATCACACCTGATCTGGGTAATGCCAGCGTAGGGAAGTCGAAATAGGTGATTTAGCCACCCCTAGACTCAAGAGTAGTTAGTGTTCAAGGGGGAGGCTTCGTTGTCGGAATCTAGCATGGCCAATCATGGTGACCAGAAGATGGTCGAAGCATTTGGCATTTGTTATTCAGTGCGAATTGGGAAATCCACTTTACCCGTATTGGAAAATGTGGATTTTTTTGCAAAGCAAGGTGAAATCGTATCAATTGTTGGGCCGAGCGGATGTGGTAAAAGCACGTTCTTAAATATTCTTGCCGGCTTAATTCAGCCAGATACAGGGACTCTTTTAGTACGCGCTACCCAGGGCGATGAGGTGAAAGGCCGGACGGGATATATGCAGCAGAAGGATCTGTTGCTTCCTTGGCGTAATGTCTTGGACAATGTGATACTCGGGTTGGAAGTTCAAGGCGTATCAAAGTCGCTGGCAAGAAAACGGGCTATATCCCATCTAGATGAGTTTGGTCTCGCCGGTTTTGAAAATGAATATCCCTATGCTCTATCTGGGGGCATGAAGCAACGGGCGGCATTTCTTAGGACAATTCTGACGGATTCAAATGTGCTATTACTTGACGAGCCCTTCGGCGCTCTTGATGCTCTTAACCGTACCCAGTTACATGAATGGTTGTTGAATCTTCTCGAGGCATATCGAGAAAAATCGGTTGTGATAGTCACTCACGATGTTGAGGAAGCGTTGTTTCTTTCGGACAGATTATATGTGATGTCATCGAGGCCAGGAACTATCCAAATGGTGGAAAAGATGTGGCTAGGGAGGCCTAGGAATAGGAACATTGTGAACACACCAGAATTTGTTGATGTGAAGTCTAGGATATTATCCCATTTGCTAGGAGTGGGGATGATCTAATGAGAAAGTTATGGAGTCGGCTATCGCGAGGTATCCCACCTCTGGTGATAGTGTTATCAGTTCTGTTTTTCTGGGAGATTAGTGTGTGGATTTGGGCTATCCCGAATTGGCTCTTACCCTCTCCTTCTTCAATAGGATACGCTTTGTATGATAAAGCAGAATTGATCGCGGGCCACACTATAGTGACTTTGGAAGAGGTGATAATAGGTTTTGCCATCGCGGTAATAAGTGGCATATTGTTGGCTTCTTGTATAGTTTTGTCAAAGACTTTGGAAAGGGCCCTTTATCCCTTTGTGATAGCCTCTCAAACCGTACCCATCATAGTTATAGCTCCGATGTTGCTAGTGTGGATTGGTTATGGACTGACTCCTAAGGTGATCGTTGTTGCTCTAATAAGCTTCTTTCCTATCGTAGTTAACACAGTAGATGGGATGAAGTCTATTGACCCAGATATGGAACGAATGATGAGAACTATGGGAGCGGGTAGGTGGATCACTTTCCGAAAGGTTCAAGTGCCCACATCTATTCCACACATGTTCTCCGGATTTCGAGTGGCCGTGGCTATGAGTGTTATTGGAGCTGTTATAGGAGAGTGGGTTGGTTCAAGTGAGGGGCTAGGCTATTTAATGATCCGATCCAAGCCCCAATTTCATACGGAACTTGTATTCGCTGCAATTGTGATTCTTTCCATCATGGGTGTTGCGTTATTTGTTTTGGTAGGCGTAGTGGAAAGAATGGTTGTACCTTGGTGGTACAACCAAAGGAAATGACCGTCTGTAAAATTTAAGAGGGACTTTGAAGTGGAAAGGGATTAGAATTCTGAAGTTAGGAGTCTAGTATGAAAAATAAGTCAGGTATGTATATTGTGATGACTGCAATGTTTTTATGCTTTGTGTCAATGATGGCATGTTCGTCTGGCAATGAAATAAATAAAGTCAAACTCGCCTTGGACTGGTTTCCAAATGCGAATCACATAGGACTCTATGTAGCTGAAGAAAAAGGGTATTTTGCTGAAGAAGGTTTAGAAGTCGAGATACGCACTCCTTCTGATCCATCAACCATATTGATGACTGTAGTTTCGGGATCTGATGATTTCGGCATAAGTTATCAGCCTGATGTTCTATTAGCTCGCGGTAAGGAAGAGGACCCAGTAAATGTAGTTTCTGTACTAGGTATAGTTCAGCATCCTTTGAACTCTTTGATGACTCTTGAGTCTTCTGGTCTGGGATCACCCGCAGATTTGGCTGGAAAAAAGGTTGGATATCCTAATATTGAATGGAATGAACATGCACTTGACACCATATTGAAGACAGCTGGTCTGAATGGTGTGGAGGATGTGGAATTAGTTAATGTGGGCTGGGAACTTGGTTCGTCGGTTATGTCTGAGAAAGTCAGCGCGATAATCGGTGCGTATTTCACTCATGAGAGCATCAGCCTTCAAAATGAAGGTTATCCTGTTGACGTATTCAGAATGGAAGATTGGGGTGTTCCTGACTATTACGAGCTAGTGTTGGTGACTAGTGAGAGATATCTTTCGGAGAATCCAGGAACAGTTGAGAAGTTTGTGCGAGCAGTTAGTAGGGGATATATTGATGCTATCGCTGATCCACAGGCTGGGGTCGATATCTTAAAGAAATATTCTCCTGAAATTGATGAGAATATTGATCGTCCGGGGGCGGAGCTACTCAAAGACTTATGGCAGGATGAACACGGTAAATTTGGTAGACAGACAGAAAATAAGTGGCGGAAATTTGCCACGTGGATGCAAGATAATAAATTGATTGACAAATCCCTAGACCCCGTGGATGCTTTCACGGATCGGTTTTCATTAAAATAATCAAATATCTGTGTTAATGCAGAAGTTTCTACAGTTGGAGCTACGATGGAAAATTTAGGATCTAGTGATATGCCACGGGTGCTTACGATTGCGGGGTCTGACTCAGGGGGAGGAGCTGGCATCCAGGCTGATCTTAAGACTTTTGCTGCCAACGGGGTTTATGGAACATCTGCTCTGACCGCGATTACTGCTCAGAATACTACAGATGTAACTGAAGTCTTGGAGTTGCCAATTGAGTTAATTGAAAGCCAGATAGATGCTGTTCTTGAGGATATAGGGACCGATGCGGTAAAAACGGGAATGCTTTCGAATGGGGATATTGTTAGGTGTGTGGCTGCGAAAATGCGAGAACATTCAATAGAAGTCTTGGTTGTTGATCCAGTGATGATTGCAAAAGGTGGTCACTCCCTACTTGATGAAGGAGCAGTAGAGACAATTCGTGAAGTGCTTTTACCTATTGCCACAGTAGTGACTCCTAATATTCCGGAAGCCTCTGCTCTTACGGGTATAGAAATTCGGGATATAGATATGGCTAAAGAAGCCGCGATGGAATTGGTAAATATGGGAGCAGCTGCAGCAGTAGTCAAGGGTGGTCATATGTTTGATGTGCCAGCCTCTGATATTCTTTACGATGGCTCTGAGTTCAGGGTTTTTACAACCAAACGTATTAATACATCCAATACACATGGTACAGGCTGTACTTTCGCCTCTGCTATATCTGCGCAGTTAGCAAAAGGAGATACGGTTCGCGATGCGGTTAGCCACGCCAAGACGTACGTAACAGGAGCTATAATAAACGGCCTCAATATAGGATCGGGTCATGGTCCTTTGAATCATTTTTATCGATCATGACAGGGTTTATGAAATGGCACTTGCTATTGGTCATAATTTAGCACGATATGGGAAGCATTATAAAGTCACACGTAAATTGGAGTACCTTTGGGAGTTGATGGGATGACTATAGTGCCCGATGAACTAAGAAAAGGCAGAAATCAGCTGGCCTCAACCGTCATTTTGGGACATACGGTGAAGCATATCTATAATTCGGCTCTGCCTTTGTTATTGGCTATGTTGAAAGTAGATCCGAAATTTGAACTATCTGCAACTCAATATGGTGTAATAGCGGGCGCAGGCAGAGGTACTAGTGGGGCAACGACTATGGTGGCAGGATATCTCGGTGAGAGATTTGCAGATAGGGCAGGTATTATGCTGTTCATATCATTGAGTTTAATGGGGATATCTTACTTCTTACTTGGGGTAGCTCCGAGTTATTGGTGGATCTTTGCTGTGATGCTGTTAGTTGGGATCGGTCCTTCTTTATACCACCCTCCTGCAATTGCATCGTTGTCGCGAAAGTTTCCGGATAAAATAGGATTTGCTATATCGCTTCATGGGACCGGTGGGTCTATTGGAGAGATGTTGGGGCCTGTCATCATTGGGCTTTTGACGGCGGAAACCTTCAAGGTAGGCACTCTCATCACCGTCACTTATCTCGTAGCTTTTGAGTGGCATGAAGTTTTAAAAATAAGTGTGATACCTGCTTTATTCTTTGCGAGTTTAGTGTATTTAATGATGAGAAATATATCCACGGCTGATGCCAAAATAACCTCAGTGAGCGAATATTTTTCGGACTTAGGGGTGCTACTAAGGAACTGGGGGATGATTGGGTTGATATCTGTGACAGCCTTGAGGAGTATGGGTCAGTCTGCTATACAGTATTTTCTACCATTATATTTATTGACTGCTGTGGATGATGGTGGTCTGGGCAAGGATGAATTGACGGTCGGATTTTTCCTCGCTGGAGCTCAAGTTGCTGGAGTTGTCGCCCAACCGATAATGGGTTGGCTATCAGATAATCACGGGCGCAAAGTTGTTCTAGTGCCTGCTATGACTTTGCTTGGCATCCTCTACATCACTTTGAGTATTTCGTCAGATGGGTATCCATTGCTGCTTAATATCCTATTTATGGGAGCCTTTGTGTATTCTCTACATACGATATTTATAGCGGCGGCTATGGATGTAGCGCTTGGCAAGGCTCAATCAACGGTAGTGTCTCTTATATACGGAGCGAGTTTCATCGGCACCGTGTCACCGATCATCGCTGGGCTACTAGTCGACGCCTTCGGTTTAACGTCTGCTTTTGTATATAGTGGGATCATAGTTTTGTCGTCAACAGTGGTTCTAATAGGCTTACGGTTGCCGAAGACAATGAGCCAGGAAATAAATGTCCAATTAAAGTCGTAAAATAGGTTGGGCTTACCTATATCTCAATCAGATAAGGATTCATTTGGCGCTCTGTGGTGACCATTGGGCCGCTGTCGTGGTAGAAGACATCTATTTCGGATCTCACGCCGAATTCCCCTGGAATGTATATACCTGGTTCAATGGTTACAGCTATTCGTGGTATTAGGTGTCGGGTATCACTTGTTTCCCACCCATCTAAATTAACAGCGTTGCCGTGTACCTCTCGCCCAAGGCTGTGTCCGAGCCGGTGACTAAAAAAGTCCCCATATCCTCGTTCAGTGATGTATTTCCTGGCTATGGAATCCAGTTCCCAGCCCTGAAGTTCCCTGCCAGCGGAGTGGCTTTTCTCCATCATATTTACAGCTGCATCTCTTCCGCCGACCACTACGTCAAATACCTCTTGATATCGATGAGGAACAGAGGATCCGACGTATGCGGTCCACGTAATATCGCTGCAAACAGTACGGTCTCCATTCAGCCTACCCCATAGATCTATCAGAATCCAATCTCCGGCTTTTATTTTGGACGAATTATCGGCTGTGGGCTCAAAGTGAGGATCCGCCGCATGGGCGTTGGCGGCGACTACTGGCCCATCAGGAGCATAAAGATTTTCTCTCTCAAATCTTGCCCTGACGAATTCAGCAATTTCAAATTCTGTAGGACCCTCTCCTTGAGAGGATGAGATTTCACAGCCAATATAATCAAATGCTGATTTAACTGTTTGATTTAGAATTTCGGCGGCCTTAATGTGCGACTCTAATTGTAAATCGTCCCATCTTTGGGTTGTGAATTGCACGAGATCTGCTGAGGAGACTACATCCACTCCAAGATCGCGGACCAGTTCCAAGGTTCCCGCATCGATCTTAGAAGCTCTTGGAAGCATGCCCATCGTGGAATATTCCATCGCTATGGATTGTGTCTTCTTAGTTAGGGCTCCCAGCTCTTTTACCATTTGATGTCTACTGCTCCAGTAGATGATATCTATCCCTAAATGTACGAACCGGTTCTGGTCTACCTGACTGACGAGTAATTTAGGATCACCCTTAGCTGGTATCCAGAGCCAACATGGGCGTGTGACATTTGGTATGTACCCGATGGTCTCCCAAAATATTGGGTTCATCCCTCGATAGTCATAAAGTAGCCAACCATCTATATCTCTAGGAATCATAAATTCCTTAGCTTGGCAAACTATCCTAGAAATTGTCGCTTCCATAAAGTTTTTGTCCATGTGTTCTTGTTAAACCAACTTGAAATAACGATTTAGGATCTAGCCTAGCAGACTGAGCGTATAATCTCCTCACTAGACAACTCTTGCTGGGTACTTTCTCCCAATTGCCGCAGGGTGAATTTCCCTTTGTCTATTTCATCATCTCCTATGATTACGGCGTAATCAGCATTTATTGAGGAAGCGTACCGAAGTTGACTACGCAAGCCTCTAGAAGGTCCCATGACTGCGGTTCCCCCTGACTTTCTGATTAATGAAGCCATGACCATAGCCTCTTTCTTTCCTCTGGGGCCCAAATGTGCAACCAAAGTGAGCTTACTTTTATCGCCTGAAAATGTGACTTTAAGGCGTTTCATGTGCTCGACTACCCTTTCTAAGCCAACCGCAAATCCAACTCCAGGAGTGGAAGGACCTCCTAATTGTTCTAAGAGCTTGTCGTATCTCCCTCCACCGGCAATAACATTAGTCCGCCCCTTGACAGGGGGCGTTATTTCAAAGACGGTCCTCGTATAATAATCTAAACCCCGTACTAGACTGTTGTCTATCTCATAGGTTAGGTCGATCCTATTTAAGTGGTCAAGTAGATCTTGCCAATGTTCTTCACAGTCATTGCAAAGATAATCGATACTTCTTGGCGCTTCCGATATTATTGGTTGACACGTATCGATCTTGCAGTCCAATAGTCTCAGCGGATTTGTTACTAACCTCCTTGCACAATCTGTGCATAATTCCGATGACTGCTGAGTATAATATTTTATCAGTGCCGATACATATAATGGTCTGCATTCATCATCACCGATACTGTTCAAAGTTATAGATAAGTCCCTGAGTCCGAGTTCTCTTAGAAATCTCCAAGATATCTCGATGGCCTCAGCATCCGCATAAGGGTCTGATTCACCGAAAATTTCGACCCCAAATTGATTAAATGCTCTGTACCTACCTGACTGCGGCCTTTCGTAACGAAAATTTTGACAGATGTAATAAAGCTTGACGGGTTGAGGTAGGGTGTGCATGCCGTGCTCCATGTAGGCGCGACATACGGGGGCGGTTCCCTCGGGCCTCAGAGTTAGTGAATCCCCGCCCCTATCCTTGAATGAATAGGTTTCTTTTTCTACTATGTCAGTAGCGCCTCCTATTCCTCGGGTAAAGAGTTGGGTGTCTTCAAAAATAGGTGTGTCAATCCGTGAATATCCGAATTGAGATCCTATATGCCGTACCGCAGCCATTACATTGTCCCAATATGGCTGATCTTCTGGCAAAATATCAGTAGTGCCTCTAGGGGCTTGAAACATGAGGGAATCCTCCAAGTCGCCACAGTTTAAGTAGGTATATTTTACTCCATATGGCATCTGCATATTTACCAAGTACTATCGTAAACTATAAACTATATCCCCTGTTCCTGAAGTGGTGATGCTTGGAGGAAACCATATTTTCCGTGCGATATACGGTTGCAAAGTCCGTATAATAGAAAAGGTTAAGTATTTTAATTCAGTGATCAGAAGTGAGTTGACAGTTTGATGGTAAATGTCAGAGGGATTGGTGTGGATGAGGAACTGTACGATAAGATACAGGACTATCTCCCCTCCGAAAGTGTTGACTTTGTGGCAAATGCCTATGGTTTTGCTGAATCGGCTCATGCGGGTCAGCTGCGATTATCTGGCGAAGAATTCTTCGAGCATCCCAAACAAACAGCTATTTTTCTAGCTGGACTTCGCCTTGATGCGAATGCGTTAGCCGCTGCCCTGCTACATGACGTCTTAGAGGATTGCGATGTTACTTATTCCCAACTAGAAAGAGAGTTCGGGGAAGATGTGGCTAGATTAGTGGATGGAGTGACTAAATTAACACGAGCGGAGGATGCTGGTGATATAGAGGCAACTACGGTTACAGGGGAAAAACCCACAATGGACGGGATCGCCAGTGCGGATGACATCGCTCAGGCAGAAACCATAAGAAAAATGTTGATGGCGATGTCTGAAGACATACGTGTTGTATTAATAAAACTTGCGGATCGTCTCCATAATATGAGGACTGTCTCGGCTCTGCCTCTTAAGCGGCGAGAGGGGATGTCGCGGGAAACATTGGATATTTACGCTCCTCTTGCGCACAGGTTAGGTATTTGGGAAATAAAGTGGATCTTGGAAGATCTTGCATTCCAACAACTTGATCCTAAAGCATATAGGCGAATCTCTCGTACCTTGAATGCAAAACGGGTCGAACGGGAAGCCTATATTGCTAGGGTCATTAGATTGTTGGTGGATGAGCTTGATGAGGCGGGTATAGAATCAGATGTGACCGGGCGCCCTAAACACATTTACAGCATACACAAGAAATCTGAGAGATACGCGAATAACAACAAAGAGGTCAGTGAAATATATGACTTGTTCGCTCTTAGGATTACAGTTAAGGAAGTGAAGGATTGCTATGCAGCTCTGGGTGTTGTTCATGCTAAATGGCATCCGCTACCTGGGCAATTTGATGACTATATCGCTAATCCTAAGGATAATTTATATCAGTCAATCCATACCGCGGTACTCTGTGAGGACTCGGCCCCGGTAGAGATACAAATAAGGACTGGAGAAATGCATGAGGTCGCCGAATACGGGATAGCCGCGCATTGGGTTTACAAGGAGGGGGGAGACAGGGACGCAAAATTTGAAGAAAAAATGGCCTGGATTCGGCAACTAATGGAGTGGCAACGTGATGTCGTAGGGTCTGTCGAATTTGTAGAATCCTTTAAAACAGACATATTTAGGGATCAAGTTTATGTTTATACTCCAAATGGGGAAGTTAAGGAATTACCATCCGGGGCGACTCCTTTGGACTTTGCATATCGTATTCATACCGACGTGGGGCATGCTTGTGTAGGCGCAAAAGTAAATGGAAAGTTGGTCGCCCTTAATAGTGAACTTTCAAACGGTGACTCGGTACATATCATGACTAGTAAGACAGGCGCTCCCAGCTTGGATTGGCTGAACGCTAGTCTTGGCTATACAAAGACCTCGTCAGCTCGAGCAAAAATCAGACAATGGTTTAACAGACAAGAGAGGCAAACTAATATAGAAAGGGGCGACGAAATATACCATAGTCAGTTGAAGAGGCTTGACCTAAAATTAAGTGAAGATGCTGCCGCTGCCCTGCTCAACTTTAATTCTTCAGATGACATGCTGGCTGCAATAGGTGATGGTTCTTTAACAACAGAAAAGTTAATACAACGGCTTTCGGTAGAGGAATCCTCAGACCAGATGGTTTTGACGGAAATTCCTCGGACGGGCCCAGCCTCTGGGATAGAAGTTCTTGGTGTTGGAGATTTGCTAACCAATATTGCACGTTGTTGTAATCCCATAATGGGTGATGAAATCATAGGATTCATTACTAGAGGAAGAGGGGTAACGGTTCATCGTAAGAATTGTAGAAATATTATGGAAGAGGACGAGAAACAACGAATAGTTCCTGTAGATTGGGGGGAAAGTAAGAGCCTGTATCCGGTTCGCATCCAGATTGATGGTTGGGATAGAGTTGGGTTACTAGGAGATATAACCTCTGTGGTTTCAGAACGGCGTATAAACATTGCCAATATAGCATCGGAAGAGTACGATGATATGAGCGTTGTATCGTTAACGGTGTACGTGAGTGGAATAAATCAGTTAAACGGGCTCCATGCGAAGCTAGAGGCGATACAGGGTGTGATTGAAGTTTCTAGATCTAGGAATTTGAAGAGTTGATAATTTGGAATCGTCCGATTTGAGGAGGCTCCCCAGTAATGTCCAGTATTAAGGCCGCGCGGTCGAGTGAAAGAAAACGGATAAACAATCAACCATTACGTAGTAAGGCAAGGACTTTCGTTGCTAAAGCCCGAGAGTACATCGTCAATGGGGAATTAGAAAAAGCAGAACATGCTGTGAAACAGGCATATTCTGCTTTAGATAAGGCTTCATTGAAAGGTGTATTGCATCGTAATAACACGGCAAGACGAAAAAGCAGATTGATGAGACAACTAAGCAACTTGAAAGCTATTTCTGCTGGGGATGTGACCTGAAATGCTTAGGATTCGATTAAAGAGAACAGGCGCTAGGAATCAACCGAGTTACAGAATCGTTGTTGCTGACTCAAGGAAACCACGGGATGGGGCTTTTGTTGAGCAATTAGGTCACTACGATCCTCGCCAGGATCCACCGCAGGTAGTGCTGGACTACGAACGAGCTTTAAAATGGGTTAGTCAAGGTGCGCAGCCTAGCGAGGCTGTGAAAAGGATGTTGGAAAATCGTAATGAGACGGTTGAGACTGAGAGTGAATGATTGATCCGGTCAAGGCGGCTAGCCATAAATGAGGAACAATGAAGGAACTCGTCGAATATATCGTAAAGTCTATCGTATCGTATCCCGACCA